>NZ_JBALDN010000047.1:0-1487 GCF_036917375.1 Nostoc sp.
CAATACGGTTCAGTTAAGGCTGAAAGTCGTGTAAATTAAGCATTGTCCAAGAATGAAAATGAGCGTGTGGTGCATCTCAAAGATTTCTTATTGGTGTCTCCAGATATACAAAGTAGTGACGTACTGAAAGCAATCGAGACAGCGATTCCAGCTTTTGCCATCGAACAGGCGATCGCTAATACCAAAACCGAAGAGGAACGCAGGCGATCGCTACCAGCACAATTAGTGGTTAGTCTGGTAATAGCAATGAGTCTTTGGTCTAAAGACTCGATGCGTGATGTACTGAAAAACTTAATTGATGGACTAAGTGAATCATGGGTGAAAGTTGGTAAATATTGGCGAGTACCTTGTAAGTCAGCCATTACACAAGCCCGACAGCGATTAGGTGCAAGGGTAATGAGCCAATTATTTCATCAGTTAATACGACCAATGGCGACACAGGAGACATTAGGAGCGTTTCTCAATGGACTAAGAATTGTAGTCATTGATGGAACAGTATTCGATGTCCCAGACAGCGATGAAAATGCAAGAGTTTTTGGTCGCCCCAGTAGTCGTCCAGGTACACAAGCAGCATTTCCCAAAGTTAGATTAGTCATATTAGTAGAAGCAGGAACGCACTTAATCTTTGATGCTTTAATGTGTCCATATCGCATCGGAGAACGAGTGCGGGCATTGAAATTATTACGCTCTGTACAATCAGGGATGTTATTGATGTGGGATAGGGGATTGCATTCATATGCAATGGTGAAGACAACAGTGTCTAAGGGATGTGACTATTTAGGAAGAATTCCTGCCAATGTGAAATTTCTTGCAGAACAACCTTTAGAAGACGGCTCTTACCTGTCATATATTTATCCATCGGGCAAGCTTAGAAAAAAAGGTTGTCAACCAATACTGCTACGAGTGATTGAATACACAATTGAACATCCAGAAAACCCTACTGAACAACTTACATATCGCTTGATTACAAGCCTATTAGATATTGAAAAATTCCCCGCCGAGTTGTTAGCCAGAGAGTATCATCAGCGTTGGGAAGTAGAAAATACAATTGATGAATTGAAAATACACCTTTTAGGACGAAAAACTCACGTTCGTTCCCAAAAAGCACGGGAAGTCGTGCAAGAGGTATACGGCTGGTTGTTGGGGCATTGGTCAGTCAGGGTATTAATGTTTCAAGCTGCAACCAGTGCTGAGGTTCCACCATTACGTCTGGGTTTTACAGGAACATTACGAGTCATCCGTCGTGCCCTTCCTAAGTTTCAACGCTTACAACCAGAAGAATTCCCTTTTTTTTCGATTGGCTAACCCTAGAGATTTTAGATACCTTATTACCTGAACGAGTTTCACGTAATAACCCTAGAGTTGTGAAAAAACCTGTATCAAAGTTTCGTTCTAAAAAGCCAAAACATAGAGGTACTGGACAACGAGTTGAAGCTCCTAAATTTCATATCACTAATCAGTCTTTCAGCCTTAACTGAACCGTATTG
>NZ_JBALDN010000048.1:0-34270 GCF_036917375.1 Nostoc sp.
CCCTCTTTTGTCACTCTCGCCAAAGTATAATTAAGTGCGATCGCAAAAACTAAGACAGAGAGTATGGTTGAGCCTCGCACAGCTGCGCCCACAGTAAAATTTGTGGACGAATACTGCCAGTTATATCAAAAACTATTTCCAGAAGTGAGAAGCTTTGAAGCTTTTAAGTACCTACATATGGGATGTGTTTCTGATATAAAACGTAAAACTCTACCGGAAATAGCGAAAATTGTCGGGCTAGATAATCATCAAAAATTACATCATTTTTTAACAGAATCACCGTGGGATGTCAAAGAATTAAGGAGGCAAAGGTTAGAATTAATATTATATATACTTCAAGGTCGCCCAATCATACTAATCATTGATGAGACAGGTGATAAGAAAAAAGGAAATAAGACTGATTATGTGAAACGACAGTACATTGGAAATTTAGGTAAAACAGATAATGGTATTGTGGCAGTCACGGCATATGCAGTTTTATCTGGGATGACGTTTCCTCTAATATTTGAAGTATATAAACCGAGGGAAAGACTACAACCAGGAGAAAAATATTTAACTAAACCTGAAATTGCTGGGGCAATGATAAGAATTTTGCGGGCAATGGGGTTTAGATTCAATCTTGTCCTAGCGGATAGCTTATATGGTGAAAGTGGTAAAAATTTTTTAAGCGTATTAAATGAATTAAATCTTAATTTTATTGTAGCGATTCGCTCAAACCACAGAGCATGGGGAGTTACAGGCTCGAAAGTAAAATATGGAGACTGGCAAAGATTCCGGCGCGTTTTTTCAGATTTAAGTTCAGAAAATAGATATATTAGAGAGATAATATGTGGTAAAAAATCGGAAATCAGGTATTGGCAAATAACAACGGATAAAGAAGAACTTCCAAAAAACACGACTTGGTATGTCATGAGTAAATATCCTGACATTACCCCAAGAGATGTGGGAAATTTTTACGGTTTAAGAACTTGGGTAGAATATGGTTTAAAACAAAGTAAAAATGAATTAGGATGGGCAGATTTTCGCCTAACTCATTATTCACAAATAGAGAAATGGTGGGAAATTGTTTTTAGTGCTTATCTGTTGGTTAGTCTCCATTCCGAACAACTGCTTAGAGACCATTTATAAAGTAAATCTTTAGACGGCTAGACGGCGTAACATAATACGAGTCATAACGGCATATATAGCAGCTTCGCTCATTTCAGTCAGACGTTCGTAATCCTTACTCAAACGATGGTATTGGTTAAACCAGCCGAATGTTCTTTCTACTACCCAACGCTTGGGTAAAACTTCAAACTCTTTATTAGTACGACGTATGACCTCAACATGAGCTTGAATCATCAACCAAACAGCCAGCGCAAACTTATCACCGTCATACCCCGAGTCAACCCATAAAACTTCAACTTTTTCCAATAATTCTGGGCGTTCCTCCACTAGTTCCATTAAGGCATAAGCTGCAAGAACTCTTTCAGGAGCATTGCCTTCACTCACAATCACTTTGAGCAATAGCCCAAGGCTATCAACGATTGTTTGCCGTTTCCTTCCTTTGACTAGCTTGCCACCATCAAAGCCGTAAACATCCCCCTTTTTTCAGCCGTTTTTACCGACTGACTGTCTGCGGCGAGCGCGCTTGGTTGTGTTGATTTACCTAGTTTTGCGCGAACTTGACCGCGCAGTGTATGGTTTAATTTTTCCCAGACCCCCTTACACTGCCATTTACGGTAGTAGCTGTATACCGTTGAACTTGGTGGAAAATCGCCTGGAAGCATATTCCATTGGCATCCAGTTTTCAAATGATAATAGATAGCATTGCATATTTCACGCATATCTGTTGTGCGTGGATGTCCTCCAGTTTTTGCTGGTGGAATCAAGGGAGCCAGGATTTCCCACTCTATATCAGTTAAGTCTGTGGGGTAAGACTTTCGAGCCATGAACAACTATGTAAATACACTGTATATGAGGTATTTTAATCCTTAAGAGCATCCCCTCCTACTCGCCTTTAGATTTACTTTATAAATAGCCTCTTAAATTTCCACCACAATCTGAATCAATATTTTCATCACATCCTTTGTGGAATCAAGGCAATGGCTGGAATAGTATTCTTAATAACCTCCGTTTGATACTTCAGCCATTTACGCTATTTAACTTAATTAAACCTTGGTTTACAGTCTTTACAATCCCTAAGTTATCTGAGGGATTTTTTCAACTTCAAATGATTGTTAATAATCTGACTCGCTCAATTTTTCAAAACTTCAATATCCCTTATTTCTATTTTTCCTCTGCCTAGAGTGACAAAAGAGGGTTAATGACCAAACCCCGGCACGAATTACGAAAGCAGTTGCAAACTGCTTAATACACAAGCGTTTCGGCTTTTCTTAGTGCCATTCGGCTTTAACTGTTTAACTCAGTTGACTCAGTTTTAAAAATAACTGGGGTAATTTATAATGCCTAGATTTTTTGTTTACGGCTAATTTACGCAAACAGTTCTTTTTGTCCAAAGTCCAAAATACTAAAACCTAGCAGTAATGATTTGTAACCCCAGCTTTGAGCCAATATTTTTTTATTTAGTGAGAAGCTTTGGCTGAAAATACTGTCGATATAACTGACAACTAAGTGTGGCTTGGTTATTATTTAACTCGATCAGCCCCATACTGCTTAACTTATAAGCAATAATAGGTTCCAATAGCATTGGTTCGGTGGAATTCATTACAGTAGCAAGAGCGATCGCTAATTCAGTCTGCTCTTGCAAGGTTGCCCAATGACGTTGCAAGTGGTGAACATAAGGCCCAGTGGAAGTAGGAGCACTTTCTAGTAATTGTGGGAGAGTTACCTCCCGACGATTGAGATGGTAGAGTGCTATGTTCACTAATGCGGGATGTCCTCCAACCAGATCCATAAGTTGTCTAGCTTCATCCCCATCAGTCCAGTTAATTCCATATTGCTGGGCTAACTGCTGCACCTGTTCTAAACTGAAGCTAGTTAATTTAATTGGTAAGCCGACATTGAAAGGAGACTGCTGAAGTTGCAGAGGAACATAAATTTCAGTTGAGTGAACTATGATTAGGCGCAGTTTTTGCCAGATAGGTAATCTTTTCGCATCTTCATACCAAGAACGCAGCAGGGGTAAAAAATCCTTAGCGACTTGAGGATACTCAAAAATCTGGTTGACCTCATCTAATGCCAAAACCAAAGGAGAATCTATCTGCTCTAGTAAATAATTTTTGATATACAAACTACAGCTAACTTTGCTACCAATATCATCATCCCAATATTCATCTAGTTTCGGCTCTAACTGAAGCTGACTAGTCACGTTGGCACATAGCCAGCGCAAAAAACGATTCAGGTCGCTCAATATTGCTTGGTCGGTTTGTTCCAGATTTAAGCTAACAGTACGGTAGCCCTGACACTCCGCATAGTCTAGAGTCCTCAGCAGTAGTGACGTTTTCCCCATTTCTCTGGGACCTTTAATCCGCACCAATGTTCCTGGCTTTCTAATTTCTGCATAAACCTGCTCTTCAATAAAATAGCGTTCCAGGTAGATGGGAGAATCAGGCGGAACTGCACCACTGGGGTAGCGAGGTGAACACTCTTGACTAGAGTCTGAGGATAGTCCTTTGAACTGCTGTCTTTGAGTTTTCATTAATGGCGCTGTTTGGGAAGCAGCGTAAGACTCCATCAGCATACGACAGTTTTTTTTAGTCACACGCTGGCCAATCAAATCAGAGAGCCGTTGACACAACTCTGGGGCTACTACATTTGTCAAGTATCCAGCACTATAGCCACCTTCTTCAGCAATTTTGTTATAGGTCTGATATTCCCAGATGCCGCGAAGAATGAGAACTTCTGTGGAATTGAGCGGACGATTTTGGCTCTCCACCAACTTGCGGTTAACTATCTCAATCAGAGAATCAAGGTTCATAGAGGCTCAAAGCTCATTTTGTGCCTATAAATTGACCTGTCCATAATCAAAATACCGTTTTTTGGCATAAAACGGAGTAGAGATTTATATACACAAACAATTTTTCTTAAAGATTGGTTTGAAAGTCTTATGTATTATCAGATAATTATATAACAATACCGTTGCCAATTTACTTTGAAAATCAAGGAATGTTTTTGTTGGATGGCAACAACCATAAATTAGACCTTCAGCAACGCTTAATGCTGCAAAAAGATGTGTTGCTCCTTTTCTAACGTATCTAGCTGCAAAGTGAACTGGTTGTTTGACACCTGCTCCCTTGTTAGGATGTAAACCTTCTCGTGCTTGAATGGAAGTTTTCTCATCCACACACACCACCCAGAATCCAGCTTGGATGAAAAATTGTGCCTGAGCATACAGTTTGAGTATAGGGGTTGCTTTGGCAACAAAATTATCATCAATCCGATAGAGCGGTGTTGGGCTGCCCTGGAGAACTATTGGAATGGCGCGATTTTAGATTCTGTTGAAACCGTAGCATATTGGGCTTCTAATATGACTTGGAAAGGTATTGCACCCATTGTTCATCTGGTTGAAACCACCTATGAAAAAGGAATCAAAGTTCTGTCACAAGATTTAGAACAGTACCAATCCCAATGGCAACGTTCTGAAACATTACCCAAATGGGATATTACTATTGTCCCTGTTTAATGGTATTTTATTTTCTTGCAAGTCCCTTATTACCTTTAGCACCCGATTGCAATTACTTTACCGTATATGCTGTGCTGTTTATTAAATCCTTTACCAGTAAGCCTTTCAAGACTTAACGGGAAAAGTCAGAATTTTTATCACCTCACAAAATCGCGTTGCTCCCGGTTTATTCGACACGCTACCTTTTATTTCAGAACTCTTCAGATATACGGAGTTTTTTCAAAAATCAAATAGGAGTCCTATATATATACAAAATTTTATATTAGCTTTATATGAGATTTCAAACTTATATTAATGAAATTTATATGAGATTTCTAGATTTTATTTTTAATAAAATCTATCTAATATTACAAATAGAAAAAGTAAATTTTACAACTTCTAAAGAGTAAACTGCTGAAAAAAAGTAAAAATTTTAGCAAATCTGCGTAGTATAACTGCACACCGTGTCCCAAATTTTACGTATCTCGGCAGGATTCCTATCCGTTCAATCTGCGTTCGCTGCGCCTGTCGCAAGCGCACCTAGATTCCTACACCTAATGGGCTTTATGAGTAAACACATCATCAAACCTCTTACACCATTTTTCAAAGCATGGGGGCATGGCGGCGGGAGTTGTCTCTTTCATGGGAGGTCATTTTGACGTGAAAGCTATTCTGAGAAAGAATTATACCCTTTTTAATCCTCTATTTTGTCTAAGTCCTACTAAAAATTCCTTCAAGGTTTTCCACAAGGTTTTTTTAACGTATTGACCGCAGTATAAGAGTTTGAAATTTCAAACTATCTTTGAAGTTAAACACTTATGTATGGGTAATTTTGCAAGTTTTACCAAAATTTTTGTAGCCTCTTATTTTGGCAAAGGTATTGATTTAGGAGTGATTGTTTCTGTAGTTAACTACTAACAGTCTTCTAAAAGCACGCAAAATAGTTTTTTAAAAACGCAACCTTCCCTTTTCTTTATCTCTTAATTGCCCTCAGGAACAGCATCGCTAGACCTACCCCAATGCGTAAGTTCTATGTATGTCGAATTTTTCTCTAAAATGGGCTGATGAAGTTTGACTACCTTAATCTGTACAAACTAAACCTAATGAACTAACAGGAGGCAATCATGAATCGAGATGATCAACAAGACACTACAATTTACAATGTTGTCGTAAATCATGAAGAACAGTATTCCATCTGGTCTGCTGATCGGGAAAATCCGCTTGGTTGGAAGAATGCAGGCAAAAGTGGTCTTAAACAGGAATGCCTTGAGTACATCAAGGAAGTCTGGACCGACATGCGACCTCTCAGTTTGCGAAAGAAGATGGCAGAATCTGCTCAAAAAGCCTAGAGAAAAAAAACAGTTCATGGCGCTCTACAAAATTGTATTGCAAAAAATAGGTGGTTAGCAGGATAAATCTCCAACTACGAAATTTAGATATTTCCTTGGCTTCAATAGACATCTCCAGAAATGATGTAGGGGTGAACGGCCGTTCGCCCTTCCCAGGGGTTTTAACGAACGCATAATTAATTTTCGGAGATGTCTATTGAATATGAATTACAAACTTTTATCTGCAAAAAAAAAGTTCTGGTTGCGAACATGGAAAATATTGAAGATATATATGAACTTCTATCTGGACAGCAAAATATCTCTAAGGCTGAGGCGTTCTGGCGGCAAATACTTCACGGCTTTACTGCCCCTACGTCATTGGTAGTAGATAGGTATGCAGGCAAACTGTCTAATCAGAAAGAGAGCTATGATGAGCAACATCTTCAATTATCAGCAACGGTAACAGCCGCACTGCATTCCCTAGCTCTACAGCATTATTTGACTCTGAATATTTTGGTGCAGGGGGCTTGGGCACTGCTGCTCTCGCGCTACAGCGGTGAGTCAAATGTCGTCTTCGGTACTCTTATATCCGGTCGCCCTCCCGCTTTGAAAGGTGTGGAATCTATGGTGGAGTTGTTGATCAACACTCTGCCAGTACGGGTGCAAGTCTGTGAAGAAGCTGATCTGTTGCCTTGGTTGCAGCAATTGCAGGCACAGCAAGTGGAACGGGAACACTACTCATACACGCCGCTGGTGGAGATTCAAGGATGGAGTGAAGTAGCTCAAGGAATGCCACTTTTTGAAAGTATCGTGGTGTTTGAGAATGACCCAGCAGATTCCTATTTGCAACAGCAAAATCCCAGCTTAAAAGTTGGCAGGATTAACACCATTGAACAAACAAATTATCCCCTTACTGTGGCAGCAGTACTAGGTCAAGAATTATCTATAAGTATTAGGTACAATACTATACGCTTCGAGCCAGCCGCAATTAGCCGGATGCTGGGACATTTCCAGACTTTGCTAGAAGCAATTGTGGTCAATCCAAGGCGGCATCTTCAAGAATTGCCCTTGCTAACCGAAGTTGAGCGACACAAGTTGCTAGTAGAGTGGAACAATACTCAAATAGAGTATCCCCAAGACAAATGCATCCATCAGTTGTTTGAAGCTCAGGTAGAACAAACACCGGATGCAGTGGCGGTGATGTTTGAAGACCAGCAACTAACCTACCAAGAGTTAAATTGCCGCGCTAATCAGCTAGCGCACCACTTGCAAGCTTTGGGGATTGGACCTGGGGTTCTTGTGGGCATTTGCGTGGAGCGTTCTATCGAGATGATAGTGGGACTGTTGGGGATTCTCAAGGCAGGTGGAGCTTATGTACCGTTAGACCCCACCTATCCCGAAGTGCGCTTAACCTACATGCTGTCAGATTTACAGGTGTCAGTGCTGTTGACTCAGCAGACGTTGATCCCCCGATTGCCAAAACACTCCGAACGTGTAGTCTGCTTAGATACAGACTGGGGGGTTATTTCTCAGGAGAAGACGGCGAATCCTGTCAATGGTTTACAAGGCAGTCACTTGGCTTATGTGATTTACACCTCAGGATCTACAGGAATACCCAAAGGGGTAATGATCCAACATCAGTCTTTAGTGAATTTCACGGAGATGGCACGGGTTGAATATGAAATCGACAGGCGTGATCGCATACTACAGTTTGCTTCTATTAGTTTCGATGCAGCGGCTGAGGAAATCTATCCCTGCCTGACATCCGGTGGAATGCTCGTCCTCCGTACTGACGAAATATTGAGATCTGTGCCTGAATTTCTGCAAAAGAGCAGAGATTTACAACTAACAGTGTTGGATTTGCCAACAGCATACTGGCATCAAATTGTCTCTGAATTAGCCAGCGCCAACTTGGTGCTGCCAGAATCATTACGGCTGGTAATTATTGGCGGAGAGAAGGCACTTCCGGAACAAGTCAGAATCTGGCATACGTGCGTGGGTTCTCTGCCAAGGCTAGTAAACACTTATGGTCCTACTGAAGCAACTGTAGTAACAACACTTTGCACATTGTCACGTTCAGTGTTAGCTAATAGACAGGAGGTATCAATTGGAGTTCCCGTTCTTAATGTCCAAGTATACATACTAGATCAATACCTCCAACCCGTTCCCATTGGTGTTCTTGGAGAACTATACATTGGTGGTGCTGGTTTAGCCCTAGGCTACCTTAACCGTCCAGACTTAACCTCGGAAAAATTCATCCCCAACCCCTTTAGCCAGGAAGAAGGGGCACGCCTGTACAAAACCAACGACTTAGCCCGCTATCTCAACGATGGTAATATCGAGTTTCTCGGTCGCCTTGATGAACAGGTGAAAATTCGCGGCTTCCGTATTGAACCCGGAGAAATTGAGGCAGTACTCATCACACATCCAAAGGTACAAGGGACTAAAGTCATCGCTCGCGAAGACCAACCAGGTGACAAGCGCCTAGTGGCCTATGTTGTTCCTTATCAGGGACAGTCACTTATTCTGAGTGAACTGCGCCGCTTTTTGAAGCAGAACTTGCCAGAGTATATGATACCTTCAGCCTTCGTGATGTTGCAAGCTCTACCCATGACGCCCAACGGCAAAGTAGACAGCCGCGCCCTGCCGACACCGGATCTATCTCAGAGAAGTCTAGAAGTTGGCTACCTCCCACCCCACACTCCCACTGAAGAGGTTCTCGTAGCCATCTGGAACAAAGTCTTAGGGGTTGAAGTTGGCATCCACGACAACTTCTTTGAACTAGGTGGTCATTCCCTAAAAGCTACCCAAGTTATGTCCCGTGTCAAAGAAACTTTTCGGCTAACGTTACCCGTGCGCTGCCTTTTTGAGGAACCGACGATAGTTAAACTTTCTAAGGCAATTGAAAAGGCCAAGCATAGTGGTGCTGAACTTCAAGAACCCGTAATAAAGCCAGTCTCTCGCAAGAGACACTCCGTAAAGGCTTCTCCACAAGGAGTGCTAGAAACTCCGAAAACTCTTAAAAAATAATTTTGAAATTGAAAAGAAACAATTAGGAGATGAAACCATGACAGAAGAATTATTCGTCTTTCCTGCATCTTTTGCTCAGCAGCGGCTGTGGTTCCTAGATCGTATGACCCCTAGCAGTGCCATATATAACATCCCAGAGGCGATCAGAATGAGGGGTGTTCTGAACGTGAAGATTTTGCAGCAGGCTATCGAGGCTATTGTTGCTCGGCACGAGCCACTGCGCACTACCTTTGAACTCGTCAATGGCAGCCCTGTTCAGATTATTTCTGAAAAGGGGTCGATATTTATGCCGATAATCGATCTGAGCGAACTGGTTGAAACAGACAGGGAAAGTGAAATCCACGAGATAGCTGCACAGGATGCTTGCCAGCCTTTCGACCTGACAAAAGGTCCACTCTTGCGTACGACCTTGCTCCGATTGACTGAGAAGGAACACGTACTCCTTGTGACGATGCACCATATTATCTCTGACGCTTGGTCTGTGGGTGTATTTATCCAGGATCTTTCGGCGTTCTATGAAGCCTTTTGTGCTTTTAAGCCTTCGCCACTTCCCAATCTACCTTTCCAATATGCAGATTTTACCTGCTGGCAGCAGGAGTGGCTGCAAGGGAAAGTCTTGGAGAGCCAACTTTTTTATTGGAAACAGCAACTTGCTCATTTACCTGTGTTGCATCTGCCCACCGACCGTAAGCGACCAATAGTGCAAACTTTCCGGGGTGCAACCCAGTCATTCGTGTTGCCAACTGATTTGTCCGCTTCCCTCAACACGCTAAGTCGTCAAGAAGGAACCACTTTGTTTATGACTTTGTTGGCAGCATTTCAAACCTTTTTACATCGCTACACAAGGCAGGATGATATAGTGACAGGATCTGTCATTGCTAACCGTAATCGAGTCGAGACGGAAGATTTGATCGGTTTTTTTGTCAACACTTTGGTGTTACGCACCGACTTTTCCGGAAATCCCAGCTTTTGCGAGATATTGGCTCGAGTGCGACATGTGGCTCTGGAAGCTTATGCACACCAAGATTTACCTTTTGAGAAGCTGGTGAAAGAACTACAGCCGGAGAGGCATTTGAGCCATACCCCACTGTTTCAAGTGATGTTTGTACTCCAAAATGCTCCAATGGAGGAACTCAAGCTGCCAGGTGTGAGCTTGAGTCCCATAGCAGTTTCCACCAATACAGCGAAGTTTGATTTGACTCTTGAGATGGAAGAGACAAAAACAGGATTAAAAGGAGTGTTTGAGTACAATACTGATTTGTTTGATGCTGTTACAATTACCCAGATGGTAGGGCATTTTCAGACTTTGCTGGCTGGAATTATAGCTGATCCAGATCAGCACCTTTCAAAATTGCCCTTGCTGACAGCAACTGAGCAACACCAGCTGCTAATGAAGTGGAATAACACCCAAGCAAAGTATCCCCAAAACGAGTGTATCCATCAGCTGTTTGAGGCTCAGGTAGAACGAACTCCAGATGCAATTGCATTGGTATTTGAAGATGAGCAACTCACTTATCAGGAGCTAAACCAACGAGCGAATCAACTGGCGCACCACCTACAGTATCTGGGTGTAGGTGCAGAGATGTTGGTGGGTCTTTGTGTAGAGCGATCGCTAGAAATGGTGCTAGGGATTCTGGGAATCCTGAAAGCTGGTGGGGCTTATATAGCACTAGACCCAGCGTATCCGCAGGAGCGATTAACCTTTATCTTGGGAGATACCCAGACACCAATATTATTGACCCAACAACGGCTGCTTGAGGGTCTTCCTCATCAGGTAGCACACTTAGTGTGCTTGGACACTGACTGGGAGGCTATCGCCCAAGAGAGTGATGAAAATCCTGCCAGTGGAACCAATGTGGAAAATTTAGCTTATGTAATATATACATCTGGTTCTACAGGAAAACCGAAAGGTGTGACAATCAATCATAGCAATGTGGTTCGACTCTTGGCAGCGACTCACTGTTGGTACAATTTTAACGAGCGTGATGTATGGACGCTTTTCCATTCCTATGCGTTTGACTTTTCGGTCTGGGAAATTTGGGGATCTCTCCTCTACGGCGGACAGCTTGTGGTGGTTCCTTTCTGGGTAACGCGATCGCCAGACGCATTGTACGAATTATTACACTCTCAAAAAGTGACGGTTCTTAACCAGACGCCCTCTGCCTTTCGGCAGTTGATGCATGCAGAGGAACAAGCTGAGACTCAGGCATTGGAACTAGCGCTTCGTCTAGTTATTTTTGGTGGTGAAGCTCTGGAGTTGAAGAATTTGAGTCCATGGTTTGAACACCACGGAAGCGAATATCCACAGTTAGTAAACATGTATGGCATCACCGAAACGACTGTACACGCTACCTACCATCCACTGACAGAAAATAATGATGTAGAGGCGGCTCTTCGAGGTAGTCCGATTGGTCATCCTATCTCAGATCTACAAATTTATTTGCTGGATGGACACCTGAATCCTGTACCCATAGGAGTTACTGGTGAAATGTATGTTGGCGGACCAGGTCTAGCACGCGGTTATCTCAATCGACCCGATCTCAGTTCTGAGAGGTTTATCCCTAACCCATTTAGTCGTCAACCTGGAGAGCGAATGTACAAAACTGGAGACTTAGCCCGCTATCTACCCAATGGTAATATTGAGTTTTTGGGTCGCATCGACGAGCAAGTAAAGATCCGTGGTTTTCGCATCGAACTAGGAGAGATCGAGGCGGTACTCGCTCAACACCCGGCTGTGCGGGAAACAGTGGTCATCACCCGCGAAGACCAACCAGGTGACAAGCGCCTAGTGTCCTATGTCGTTCCTCATCAGAGACAGTTACTTAACGTCAGTGAACTACGTCACTTCCTCAAGCAGAAGCTGCCTGACTACATGATGCCTTCTACTTTTGTACTATTAGAGGCGCTACCCTTGACACCCAATGGCAAGGTGGCTCGTCTAGCACTACCAGTACCAGATCAGGCTCGACCAGAGTTCAAGGAAGCCTACGTCGCACCCCGTAATTCAGTAGAGGAAGTGTTAGTCGTTATCTGGGCTGAAGTTTTGGGCATTGAGAAAGTAGGGATTCACGACAATTTTTTTGCTCTAGGAGGGGATTCTATCCGTACCATCCAGGTAGTAGCCCGAGCTAAAGAAAGGGGATTAAATTTTTCACTCCAGCAGCTTTTCCAACATCAGACAATATGTGAGTTAGGTCAAGAACTCAAAATGAGTGAGGTCATATCTGTCTTTACCCCTCAAGCTGCGCCATTCAGTCTGATTTCTGAACAAGACTGCCAAAAACTTCCTTCCTGTGTAGAAGATGCTTATCCTATGACTATCCTACAGCAGGGGATGATTTACCACATGGAATTAACATCTGGCCTCCCACTATACCACAATGTAGATAGTTTTATTTTGCAAGCCCGTTTCAACTTAAAAGCTTTTCAAGAAGCCGTGCAGCGGGTTGTGCACCGTCATGCCATACTTCGTACTTCGTTTGATCTAACTACATACACTGAGCCACTGCAACTCGTTCATAAGACGGCTATCCTTCCAATCCAAGTAGAAGACCTGCGTCATTTAGCGGAGCATGAACAAGAGGAAGTCGTAGCTCGCTATGTGAAAAGAGAAACAAAACATCGCTTCAACTTGTCTCAACCACCTTTGCTACGTTTTTGTATTCACCGTCGCACTGACGAGAGATTTCATTTGACGCTAACCGAGTGTCATGCCATCCTCGACGGATGGAGCTTGACCTCCACACTCGCTGAGATTTTTAAGTCCTATTCTGTCCTTCTAAACAATAAAACTCTTCCCATTGAGCCACCCCCTACTGTTTCATTCAGGGATTTCGTACTCCAAGAACGTATAGCGCTGAAATCCGAGGCATGTCAGCGTTACTGGACGCAAAAATTGAGTGAGTGCACCCTACTGAGCTTGCCCCATTTCCCTGATTCTTCAACAACACATAGTTGCCCGCATATTAGCGATTGGAACGTTTCTATCTCTACCGAAGTATTTGAAAAGTTGAAACAGGTAGCGCAAGTGGCAGCAGTTCCATTAAAAAGTGTTCTTCTGGCAGGACACTTGAAAGTTATGAGTTTGATCAGCGCAAAGACGGATATTTTGACAGGATTAGTCTCAAATGGTCGCTCAGAAGAGGTTGATGGGGAGCAGGTTCGCGGGCTTTTTCTCAATACAGTGCCTTTTCGTCTAAAACTCACAGGGGGTACGTGGATGGACTTGGTGCAAGAAACTTTCAAGACTGAACTGGAGTTGTTACCTTTCCGACGTTATCCCATGGCCGCTTTACAGAAAAATTGGGGAGATTCGCCTTTACTCAACACATCATTCAACTTTATAAATTTTCATAGCCTCGATACCTTTTATGAACTAGATAACGTAGAGTTATTAGGGTTAGCACAAAGCTACAACCCTAGCAATTTCAAACTAGCAGTTTCATTTAGTTTGACTCAAGAAGTATTGTGGCCTCAAGACAACCTTCCTTTAAGAGTGTTACTTAATTTTAATGCAAACGAACTATCTCAAGAACAGATAAAAGCTATTGGTGATTACTATACTAAAACCTTAAATAAAATAGCTACAAACCCCTTTGCTCGTCATGACTCTCAATGTTTACTTTCTAGCAATGAACAACACAAACTTCTAGTCAAATGGAATAATACTCAAACAAATTATCCGAGAAATATATATATCCATCAACTGTTTGAAGCCCAAGTCGAACAGACTCCAAATGCAGTGGCAGTGATCTTTGAAGACAAGCATCTGACCTACCTGGAGTTGAACCACCGTGCCAATCAACTGGCACACTATTTACAAGCCCTAGGAGTAGGACCAGAGGTATTAGTAGGCATCTGCATTGAGCGCTCCTTGGACATGATGGTGGGACTGTTGGGGATTCTCAAGGCAGGTGGGGTTTATGTACCTTTAGACCCAGCCTATCCAGAAGAACGCTTGACCTACATATTAAATGATTCTTACGTATCGGTGCTATTAACTCAACAGAAGTTACTGGCTCGATTGCCTAAGTCTGGAGTGCAGGTAATTTCCTTGGATACAGACTGGGGGAACATCTCGCAAGAAAGTCAAGCGAATACCAACAGTAAGATTCAGCCGGAAAATTTAGCTTATGTGATTTACACTTCCGGGTCTACAGGTCAACCTAAAGGAGTCGCTATTCAACAAAAGTCAATTTTAAACTATTCCAATAGTATTCTTGAAAATCTCAATATTGGATCTAGTCGCAACTTTGCTTTGGTTTCTACAATCAGCGCAGATTTAGGGCACACCATCATCTTTCCCGCTTTATGTACAGGAGGGTCTCTTCATGTACTCTCACAAGAACAAGCTTCTAACCCTGATGCTTTTGCTGATTATTTGAATCGTCATTCGATTGACTGTCTAAAAATTGTTCCCTCCCATCTTGCTGCGTTGCAAACCTCGTCAACCCTAAAATTAGTCCTGCCTCGACAATTACTCATTCTTGGTGGCGAAGCATCTCATACAGATTGGGTAGAAAGTATTCAAGCGCTGGCTCCTGAATGTACTATCCTCAATCATTATGGTCCTACAGAAACCACCGTTGGGGCGCTTACTTATTTGGTGGAGAAACACTCACTTGCTCCCCAATATTCAACGCTGCCCCTAGGTCGTCCGATTGCCAATACACAAATTTACATTCTCGACCATTCTCTCCAGCCAGTACCTATTGGTGTTGTTGGTGAACTGCATATTGGCGGTACTGGTCTTGCTCGTGGCTACCTCAACCGCCCGGATTTGACCGCCCTTAAATTCATTCCCAACCCCTTCAGCAAGCAAGAAGGAGCACGTTTGTACAAAACTGGAGACCTAGCCCGCTACCTACCGGACGGCAACATAGAGTTTCTCGGTCGTCTCGATGACCAAGTAAAGATTCGCGGCTTCCGCATCGAACTCGGAGAAATTGAAGCGATACTTGCCTCACACCCAGCAGTACGGAAAACCATAGTCATTGCTCGCGAAGACCAACTAGGCGACAAGCGTTTAGTCGCTTATATTGTCCCGAACCAAGACCAACCCAGCATCGGTGAATTGCGGAAATTCCTTAAACAGAAACTGCCTGAATACATGATACCAAATGCCTTGGTGATACTAGATGCCTTGCCTCTAACCCCCAATGGCAAAATAAACCGTCACGCCCTTCCGGCATCAAATACTGAACTCAGTTTAGAAGCAGGTTTTATTACACCCCGCGACACTCTAGAACTGCAGTTGGCGCAAATATGGTCAGATGTTCTAGGCATCCACCCCATCGGAGTTCAGGACAACTTCTTTGACCTCGGCGGTCATTCTCTTTTGGCAGTTCGTCTCATGGCTCAGATTCAGCAGTATTTTGGAAAAAGTCTACCCTTAGCGACCCTCTTCCAAGGTACAACTATTGAAAAGCTAGCAAGTCTTCTTCACTCTTCTACAGATTTTCAACTTGACTTCCCCTTAGTAACAATTCAGTCAAGTGGTTCTAAATCACCGTTCTTTTGCATTCACCCAATTGGTGGCAATGTCCTCTGCTATGCAGACTTAGCTCGTTGTTTGACATCCGAACAACCAGTTTACGGCTTGCAATCACTTGGTCTAAATGGGAAACAGGAACCCTTAACCCGCATTGAGGATATGGCCGCCCACTATATTGAAGCGCTGCTGACTATTCAGCCCCAAGGTCCCTACCAACTCGGAGGCTGGTCTCTGGGCGGCGTCGTCGCTTTTGAGATGGCCCAGCAGTTGCATTCTTCTGGGCAAGAAGTAGCGCTGCTGGCCTTGATAGACAGCTATGCGCCCATGGCTATTGACATGCCTGAACAGATGAGTGAGGCAATGCTGGTTACCTCTCTTACCAAGGACTTGAGTGGCCTGTTTGGTAAAGAACTGCCAGTCTCAAATCAACCGCAGCAACTCCAAACAGAGAAGCAATTGATCCACATTCTAGAACAAGCAAAAATGCTAAATATTTTGCCGCCATTCGTCGGTATCCAGCAGATGCGCCAGATGTTGCAGGTTTTCAAAGCCAATAGCCACGCTCTATCTCGCTATAGACCCCAACCCTATTCAGGTCGAATTATTCTCTTCTGTGCCAATAAGAAAGTTGAGGAAGACACCCAAAACAAAAGCCTTGGTTGGGGCGAACTAGCTGCTGGTGGCATAGAAGTACACCAGATAGGGGGCGACCATTACGCTATTATCCGGGAACCTTATGTCCAAGTACTAGCTGAACGGCTAGAAATTTACCTCAATCAGACAGGGAAGAAATAAGATGGTAAAACACCCTATAGCAATTGGAATGGGGGTTTTCACCTGGATCTGGGTTGGACAATTGGTTTCCCTAAGTGGCTCCAGCCTCACCAACTTCGCACTGAGCATTTGGGTATACCAGCGCACTGGTTCAGTCACCCAGTTTGCCCTGATGACTTTGTCCGCAACCCTACCAGCCATCGTTTTTTCCCCTATAGCTGGCGCTCTGGTAGATCGATGGAACCGCAAATGGGCTATGATTGTCGGTGACGCCGGGGCTGGTATTATCATAGGAGCAATCACCCTCCTACTGACCACCGATCGCCTTGAAATCTGGCAACTCTACCTAGCTACCGTTGTCGGCTCAACCTTCAGCACCTTTCAGTGGCTAGCCTATAGCACTGCCATTACTCTATTAGTTCCCAAACAGCATCTGGGTCGCGCCTGCGGCATGATTCAGCTAGCAGAAGCCGTCGCCCAGCTCATCTCACCTGTCTTGGGAGGTGTACTGCTCTCAATTATCCAGCTTCAGGGCATTACCCTAGTTGATTTTACGACCTTCCTGTTCTCCCTAGTCACCCTGCTAAGCGTTCGCGTGCCTGATACCAAGACCACTGCTGCGGGGCAAGCAGGAGCAGGGAGTCTGCTTCGTGAGGCAGCCGTAGGTTGGAACTACATTACTGCCCGACTAGGACTTTTAGGATTGTTGCTTTTCTTTGCTATCAGCAACTTCTTGATGGGAATTTTTGCCTTGTTATTTACGCCACTGGTGCTGTCCTTCGCCTCTACTGCTTTTGTCGGCATCATCCTGTCCCTCGGCGGTATCAGCACGCTGATGGGCACCCTAGTAATGAGTACTTGGGGAAGATCACAGCGACTCATCCACACTATACTCAGCTTTGAGATGCTAAGCGGACTATGCATCTTGGTTGCTGGGTTGCGCACTTCTGTCCCACTCTTGAGCGTCGCCACTTTCCTCTTTTTCTTCGGCTTACCAATAATCAGTGGCTCCAACCAAATCATCTGGCAAAGAAAAGTCGCGCCCGACGTACAGGGAAGGGTCTTCGCTGTGAGACGAATGATTACCTTATCATCCCGACCCATAGCTTGTCTCGTGGCCGGACCGCTAGCAGATCAAGTCTTCGATCCCTTGATGGCTCCCAACGGACCTTTAGCCGGAAGCATCGGGCAAATCATCGGCGTCGGATCTGGTCGTGGTATTGGCCTACTGTTCATCATCATCGGAGCGCTCACCATGCTGGCTACTATTGCTGCCTACCACTATTCTCCTTTAAGACTAGTGGAAAATGAACTGCCAGATCCTATTGCTGATGATTTGACAAAATGACATGCTCTCATTTAGAGCCGGAGCACAAAAATTTCCCATTTCTATCTAACTGTACGTTCGCTCCTGATTGAAGGGCGAGAGGAAGTGCGATTCGTTGTGAGTGGCGTGACCTGAAAAGGGTCGTTTAGTACAGGAACTGTGCGTTCGCTTATTTTGAGATCCGGAGGGGAATTAAAGCCTTAATGTAAAAGCAAAAAGGGGATTTTTCAGTAAATCGTTATTTGTAAGTAAAATTTATGACCATCACAGAAGGCTCCCAGAAGCGATCAATTGGGCACAGGGCTAGCATAAATCATAAAATGACCAAAAGCTCTGTGCTTGACAAAAATGCCTGAATCGATTGAAGCGCCTGGATTACAAGCCCTGTAAGGCTTAATTAAATCTGGCGGTTAAAAATGAGCGAACGTACAGACAGCAAGCGTTTTCAGACCATCTTGCAGGTTTTTACACGTATCTCGGCTCAATGCCTACAAATCTAAAAGTGCATAAGTTAATTTTGCTTGCACTTAATTAAAGAAGGAAGGAAAGAAAATAAGTCTGATTCAGATAATCATATTTTCGTCAATGTATAAGTCCTAAATTAAACAAATGCTATACATTTTCGCTTTCATCTGAGACACTAATTGAAGCCAAAAATTATGCCAAAAATAATTTTAAGTAAGTTTTTTGATTACTTTGGTCGAATTCAAGAGCGGTTGCTCGTATATATGTTGCAGAACTTAGGTCAAAGAAGCCTGAAAAATTTGCAAAGAGACGCTATCAAAGCAGCCCAAGTGCAACAAAACGTTCTGATGGATATTTTGAAGCTTCAAAAGAACACTGAGTACGGGAGAAGGTTTAATTTTGCAGTTATTAAAACGGTTGCTAATTTCCAAAGTGTACACCCTCTCTCCACTTATGAAAATTACCGATATATCATCGATAATATTGCCAGTCAAGGAAACTTCGCGCAACTGGTATCAGAGCCAATCATGATATTTCAAGAAACATCAGGAACAAGTGGTAAATTCAAACTTATACCAACAACAAAACGTCTGTTTTCAAATTTTCAAAAAGCTTTTCAAATTACTAGAGCAATCGGGGAACCTTACTATCTTAATCAGAAGGCATATAAAACGGAATACCGTGGTCTTGCTCTGTTCAGTATACGTCCACTAAGCTTTACAGCCAGTGGCGTGCCCCAAGGATCTCTAACTGCTGGAGGTCTTACACAATCTAAGTTTATTGAAAACCTTATCCGTCTAAGGTATACCAGCCCTCCTTGCATATTCTTAATATCGAATTATAGGAGTGCTTGTTATTGCCATTTGCTGTTTGGCTTACTCCGATCAGATATTACATACATTACGGCAAACTTTGCCTTGAAAGTATTAGAAGCTATGCAAACATTGGAAAGATTGTGGCCGCGACTGGTGAACGATATCGAGTATGGTCGAATCGATGAAAGCCTAGAATTGGATACGTCCATTCGTGAGAAGTTGCAAAGTTTGCTTAAGCCAAATCCAGCACTTGCTAATGCACTGAGGACTGAATTTGAAAAAGGATTCAACGGAATTTTAACCAGGATATGGTCACAATTATCGTATATAGAATGCATAACAACAGGGTCTATGCATATATACAAGGAAAGTTTAAGATTTTACGCTGGTGACATTCCATTTTACTCTCCTGGCTATGGCGCTACTGAATCCTTCATTGGCGTTAATTTAGAGCCAGAAAGAGATCCTCCTAGTTACGTGATAACTCCTCGGGTAGCATTTTTTGAATTTATACCTGTTAGTGAAGTTGATAAGGATATGCCCAATACAATTAATTTAACCTCTCTCTCTATAGGTGAGAGTTATGAAATTGTAGTGACGACGGTAGCTGGATTATACAGATACAGATTGGGGGATGTTGTCAAGTGTGTTGGCTACTATCATAAAAGCCCTATTGTAGAGTTTCTGTATCGGCAGGGTTCTTTGCTCAGTCTCTACAGTGAAAGAGTTACTGAAAACACGATTTTTGTTGCACTTACTGAAGCCATAAAACTTCTTGGGAATGACTGCAAATTAGTAGATTACACTACCCGATTAGAAATTTCCTCTCGTCCGTGGAGGTATGTGATATATGCAGAAATTTCCAAAACATTTGAAGATCTACTGAACTTAAAACTTTGTCAGGACAAAATAGAACAGGTTATTTGTGATTTGAATGAGGCTTATATGGAGATTAGAAACGAGAATCGTATTGGTCCAATTGAAATAAAACTGGTTCAAAAAGACACTTTTGAAATGCTTAAAAACATAATAATTTTTAAAGGCACTTCTGATTCACAGTTCAAAATGTCGCGCTTGGTAAAAGACTCAAATCAAGTGGAGTTCCTTGAAACTAGAAGTTATGCGTTCACAAAGTAAACAAGATGTCAATTACTCCCGAACCGCTGTAAGATTACCAAAGCATTTTTCTCCCCTGCTCAAGAGCTTCCTAAACGGTAATCTTCGGGCGGAACAGGAGTAGCAGTAACAAAGGGAAAAAACGTTGAATAGGGTGAAATTATTTCCGAAGAGCTTCTCAAAAACGAAGATAGAAAATATTACATCATGTCATTGTGTGATAATGTATGAAAAATTATAGATTACTGCAAGCAGCCCGAGGTGAGGTACTAGACCGCCCTCCAGTATGGATGATGCGCCAAGCTGGTCGCTACATGAAAGTCTATCGAGATTTGCGCCAGAAATATCCCTCTTTTCGCGAGCGTTCCGAAAACCCTGACCTAGCTGTGGAAATTTCTTTGCAACCTTTTCACGCCTTCAAACCCGACGGTGTGATTATGTTCTCAGATATTCTCACACCGTTACCCGGTATAGGTATTACGTTTGATCTTATCGAAAGTAAGGGTCCAGTTTTTGAGCAGCCAATCCGAACCCAAGAGCAAATTGATGCTCTCACTCCCCTAGACCCGGAAGCTTCTCTATCATTTGTGCGTAAAATTCTGAAGACTCTCCGTCAAGAAGTTGATGGCGAAGCTACTGTTTTGGGTTTTGTTGGTGCGCCTTGGACACTAGCTGCCTATGCCATTGAAGGCAAAAGCTCGAAAGATTACGCCATCATCAAAGGCATGGCTTTCTCTGAGCCAACAATGTTACATCAATTTTTAGGGAAACTGGCAGATGCCATCGCCATCTATGTCCGCTACCAAATTGATTCCGGTGCAGAAGTTGTGCAATTATTTGACTCATGGGCAGGACATCTGAGTCCGGAAGATTTTAAAACCTTTGCTCTACCCTATCAGCAACGGGTTGTGGAACAGGTTAAGGCAACGCACCCAGATATACCCCTCATCCTTTACATCAACGGCAGTGCTGGGATACTAGAACTCATGGCGCACTCTGGGGTTGATATTGTTAGTGTGGACTGGACTGTTGATATGGCGGTGGCACGCCAGCGACTTGGTGCCAATATTGGAGTGCAAGGAAATTTAGATCCATGTGTGCTGTTTGGTTCTCAAGAGTTTATCCGCGATCGCATTCTCGATACTGTACGCAAAGCCGGAAACCAGAGGCATATTTTCAATCTTGGTCACGGGGTTTTGCAAAACACTCCAGAAGAAAATGTTGCTTTCTTTTTTGAGACTGTCAAACAGTCCAACTACTTGTTAAATAACTCTCACTAAAACTTATGACTCTATCTGACTCTGCTTCATCCACCATTTCTAGTCCTTCCCGCACCATTCGCATCGGTTCTCGAAAAAGTCAACTCGCTCTGATTCAAACTTACTGGGTACAAGAACCTGACTTTTCCCGTTAAGTTGTGAAACAACGAAATAGCATGGGTTTCAGACTACAGTTTATTCTCAATTACTTAAAATTAATGACAATGAATTACCAGAGAATAGGGCTTTGGGCTAGGGATATAGTACGCGATCGCTCAATCAAGAAGATAACGGGAAAAGTCAGGTACAAGAACAACTCCAGAAACACTTCCCTGATATCTCCTTTGAAGTCCACACCATGTCTACTCAGGGTGACAAAATCCTTGATGTTGCCTTAGCAAAGATTGGCGATAAAGGACTATTCACCAAAGAACTCGAAATGGGAATGCTCTGCCATGACATTGACTTTGCTGTTCACTCCCTACTCCCTGAAGGATTTGCCAACACGCTTACCAGAGGGGTTAGTGTTAGCAGCAGTGACAGAACGGGAAAACCCAGCAGATGCGCTGGTGGTGCACGATCAACACAAAGATAAGCAAATTGATACACTGCCCATTGGTACAGTCATCGGCACATCTTCCCTGCGGCGACTAGCCCAGTTGCGGCATTACTTTCCCCACTTCACATTTAAAGATGTGCGAGGGAACTTGAACACCCGCATGGCAAAGCTGGATGAAGGCGAATATGATGCCTTGATTTTGGCAGTGGCAGGGTTACAGCGCTTGGGGATGGGCGATCGCATTCATCAAGTTCTGCCAACTGAACTTTCCCTCTATGCTGTCGGACAAGGAGCTTTGGGTATCGAATGTCGTGCTGACGATCTCGAAGTACTCTCAATGCTCAAAGCAATTGAACATATACCAACCCGCGATCGCGTTCTCGCTGAACGTGCCTTCTTGCGGGAACTAGAAGGCGGTTGCCAAGTGCCAATTGGTGTGACTACTCAACTAGATGGAAACACGCTGACCTTAACGGGAATAGTCGCTAGTGTGGATGGTCAACAAGTAGTAAAAGATACCGTGACTGGTACTGCCCACGAAGCAGAACATCTGGGTATTCAACTGGCACAAATTTTGCGCCAACAGGGAGCGCAGGAAATTCTAGCTAACATTTTTCAGATAGTCAACCAACACTAATTTTCCCATTTAATGAACACCATGTTTCCCAATCACCGCCCTCGTCGCCTGAGAAGCCATCCCCAACTACGTCGGATGGTATGTGAGACTGTCTTGACAACCAGTAATTTAATCTACCCTCTGTTTGCCGTACCAGGTGAGGGAATTGCCAAAGAAGTGAAATCCAAGCCTGGAGTCTACCAGTTGTCGGTGGACAAAATTGTGGAAGAAGCTAAAGAAGTTTACGACCTTGGTATTCCCGGAATTATCCTGTTTGGCATTCCTGAAGATAAAGATCTAGAAGCTACAGGTGCATGGCACGACTGCGGCATTGTACAAAAAGCTGCCACTGCTGTGAAACAAGCAGTGCCAGAATTAATTGTTATTGCTGATACCTGTCTGTGTGAATATACTAGTCATGGACACTGCGGCTATTTAGAACTGGGTGACTTGACTGGGCGCGTCTTGAATGACCCGACATTGGAGTTGCTGAAGAGAACAGCGGTTTCTCAAGCCAAAGCTGGTGCCGATATCATCGCTCCTTCCGGAATGATGGACGGGTTTGTGCAGGCGATTCGCACTGGGTTGGATGAAGCTGGCTATCAAGATACACCAATTCTGTCCTATGCTGCTAAATATGCTTCGGGTTATTATGGCCCATTTAGGGATGCAGCAGACTCGACACCGCAATTTGGGGACAGAAGAACTTACCAAATGGACCCAGGTAACGCCCGCGAAGCCATTAAAGAGATTGAATTGGATATTGCTGAAGGGGCTGATATGCTCATGGTTAAGCCAGCCTTGGCATACATGGACATTATCTGGCGGGTGAAGGAAGCAAGTAATTTACCAGTTGCCGCTTACAATGTTTCTGGTGAGTATGCGATGGTGAAAGCTGCGGCTCTGAATGGTTGGATTGATGAGGAGCGTGTAGTTTTGGAAACTTTAACTGGGTTTAAACGGGCTGGGGCTGACTTAATTCTGACTTATCATGCCAAAAATGCTGCCCGTTGGCTAGCTTAAATTTTGTGAGCATGTCGGTTTTTAGGTAAATGCAGTATCTGTGTTGCTTTCACCTGTTAGGTGAAGCCATAGCTGTGCTTCAGGTTCCTCAGATCCCACATTCCGCACATATGATTCATATTATTGATAATTTTGCAAAATCCAAGCCAGATATTCACTTTTAGAAAAATTGAATTGAGATTATGACGATTTCTTCGACTCCCAAAACAACTCCATCCAAATCTCTCCCCCCATCTGATGCTAAAGCTAGAGTTAAGCAGTTCATGCGACAGTTGCAAGACGAAATCTGCCAGGTTTTGGAACATATCGATGGCATTGGTACATTTCAGGAAGATGCATGGGAACGCCCTGAAGGAGGTGGAGGTCGTTCACGTGTGATCCAAGATGGCGCTGTGTTTGAGCAAGGTGGAGTCAACTTCTCTGAAGTCTGGGGTTCTCATCTACCACCCTCAATTCTGGCGCAACGTCCAGAAGCTGAAGGACATGGGTTTTATGCCACAGGCACGTCAATGGTGTTACACCCTCGCAATCCTTACGTACCAACTGTTCACCTGAATTATCGCTACTTCGAGGCTGGACCAGTTTGGTGGTTTGGCGGTGGTTCGGACTTAACACCCTACTATGCCAATGCTGAGGACGCAGCCCACTTCCATGCTACACTTAAGCAAGGTTGTAATGCTCATCATCGAGAATATTACCAAGTGTTTAAGCACTGGTGTGATGAATATTTCTACCTAAAGCATCGCCAAGAAACCCGTGGCGTTGGTGGTCTTTTCTTTGACTATCAGGATGGTCAAGGTCAATTGTATCAGGGTCCCTACTCAGATACCCCATCTGCCATTTATAGTAACCAGATTGGCACACAAGCACCACGCACTTGGGAAGAAGTGTTTGCGTTTGTTTGTACCTGTGGAAAGACCTTTGAAAAAGCTTATGTGCCCATTGTAGAAAGGCGGCAGTCGATGGAATATGGCGATCCGCAACGTCAATTTCAACTTTACCGCAGAGGTCGATATGTAGAATTTAACCTAGTTTATGACCGTGGCACAATTTTCGGTCTTCAAACTAATGGACGTACCGAGTCAATTTTGATGTCTCTACCACCTCTAGTGCGTTGGGAATATGGCTATGAACCAGAACCTAACACACCAGAAGCTGAGTTGTATGAAACTTTCTTAAAGCCTCAAGATTGGGCAAGTTGGACGTCTCCTGTCACTTAGGAGATTCATAACTGAGTCCCAGTTTGCAGAAAAAACCTAATTAATCACACAGAAACAATCAACCATGCTTAAAGTCCAAAAAAAGTCAGTAATGCAACAACCAAAAGTGCGCGGGATTATAGATAAAGTTTTCAGACAGATGTTTGAGAACACTTGCCAGGTTCTTGAAGAGATAGATAGCAAGAAGTTTACCGAACAGACCTGGATACATGACAAAAACGGCATTTGGACGAGTGGCGAAAATAGTGAAGACACCATATATGTTGATCGGGCCTTGAGTAACGGCAACGTCTTTGAAAAGGTGGGAGTTAACTACGTAGCGATCAAAGGAAAACTACCTCCGGGAATGACCCTCCAGAAATCAGGTGCCCTCGCAACACTAGAAGCAGACCAGATAACTGGCGACAAAAGCATCTCCTACTTCGCCACAGGTAGTAGCTTTGTTATCCATCCCTATAACCCGATGATACCTACCGCACATGTTAACTACCGCTATTTCCAGATTGGTGATGACTCCCAGCCAAGTTATTGGTGGTTTGGCGGCGGTGCGGATCTTACGCCAGCTTATCTCTTTGAGGAAGATGCAGTTCATTTTCATCAGGTGCATAAAGGAGTTTGCGATCAGTACGACCCATCTTATTACCCGCGCTTTAAAAAGTGCTGTGATGAGTATTTCTACATACCACATCGTCATGAAAGCCGAGGCATAGGTGGAATTTTCTTCGATGATCTCAATGACGGCAATACGCAAGAACTTCTTTCTTTTGTCACAGATTGTACTAAGGCATTTGTCCCTGCTTACATACCGATTGTGGAAAGACGTAAGGACATGACCTTTACGAAGGAGAACAAGTACTGGCAGCGTCTTGTTCATGGACGCTACGTGGAGTTCATTTTGAGCAGTGACCGTGGTCTCCGCTTTGGTCTGGCAAGCGGCATGGTTAATCCGCAGAGTGTTTTCAACTGCATGCCTTCTACAGCTAACTGGGAATATGACGACCAACCAGCTCCAGGTAGTCAGGAGGCAATGCTTAGAGAAGTGCTGAAAAATCCTCGAGAGTGGCTGTAGGTTTTCGGATGATTATAGTTTTGTTCTGTGAAATTAATAGTAGCAGGAATAGTGACAACCGAACACAGAAATTGAAATAGGTATTGGTGACATAAAGAAAACACAAATGTTGAAAATGAAACTATCTTCAACAAAAAATATGTTCAAGCATCGAGTCAAAAGCTCTAATAACACGTTGCAAGAAATGAGGAAAAGAACCATGTATGCAAGAATAAAAAATCTCAGTAACCTGATGAGGTCCGTACTAGAATTCAACAACATTATATTTGTTTTACGTGATGCTCTCAGATACCTTCTTGTTTGTGTCATTTTACTTTGCTTGTTTGCAAGCTGGTGACATTTACCTGCAATGCTAGTTGCTACTTATGATAACTGTAGGAAAATAAAGGACTGAAAATGGAAAATAAAATGGGAATTGGCGACCTACGCATGGAAGATATCTTGAATTTGGATGAATCGAAAGCCATAAATATGTTCAGGACTAGATTTAAAAGATACAGAAAGCTAACTGAAGAAATCGGAGACAAAGCCGCTTTTGAAAAGATGATGGAAAAATATCCTGAACAACAGAAGGTGCTCATGGGTGCTCTCATTGATGATGACACGTTAGCTAAAGGCTTCAAGAAATCTATCCCCCTGCTGGGATTAATGGGCTTCATCACGGAAATAATAGATATTTCCCAGAATGGAACAGATGCCGCATTGGAAATTCAAAGGGTTTGTCCAGCTTTGTCTCTTGCTCAAGAGTATGGTTTTGATACCCCATGTGGTGTTCTCTGCGAGATGGAACAAGAAGCAGCCAGAAGAGCTTTTCCAGGCATGAAGGCTTCGATTCTCAGCAAACAAGCCGAAGGTCACTGTGTTTGTGTATTTAAATATGAAAGACCCGCAAAGACGGTAACAAAATTAAAAAACAAACAACAATTTTTGTTTTCAAAAGTAATAGATATAGTCGGATTAATTCCGATTTTTTGGAAAATTTTAATCAACATGCTCAAGATGCAGTCATTGAGTCGGTGAACGATCATCTCAAAAATATATGTCAAATAGAACACTCACGACATCGCAGTGCATTTAACTTTTTGGTTAATTTGATAGCAGGTTTGACAGCTTATACCTATTTGCCGAAAAAACCATCTATTGACATTTACCCAACAGATTTACCTGCATTACCTCCTGCCATTTTTTAGTTCCGTCGAACTCACGTCAAATTAGTTGGATGTAAACCTCGCTTCTGCGAATGTTGATTCTCAGCTTTTTTACTCATGTTTTTGAAATGATTGGTTTTTCAGGACATGCTGTGCCAAATATTAGTTTTTTAACAGGAAGGGCAGTAGCTCCTATAAATGAGGCATCTGAATCCCCGAGTGTACGGAACGGAACCTTTAGCATAGCTGCCCTCTGTCTGCCTTTCTTCGGTAACATAGTATGTACTGAAAACCTAAATTAAATTATTGAACTCAGGTAAACTCTAAATAATTAAAAGGAGATCATCGTGGATATTGCAGTTGTAGGTCTTAGTCATAAGACTGCATCGGTAGAAATTCGAGAAAAGCTGAGCATTCCAGAAGCAAAGATGGAAAGTGCGATCGCCCAGTTACTCAAACTACCTAATATTAAAGAAGTTGCTATTCTCAGTACTTGTAACCGACTAGAAATTTATGCAGTTGTCAAAGAATCTCAACAGGGAGTAGAAGAAATTACCTATTTTCTTTCAGAAATTAGTCAAATTTCGCTTCATCAACTGCAACAATATTTGTTCATATTGCTTAACCAAGAAACTGTGAGGCATCTGATGCGGGTTGCGGCTGGTTTAGAAAGTTTAGTACTGGGAGAAGGGCAAATATTTTACCAAGTTAAAAAAGCCTACAAGTTGACACAAACATATAAAGGTCTGGGAAAGCTACTCGACCGTTTATTTAAACAGGCAATTACAGCGGGTAAGCGAGTCTATAACGAAATCAACATCGGCACTGGTGCTGTCTCAATCAGTTCAGCGGCGGTGGAATTAGCTCAGACGAAAGTGCCGGACTTGGCAGCTTGCCGCATAACCATTATTGGTGCTGGTGAAATGTCGCGTTTGTTGCTACAGCACCTTTTGTCTAAAGGTGTTGCTAGAATCTCAATTGTGAATCGCTCCCAAGCAGGCGCTCTTGAATTAGCTAGTAAATTCCCTGACAGTCAACTGCAACTGTATTCTCTGTCAGGTATGATGAGTGCGATCGCCAATTCTGACATGGTTTTTACTTGCACTACTGCCTCCGAACCCATCTTGGACCGGGCGAAACTAAAAACGATACTGCCAAGAAATCTGTCCTTAATACTGTTCGATATTTCTGTGCCTCGCAACATCAATACCGATGTCAATCAACTGGAAAACTTTGAGGTTTACAATATAGACGATTTGAAAGCATTAGTGGCGCGGAATCAAGAAACCCGCCGCCAGATGGTGCAGAAAGCAGAAGCCTTGATAGAAGAAGAAGTAGAAGTCTTTGTGCTGTGGTTGCAATCACTCGAAAGCGTACCCACAATCACCTCTCTACGAAACAAAGTAGAAAGTATCCGTGAGCAAGAGCTAGAAAAAGCTTTATCGCGCTTAGGCACTGAATTTGCTCAAAAGCACCAAGTAGTGCTAGAAGCCTTAACTAAGGGTATTATCAACAAAATTCTCCACGAACCGTTGGTACAACTACAGACGCATCAGGATCTAGAAGCCCGACGCCTTGCTCTCCAAGTTCTAAAAATGTTGTTTAACCTAGATACTTGTTGCGAACTGCAAACAACAAGGTTCTTGTCCAATTTTGGTGATCAACACAGAAAAGGGTTTTAAGGCAGAAGGCAGTCCCAATGAAAAAATTTTCACCGCCAAGCATGAAAATGTGGTAGCTTCCACTTAAGGGATACCGTTGGCGAATTCTCCAAACAGCTAAACTGAACCGATTAGTTCAGTAATGAACTGATTGAGAACCTTCTGAGCAGTTTTATACCCAGTAGCTTGCTTACCTAACTTCAGTTGGGACAAAATACGGTCACGTAAAATTTCAAGTTCTGTTATCGTTGGCAACGCAACAGACTAGACTTCTTGCAAAAGTCGCCAGTGATGTGAGATAAGTAGGTGAGAGTGGGGTAATATATATGACCTATGAACAGGTTAAAAGCCTGAAGTCATAAGACTTCAAACGCCTGTGTGGCGTGCGTCCAGAAACTTTTAGGCAGATGATTGAGGTCGTGCGATCGCAAAGCACTCCAAAACGCAAAACTGGACGACCAGGTAAATTGAGTTTAGAAGACCAATTATTAATGACCTTAGAATATTGGAGCGGAGCCGGAGACACTCCGCCTCCGGAGAGTACCGAACTTACTTCCATATAGGACAATCTTGGGGAGTAAATGAGTCAACAGCATATCGAATTATTCGCAAAGTCGAAGATATTCTCAGTAATTCTAGAACTTTCGCACTTCCGGGAAAAAAGAAATTGCAAACATCTGATTCTCAAATTAAGGTAGTGGTAGTTGACGTGACAGAAAGCCCAATAGAGCGTCCCAAAAAAAACAAAAGCATTTCTACAGTGGAAAAAAGAAACGACATACATTGAAGTCACAGATAGTGGTAAACCAAGAGAGTGGTGAAATTGTATGTACGGCTCAGTTTCATCTACATGGATGTTAGGTTGGGTTTGTTTTACCCAATTACTTAATTCAATAATGCTTGGTTCAATCGCTTGAGTTATTCGTTCATTTGTTGCTACTAAAGTGCCTAGCCCAATTTCAATCTCTCCCAATTCCCAAAGCAAAACTTGGCTGTTTTTCGTAGGGCATGTGTGCATAATTGTTTACCCATCCTAAGAACGCCTGTAATCTAACTCCTAAATCTTGTCCTGGAACGATATCTGGCGACCATGAGGCTGTTTGTATATTTCCACAACACTCACACATGCAGGTATAGCGTTGATATTCCACTATTTCAATTGGACGTTCTACTAATTGCGCTACAGACTGTTTCTCTATTTTTACTGCCACGGTCGCAAATGCTTTTTGACCACAACAGGCACAATCACGCTTGTCGTAGAATTTCACAACGATCTACTCGACCAAAACCCTTACGGGTTTTTCCAGTATGTCCTGGTTGCCCACCTGGTTTTCTTTTGGGGTGGTTCGGTTCTTCTTCCAAGGGTGCTTTTTTGTTTTCACTCTTTTTCAGAATGTCCCCAGATAGTGGTTTCGATGAAGTCTTGCTGTCCAAATCTCTGCTGACTTTTAACCGTTCTACTTCAAGGTGTAGTTCGTAGATTATTTTATGTAACTCACCTATTGCCTTTCTCTGCTTAATGATGATATCTACCAGTTCGTCTTTCGATAACTGATTTAAGCTTTCTCGGTCTAATTCTTGAGGCAGGCTTTGGTTCATATTTGTGATACTCACCCTCAAGTGTCCCCCTTGTCAATACTCTGCCACCTGAATCCTTACGCTTAGAAGTAATCACAGCCTAAAAATGTAAAACATAAACAACTTGCTAAAGACGTTGTATGGTATTTACGATTTGCGCGGATTTTCTAAGGATGAGGTTTTTCTATAATTTTAATCGCAATATTGACAAAATCTCTTTGACTGGCGCTTTATCTGCTTCTAGCTTCTCTATTCTCCCTAATAATTGTTTTGGAATATACTTGCACTTTTTAACAAGGCGATCGCCATCTTTCCAAAACTCATAGTGATACCAAGCTTGGGGATAATCTTTGCCGTGAAGGGTAATGGTTTTCCACTGAATGGAGCCACTACCTAATCCTTTGTGTCGTCTAGTTTTACTAGGGCTATCTTTACTGGGGGATATCTTTGACTGTTCGACATTGTTACTAGGGTTATTTTTACTGGGGGATATCTTTGACTGCTCGACATCGTTACTAGGGCTGTTTTTACTGAGGGGTATCTCTGACTGTTCAACATCGTTACTAGGGCTATTTTCGATATCCCCCAGTAATGTGTTTTTACTAGGGCTAGGCACAACACCCAGTAATGTCAAAATTTCTCTAATTGGGCGCTTCTTGAACTCTGCTTCTTGAATATCCCCAAGTAAATGCTTGGGAATGTACTTGGTCTTCTTTTTCCCTTTTTCCTGCCAATGATAATAAGCCTGGGGATAGTCCTTTCCACCCCTAGTAATGGTGCGCCAATGAATAGTGCCGTTACCCTCACCCCAATTTCTGCGCTTTTTACTAGGGTTATATTTACTGGGGGGTATGTCTATTTGTTCAGAGTTTTTACTAGGGCTATTATCAATACCCCCCAGTAAAAGTTCCGGTACAGGAGGCGGATGGTTTTGACAGCAGTTTGAGGACTCAGATATTTCCGGAGCGCAAATTCTGGATAATTCCATAGGACTTGTCAAAAAATACCGTTGCTGTGCCTGTTTCACCGTGCCGTGCTTTAGCCATGATGAATTCTAATATTCCTTGATCTGTAGTGTCTGGGTTGTAGTACTCATCGCGGTAAGCGAGAATAATATTGTCTGCCACCATTTCTAAAATTCCTGACTGGCTAAGGTCGCTCATCATTGGGCGCTTATTCTGTCTGCCCTCAACTCCCCTAGAGATTTGCGACAGTGCTAGCACAGGTACATCTAGTTCCCCTGCCATTTTGTAAAGTCCCCTGGCTACATCTCCTAGTTCATAGCTGCGGTTGCCTCCAGAGTCCTCTGCCATCATTTGCAGGTAATCAACTACAACTAGCCCCAGTTTTCCCTCTTTAGCCTTAATTTGGCGGCATTCTGAGGCAATTTGTGAAACGGTGATGCCCCTTGAGTCATTCATGTACAGCGGTAATTCTGAAGCAACACCGACGATTTTGGCAATGCTTGTAAATTCCCAGTCTGCTAGGGGTTTATTACCTGAGCGATGTCTGCGGATGCGATCGCTTTTTAGTGGCGTTAACTCTAAATGCTTGTAAGCGTTGCTAACACTAATTAAACTCCACAGCCTGTACTCCAATTGTTTCTTTGTCATCTCCAAGGAAAAGATGACCACAGGTAGATTGTGGAGTAGTATCATTTGGAGAGCCAAAAACAAAGCGATTTGGGACTTCCCCATTGATGGCCTACCCGCAACTATGGTGAGTGTGCCGCTTTCAAATCCCACCATCAAATTATCGAGTTCATGAAGTCCTGTATGGTAAATGGGGTTTCCTGAATTTAAATCCTCGTAAGCAGCAACGTTAATCGTGCTGTTATGTTCAGTGTTTGAAGATAGGGTTTGATTAGATAGTTGGAAAATTTTCTGTTCTGATTGGTCAAGGATTTGTGGTAACTCAGTTTCTGTCTCGTAACCGAGATGTACAATTTCATTTCCAGCCTTGATTAACTGTCTACGCGCGAATTTGTCCATCACCAACTCGGCTAAAGTGTCAATGTTGACAGCTGACACTGTGCGGTCTATCAGAGTTGCTAATTTATTTCTCCCACCGATACGGACTAGTAAATCGTGGTCAGTAAGCCAAGCTGTAACTGTGAGTAAATCAGTGGGTTTACCAGAGCAATAAAGGCGCTGCACGGCTTGATAGATATCTTTATGGGCGCTAATGTAAAAGGCTTCGGGAATTAAGCGATCGCTGACTCTACCAATTGCTTCTGGGTCAAGCATGATACCGCCTAAAATCGCCTCTTCCGCTTCGATGTTTTGGGGTGGTAGTTTATCAATCACGTCGCACCGCCAGTATTGCCAGTCAGATTTTGGTTTTGCGACTCTTCCCAAGCTCTTTGAGCCTGTCGCTGCCGTTCTTCAAGTTCTCGACGGAATTCGTCTCGAGCATTTTTTGTTTCAGTTTTTTTGGCTTGTACCTGTTTTGAAGCCAGATATTTTTCGTAATAAACTTCCCAGCGATTCCTTCCGGCTTTGTTCTTGTGAGCTAACCAAGCCTCAATGTCATTTACTGGCTGGCTAAGATTTTTGGTTTTTTCCTCACAAAATTCTAGAAAATTCGCTCGCTCGTCTTCTGAGAGAGTCTTTATAAGGTCTAAATAATTCTTATTGATCTTAGGGTTTTGAAATTCTCTCTCCACAAGACTTTCAGCCTCTGCGTGGTGCGTGGCGATCGCGCATGGTGCGTCATGATCCATCGTGGTGCGTGGTGATCCACTGTGGTGTGTGGCGATCGCGCTCGGTGCGTCATCACACCTTAGGTGCGTCATCACACCATCGGTGTCTTCACACACCTTGGGTGCGTCATCACACCTTGGGTGCGTCATTACACCATCGGTGTCTTCAAGAAATTCGGGTGTGTCATTGCACCATAATCCCTTTGGCTTCACCTTGGTTCTGACTTGCAATAGCTCTAGATCAATGAATCCCTTTGCGTCTAATTCCTTAAGAGCGCGGCTTACAGTTTGCCTGTGGACTATCCGCTCTGGTGCTGACAGCTGACGAGCTACCTCAGCGGCATTGATGTCAATCCCTTGGTTATAAGGGTCAATGGTTCGGATGTAGTAGAGGACATCCCTTTGTGCTGGTGTGAGTTCACGGCAGGCTTTCAGCCATTCTTCATGCTTAAGTGGATAGAAACGTCCCTGAATTTTTGAATTTGGTTGTGTCACAATTTTGCTAATACAAATGAAAAGATAAAATTTCACCTCGATCCGTTGGGATAGAGACTAATTTTTTAGGTGTCCATCATTAACACTTAGTCAACGAATTTTTATATTCAATCGCGACAAGGTATTTATTTGATGGCTATGCTAGTAATGTGAAGATTAAAGATATGTCTGGGAAAAAGCACTCCTAGCAAGAGTTTGGTAAGATTAGGGTATACATCATCGTTGTCGTTTAATCAAACATCAAATAGTATAACCGTTAAACTTAAGTATAATTAGCAAAGCAATGCAAAGTTTTGTATCAGAAAAAACACAAAGTTATCAGCAGTTATTCGATGAGATGATGAATCGCTTCAATTTGGAAGCGAAGAAAACTGCTGAACAGGCTAAAGTGTCAGAAGTAATGTTATCCCGCTTTCGTCGCGGGAAGGCGGATCTAGGAGCATCAAAACTAATAGCGCTACTTTTGGCTATTCCGGTAGAAGCTAGGGTGTGGTATTTATCTGAGTTATTTGGTCAGAGGCCAGGAATTAGCCTGCGATCGCTGATTGCTGAAGCACCTCCAGAAGAACAAGCTGAAGTTTTACGACTAATTGCTGATATTTTTGTGAATAACAGCCGTGAGGCTACAGAATCAGTGCAGTTCCTTAAAACTTTATAACTCACCGTTCGCAATAGAATTTAACTAAGAGTAATTATCCACCAAGTTGCAAATATCCAGCAATTCTCATTATGAGAATTACTGCGTTTTCCTACAACATCCCAGATATTGGGGAAGAGCTGGCGAAGCTGTCACCAAGTGCAAACTAAACAGTTTAGTTCAAGAAGGCGATAAAACTTGATTTAAGTAATTTTAGTTAAAAGTAATAAATAATACTAAAATTAACAGGAATGGGTTTGAGATTCAGAATCGAATGGCACTAAGAAAAGCCGAAATGCTTGTGGGTTAAGCAGTTTGCAACTGCTTTCGTAATTCGTGCCGGGGTTTGGTCA
>NZ_JBALDN010000049.1:0-37427 GCF_036917375.1 Nostoc sp.
CAATGCTTTTAGTAATTTATTAATACAATTTTTAATATCCTTTTGAATTTGCAACTAATAATTTAGCATAAGAAGTACTGAAGAACCAAATTGTTAACAGTTTGTAAGATGCACCACGGTTAGATCGTAAACCAGTAAGCAGTACATTAGTATCAAGTACAAGTTGGTACAGATTTGTCATGATTTCGCTATTACTAGCATTTTTTCCGTAGTGACGAGCTTATAGTCTACTATCGATCAATTAATCTTTGAATTATCCACTAAAGACCATCCTAAAGTAGTTGGCTGTTCATAAACCCGCTTTAGAGTATTTACATCTCTGGGAGAAATAGGCGGCGGGTTACGAACTTGAGAAAAATATAGCGCATCAGTTTGTAGCGGACTATGACCCCAAATTCCCAACGCATGACCGAATTCGTGGCGGGCTGCTGCAATGAGATACTCACCTGTTTGACTGGGACTTAACAAGATGGTGAAACGGTGGGATAAAACTTTGTTGCTGGTGTATAACTCGTAAGTAGTTTGTGCCGATCGCGCACGAGGTATATTACTACCAGGGAAAATTTGTAGAGGTGGCGCTTTTCGCGCGATCGTAATATCAGCGATTTCTGGCTGTTCGACTACTGTTAAAGGTAAATAAGTACTCCACTCTTGTACACCCTGCAAGACACCATTAACCCATGCTTGAGCTTGTTTTTCGTTAACAGCTTTTGGTGGTTCTACGTAAACTCGAACAGGAAATTGTGACCAGACTAAATAACCAACTTGGGTTGTTGCAACTTGCCAAAAGTAGTCACCACTGTTAGTGTTATCTTGCCACTGCGCCAGTGTGGGCGGTAAGGGATGGGATTTTGGGGGAAATGGTGAGGTTGAGAGAGAGATGATTAAGTTTGAATACCCATATTTTGGTACGATTGTAAACCCATTACTCAACTTGATATTAGTAAAAATGACTAATAGCCCTGTGCCAATAAACAAGGCAAGATCTGTAATTAGCCGTGGTGAAATTAGATTTATTAAGGTGTTAAGTATCGGATTTTGGGTTCTTTTCCCCATTTACGTATCCTTATTTAGGCAGCCAACCAGCACTTAAAACTACTGTTAAACCGAGAAAAATTACTGTCAATGCCCAAGTAATTCGGTTTAAGGTGTTTTCTGCGCTCTTGGTGCTGCTAAATAGCTGGGCTTGTCCGCCAATAGCGCCAACGCCATCACCTTTAGGGCTATGCAGTAAAACTAAGATAATCAAACCAGTGGCGGAAAATGCCCAAATGCCTTGCACGATATTACTAACTGTCATGGTAGGAATCTCATTTATAAAAAGTTTCAAAAAACAGAATTCAGAATTCAGAAGTTAGGAGTTTTAGTAAACTCCTAACTCAGCAATCTTTTACAGCCCTACTTGCACGGGAGTGCGAGTACGTTGCAGCTCGTATTCTGCTGTTTTCAGCAGCGATCGCCCGGTCATTTCTGGTGGCTGAGGCAGCTGTAAAATCTCTAGAATCGTGGGAGCGATGTCGGATAGCTTACCATCGCTTCGCAGTTCGACATTTGTACCATATCCAGGGATTTTAACTCTCTCTCCTTCCACCAAGATGAAGGGGACTGGGTTAGTGGTATGAGCTGTCCAGGGATTACCCCCTTCATCTAGCATATACTCAGCGTTGCCGTGATCGGCAGTAATAATTGTTGTACCACCAGCTTTGATAACGCTCTCTAACAAGCGTCCCAAACAGCGATCGACTGTTTCAATTGCTGTAATGGTGGCGTCGATTTGACCAGTATGCCCTACCATGTCGGGATTGGCATAGTTAATCACAACTAGGGAATATATACCCTTTTGAATCGCAGCGATCGCTACATCTGTAACTGCTCCTGCTGACATCGCTGGGGCGCGATCGTAAGTAGCTACCATCGGGCTGCTTACTAATTCCCGATCTTCTCCAGCAAAAGGTTCCTCTAGACCCCCATTAAAGAAATAGGTGACGTGGGCATATTTTTCTGTTTCGGCGGTGCGGAACTGATTCAGACCATGATTAGCTATAACTTCTCCCAGAATATTACTGAGATTCTGAGGCTCAAAGGCTACAGCCACGGGTAAGTCTGGATCATACTGTGTAAACGTGACAAAAGACAGTGGTGTGATTTGCTGTCTTTCAAAACCGTTAAATGTGGGACTGACCAAAGCTTGAGTCAGTTGTCTGGAGCGATCGGGGCGGAAGTTGAAAAATATTACCCCATCCCCTGGTTCTATTGCGCCGGGTGCAATTCGGATGGGGTCGATAAATTCATCTTTTACCCCTTCGGCGTAAGATGCTTGCAAGATTTCTACAGCGTTGCGATTATCACCTGAACCATCTTGAGTCATCACGTCATAGGCGCGTTTGACCCGATCCCAACGGCGATCGCGATCCATCGCGTAGTAGCGACCGCTAAGGGTGACTATGCGCCCAATTCCTGTACGGTCTATATAATTTTGCAGCATTGTGATTGCTCTTACACCGTCAGTTGGGGCGGTGTCACGACCATCGGTGATGGCGTGAATACAAACTTCTGGAATTCGCTGGTCTTTGGCTAAGTCAAGTAGTCCGAATAGATGGGTAATATGCGAATGTACCCCTCCCTCAGAACAAAGGCCTACTAGATGCAGCTTGCTATTCCGAGAGCGAACTTCCTGGCAAATTTTAACGAGTGCTGGGTTTAAGGCAATAGAACCGTCTTCGACCGCATCAGAGATGCGTACCAGTTCTTGCGGTACAACTCGCCCAGCACCAATGTTCAAATGACCTACTTCCGAGTTGCCCATTTGACCTTCTGGCAACCCTACGGCTTTTCCTGATGTGCGGATGAGGGTATGCGGGTAAGCTGCCCATAAACTTTCCACAATGGGAGTTTTAGCAGCAACAATAGCGTTTCCTCGCTTTTCCTCGCAGTAGCCCCATCCGTCTAAAATGACTAGCACCACAGGAGCAACAGGTGCTTTGGTCATAGTAAAATTGCCCTTTACTTTTTGTAATACCCGAATGATACCACTGCTAATCCACGCCGCAAGTGAATTTTTGCTTATTAATTTCTTTTATGAAAGACTTGCAGTTTTTTGAACAATTTTTAAAAATTAACAGTTTTTCTGTAATGTTGTCGATCGCTAATAACAAGTGATTACTTAGTAGTAGCGTTTTCGCACTACTACTAAGTCCGTATTGAATCTGTTATTTCCTTTTGCTGGAAGCTTTTGCAGCTTTTTTAGCAGCTTTTTCAGCAGCGATCGCAGCTAACTTTGCTTGTTCTTTTTCTTCGGCAATTTTCTGGAGATAGTAATGATAGTCTCCTAAGTAAACGCGGAATTCACCATCGCGGATTTCGACGATTTTGTTAGCCACTTGAGAAATAAAGTAGCGGTCATGGGAAACTACAATTGCCGTACCATCATAGTTTTTAAGCGCTTCTTCCAACATTTCTTTCGCTGGAATATCTAGGTGGTTTGTCGGCTCATCTAAAATTAGTAAGTTCGCGGGACGTAAGAGCATTTTTGCCAACGCCAGACGAGCTTTTTCTCCTCCACTTAATGCCCCAACTGCCTTAAATACAGTATCACCAGTGAATAAGAAACGTCCCAAGAGCGTGCGGACTTCTTGATTATCCCAGTCGGGAACTTCATCATGGATAGTTTCCATGACAGTTTTCTTCAAGTCCAAAGCTTCAGCTTGATTTTGCTCAAAGTAACCGGGAATAACGTTATGATCCCCTAATTTAACAATACCTTCTGTGGGTGGTTCCATACCCATAATTACGCGCAGAAGGGTAGATTTCCCAGCACCGTTGGGGCCAAGAAAAGCAATGCGATCGCCTCTTTCAATTAACAGATTTGCTGCCAAAAACAGGATTTTATCACCATAAAGATGAGTTAAATCGTTAATTTCTACTACCTCGCGTCCACTGCGGGGTGCAGGGGGAAAACGGAAGTGGAGAGTTCTTACCCCTGCAATGGGTGCTTCAATGCGCTCAATTTTTTCGAGTTGCTTTTCCCGGCTTTTTGCTTGGGTACTGCGGGTAGCACTGGCGCGGAATCTATCAACAAAGGTTTGCTGTTTCTCTAATTCTTTTTGCTGGCGTTCGTAAGCACTCAGTTGTGCTGATTGGCTTTCGGCTTTTTGTTCCAAATATGCCGAGTAGTTACCAAGGTAGGTACTGGAAACGCCGCGTTCAGTTTCCACAATTTGGGTGCAGAGGCGGTCAAGGAACTCCCGGTCATGGGAGACTATTACCATAGGCGTAATCAGCCCTCTGAGGTAGTTTTCCAACCACTCAATGGTTTCTAAATCTAGGTGGTTAGTCGGTTCATCCAGCAGCAACAAGTCAGGTTTTTGCAGCAGAATTTTACCTAAACTCATCCGCATTTGCCAACCACCACTGAAGGCACTGACGAGGCGATCGCCATCTTCTAGCCCAAACCCCATCTCTGGTAAAATTTTCCCGATGCGTGCATCTAAGTTGTAGCCATCCAAGGCTTCAAATTTGCGCTGCAACCTATCCAACTTGTCGATCAGTCGATCCAGTTCGTCTGGGCTAGCCGTTTCCATCTCTTGTGGTATGTGCGCCAGAGACAACTGTACTTCGTTGGCTTCTTTGAAGACAGTCCAAAATTCTTCTCTAACGGTGCGGGTGGGGTCTACTTCAAACTCTTGGTTGAGGTAGGCTATATGTAAGCTATTAGGACGGATAATTTCGCCTGCGGTGGGTTCAATTTCCCCAGAGATGATTTTGAGTTGGGTAGATTTTCCAGCACCGTTGACACCGACTAAGCCAATGCGATCGCCTGGTTTAACTTCCCAGTTGATATCTTTGAGAACTTCGCCTGTGGGATAAATTTTACTTATATGTTCTAGTCGCAGCATTAAGTTTCTCTCAGGTAGGGAGTGGGTGGTTGAGGACGAAGTACTAACACCGCCTCTAATATTAACAAAAATTAACTATAAATTCGTCGTGAGAAAGTCTGGAAGCCGCAAACCAATTTTGACTTGAGCCACGGATAAAATTTACCACATCTATCTTAAGGCTGGCTTTGTGTTACTTGTTTAACTTCTTCGACACTGAAATCAAATGCCTCAGCCACTTGTTCCACTGTCACCCCCAATTTCAACAAGGTGGGTATTAATTTTAATTTGGCTATACGCTCCCCTATTTGGATGCCATCATGATAGAGTTTCGCGTTTTGAACTTGGTTTATAGTTAAACCTAATCCTTCCACAACTTGCTCAATAGTTAAAGCTAAATCTAATAGACGAGGTACTGATTGCCGTAAACCTTCCAAACGCCCTTCTTCAAATGCTTCTTGATAAACTTTTGTATCTTTGAAACTCATAGTTCCTATGTTGTAGTCCACCAATTCCTCTACTCCTTGATCAGAAGAATTCTACTGCGCGGCTTGTCTGACTTCTTCGACACTCAAATCTAACGCCTGCGCTATTTGTTCTACAGTCAACCCGGCTGCGAACATTGCTGGTACTGCTTTGAGTTTACCTTGCTCAATACCTTGAACCTTACCTTCTTCAATGCCTTGAACCTTACCTTGTTCAACACCCTCCTGAAAGGCTTCCTGATAAAATCTGGTTTGCTTTAACTCGCTTAAGCCAAACATTTGCTCCATCTCCTCCCTACTCATTGCAGGAAATTTATAAGCCAAAATAGTCTCTATAAATTGTAATAATTGCTGCTGTTTTGGTGGTGAGTTTATCTCGGACTTAGTTCTGTCTATCAACTCCCTTGCTTGTGCGATCGCTATATCGTCGGTTGCAATTACTAATTTAGCAGTTGCAATGCCAAGTGGAAGCGATGCACCTTCACCTAATTCATCCAAATAAATGCGCCTGATGCGCCCACTTGTGAAAAACTCACGGTAATGTTTGATATTGCCTGTATCTACATTCCTGTTTGGGTATAAAACCACAGCACCCCAGTCATTTGATGGTTGATTCTGACGGAGGTATAAACATATTTCTGCAATTAGCCGTGAATAAATTTCTCCATCAGCTTGAAATTGTACTTCAACAAAGTAAATCGGGTTCTCGCTTCCTTGTGTAGGCAGAAATACACCATCGATTCGGAAGGCTGTTTGTTTAATTTCAACTGATGAAAATTGATAAAGGCTAGCTGATTCTGGAGGATTACCAATAAGTTCAAAGAAGATATCAGGAAATTCTTGAAACAGCCGATAAAAGATGATGTCTGTTTTCAAAATTTTATATCAATTGAAGATTTGGATTTGCTGTTCATGTGTTACTTGATTCTTCAGAACCATCTCGCACTTTCAGTAATTGCTCTTTTGCGATCCCTAATATACGTGAAAGGGGCGCGAATAAACTATCATCAAATGCTTGCCCAGCATAAATATTATTCAGTTCGGTAGGAGATAATTTAAAGGTGTCACAGAACTTAGCAAACTCTTGGTTACTCAAGTCAAGCTCTTTTTGCCTATCCTGAAGTAAAACTGCGATTGCTCTAGTTCCATGCTTTGGACGCTCACTAGTTTTTACATATTTCTCCATTAAAAAATTGACTTTCCTGGTATCGCCACCGATTTTTTTAATTAAATCAGTGCAAGCCATTTTTAGCGCTTTCTTTAAAACTTCTTCTTCATTTAAAATTTTAATAATTTCATTGGCATAATCTGGTTTAAAAAATCCCACCAAATTACCTTGATGATAAACTGGTATATAAGGATTATTCGTTTCAAGTTGCCAATCTAAAGGCTCATTGCGTAGCGACATAGCTGCACCCCTAAATATTTTAAGATTGCACTATTTTAAAACCATTTATTCCTTAACTGCCAGTAAAATACCCTATCACTGGCGATTAGAAATCGCAGCTATACAGACAAAACCCACCTCCGTGGGTTTCGACTTGCTAGAGTCCATGCAGACGGACTTAGTTTGTGCAGCTGTTATGTATTTCTACCAGAACCTCTAACTCAGCCAAAATTAGCGATCGCCAGCTGAATCAATGCGATTTTACTACTCACACGCCTAGTTTTGTGATTCGTATTCTTCAAAAATTATTACAGCCGCTTCTAAGTATCGATCTAATAGACGACGATCGGATATATCAGGTAATACTAATTCGACTGCCCTAGTGGTTTCGATTACTCCACCACGATCTTCTCCATCTTTAAAAGCTGCCATAGAACCCCATAGTCGAGCTATTGCAGTTTGAATTTCTTCCCTTTCAGGCAAATACCATATTTCTCGACTAATTTCATCACACTGTAAAGGAGTTAAAAAATTTGGCTCTGACAAAGCTTGCTGAATATATTTATTAAGCTGAGAGAGTTTGTCCGATTCAATATCGGATGAATATATTTGTATGCATTTTATTGCCCATTGGATTGCCAAACTATAGTGATGTTTTTGTAATTTCAGTGCAATTGGATAAGCCCAAAGTATTTGTTTTTGCGCTATAGTTTGTTTTACATTTTCTATTACTTCTTTCATAGATGTAACTATATCTAACTAACTTGGAGTAAAACTTATAAGGATATAATTTTTTTCCTCTCGTTCTACTTAAGGTATATCCAAATAACAAATGAGCGTAAGAAAAATGGTAGTAATTATCCTTCCCAATCTTGACGAGTATCGCACAGAAAATTATCTGCGATCGCATCATTAAATAAATACGGGCAATGCTCTGGAAAAGTTCGTAATGGTAAGTTAGTTTCTCGTAACGCCAAATCGACTCCTGCTTCAAAGCCATCTAACAAGGCTTCTTCTATTCGAGACTTTAAGCTAGGGTTCTGCCGCAAATGTCTGTGGATGGCGCGGCGCTGTTCTCGAATTGTTAAAAACCAACTGCGAGAGCGTTGTTCGGGTTGAAACTCCCACTTCAATAGATGACCAAGTAATACACTCAGACGACTCACGAGTTCCCGATATTCCTGTCTCCCCAAAGCTTGAATTTCCTCTTGCAGGTGTTGCCAGTCTAGTTCCATAACTAGCCTCTGCTCTAACGCTTTAGCCTGCTGCTGTGTCCAGCCATAGAAATCTTGGTCATACAAAAAAGGTTTGTCCATAGAGTTGAATCTTGACAGCAAAAGATCGTGAGCTAGTTTGATGATTTAAATTCAATCCTGAACAAATATTCAACTTGCTTTTGCTTCATCCCCCGATGCTTCAGCCACAGCCGCCAATCTCTCTGCCGCAGCTTGCACAATTTGAGCCACTTGAGCCAAAGGCATGTGCTGTATTTGTCTAAGAATCAGACTCAAATCTGAGGTTTCTGGAATTGGCTTGCCATCAATGCAGCTAATTAACTCTTCCATTGTGTAGCCTGCTTTAGATGCGATTCGAGCCAAATTTTCTGTATCTGGAACCTTCACACCTTTTTCCCACATCTGAACAGCAGTAGCAGATACCCCCAAAAGCTTACCAAACGCTCGCTGACTCATTGAACCGCGAGCTAGTTTAATGATTTCAATCAGTTTTTGTTTGCTTTCGATCTTCACTGCTTATATAGCTAGCCAACTGTATTTACAAGTCTACTTTCAATATTACAAGTTTACTTTTATATTGACAGCCTTGTGTTTTAGTACTAAACTATATCTCTGGTTTTAAATTGGCAACTACAGGCATCAAGCTAGTAGACTAACCTATCTATCTTTAACCAACCCAAAAAACTTAGTTTGCTACGGCGCTTGTGCTAGTAGCTAGACTTTGCTGCGAAGAAATAATATCGAAGGTGCATCATGTTTCGCAAGCCACGCAAAATTAACCAATATCGCCGCAAAGGTAAAAACCTTATAGCCACTAATAAAATTAAACCAGAACAGTGGAACATTTCTGACGCAGAAACCAAAGAAGCTTTAAAAGTTAAAGGCTACGATGTTAAGCAAATCAAAAAAATCCACCTTCTGAAGCATCAAGTGTGTATTTCTTACTGGGATGCAAAAGGCAATATATGCAGCAGCTTTTTTAGCTACCGGATTTTTGCGCGTTGGCAAAAGGAAGTAGAGAAATTAATTTATACCTGTCAAACCCTGAAGGAATGGGCGAAGCTAAACTACGTTATGAAGTACGAATTTGCCTATTACCACTATCCCAGTGAAATAGAAGATACACTCCACACGATATTAGAAAACCACCTGTCTGTGTTAAAAGCAACAGTACAACAAGTGGTTTTACAGGATATTTAACAGCAAAAATTAGTTAGCGGCAGAAGTCGCTAACTCCGCCAGACGTTCTTGTTGGTCTAGAGATATACAAGACTGGATAAGTGTCTCTAAATCACCATCCAAAACAGGGGTAAGAGAATAATTCTGACCTAACCGATGATCGGTAGCGCGGTTATCTTTATAATTATAGGTGCGAATTTTTTCTGATCGCGATCCTGTACCAACCTGCGATCGCCGCATGGAAGTAACAGCTGCTTGTTGTTCGCTTAACTTGATATCATACAACTTCGCCCGCAGAATTTGCATCGCCCGTTCTTTGTTTTGCAACTGGCTGCGTTCTTCTGTACAGAAAATGCGTATTCCCGTTGGTTTGTGCATCAAGTCAACGGCTGTTTCCACCTTGTTGACGTTTTGTCCACCAGCACCACCAGAACGAGCTGTAGTCATTTCAATATCTTTCGGGTCAATGTGAATTTCCACATCATCGACCTCTGGCATAATCGCCACGGTAGCTGTGGAAGTATGAACCCGTCCCCCGGATTCAGTTGCCGGCACGCGCTGCACACGATGCACTCCAGCTTCAAACTTTAGCTGGCTGTAAACATCATTACCTTTAATTTCGAGAATAACTTCTTTCCAGCCACCCATTTCTCCGCGAGATTCGCTCACTAGAGAAACTTTCCAACCTTGAGTCTGGGCATAGCGGGTGTACATCTGCATCAAATCGCCAGCCCAAATACTTGCTTCATCGCCACCAGTACCAGCGCGAATTTCCAACATGATATTCTTTTCGTCATTGGGGTCGCGTGGTAGCAGCAAGACTTTCAAGCGAGACTCTAAATGTTCTATTTTTTCTTCAAGTTCTTTTACTTCCAGTGATGCCATTTCTTGCAACTCTGGGTCACTTGCAGATTCTTTGTAAACCTGACGCGCTCCGATTAAGTCTTCTTGGGCTGCTTTCCAAATTTCGTATGTATTAACGACCTCTTCCAAAGAAGAGCGAGACTTAGCAATTTCTTGATACTCATCAGGATTGCTAGCGGTATCGGGGTCGCCAAGACGACGTGTTAATTCATTAAAAGTTTGTTCAACGGATTTTAGTTTGTCCAGTAAGTATGATTCAGCCATGACGATTGCGATCGCTCCTTAAAAAAACAACAAATTGGCTCGAGCATATAAATGAAAATCGACCCAGCTGATGCAGGGCCGTCGTTAACAGCAGAGCCAACCCGCTACTTTTTGTTTTGATCGTCGCCAGATGCTTGAGTGCTGCTCATACCGTACTTGCGGAGGAAGCGCTCTACTCGACCTTCAGTGTCAATAATCTTCTGAGTACCGGTGTAAAAAGGGTGATTTCCAGACCAAACATCTACATGCAATTCTGGCTTGGTAGAGCCAATGGTCATAACAACTTGACCGTTGCAGTAAACTTTAGCATCTGGATACCACTTGGGGTGAATATCAGCTTTAGCCATTGTTCCTTTTGTGATGAATCTATATCAATTATAACTTTCAGGTTTCAATTGGAGCTAAGGAGTAGAGAGTGGGGGATGAGGGATCAGGGGAAGATGAGGGAGTGGGAAAAACCAATGCCCAATGCCTAATGCCCCATGCCCAATTCCCTAACGCTTAGAGTACTGAGGAGCTTTCCGAGCTTTATGTAAACCATATTTCTTCCGCTCTTTTGCTCTCGGATCGCGAGTCAAATAACCTTCGGTTTTCAAAGGTGGGCGGTTGTCTGGGTCGAGTTGGCACAAAGCACGAGCAACTCCCAAACGAACAGAATCAGCCTGTCCGGTCAAGCCGCCGCCTTCTGCTTTCACTAAAATGTCATATTCGTTTTCTAATCCCAGAGTTTCTAGGGGTGCTTTAATGACTCCCAGGTAGTTGGGGTTAAATTGGAAATACAAGGTTCCATCTTTACCGTTCACAATCAGTTGACCAGTGCCTGGAACTAAGCGTACCCGTGCTACTGCGTTCTTACGACGGCCAGTACCCCAGTATACGGCGCGACCGCTATTAGCATCTGCTACTACCATTAATTTTCTTCTCCAGGAATTGTATTAACTTTTAGTTCTTTAGGTTTTTGAGCATCATGGGGATGCGTAGGCCCAGCGTAAACTTTCAGCTTAGTGAACAACTGCTTACCGAGGCTATTTTTAGGTAGCATCCCTTTAACAGCTTGTTCTAAAATTCGCTCTGGTATGCGGTCTTGTAGTTTAGCGAAAGTTTCGGTTTTCATCCCACCAGGGCGACCAGAATGGCGGCGATAAAGCTTTTGAGTGCGCTTTTTGCCTGTAACTGCGACTTTCTCGGCATTGATAATGATTACGAAATCACCTGTATCTAGATGAGGCGTATATTCGGGTTTCTTTTTGCCTCTTAATACCTGGGCGACTTCGCTGGCGAGGCGACCGAGGCGTTTATCGGTGGCATCTACTATGTACCACTCACGCTCAAGGGTTGCTTGAGAAGGAAGGTATGTTTTAACTGTTGTCATTTGTCATTTGTCCTTTGTCATTTTTAATTTGTCATTAGTCATTTGTCTTTTGTCATTTGTAGTTACTAAGAACCAATGACTAATGACTCTTGACTAGTGACGAACTTTGGCAAGGTGTCGTACCAAATCTCTTTAGGAAAGGGAAAATCGGGATAGCCGACTCGCAACAAGCACAAGCCTTGAGGCGGTGCGGCATATTTCACTTCTTCCCGGCGTTCTTCTTTCCAGAGTTCGGTGAAGCTAGAAAGTGTTCGTTGTCCAGAACCTACTTCTACCAGCATCCCTACCAACAGCCGTACCATGCCATACAAAAATCCATCTGCCTGTATTTCAATATGGATAAATGGCCCACTGCGACGACACTCTGCTGCTTGCACCTCTACCCAGGAATGCGATCGCTTTGAGCCTGCACGGTGAAAAGCAGCTAAGTGATGCTTTCCCAAGAGAGGTTTCAAGGCAGCTTGGATTAAAGATTCATCCAGGGGTGCATAATAATAATGCCAACTGAAGGGTCTTACAAACAAGTTAAGCCGATCTTCAGTATATATTGTGTAGCGATACCGTCGATAGGCTGCACTAAAGCGAGCGTGCCAACGGTTATCGACACTAGCTGAAGCCCTGATTAATATATCTGGCGGCAGGTAGCTGTTGAGGATTGTTGCCCACTTGTGAGGCGGAATGAAACCTGTAGCTTCAAAATGGGCTACTTGAGCAGCAGCGTGAACTCCAGAATCGGTTCGCCCAGCACCGTGTAATGTTACATGATGCCCAAGAATAGTAGCGATCGCAATTTCAATCTCTTCTTGGACTGTCCGGTGTTGTTTTTGCCTTTGCCAGCCATGAAAATGAGTGCCCAGGTATTGGATTACCAAGGCTACTCGATGAGTTTGTGTAGGCTGGTGGCTTTCTAACATACAGATTTTGTCCTTTGTCTTTTGTCCTTTGTCAGTTGTCCTTTGTTATTCACTAATACTTCGACTACGCTCAGTACAAGTGACCAATGACCAATGACTAATGACCAATGACTAATGACTTAAACCAATTCAATTATTGCCATTTTTGCATTATCACCCCGACGCGGTACGGTACGCAGGATGCGGGTATAACCGCCCTGGCGATCGCCATATCGAGTAGGAGCTTGCTCAAATAGAGCGTGAACCAGTTGTTTGTCGAAGATATAGCCAAGGGCTTCCCGACGTGCTGACAAGGAGCCATTTTTGGCTAGGGTAATCATTTTTTCCACTTCACTTCTGAGAACTTTCGCTCTAATTAAAGTGGTGGTGATTTTACCATGACGGATCAGCTCGGTGGCGAGCGATCGCAGTAAAGCACGGCGTTGATCGGCTGGTTTACTGAGTTTTTTGACGCGACAACGGTGACGCATAATTATGCACTATGAATTATGAAGGTTTTTCTTAAGGGTGTTTAGAGCCTCTTTCCATTGGCAGGGTGATGCCCAAGCGTCGCTGCAAAGCTTCCACGACTTCTTCTGCTGACTTCTGCCCAAAGTTCTTAATTTCTAAGAGGTCTTCTTGGGTATAATCCAACAAATCTGCCACTGAGTTAACTTGTGCCCGTTTGAGACAGTTATATGCCCGCACAGAAAGTTGCAACTCTTCGATGGGTATCTGGGCAGTTGGATCGTCTGGAATATCGGAACCTGTGTCTGTTGGTTCTAGGGAGATGTCTTTCAACGGGTTGAATAAATCTACCAAGATTGCAGCGGCCGAAGATAGTGCTTCTTGAGGAGAAATACTGCCATTTGTCCAAACTTCCAACAGTAGTCGGTCTTTTGGAATCAAGCCTTCCCCACGAGATTCTTCAACACTGTAGTTGACTTTTCGCACCGGCATAAATATCGAGTCGATTTGGAGAAAATCCAACGATGTGGCTTCCTCACGTCCTCGCTCTACGGTGCGATAGCCTTTGCCTTTCTCGATCCGAAATTCCATTTCCAGCTTTCCACCCTCAGCGATGGTGGCTACATACTGGGTCTGATCGATGACTTCTACTTCACTGGGCAAATCAAAATGTGCCGCAGTGATTGTTGCTGGGCCGCTAACAAGTAATCTACCAATCTGGGGCTGCGAAGAATAGTTTTTCAGGATAACTTCCTTCATTCTCATGAGGATTTCCAGCACATCTTCCCGCACGCCCGGAACTGTGGCGAACTCATGTGAAACGCCCGCAATCCGCACTGCTGTAACTGCTGTACCTTCTAGATTAGACAGTAAAACCCGCCGCAGTGCGTTGCCAACAGTTGTTCCTTGACCGCGTTCTAGAGGTTCCAATACAAATTTACTGTAATGGTTCCGACTTTCTTCGGTATTCGACTCTACACATTCAATTTGAAACTGCGCCACGGATGAGCCTCCCTTTTTCTAAGGTGCTGCTAACAGACAAATCAATTGCCTCCAGAATTGAATTTATGTCCTGTAGATTATTAGGTCTATCAAACTATTAGTATAAAATTACGGTATAGTTTGACACTCCCATTCAGCTTGCAGGCGCTAATAATATTTTGGGTAGCCCGAAGTTTAACAGCTTTCCCGGCGGGAAAATCTGACACGCTTCTGGTCGCCCAAGCTTTAACTCAATGACAGTTTGCACGTTAGACGCTCAAGCGGTCATTGCTGGCTGTAACTTTTCGTCCTCACTGCCCAAGTTTTAGTATTTAAACTCGACGACGCTTGGGTGGACGACAACCATTGTGAGGAATCGGGGTAATATCCCGAATCAGTGTAATTTCCAGTCCTGCTCCTTGAAGCGCCCGGATAGCGGTTTCTCTACCTGCTCCTGGCCCACTGACCATTACTTCAATTTGGCGCATTCCTTGATCGATAGCTCGACGGGCTGCACTTTCAGCTGCGGTTTGCGCTGCAAAGGGAGTTCCCTTTTTTGCTCCCTTAAAACCGCTAGAACCAGCACTGGCCCAGGAGATGACATCTCCATTTTGATCGGTAATAGTGACAATGCTATTGTTGAAAGTAGACTGGATGTAGGCCATTCCACTGGGTACATTCCGTTTCTGCTTCTTGCTCCCGGTTTTTTTAGTTGGTTGTCTCGCCATACTTGTTTAGTTGATTTAAGGTAAAACTTGCTCGGATTAACAAGCGTTGCAATATTATTTCCCTGGAGCCTTCTTCTTCCCAGCCACTGTCTGCCTTCTGCCTCGACGGGTTCTAGCATTGGTGCGAGTTCTTTGGCCTCTAACTGGTAAGCCCATGCGATGACGACGACCTCTGTAGGTACCAATGTCAACTAAGCGCTTGATGTTCAAAGACTCCAAGCGCCGCAAGTCGCCTTCAACTTGATAGTTGGTTTCTATTTCCCCTCGTAGGGCTGTTACATCGGCATCACTTAAGTCCTTAACGCGAGTATCTGGGTTCACACCAGTTGTCGCTATAATTTCTTGAGCGCGTGATAATCCAATTCCGTAGATATAAGTTAGACCGATCTCGACGCGCTTATCGCGTGGAAGGTCTACTCCGGCAATCCGTGCCACAATGAACTCTCCCTATTATTGTCGCAATTACTGTTGGTTGGAAAAACGTGATTAATCCCGTCTTTTCGTTTTAATGATGATATGCGTCCTGCAACTAGCTCTGTTGGTAAGAGCGTTATCCTTGACGTTGTTTGTGCTTGGGGTTCACGCAAATCACCATAACGCGACCACGACGTTTGATCACGTTACATTTTTCACAAATTTTCTTGACTGAGGCTCTAACTTTCATGCCTTTTATTTTTTGACTCCAAATATAAAATTATAGCATTTCTAGGGAAATTAATCCAGTTAAATGACTAATAAACAGTCAAAAAAATGGTTTTATGGTAAAATTCTCTACATATAGTTACTTTTTGCGTAGTCGATAGGTGATTCTGCCTTTGGTCAAGTCGTAGGGGGTTAACTCCACCTTGACGCGATCGCCGGGCAAAATCTTGATATAATTTCGGCGAATCTTGCCGGAAATGTGTGCTAGCACGTTAAAGCCATTGTCCAAGTCAACGCGAAACATCGCATTGGGCAAGGACTCTGTAACCGTGCCTTCCATTTCAATCAAATCTTGCTTAGACAATTTGTTTTTTCCTCAACTCAACAATTTCGTGTTCAGTTGCAGCGCTTCATCTGCAAAGAAACACATTTTAAGAAATATATCAACAGTTTATTAATATATCTTAGCTAAAATTGATCTTTTTTTTTGGTATGGGGTATAGGGCATGGGGCATGGGGCATTGGGAAAGAATTACTGTAGCTCCTTGCATACTTCCTTGTCTCCCTCATGCCCTTCCCCTTTCTTTTTCAGGAAGCGATTACCTTTTGTAGTTCATCAGTGACATCTTCTTGGGACTGATTGCCATTGACTGTTAGGAGTTTTTTGCGATCGCCGTAATAATTAATTAAAGGTGCAGTTTCAGCGCGGTACACTTCTAAACGACGACGAATCACCTCTTCGGTATCATCTTTTCGTCCTCTAGCTAGCAAACGTGCGATGACAATTTCATCTGGTGCATCTAAATTGACTACTTTTTCGCCACCTTGATGTATTGCTTCCAGTAATTTCTCCAAAAAAGCTGCTTGGGTCACTTTCCGGGGAAATCCATCAAGAATCCAACCATTTTTGGCATCTGGTCGATCGAGGCGCTCCTGTACCAAGTCTTCCACTAGCTGGTCGGGTACTAACTCGCCGCTATCAACATAGCTTTGAGCTTTGATTCCTAAAGGAGTTTGCTCTTTCATAGCTTGCCTTAATATTTCGCCCGTAGAAATATGGGGAATATTCAAGTGTTCAGCCAAGGTTTGAGCTTGTGTTCCTTTACCCGCTCCAGGTGGCCCCAAGAAGATTAATCGCGTCACTATTATTTCACCATTCCTTCATAGCGCTGAGAGATAACATAGGTTTGGACTTGTTTGGCTGTCTCAATTGCCACACCAACTAAAATTAACAACGAGGTTGCACCTATTCCCCGGAAAGTTTTCACATTCAAAGCGCTTTCTACGGCTGTGGGGATAATAGCAACAAAGCCCAAAAAGATCGCACCCAAAAAAGTTAGTCGGTTGGAAACGCGTTCGATATACTCGCTAGTTGCTTTCCCAGGACGAATGCCAGGAATACTAGAACCCATTTTCTTCAAGTTCTGCGCCACATCTACCGGGTTGAGAATCAACGAAGAATAGAAGTAGCTGAAGAAAACAATGGAAACCATGTAAACCAAGGCATAGACCCAGGAACTAGAACCGCTTGGACTCAAATAAGTGTTAACTATATTCGCCAAATCGGCATTTTTAGTAAAATTGGCGATTAGCAGTGGCAAACTGAGGATGGCAGCAGCAAAAATAATTGGCATCACGCCGCCTTGATTTAGCCGCAGTGGCAGATAACTACGCTGCTCTGCCAAAACTCGACGACCTACTTGGCGACGAGCCGAAATAATTGGAATGCGGCGCATTCCTTCCTGCACAATCACAATACCAACAATTGTTGCGAGGAAGACTAAAATCAGCACGATCACCCGACCAACTGCTTCCCTACCACCGACTTGCACCAAATCGATGGTATCGCCTAAAGCTTTTGGTAATGACGCAACAATGTTGACAAAAATCAACAATGATGCACCGTTGCCAATACCCCGTTCTGTAATTAGTTCTGATGCCCACATGACGAACATCGAACCAGCAGTCAGAGCGATCGCAGTTTCAGCGACAAATATGGGCCCTGGCTTGAGGGCGAATTGCTGGAGGAATAATGCCGAAAAAGCTGTACTTTGAAGAATTGCCCAAACTACAGTGACATAGCGGGTAATTTGCGATATTTTTCGCCGACCGGCTTCCCCTTCATTTTTCTGTAAATTTTCTAAAGATGGAATCGCCGCGGTGAGCAATTGGATGATAATAGACGCATTAATGAAGGGCAAAATTCCTAAAGCAAAGACTCCCAAAGTCGAAAGTCCTCGCCCAGAAAATATATCCAATAAGCCGAAAATGGAATTACTGCCCGATATAGCTTCGGCAAATCTCGGTCTATCAATCCCTGGCACGGGTAAGAAAATACCCAGGCGAACCAAAATTAAAATACCGACAGTGACAAGCAGCCTACCTCTGAGGCCAGCTGCCTGCGCCATCTGCATAAAAGTTTCTTGAGCCGTTGGGGCTTTATCTCGACTGATCATAGAGTGCTACCTTTATAGTGAACCAAGCACTGGCAGCGAGTTGGCTTGCATTTAAGTGCGCTGTTCCGGCTCACTCATAAGACTTCACAACTACCACCAGCTGCCTCAATTTTGCTACGAGCTGAACCTGTGAAAGCTGCCGCTTGTACCTTGAGCGGAATGCTCAATTCCCCGTTCCCTAAAACTTTCAGTGGCCCCTTGACAGCAGTCAGGATACCTGCGGCTTTCAATGAGGTCAAAGTTACTTCCGTATTCGCGGGAAGGGAAGCTAGCTTCTCTACATTAATCGTAGTGTAAATCTTCTGATTAACAATCGGAAAGCCCTTCAGCTTAGGTAAGCGGCGGTACAATGGCTGTTGACCACCTTCAAAACCTGGTCGAGTCCCACTACCAGAACGAGATTTTTGACCCCGCATACCTAAACCAGCACTAGCGCCTTGTCCGGCAGAAATACCTCTGGCTACACGGCGCTTGCGTTTCTTTGAGCCTTTTTGCGGCTTAACATCATGGAGTCTCATAAGTTATCAAGTTCTCATTTGTCGTTTGTCATTTGTCGTTTGTCATTTGTCATTTGTCCTTTGTTATTCACTAATGACTCATGACCAATGACTAATGACTAAATTAGATGTAGAGATTTTGAATAGGAATACCGCGATCTTCGGCGACTTCAGCAAGGGTACGCAGTGTAGATAAGGCATTAACTGCGGCTCTAGCATTATTGAGCGGATTGTTGGAGCCTAGTTGCTTGGCTAAGACGTTACGAACTCCGGCTAATTCCAACACAGTTCGCACAGCACCACCAGCGATTACCCCAGTACCAGGTGCGGCTGGACGCATCAGCACTTTTGCACCGCCACCGACACCATCAATAGGATGGGGGATAGAGTTGGATTTGGTGATTGGGATATCAATGAGGTGTTTTTTGCCGTCGGCTACGCCTTTTTTAACGGCACCTATTACATCTGAAGCTTTGCCTACTCCAACTCCAACCTGACCGCGTTCGTTACCAACGACAACGATCGCTCGGAAGCTGAGTTTTTTACCACCTTTGACCACTTTACTTACGCGGCGGATTTGGATAACCCGCTCTTGCCAAGTGGTTTCTTCTTTTTTGGCACGCTTTGTTCTACTTTTACGCTCTGTTGCCATAATTTATGCTCTGGTGAACGTCATTTGTCAGTTGTCATTTGTCATTTGTCCTTTGTCATTTGTCCAATAACTAATGACTAATGACCAATGACTTTAGAAATCTAAACCAGCTTCGCGTGCTGCATCAGCGAGTGCTTTTACACGACCATGATATAAGTTACCACCGCGATCGAAGACTACTTTGGTGATGCCTTTTTCTAGCGATCGCACTGCAATCAACTTACCAACTTGTACCGATGCATCGCGGTTTGCACATGACGCTAAACTAGATTTCAACTCTGGTTCTACAGTCGATGCAGCCACGATGGTTTGATGCTGAGTATCATCAATTACTTGGGCATAAATATGCTCATTAGAACGGAATACCGCTAAACGTGGACGTTCTGGGGAGCCAATCACTTTGCCGCGAACGCGTCGATGACGACGGTTTTTTGATTCTCTACGAGTAAGTTTCATTTCTACTTCTTACCACCCTTACCAGTCTTACCAGCCTTCCGTCTGACCACTTCACCGGCATAGCGAATGCCTTTACCTTTGTAAGGTTCTGGTGGACGAACGGCACGAATTTTGGCGGCTGTGTTACCTACGATTTCTTTGTCATAGCCACTGACAATGACATTAGTAGTACCTTCTACAGCAAATTGAATTCCATCTGGTGGTTCAATTTGCACCTGATGGCTATAACCCATGTTTAAAACTAAGTTACGCCCTTGAATTTGTGCCCTGTAACCAACACCTTGGATTTCCAAACGGCGCTGAAAACCTTGGGAAACTCCCTCGACCATGTTGGCAACTAAAGTGCGGCTTAAGCCGTGCAATTGCTTCGATGTCCGAGTTTCATCCCGACGATTGACGTGTAATATTTCCCCCTCTTGAGAGAGTGAGACATTATCTCTGAGAGTGCGAGAAAGTTCTCCTTTCGGGCCTTTCACCACAATATTCGTACCATTGATCGCCACTTGAACTTTGGCGGGAATAGTAATTGGACGTTTACCAATACGAGACATGACTTTTTGTCCTTTGTTATTTGTCCTTTGTCCTTTGTCCTTTGTCCTTTGTTTTTCACTAATACTTCGACTACGCTCAGTACAAGTGACAAATGACTAATGACCAATGACTAATGACCAATGACTACCAAACGTAACAAAGTACTTCGCCACCCAAGTTTTGACGCCGCGCTTCGCGGTCAGTCATAATGCCACTGGATGTAGAAATAATGGCAATGCCAATGCCGCCTAGTACCCTTGGTAATTCTTTTCGATTTGAATAAACACGCAAGCCAGGCTTACTGACCCGCTTTAAGGCGGTGATCAGAGGCTGACGGTTTTTTCCCTTGTATTTCAGGGAAATCACCAGATTGCGTTTTACTCCTTCTTCTGCTTCTTCGATTTCAGCAATAAAGCCTTCCTCCCGTAGCACTTTGGCAATGCTTCGGGTCAATTTTGTAGCTGGCACTTGTGTAGTTTGATGCCGCGCCAGGTTGGCATTGCGGATGCGCGTCAGCATATCTGCAATTGTGTCGTTAGCCGCCATCGTTCCCTCTATAGATGAACTTATTGATCGCGAAAAGGCATTCCTAATTCTTTAAGTAAGGCGCGTCCCTCTTCGTCGTTTTTTGCTGTGGTGATGATGGAAATATCCAGCCCACGCACTTGATCGATGCTGTCGTATTCGACTTCTGGAAAAATTAGCTGTTCTCTCACGCCCAGAGTGTAATTACCGCGTCCGTCAAAGCTTTTAGGGCTAACGCCGCGAAAATCTCGAATTCTGGGTAGTGACAGGCTAACTAGTCTGTCGAAAAAGGCATACATCCGTTCGGCTCTGAGTGTCACCATGATCCCCACAGGCATCCCTTGACGAATCTTAAAGCCAGCGATCGCCTTTTTCGCCCGTGTCACCACTGGTTTTTGACCAGTGATCGTTGAAATTTCGTTTATGGATGCTTCCAGCGACTTCGCATTTTGAGCTGCTTCACCCAAACCTCGGTTAATCGTAACCTTTACTAACTTCGGTACTTGATGAACGTTGGTATATTGAAACTGATTAATCAGTTTGGGGACGATCGTCTCTTGATATAAGGTTTTGAGTCTTGTTGTCGCCATAGTTTTTTGTCCTGATATCCCTGGGCTTGGTCAGGGAAACTTTAATTTTGGATTTTAGATTTTGGATTTTGGATTAAATTTAAAATCTAAAATTTCAAGTTGGCTAATTCTTATTTATCGAGAATTTCGCCAGTTTTCTTGAGTTTTCTGACCTTTTTACCTTCTGAGGTAAAGGTGTAACCAACACGACTAGCAACGTTTTGCTTGGTGGAATAAAGCATCACATTGGAGCTATGAATTGGGAATTCTTGGGTAATAATTCGCCCTGATTCCCCTTCTTGCTGGGGTTTGACGTGCTTGGTCTTGATGTTGACACCTTTGACGATGACTTTACTCAGTTGAGGAAGTGCTTGGATAATTTCACCAACCTTTCCTTTGTCTTTGCCAGCAATCACTTGTACGGTGTCGCCAGTTTTGACGTGCATTTTGTGAAATACTTTGGGCGTACCCTGTTTGGTTGCCATTAAAGCACCTCCGGAGCCAGAGAAACAATTTTGGTGAAGTTTTTATCGCGCAGTTCCCGTGCAACTGGGCCAAAAACCCGTGTGCCTCTTGGATTACCGTCTTTGTTGATGATTACAGCAGCGTTATCATCAAAGCGAATACTCATACCGCTGTCACGATTTACAGCTTTCCGAGTCCGAACAATTACTGCTTCTACCACATCAGACTTTTTAACAGCCATGTTGGGTGTAGCATCTTTGACAACTGCGATAATTTTATCGCCAATAAAACCATAACGACGGTTGCCTCCGCCTAAGATGCGGATGCACATCAGTTTGCGGGCGCCGCTATTATCTGCGACATTCAGGTAAGTCTGGGGTTGAATCACAATTATTCTCCCTTGTAATGTTGTTAGCTTCTAACAACGATGAGGTTTAAGTAGGCTTGACGTTCAGGACTTCTGTGATTTTCCAGCGCTTGGTTTTACTCAGGGGTCTAGTTTCCTGAATGCGAACGCGATCGCCTACTTTACACTGATTTTCTTCGTCGTGAACTTTATATCGTTGGGTGTTAACCACAATCTTGCCGTACTTGGGGTGAGGAGCGCGGTTTTCTATGGCGACTACCACAGTTTTTTGCATTTTATCGCTCACTACCAAGCCAACTCGTTCTTTAACTGCCATAATCTCCTACTTTGCTTCTTTAGCCGATTGACTTGCTGCCCGTTTGCGTTCTGTTTCTAGCGTCAGCAATTGGGCTAGGCGGTGGCGCAATTGCCGGAACTGATGGGGCTTTTCTAATTGTCTGGTGGCTTTTTGCAAGCGCAATTGAAATAGTTGTCTTTTGATCGCGACAATTTCATCAGAGAGCTTCTCGTCGCTTAATTCTCTAGCTTCTGAAATCTTGGGAAGAGGCATAAGCTACTCCTGCTCCTGTGGTTGAGAGCGCACAATAAACTTAGTTTTGATGGGCAGTTTAAATGAAGCCAAACGCATCGCTTCACGAGCGATTTCTTCAGAAACTCCACCAATTTCAAACAAAATTCGTCCTGGCTTGACTACAGCTACCCAAAACTCTGGATTACCTTTACCGGAACCCATCCGGGTTTCAGCAGGACGCATGGTTACTGGTTTATCAGGGAAAATCCGAATCCAGATTTGTCCACCCCGACGAATATAACGAGTCATTGCCCGACGGGAAGCCTCGATTTGACGCGAGGTAATCCAAGCAGGTTCTTGAGCTTGGAGTGCAAAATCACCGAAGTTGAGGGTACTACCACGGCTGGCTAGTCCTTCCATCCGTCCGCGCTGTTGTTTGCGGAATTTAGTTCTTCTAGGGCTTAACATGATTGGCTACTAGGTACTGGGCATTGGGCATTGGGCATTGGGCATTGGGCATCGTCAATTCTCTATGCCCCATGCGCCATGCCCCATTCCCTTTTTATCCTTCATTTGAGCGGTCTTCAAATTGCTGGCGACGGCGTTGTTGTTGACGGCGACGGGGTTCCCGGTCGCGATCGCGGGGGTCACGTTCGCGATCGCGGCTTGCGGGTGGCAGTGGATCTGGTTCCTGTCCAGGAATAATTTCTCCCTTAAACACCCATACTTTGATACCCAAAATGCCGTAAACAGTTTTTGCTGTGCAATAAGAGTAGTCAATGTCAGCCCGTAAGGTATGTAAAGGTACTCTACCTTCACGAGTCCACTCTGTCCGGGCAATTTCCGCACCGTTGAGGCGACCGCTAACTTGGATTTTAATACCTTGAACACCAGCGCGTTGGGCACGTTGAATCGATTGCCGCACTACCCGCCGAAAGGAAACCCGACGTTCCAATTGTTGAGCAATGTATTCGGCAATTAGGTAGGCATCAGCATCAACTCGTTGAACTTCAACTACGTTAATCCGAATTTGACGATTACTACCCAACAATCCTTGGAGTCCGGTACGTAAGGATTCAATACCTTGTCCACCGCGACCCACTACTACCCCAGGTCTAGCTGTGCGTACTTCTAAGTCGATTTGGTCGGCTTTGCGCTCAATCCGTACTTCGGAAATTCCGGCGTTGTTTTGAGCCTGCCTACCCAGCTTTTGTTCTATGTATTGACGGAGTTTGTGGTCTTCTTGGAGAAGTTCTGGATAGCGATCGGGAACAGCAAACCAACGGGATTGATGTTCATGTGTAATACCCAGGCGAAAACCAACTGGATGAATCTTTTGTCCCACGAATGCTTCCTCTAAAATTTCTTACTTTACGCAATTTATTCCTGTAAAAAAGCTTATTTTTCTGGGGCGGCTGCAACGGCCACAGTAATATGACACGTCGGTTTGCGAATTTGGTAAGCTCGACCTTGCGCTCTTGGTTGGAAGCGCTTCAACGGCGGCCCTTGATCGGCATAAGCTTGAGTAATTACAAGTTGAGTCCGATCTAACCCAGCGTTGTGTTCGGCATTGGCAGCAGCGCTTCTGAGAACCTTCAAGATGGGTTCAGTAGCGCGATAGGGCATGAATTCCAGGATGATTAACGCTTCTCGGTAAGATCGCCCGCGGATTTGATCGAGTACCCGACGCACCTTGTAAGCCGAGATGCGGATAAAACGAGCGATCGCTTTTACTTCAGTAGTATTAGTAGCCATAATTTTCTCCAATTTTGTCATTTGTCATTTGTCACTTGTCACTTGTCTTTAGCTAATGACTAATGACTAATAACTAATAACTACCTACCTGCTTTTTTGTCGCTTTTTCCATGACCCCTGTAGGTGCGTGTCGGGGCAAATTCACCCAACTTATGTCCTACCATCTGTTCATTTACAAAAACGGGAACGTGTTGGCGTCCGTTGTGAACAGCTATAGTATGTCCTACCATTAGAGGCAAAATTGTCGAAGCTCGTGACCAAGTTTTAATAACTTCTTTTCTGTTGTTGTCGTTGAGCTTTTCAATTTTCTTTAAGAGATGATCCGCAACAAAAGGACCTTTTTTTAGAGAACGACCCATAGTTCAATTTTGGATTTAGGATTTAGGAATTAGGATTTAGAATTTCGGATTTTGGATAATTAGGTATCTAATCAGGTTTCACAAATTTTCAATGTTCACAAGTAGACCCCAATCTAAAATCCAAAATCTAAAATCTAAAATTCTATGATTCACGACCACCGCGACCGCGTTTAGAAGACTTACGACGACGACGCACAATCAACTTGCTGCTAAGTTTCTTGCGATTGCGTGTCTTCGCACCCAATGTGGGTTTACCCCAAGGTGTAACAGGCCCCGATCTACCGATAGGCGCTCTACCTTCACCACCACCATGTGGGTGATCCACTGGGTTCATGACGCTACCTCTAACTTTAGGACGGCGACCTTTCCAGCGATTTCGTCCGGCTTTACCTGCACTCAGGTTTCTCGCATCGGTGTTGCCTACTTGCCCAATGGTGGCGTAGGACTCGCGTCGAATCAAGCGGACTTCTCCTGAAGGCAACTTGAGAGTTACATAATTACCTTCTTTTGCCACAACTTGAGCGCTAGCACCAGCAGCACGCACAATTTGACCACCTTTACCAGGGGTCAGTTCTACGTTGTGAACACTAGTACCCAAAGGAATCTTCGAGAGCGGTAAGGCATTACCATCTTCAAAGGGAGCTTCAGGGCCAGAAATAATTATTGTTCCAACTTTCAACCCGTTGGGGTGAAGGATGTACCGTTTTTCGCCGTCTTGGTAATACAAAAGGGCAATTCTGGCGTTGCGGTTAGGATCGTATTCAATTGCTGCGACTTTTGCCGGAATATTATGTTTATCCCTTTTAAAATCGATGATCCGATAAAGCTGTTTATGTCCGCCACCCCGGCGACGACTAGTAATCCGTCCGTGATTATTCCGACCTTTGGCGCGATGCTTCGAGGTTGTTAGGGATTTTTCTGGCTCGGTTCTGGTAATTTCCGCAAAGTCAGAGATTGTAACTTGGCGAGTGCTGGGGGTATAAGGGCGATAAGAACGGGTACCCATATTTTTACAGTGCTGAGTGCTGAGTGCTGAGTGTTGAGTTTTGAGTGTTGAGTTCAGTAACTCTTAACTCCTAACTCAAAACTTTTTTAGACTTCTGGGAATAGAACTTGTCTAATCTTGTCTTCATCCCCAGGTGCGACGGTAACAATGGCTCGCTTATATTGGGGTTTATAACCAATAAATTTACCAACGCGCCGCTTTTTGCGCGGTGGTAGAGTGGTGTTGACTTTTACAACCTTGACCTGAAACAAGTCTTCGATCGCAGCCTTGATTTCTGGCTTTGATGCCTTTGGAATTACTTCAAAGGTGTACTTGTTTTGCTCCATCAAGATGGTCGCTTTCTCGGTGACGATTGGGCGACGTACTAAGTCGGCAAGGTCGCGGGGGTCAAAGCTAGGCACTGTAGACCTCCTGAATTTTTTCTAGGGCTGATGCCGTAACTACAATTTTGTCAGCGTGCAGTAAATCAAAAACATTTAGCTGGTCGGCTGCAATTAGTTTTAAATTTTCAATGTTGCGGGCTGATAAATAAACGTTATCTGTATCCGCAATTTCAGACAAAATCAACAGTGCCTTGCTTTCTGGTACTATTCCCCAACGCGCAAGCGCTGCCACTAATTCTTTAGTCTTCGGGCGAGATAGCTCGGTGCTAAATTCTTCTACTACGATCAAGTCGTCAATACGACCGACAAATGCTGTCCGCAGCGCTAAACGTCGCTCTTTGCGGTTCAATTTCAGGTCGAAATCTCTAGGCTTTGGCCCAAAGATCACACCACCACCACGCCACAATGGCGAACGAATAGACCCTGCACGAGCGCGACCAGTACCTTTTTGCCGCCAAGGTTTACGACCGCCACCTCTAACTTCCGCACGAGTTTTTGTGCTGGCATTTCCTTGACGAGCATTCGTCAATTGCCGTACTAAGGCGCGGTGTACAATATGAGACGCTGTTCCTTCTTTGGCAACGCGCAATTCGAAGGTCGTCTCGCCGACCTGTTCTCCTTGCCAATTTTTAACTACGCTTTCAACCATCTTTGTTATCTGTCCTTTGTCCTTTGTCATTTGTCATTGGTCTTTTGTCATTTGTCCTTAGCCAATGACTTTTGACTAATGACTTTTGACTAATGACTTTTGACTATCCCACTGTTTTTGCAGGCACAACACTTACTAGAGCGCCTGGTTTACCAGGTATAGCTCCCTTAATCAGCAATAAGTTGCGTTCTGGATCTACTCGCACTATGGTCAGTTTGCGGATTGTAATACGTTTTCCACCCAAACGACCTGCCATCCGCTTACCTGGATAGACACGACCGGGTGTTGTACCAGCACCAATAGAACCGGGTGCTCTGTGGTTTTTGGAACCGTGTGACATTGGCCCGCGACCAAAGTTGTTGCGCTTCTGGTTTCCCGCAAAGCCGCGACCGATGCTTGTACCGACGACATCGACAATTTGACCAGCGCTAAAAATATCTGCTTTAATCTCTTGACCTAAAGCATAATCACTAGAGCTATCGGTGTGATATTCATTTAAGTGACGCAATGCTGGGGCAGATGATTTCACCAAATGACCCAGTAGTGGTCTGTTTAGTGCCTTGGGTTTAACTTCGCCATAACCAACTTGAATGGCAAAGTAACCGTCGGTTTCTTTCGTTTTAACTTGTGTAACGGTGCATGGCCCTGCTTGAATGACAGTTACAGGAATAGATACTCCTGCTTCGTCAAATATTTGGGTCATGCCCAGCTTGGTGCCGAGAATACCTACAGACACAGTAACTGGTTCTCCTTTCTACTTGCTGACCTTGGAATTGGACTTTAGAGGACACGCTTTGTACGCATCAGTTTAGGCTGGGTTAGCCTGCGAAATTTGGAATGGTTTCAATAAACCGCTCCAAATGCTTTCGGACACAACAAACCGTGTCCTTACTGCTTGGTGAATCTGTTTAGCTTCACTCATTAGATCACCAGAACAGCCACAAGTCTCTTCCCGTTGGGAAGGAGTAACTTCTGGAATCAATGCAAGGCGCTACAGCTTTAAGCTGTGTGCAGCAATGCTTTCGTCCAAGCAATTGCTCTGGCACTTTCTGGAGGCAGCGCTGTCGGCGGGTTTTCCGATTTGTACACGCCTGAAGGGCGGCTTCCCGGAGATTGGCTACTGCCGTGTTGCAGTTGGACTTAAGCGGTTATTACCGCCCAGTATCCGTTAACTGAGACTGACGTAATGCCATGAAACCAACATTGCTGCTCAGTTTTACTTCCTTAAACACCTTAAACTATTGTTTAAGCTTTTGCCTGCTTTTTTTTAGAGGCACAGGAGTAAACGTACCTTGAAGCTTAGGATTAACTTTAGTTATTCTTCCATAAGCTCTGATGTTGACCTGAAAGCTTTCTTAGTTTACCAGTCTACGATCGCTCTGAGTTAGATTATCCAATTTGGATTCAGTCATCAGTTTTTGATGCTAACACTACTTCAGAATGACAGTAAAAAGTCAACCCAATTTGCGTTTTTGGTCACAATCTAATAATATAAATTATTTATTTATGTTTGTCCAGTAATTTATAGAGCTATTTTTAGGGAGTGGGGGAGCAGGGGAGCAGCACTTCGGCTACGCTCAGTGACCAAGGAGAAGTTGCAGTAAGTTCTTTCCCCTCTGCCCCTTTGCACCTCTGCCTCTTGTACCCAATGCCCAATAACCAAAAAAAATGCTTTTAATCTATCGGTTCAGGGTAAATAATAGAAATATCTAAGTGGGATAAGACGAAAATCTATGGCACTAATTACCACTGGCAACGGTTTAATCCGCGATCTGGAAAAATTTGGCGCTCTGGGAGTGTATGTACCTCTGGAAGGAGGTTATGAAGGTCGATATCAGCGCCGATTACGGGCAGCTGGCTATACTACCCTTCACATTACTGCTAAAGGACTGGGTGATTTAGCTGCGTATCTCACAAGAATTCATGGAGTCAGACCTCCTCATCTTGGGAAAAAAAGCACTGGTAGTGGTGCCGCAGTAGGTCATGTGTACTATTTACCGCCAATTCTCAATTCTCATCTAGAACAGCTACCACCAAAATCAAAGGGGCTGGTCTTGTGGATTATTGAAGGGCATATTCTTTCCAATGAGGAACTTGAGTATTTGACGAATTTGCCTCAGCTAGAACCACGAGTGAGAGTAGTCATTGAGAGGGGTGGCGATCGCTCTTTCCGTTGGACTTCTCTAGAAAAAACTCTGTTAGCTAGTTAGTCCTTTGTCATTAGTCATTAGTCATAAGCTTATGACTAATGGCTCAATTCAATCAGCATTTCAATAATGCTGATTCGAAAACCACAAGATGCAAATAACCGCCGTGAAGCCTCGTTAGCATTTGCTGTATCTAGACGAATTTGCTTGACGCCCATCTGATGAAAGCGTTCAACACTTAGCATCACCATCTGCCGCGCAATTCCGTTTTGGCGATATTCCGGCTCGACCCAGATATCATGAATAAAAGCAAATTCCTGTAACCGATAAATTGGGATTTCTCGCTCAACTGTTGCTACCAGAAACCCTACAATTTGCCCTTCATTTTCGGATACTAGAAATACACTGCGTACGCTGGAAGCGTCGGCGTTCGCGTCGCGTCTCGTAGAGAAGCCATCGCTATTTGCCAAACGCGTCAACCATTTCTCATAACGCTGTTCTGGATGCGGTAGAAAACCATACTTAGCAGAATCCCAAGACTCATGCAAAGCACAAATTTTGGCAACCATTGGTAAAACTGCGGGTACGTCAGTTATTGTGGCGGGGCGGATCAGCATAAGCTTTTAAGCACAAAAGGCACGAACAAGAAAGAATGCCTTTCAGTGAGGTATTAGTTTTTATTCACTTACTCAGCCAAGATTATCGTTTTGTTGACCCTGAGCGTCATAAACTTTGAGAAACTTTGTTTTTAGGATTGGAGAAAGGCTGGCATGGTTATACCATTTTAGATTTTGGATTGGGAATTGCCTTGGTGCGTCTGGCTTGGTGTGAATCCATCTGTCGCAATCATTTTTCAAAATGGTATTAGAACAGGGCGATGTCTAAGTGCCTGTCTGAAATGGTTATAAGGTTGAGAAGCTATGGCAAACGGTTCTCTATTTATAACCATCCCAGAAACAAACAGTAAGCGCGATCGCGGATAAAATCGGTATTGCGCTAGTGCAACTTAAATGCTTATTAGCTGATAAGTTTTTTCGTAACTCCACGCAATCGGTTTAACACTGGCTTTGCCCAATTTCCACCTAGCAAATCGTGCAGCAGAATATAAAAACAGGGGATGATAAATAATGTCAGCATCGTTGCGATCGCCATCCCAAAGAAAACTACAATCCCTAAAGGCTGCAAAAACTCAGAACCTTCGCCAATGCCTAATGCCAAAGGAAACAGTCCCAAGATAGTGGTGACTGTGGTCATAATAATTGGGCGCAAACGTTGAGGTGCAGCTTTCATGATGGCAATTTGACGACTACAACCAATTTCATCCCGAATTTGGTTCGCTAGTTCTACCATGAGAATCCCTGCGTTCACCACAATTCCCACCAGCAGAACGACACCAACAATTACAGTTGCGCCAATTGCAGTTTGGGTAATGTAAAGTCCAAAAATTCCCCCAGCTAAGGCTAGTGGTACGGTGAACATAATTACCAATGGGTCAATCAGCGAATTGTATTGTACCGCCATGACTACAAAGATTAAGAACGTCGCCAACGCCCCCAAAGTTTTTAAAGCATCTTGAAGTTGTTGATTAGTTTCTTGGGCAGAACTAGGCACAATTGAAACGCCATCAGGTAAGTCTACATCCTTGAGTACTTCGTTGACTTCTGCGATCGCTTCACCAAGACTAGCTCCCTCGCTGAGATTTCCTGCCACAATAAAAGCTTGGCGCTGATTAATCCGTTGCACCTCACCAGGCGCTTGACCTTCTTGAATATTCGCAACGTCTGAAAGGCGGATTAGCTGATTGTTTTCTGTAAATAGCGGTAATTGCTCTAGTTGGGAAGGACGCTGAATAGCTTCCTTATTTAGCTGCACCCGCACATCAACTAAACGATTACCGCGTTGAATTTGCGTGGGAACTGAACCTTCGATTGCTGTTTGAACTGTTGCACCAATTTGTTGAGCGCTCAACCCTAAAGCTGAAACTCGTTCCCAGTCGGGGCGAATTTGGATTTCCGGTTGTCGAGGATCGGCATCTGGCCGGAACGTTGCCAATTTTGCTCTTTCCTGCAATGCTTGCAGCACTTGTGCCCCTGCTTGCGTTAAGTTTTCTTCATTCTCACCTTGCAGAATCACGTCAACTTCTGACCCTTGCACTGGAGAATTACTCAAGATTAAACCCCGCACCTGACCAGGATTGAGGCGCAGCAGAATTCCTGCTAAGTTGAGTTTGTTAAATTCCTGAGTTACTTTTTTGACGAAAGCTTCGACATCTGTGCCTGGTTTTAGATTGATGGTGCTACTGGCACGTAAAGGATTCTCTGTAGTATTGCTACCAAACAAAGAACCACCCACAGTTGTGAAAGCAGACTCGGTTTCTGGTTGTTTGAGCAAAATGTCATCGACAATTTGCATAACTTTTTCAGAAGTTGCTAAAGGTGTACCGGGAGGAAACTGCGCTCTCAAGTTAGCTTGACCAGTACTGATCCGGGGTAAAATTTCTTGGGGAATTTGACCAAACATAAAAAAGCTGCTGCCGCCTAAAATTCCCAAAGCAGCGATAACGACGAGGAGTCGATAGCGTAAAACCTTTGTTAAGAAGTTACCGTATCCTCGCGTAGCATCTTCAAATCGGTGATTAAACTGCCTAAGCAGCCAAAATTCACTAATCCGACTAGACCAGCGAATTCCCAAGAGTCGAGAAGACAGCATCGGTACTACTGTGATGGCGACGACAAGGGATGCTGCAACTGCGAAGCTAATTGTCAGAATTAATTCATTAAATAGCAGTGCAATAAAGCCGCCAATTAAGAGGAATGGCACTACAGAAACTAAGTTGGCACCTGTAGCAGCAACTAAAGCAGATTCTACTTCTTGGGAAGCTGCGATCGCACTATCAATAAAGAATCTTGAATTTCTCCCCTTCTCCTCTGCTCCCCTGCTCCTCTGCTCCCCTGCCTCCATCTCTTTTTGATTGGGAGTCATCCCTGTTTTCTCGGAAATGTTCTCCAAGATCACAACCGATGTATCAATTGCTTGACCGACTCCTAATGTCAGACCTGCCAAACTGAATACATTCAAAGTCAAGCCAAATATTCTCATCAAAGCGATCGCTGCTAGAGTACACAGCGGAATCGTCAAACTGATAATAAATGTTTGCCTGAACGATCCCAAAAATAACAATACTGCTGCGGCTGCTAATAATGCCCCAGAAATCCCCGAAAAGATGACATCATTCAAAGAATTACGGATGAAGACAGATTCATCTGTAGTGGGACTCAAAGTCATGTCTGCTGGAATTAAACCTGATTGCCGTAATTGTTCAATTCGCCGCTTAACAGCATCTACAACTGTGATTGTGTTGGCTTCAGGCTGCTTTTGGATTGAAAATTTCACCGCAGGCTGACGATTTAGGTAAACAAATACTCGCTGTTCTTCTGTATCGTCAATTACCTCTGCAAAGTCTCGCAAGTAGACGCGGCGGGAAGGTGCAGGGGAGGCAGGGGAAGCAGAGGAGGCAGGGGAGGCAGGGGAGGAAACTTCCAAGGAAAGGTTTTCAATTTCCTTGGCATTTTGGAAGCGTCCGACAGTCCGAGTCAATGGCTCGGAATTTTGCCCCAGAATCCGACCGCCAGAAGTGTCTTGGTTACGGGCTGTTAATTCATTTAAGACATCATTTAATCCGACACCCAAAGCTTGTAATCGGTTTAAGTCAACAAGCACTCGTACTTCTTCCTCTGCACCGCCAGATACATCAACTGAAGCGACTCCCGGCACAACACTGAGTTCACGGGTTAACTCTTCATCAGCAAATACGCGTAAATCTTTCCCTTGTAACGAGGTAGATGTCAGCGCCAATTCATAAACCGGCAATTGAGAAGGATCGACTTTAAATAAGCGCGGCTCCTCTATCGTATCTGGCAGTTGTCCTCGCCCTCGGTTAAAAGCAGCAGTAGCATCGTTTAGGGCTTGGTCAATATCGCCCCCTGGTTGGAAGTATAAATCGAGGCTTACCTGTCCCTCACGAGTACGAGAAAAAACTTGCACTACATTCTCAGTTGCTGCTAAAGCTTCTTCTAAGGGTCTGGTAATTTCATCTACTGCTACTTCTGGTGAAATACCAGGGGCTTCTAGCCGAACCCCAATTCGCGGATAGGTAATTGACGGTAGAAGATCGACTTGGATCGTTGTGAGAAAAAATACCCCAATGACAATTACTGCCACGGTGAGCATGAGTGTGCCAATGTGTTGGCGGATAGCGATCGCACTAAGGCTAAATCCGCCATTGCCATTATTATTGTTTGCCTGTTGCATGATACTAAGTGATAAGTGCTGACTACTGAGTACTTTTTTCTTTTGGATGGTGGTTATTGCTCACCCTACTATTGCTTTTCTGAAAGAATTGAAAGACTTACAGTGTCACCTTCTTTTAACGGCTTACCACTACGAACAACATAGCGCTCTCCTGCTTGCAAACCGGATAAAATTTCCACTTTGCCATCAGCCTTTTGTCCTAATGTGACAGCACGCGTCGCTACTTTCGTCTTACCATCTGTGTCTTTCACCACAAATAGCGTCCCCGATGAGTTTTCTTGCTCTTTCTGTGCTGCCTTTGTTGCTCCTGCTTGTTTTTGAATCGCTGTTTGCGGCACTACTACACGCTGTTGAGTCTGGGTTTGAAAATTGACTCGCGCCAGCAGTCCACTACCAATTTTCCCTTGAGTGTTGGGAATCACGACTTCTACAGGTATCAAGCGAGCTGTGGCATCGGCAGCTGGAGAAATGCGGGTAACTCTGCCAATTAATGTTTCCTTGGGGAAGGCATCTAAGCGGACTTGTACAGACTGTCCAACCTGAATTTGTGCCAATTCTAATTCGGAAACTTGGACGACGACTTTAACACGGTTAAAGTCGCCAATTTTCAAAACTTCACTACCTGCTTGCAGAAGGTTGCCTGGTTCTGTCACCTTTTCTGTGACTACGCCAGTGATGGGAGATACCAGCCGAGTATAAGACCTGCGCTCTTTGGTTTGGGCAACCAATGCTTGTTGAGCAAGTACTCTACCTTGGGCCGCGGCGACGGCTTGCTGTTCTGTGCGTACTTGCTCTTGAGCTGCCCGGAGTGCCTGGGCGGCTGTTTTTGCCTGGGTACGCGCTTGCTGGGCAGTTTGTTCAGCGATCGCTCCAGCTTTGAACAACCTCTGCTGTCGTTCTGAGTCTGCTTGAGCTTGTACTACTTCTAGCCGCGCCCGTTCAACGTCTGCACGGGCATTGCTTACCTGATTGGTTGCCCTAGCTACTTCTGATTTGAGGGCAGCTAGCTCTGCTTCTGCTTGCTTTAATTCGGTCGAAAGTATGGCATCATCTAACCGCCCGACGTTTTGCCCAAGTTTTACTGTATCGCCCACATCTAAGTTTAAAGCCAACAACCGAGCTTCTACTTGCGATCGCAGTGACACAATTCGGAAGGGTGTTGTATTACCTGTGTATTCTGGTTGTGTTTGTAGCGTCTCAGTTCGAGCGATCGCTGCATCTACAGCCGTTGCACTACCACCACGTTGTCCACTACCAGGACTCTGAGATTGTGCATCAGCTGGTTCTTCCTTGGGGAGCGCTCCACAATTCGCTGTCAGCAGTCCTATGCCCAGCAAACAGGGAATCAATAATATGGATGCGAAAGGGGAAGACACTTTTGTGTCAAAGCTACTTTTTGTTTCTGCAACAGCCATATCAGTCTTCACAACTGAATCTAACTGGGTATTAATTACCTGGTTAGCGGCTGCGAAAGGTAAGATTTTCGCCTGCTTATGCGGCTTATTTCTGTCCAAAATCATTTTTTTTCTCGTATTTGGGGAGCTTTTTGGGTTAAACAGCCGTGCATTACCAAGTAATTTTGAGACATTATGAACAGTGAAAAGCGGCGAGAGTCAATTAACGATCTTCTTGCAGAATTTTGTATCAAAAATTACTTTTTATTCAAAAAAATTCTCACCACTTTAACTCATTACATTGATTCGGCAGCTTTTTAGCTGTCGATGCAATTATTAACTCAGTATTCAGTATAAATATTTTTAAATTTCTTGGAATCTGCCCTTGGTAGAAGACTTGCGTTGACTGGAGATACGCGAATTTTGCGCCCTTTCTTCTAAAATTTGCAGTATTTAAATAATTATACTTAGGCTTACATAGCCAGATTTAATGTAGTTAGCAAAATGCCTAGTAATTTTTACGTTCGATCCAATATATTAAGAATAGTAAACATAAATTGCTTTTTTTAACGCTGTCATATTTCGATCGGGCGATTGCATATACAGCCAAGAAAAAGGCGATATATATTACAGCCACCAATATTAGTCAGGAAAGTTACAAGTGACATCATTGCTAAAAATTGCCCAAACTGCTGACGAAGCCCAGATTTCCGAATTTTTCCAGGAATCAGAGGGTAAGTGGCGATCGCAACGGCGCTACTACACCCTACCCAAGGGAGAAACTAAAGAGATGGAGAGTATAGTTACAATCGATTTTCTCAAGCCGGGCTGTGATGAATTGCAAAACCTAGCTCAGATGCACGATTTGCCTGATACAGGTAGTTTGATCTGTGGTGCAGCAGTTACATGGGAAAGTATGGATGTACTCAAGGACAGGAAAGAGTCGCAAGGTTCGACAATATTTGGAGCTTTAGGAAATATTTTGTACCGCGATCGCGGTTTTGCCATATCCAAACCAGTCACCGCCCAGTATTATTTCTCCAATCCTAAAACAATGTGTTTGCGAACTGAGTACAACGGTTCAGTCTTTGAAGAAGAGTTAAAGCTAATTGGCAGCAAATACCGCACCAGACAAACCATTATTTCCCGTGCTGGTGAGCAGTTGATGATTGGTCAATATTTAGAAAAGAGAGTGGATTAGTCGATCTCGTGGGTGCGGTTCACTAAAGCTTCACCCGTTTTGAGACTAGCCAGCATCTAGCTGTTAACCGCTTATATAACTTTTTATAACAGTTTTTCAAACTTTTTCCTAGAAAGTTGGTTGCTATGTCATCATGGGAAGTGAAATGAGAATTAATTCGGCGACAGTGTTTGTTTTTAGTATTGACAGGCTTTTTCCTTTTGGTATTACAGACTTCTCTCCGAAATCTAAATCTCTACAAACTTATGATTTTGGAGACATTTGATGTCAATTTACGTTGGTAACCTCTCCTATGATGTTACACAAGATGCGCTAAGTGCTGTATTTGCAGAATATGGTGCTGTAAAGCGCGTTCAACTACCCACTGACCGTGAAACAGGTCGTTTACGCGGCTTTGCTTTCGTGGAAATGAGTTCAGAAGATGAAGAAGCGAAAGCTATTGAAGCTCTTGATGGTGCTGAATGGCTTGGTCGCGACCTCAAAGTAAATAAAGCCAAGCCCAAAGAAGACAGAAGTGGTGGTTCCTTTGGGAACCGTGGTGGTGGCGGCGGCTACAACCGCAGCAACAACCGCTACTAAGCTTAATTGAATTTAGAAAAGGCTCAAGCAGGAATGCTTGAGCCTTTTTTATGCGAAACTTTGATTTTAAATAATTTTGGCCAATTATTCATCATACTGCACTGATGATTCTCTAACCAAAGTGCCCTGATGAAAGATCATTTTCCATCGATCGTTGTTTAATTTCCAGATGGAACTTCGCAGCGAATGAACAGGTTGTTCGTCAGATATATGTCTGACTATACGATAAGTTACCAAAACAACCCCTGTTGCTAAAACTAACGTTTTGAATTCTGTTATCAATCTTTGAGTCAGGGGTTGGATGGGTTCATTCTGTAAGCTCTCGATAATTTGCTGTTTATTAAAAACACGCCCTGAGCTTCCGAATTCAATGAACTCGTCAGCAAGTAAATCCATGATATCTTTCGCTGACTTTCGGACATCGGGTTGAAGCAAACGCTCCTCCAACTCACGAAAAAGTGATTCTTCTAAATAGTCTACTTTCATATATGTTTTTATGTTTTGAAGACTAATTGGATAGTGGCAGATATGATTAGGCAATCGCTACTAACGCTACTAATTATATTTTGCGATCGCTTTGAACTTTAATTTTTATACGAGCGCACCCTTGGGCAAGTTAATTAAAAAAACCCGCTGATTGGTAGGGATTTCAGCGGGGTTAAATAATACAGTTTTTTTTCAGATAAACCAACACTAAACTTAATACAGAGCTACTAGAAACTTTTACGACTAATAGTAACTATTTATAAGTGTTTATGAACTAGCTTTTTAGCATGATGTCTGTGATGTTTAGTATGATGAACTTTAGCAGATTTTACGCTAGGATGATGGATAGTTTTAGCTTGAGCTTGAGATGCAAAAGCAGTTACAGGTGCAGCAAAAATTAGAGCCAAAAGTAAAGCTTTAGCGAACTTATTCACTTGAAAAATCCTCATTAGGTAATCAACAATTTAACTATCCAATAGACGTATGTCATAAGTTTGTAATTGAGATGAACCTTTCATGTCTGTTTTTACATTCGTCAAATATAGGATTTACTCGGTTAAGGCAAGAGACGCGATGAATCGCCGTCTCTACAATCTAGAATTTCATCAAAAAAGCTTAATTGAATTGTATTGAGGCTTACGCGGAATACTGGGCTAAAAAACAATACGGTTCAGTTAAGGCTGAAAATCTTGTAAAGTAAGCATTGTCCCAAGAATGAAAATCAGCGTGTGGAGCATCTCAAAGATTTTTCATTAA
>NZ_JBALDN010000050.1:0-142681 GCF_036917375.1 Nostoc sp.
AGCGATCGCACAAAAATGGTAATAGCTGAAGTACTTACAGGGTGGGGAGTTGAAGTTTTGGAGCGAATAGAAGAAGTAAGTATAGATTTATGGCATCGCACTTATTGCCATCTTAAGATTTACAGTGCGATCGCACTTTATTCCCTTTCCTTACGCTCTACGACTTAGTGGTAGAGGTCGCTGTGCTAAAACTCCTTTATAAAGTTCTTCCAGCAGACTAATATTTTTACTAAGTGTATAACGGTCTAATACGCGCTGTCTGGCTTTTTGCCCCAGTAGGGTTGTTAACTCTGGATGGTCTTGCAACACTGGTAAGAGAGTTTTTAATTGCGATCGCGCTGTTTTAGTACTAATAACTACACCTGCGCCCTTTTCCAATACTTCTCCGTCTGCACCCACATCTGTTGCTAAACAAGCTAACCCACACGCCATTCCTTCTAACAGAGATAGGGACAAACCCTCTACCAATGAAGGCAAAACAAATACATCTGCGCCCCGCAAAATTTCGATGCGTCGGTCTTCATCAGCGACAAATCCCAACCAGATAATGCCGTATTCTGAACCATAAAACGGCTCTAAGGAAGACTTCAAAGGGCCGTCGCCAACAATTAGTAACTTAGTACCAGGCGCCATTGCCGACTGCTTCCAAGCGCGGAGGAGAGCTTCGACATTTTTCTCTGGTGCTATGCGACCCTGATAGACAAATAAACGTTCGGCTTTAAATTCTGCTTTGATTTGAGAAAATCCTGGAGAATACTTGGCAGTATCAACACCGTTGGGAATTACGGCAATATTTTCTTCCCTTACACCCATCCCTGCCAATAATTCTCGCTGAATTTGGGAAAATACAATCACGCGATCGTAGTTAACTAAAAAAGGCGCGTAGAGCTGATAAGCCAAAAGTTGTGTTCCCGATACCAGCTTTGCTCCCTTACCAGCAAACGGTGTGTGAAAAGTGGCAACTAGGGGCAACCTCAGTTCCTCACAGATTTCTGGTAGAAAAAAGTCTAGGGGAGATAAGGTTAAGGAAGCATGGACTACATCTGGTTTGATTTCCCGCAGTGAATCGGTTAAAACTTTGGTGGCTTTAAAAGTGGGAATTGTGTAAACCTGGGACTTATAAATAAAAGGTAGGGAAACCTCTCGAAGATTCGGCCAATTATCAGGTTCAGACTCTTCCTGGGCGAAGTGAAGAAAGCTAACTTGATGTCCCCTATCTAGCAAGGCATTTGTAATTTCTCGACTGTAGGTGACATTGCCGCAAAAGGGTGATTTTTTTCCAATCCAGGCTATACGCATTCTTTATTTAGCTGTAAGAAAAGCGGGTTTAATCTATTACTTGGTGTCCTTGGTGATTTTCCTTTTATCTAGCTATACTTGCTGGTTTTTTTATTTATTAAAAATTTCCAAGACTTTCTACTAGTTTAAAAAGCTTATTGTCAGCTGATTAAACCAGTGGATTGATGGCTTTATTTATTTTAGTTACTAAGTTGTTAATTTCTGATATTTCAACAACTTATTCCGACTAATGTCAGATTCATATCCGGCAAGTATGTGATAAATTTTCACTGGCAACAGTTTACCATGAACGCAAAAGCTTTAAGTAAATTATTAATTACGTCAAGGTAATGAATAATAACTACTGTTAGCTGATAACTACTTGTGTGAGTTATACCAGGTTAATATACCTCCTGAAAAGACGATCGCAGCTAATCCCATAAAAACTACCTGTAATCCCAGAAAGGTTTCTGCGACACCAGCTAATGCTAAAGGTAAGGAGAGGGCAATATTAATTACATTGTTCTGCAAACCAAAAACTTTACCACGCATTTCTGGAGGTGTTTCTGTTTGGATTGCGGTTTGCATAGGAATTCCCACTAGTGCCCCAAAGATGCCCACTAGGGCCACCAGTAACAATACGAGCCACAGTTGAGTTGTAAATACTGACAGACCAATCAGGGATGCTGCCATACCCATACAACCGCACAGACTTAGCTGAGTATAGGAGAAACGTTGACCAAATTGACCGAGAATCGTTGCTCCACCAGCGATGCCAACACCACCAGCTGCTAATAAAAAGCCAAACTGAGAGGCTTTCATGTTGGGAATTATTTCTGCCATCCGAACGGCTAGAACAGTTAATGCTGCAAAAACAGAAAACAAGATAATCAGTTGAAGCAAAGCATTGCGGACGCGATGATTTGCTTTGAGATAGGCAAAACCGTCTCGCAAGTCAGAGAATACGTGAGGGAATTCTGTATCGGGGTGGTGGTGTTTTTCCTTAGTTGCCAGGAGGAACAAAATTATTCCAGCGATCGCATAACTGCCACCTACTAAAAGTTCTTTGCCCAAACTACCACTACCACCAATTTGCAGCCAAAGTCCATCTGCGATCGCTAACAATGGTTCTCCAACAGCAAACCCAACAATTACCGATGCCATCATCGTTGTTGTGTAAAGCGAATTAGCCGAGAGTAAATGCTGTTCTTCTACAATTAAGGGAATTGCCGCCTGTTCTGCCGGGGCAAAAAACTGCGTCAAAGTCGAAACTAAAAAAGTCACACCCAAGATAATTACAAAACCCACTGGCAGCAATCCTATGGGTTTCCAATCATGAGTCAACCACAGCATGAAGGGAATTGACAAAACCAGAATGCCGCGCCAAATATTTGTTGCTACCAGTACAGCCTTTTTCGACCAGCGATCGACAAACACGCCAGCAACGGAACCAAACAATACGGCTGGAATAGTAAAAGCCATCATCAAGACTGATACCCAACCACTAATACTCTGATTGCTTCCTTGAAACTGAGTATTAATCAAGGCAATCATCAGTACCAAATAGACTTTATCTGCTAGTTGAGAGAAAACTTGACCGCCCCAAAGAGCCAAGAAATTAGGATTTTTTAATACAGGTAAAAATCCTAGCTGTTTTACATTCCCTGTAATAGCTTCTCCACCTGAACCCGACCCATCTAATTTCGGTAATTCTTTCTCTGGGATAGTAGCTACTGACAAATTCTGCCCATTACGAAGGCCATTGCTATCTACCTCAGCAGTGGTTAATTTGTCCTCAGATTGTGTTTCTGATTGGCTTGTAACATCAGTTTTTGGGATCTCTGTTGTCCGACTTTGATCGTTTTGAGAAACGTCTTTTGGGGACACTTCTTGGCCATTTATTTGACTAGGTGTACACTTGGGAACAGCACTCAAGTGATTCCTGACTGTAGGATCTGATACCCTATTCTGTTTTTTGGCGAGGCTTGGTGACAAAGGCAGGATTTTCTTATCCAAATCAGACGGTTGCATCATGGTTGGCAGCAAAATAAGAATCGATCAAGGTAGCAGAGCGGATAGGGCGACCTAATTGATACTGAGCATACTGGCGCAATATCTGCTCAACAGATAACCAGTCATGATCTCTAGCACCATCAATTTGCATTATCTCTGGTTGTGACAGATGTTGAAGCAAAGCTAGTTGCATAGCACCCAAACGACTAGAAATAACAGGTATTTCTTGCCGATGCACAACAATTGTTTGGGTATTGGGGAGCCAGTGCGTTGCGGAGGTTCCCTCCGTTGAAGCAACTGGCGTCATGGAGGATGGGGCATGGGGCACAGGGAATTGGTTATTAATTTCCCCCTGCTCCTCTGCTCCCCTTCTCCTCTGCCACTCTGCCCTCATCTCCCTCTCCCCCTCTTTTCGTAAACGTTCCCTAGCTTCTAAGGAAACCGTTCCACCCGCAGGGATGCTAAATCCTACCTGCCAGTTGGGATCTGTGAAGTCTGGCTTAAGGGAACGTTGAGATAGGCAACAGATTTGCACTTGTGGTGTCAGTCCTGCTAAGGCTAAAAGGTGAAATACACCATGAGCTAGATGAGCTAAAACACCAGATGGATTTGCACTAGACACCGCCTCTAAGCGATGGAGATGTTCATTGAACAAATCATAAAGTTCTTCTTGGGGTTGTTCGCTCAAAGCTTCACACAGAACTATTTCTGCTAAATATTGACTGGCAGCCAGTTTTCCCAAATCTTTAGCTAAACCAGGATAAGTTTTTAACGTTTGTGCTTGAGTAATTTTATCAAGCGATCGCCCTTTGGCAATCAATAGTTCATTCACAACGAACATTCCACTCCTACCGCCCAGGCTGGAGTTGTGCTTACGTGACCCTGGAGCCACGGCTCGAATTAGACCGAATTCTCGTGTCAAAATCGTCACTATTTTATCCGATTCTCCTAGCGCCTGGGTTTTAAGATTAATACCAGTTGCTTTATAGGTTCTACTCATTGCTCATTAGTCATTAGTCACTAGTCATTAGTAGTTATTAATCATTGCTCATGGGTCATTAGCTTAGGACAAATGACAAATGACAAAGGACAAATGACTATTCACCCTTTCCCAGGTTATCGCGCTGACGGATCAAATCCATACCGCGAGATGTGCCTAATCTAGTAGCACCCGCTACGATTAAGTCTAGGGCTTGATCGATCGTGTGGATACCACCTGAAGCCTTAATTCCCACCTTTTCTTTTGCCAATTCCTGCAAAAGTCGTACATCTGCCACTGTGGCACCACCATTCCAACCTGTACTAGTTTTTAAGAATGCTGCTCCCGCCTCCATAGCTATTTCAGCAGCTATTTTTTTCTCTGCATCTGTCAACAGGTTAGTTTCCAAAATTACTTTGACCGTTTGCCCAGTCTCTTCACAAATTTCGGCAATCTCCCGATGGACTTCTTCAGTTTTGCCAGCTTTCAACCAGCCCAAGTTCATGACTACATCCAACTCAGTGGCCCCACTATCCACCGCTTCTTGAGCTTCGTACAGTTTCACGGCTGAAGTCGTTGCACCAGAAGGAAAGCCTATCACTGTACAAACTTTCGGGTTTTTACCGTGGAGGAGTTCAACTGCTTGCTTGACATTAGCGGGGAACAGACAAACCGCCGCAAAGTTGAATCTATATGCTTCTTCACACCATTGCTCAACCTGCTCTGGAGTAGCCGTTGGCATTAACAGGGAGTGATCGATAAATGGCGCAATATCAATGTCTGGATAGTCTGCTGCCATCGTGTCTTCTGCCAGTGATTGATTATTAAACTTTATAAAAAATTAAAACATTTCTTATATATATATTAAACCACATTTATTACGAGTTTATCCTGAAAACAAGTTGCTGAATTGTCTTTAATATTGGCTTTACAGATATCCCAGGATTATTACAAGTGTTTAAGTTAACGCTAATTAGTAGTAATACTAGGAATATCAAGAGTGTTTTTTATACTATTTGCTAAGAAGTTAATAATACTTTGAGCCAATGCCTGCGATGCCAAATATGGAACACCATTACCAATAGTTTTAAACATATTAGTGAGTGACATATTTTCTGGAAGTACAAAATTTGCAGGCAAAGATTGGATAGCTAAAGCTTCTGCTACAGAAATCCGTCGGACTTTGTAAGGATGTAAATGTACCTCATTATTTCCATAGCAAGCTGTCGGAGAGTAACGCCATCTATGCAGACGTTTGAAAGATTTTTTAGAATCATCTCCTTCATCAATAGCAGCAAACTTTGTGATACCTGCCCTTGGTTGAAAACAGTTTTCCGTATTGGGATGTTTTAGAACATTATTTTTTCTAAACCAGTATTCAACTGTTAATTCTTCAGGTATATTATCAGGACAAGGTGTTAGAGAATTTTCTTGGAATGATTCACACTTACGCCAAGGGTAAGCAAAGACTTTTTCGGGAGGATATAAAATATAATTATCCCAAGGGAAATATTGCTCATGTAGTAACTTTTCCCTACCGATTTTGATTCCTATGTTCTGAAGAAAATTATTTTTGAAACCAATTAGAATAATTCTTTCTCTATCCTGGGGTACGCCGTATTCGATAGCATTAATTAATCGCTCTGTTAATATATAGCCTGCTTCCTGTAATTGAAGCTTGAGCGATTCAAAAAATAAACGGTGTTTTGTCGTTTTCCATAACCCCTTAACGTTCTCAAATAAAAAGAAATCAGGAAGATTGCGGCAAATTAATTCAACGTAAGAAGCGGAAAGCTTGCCATTATCTCCTAAACGTCCTCTATTTTTCCCACCAATAGAAAAATCAGGACAGGGAGGCCCACCGATGAAACCAATTATATTATGAGATTTGCGGCAGTCTTTGACTAATTCCTGAAGGTGTTGTGCTTCTTTTTCGATAATAAGTTTTGTTACATCTGCTGCTTCACCCTGATGATATCCATATTCAGGCGATCGCATTTTCAGAACTTCTCGTGAATGGCGATAGGCGGCAATGAATGGGGCGAAGATTTCATTAACATAAACAATATTAAAACCGCTGGTTTCAAAACCTAAATCGAGGAAACCTGAGCCAGCAAAAAAAGAGAAAATACAAGGGCGATCGCTCATTGAATTACTAGTACGAGCCAAAATATTATTAATATTCAGATTTTAGGAAAATGGGTTATTTACGTAATTTATACTAACTATCCTAATTTTGATTTAAGGGTTAGCAAAAACTAATATACTTAGGGTTTCTACGTAAGTACCAATTAAAAAATCACAATTGAAAAACTGCTTAAATAGTCAAAAAAATTTACAGTTTCCCTAAGTATTACATCTTAAAGTTTACTCAATCTTTAAGGAAAATACCTGACAGAAAAAGAGTCTGGAGTCACAATTAAATATAGGGGTTTCCAAACCCAAATCATATTTCAGACAAATATTTGTCATTAAATAAAAAACCGGGGTACTTCGGACTAAATTTTTATGCGGATTTTAATTTACTCCTACAACTACTATCCAGAACCGATTGGTATTGCCCCACTGATGACTGAATTAGCAGAGGGACTAGTGAAACGTGGGCATGAAGTGCGTGTAGTAACCGCTATGCCCAATTACCCTGAGCGGCAAATTTACCAGGAATATCGGGGTAAATGGTATGTCAACGAAGAAAAAAATGGCGTTCAAATTCAACGCAGTTACGTTTGGATTCGTCCACAACCCAACCTTTTAGATAGGGTGTTATTAGATGCTAGTTTCGTCGTCACTAGCTTTGTACCCGCCCTTATCGGTTGGCGCCCAGATGTGATTCTCTCAACATCGCCATCCTTGCCAAGCTGTGTACCAGTTGCTCTTTTAGGATGGTTACGTGCTTGTCCTGTAATTTTAAATCTACAAGATATATTACCAGAAGCAGCCGTCCATGTCGGTCTATTGAAAAATAAATTACTTATCCGGTTGTTTACATTATTGGAAAAATTTGCTTACCGCACTGCCACTAAAATTAGCGTCATTGCCGATGGGTTTGTGGAAAATTTGCGATCTAAGGGTGTAGAAGCTGACAAAATTGTGCAAATTCCCAACTGGGTTGATGTAAATTTTATCCGCCCTTTGCCTAAAGAAGATAACCCTTTCCGCACAGCACATAATCTAAAAGGCAAATTTGTAGTACTGTATTCTGGTAACATTGCCCTAACCCAAGGCTTAGAAAGCGTCGTCAAAGCTGCTTCTGTCTTGCGCCATATCCCAGATATTGTCTTTGTCATCGTTGGAGAGGCAAAAGGTTTACAGCGATTACAACAGGAATGTCTAGACTGCGGCGCAGATAATGTGATGTTACTGCCATTTCAACCCCGCAAAGATTTACCACAGATGTTAGCAGCCGCGGATGTTGGTTTAGTGGTACAAAAGAAAAATGTTGTATCCTTCAATATGCCGTCAAAAATTCAAGTGTTACTTGCCAGTGGAGGGGCCTTAGTTGCCTCTGTACCCGATAATGGTACGGCAGCAAGAGCCATTAGGCAAAGTGGCGGCGGAGTTATCGTTCCTCCAGAAGATCCCCAAGCTTTAGCGATGGCAATTTTAGATTTGTACCAAAACCCCGAAAAAGTCAAAACTCTGGGTTACAAAAGTCGCCAATATGCCGTTGAGCAATATGCTTTTGAGCAAGCTTTAAATCAGTATGAGTCCTTGTGTTACTCATTGACAGCAGAACGTAGAGCAATTCAATCTACAGGCATAGTTACGAAACAAGAAGTTTAATTTTTGCTGCAAAGTTATGTTACATCTGTAGAAATTACGATTATGCCCTCATGTCTAAGTATTAAGAGATTTCGAGGGTAGTTAATTTTACTATTAAAAATATAGCGATAGATAAGCAGGTTGTCAGTTGGATTGTTGAACTAAAAATCTCACGGCTCACTTCATTCAAACCGTGGGTTAATGATGAAAAAGTAAGTATTGATACTTAAACGTGTGCGTATATAAAAAATCGGACTTTTGCTAGACCAGTAATTAGTATGCTGTGTTGTATCGTAATTTTTAGCAGACAGTATAAAGCGTAGATGTGTAGTTATCTGCAAATTACTAGCTTTAAATTACATATTATGCTGTTTGATGAATCTGCAATTATTTTCGCTGTCAATTTCTGCTGGAAAGCTATTGGTTGATTTATCGCTGCACAATAACCATCAGCTTTTGGGCTGTTGCGGATATCGAAATCTAAACAGCTAATTATCAAACTAATCCCATAGACACCTGTTTTTTTGTTAGTATTCAAAAAAACCTATTGACACATTTGTCAGATCAATTGTTCGTTGTTTGTAAGTAAATGTCAACAATTGTTTCAAAAGGAAGAAAGCACCTGAGGTTTAATGACTGATTATTTCCAAGGAAATTTCCCATTGCAATCTGTCCCACTGACGAAGAGTGCGGTAATAAGCCACGGCCAAACCGAAGAGGCGAGTGAAAAATTAGCTGCAACGATCGCTGTTGCGGCATCAGATCGCAAAGCAGGTGAGATTCTATTGCTCAAAGTAGCAGAGGTATCTTACCTGGCGGATTACTTTGTGATGATGACTGGCTATTCTAAGGTACAGGTAAGGGCGATCGCTCAAGCAATTGAAGGAAAAGTCGAAACTGAGTTGCAACGCCGTCCCTTAAGGACAGAAGGAAAAGTCGAGGGCAGTTGGGTACTACAAGATTACGGTGATGTGATCGTTCATATCATGATGCCCAAGGAACGGGAGTTTTATAATTTAGAAGCGTTCTGGATTCATGCAGAACGTATTCCCCTTCCAGAATCTGATGAAGGTGAGGGTAAGCCAACATGATTAGGTCTTCGGTTTCTAATTGCCCAGTTCCTACAGACCAACAACCACTCAATGAATACGAAGAGTTAAAAACTTCCTGGCTGTTTCGTGATACTACTTTACATTGGCGCGAGTATATCACGAAACTTGTTTGGATTTGGGGTTTATCTTGGCTCTTCGCAGGGCCGATAGCTGCGGCAAGTTTTCCTCCTCACAAGTATATTGCACATTTTATTCTTTGCGGTGCAGCAGGAGCCAGTGTCGGGTTAGTGCTGATACTGGTAAGGTTATACTTAGGCTGGTTCTACGTGTGCGATCGCCTTTGTAGTCCCACAGTATTTTATGAAGAGTCCGGCTGGTACGACGGTCAAACTTGGACTAAACCACAAGAAGTCCTTAACCGCGATCGCTTAATTGTCTCATACGAAATCAAACCCATTCTGCGGCGGTTACAATTTACCTTCGCTGGGTTGGCGGGAATGTACGTTATTGGTACTATAGGTTGGCATTTGTTTTAAAGAGTTATTGGTCATTGGTCATTAGTCATTAGCTAAAGATTAATTACCAATGACCAATGACTAATTTAATTAAAAAAGGTGATAAATATAAACCCATGACAATGGGAAAACGAACTCAAGCCACAGCACTGGAAGTCCGGTTGCTGCGGGAAGGTATTATTGAATCCAGGCATATAGTCCAAGCTGTTGTCTGCGACGAACGAGGACGGGTTCTAACCGTTGCCGGAAATTCTGAAACTGCTGCATTTATCCGTTCAGCCCTCAAACCATTTCAGGCACTTGCTGTCACCACCACAGGTACACTAGAACGCTATCAACTCAGCGATCGCGACTTAGCAATTATCACAAGTTCCCATAAAGGAAAAATCGATCAAGTCCGACAGGTATTTAACATCCTTTGGCGGGCCGATCTCGATCCAACTATACTCCAGTGTCCAATTCCTGAAGATAAGCGGAGTCCTCTGGAATACAATTGCTCTGGAAAACATGCGGGAATGTTAGCTGTTTGTCAGCAACGCCATTGGCCCTTGAATAACTACTTGGATCGCAAGCACCCAATCCAGCAGTTAATTTTGGGCAAGGTAGCAGAGTTGCTGCGAATGCCAGCCGCAGAATTTATCAGCGCTCATGATGACTGTGGCGCACCAACATATCTAATGCAACTCGGTCACATGGCATCTTTGTATGCACTGCTAGCCTCTAGTACCAACTTGGATATGGAGCGGATTGTCCGTGCCATGACTCATCACCCCGCAATGGTCGCAGGAGATGGAGAATTTGATACGGAACTGATGCGCTTAACTCCAGGAGAACTAGTCAGTAAAACTGGTGCCGAAGGAGTGCAGTGTATTGGTAGACTCGGTGAAGGCTTGGGATTAGCAATCAAAGTCATGGATGGGGCAAAACGCGCAAAATATGCCGTTGCTATTCACTTACTCCAGCAAATGGGGTGGATTAGTCCCAGCGCCGCCGAAAGCCTCTCAGAAAAGTTTGTCACCTTGGGAAAATACAAGCGTTTAGAAGTAATTGGAGAATTATCGTTTTTGTAGTTGCCAAACTCTTGACTATAGGTTACTATAAATAAGTCGAGAGCAACGCGGGATAGAGCAGCCTGGTAGCTCGTCGGGCTCATAACCCGAAGGTCAGTGGTTCAAATCCACTTCCCGCCACCAAATAAAATATAAAACAAAACCCTACAATCAGTAAAGATTGCAGGGTTTTGTTTTATTTTGATCTATTCTGGAAGAAATAGCCATCCAAAAAGCGCGGAGAATCATGGTTGTGAAGTTGCAGCGACCAATTTTAGTGGGAGGATTGGGACTTTCCTTTTCCCTGTGGATGTTGGACAGTTGGCACGATTCTATAGTGCAGGTGGGTGAGTTTGGTTTGTTGAGTGCCTTAGCTGTAGGCGGTGGTTTGTGGTTATTCCAGCAAAATCGCCCCAAAAACAGTTTAGAGCAGCTAGATGGTATGGTGGTGGATCGGGCGACTGTGGAAAATGCGATCGCTAAAACTGAAACTGTAATTAACCAACTAGCACAAGAAGCAGAAAACCATCCAGCCTTAGAGACACTCAGAGAACAAGTTGCCCAATTGTTGCTGGAATTAGACAGGCAAAAAATTAAAGTAGCTGTGACTGGCGGGAAATCCGTGGGTAAAAGCACTTTAATTCAAGTGCTACAGCAAAATTTAGAGACACAAAATTTCGTATCTCTACAAGAGACAGCACCTTTGTTTAGAGAAGTCGGTGAAAATTCAGATGCGGCTATTTTGGCGGAAGTAGCAAAATCTGATTTCGTTCTATTTTTAACAAACGGTGATTTAACAGACTCAGAATTTCAAACCTTACAGCAGCTAAAGGCAGCAAATCAGCCTAGTATGCTGGTTTTCAACAAACAAGACCAGTATTTAACCGATGAAAGCGCCAACATCTTGCTGTCATTGAAACAGCGGATGCAGGGAAGTGTAGTTGCAACTGCGGCCTCTCCCATTGCCATCAAAGTCCGAAAGCATGAGGCTGATGGTTCTGTGCAAGAGTGGATGGAGCAACCAGCAGCTGATATTCAGCAGTTAACTCAGCAGTTGGGTGAAGTTTTAGCACAGCAAGGACAACGGCTAGTTTGGCTAACTACCGTGAGAAAAGCCGGGTTGTTGAAAGCTGAGGCGAAAAACTGGCTGAATGGAACCAGACGCGATCGCGCCACCCCAATTATTGAACAATATCAGTGGATAGCTGCTGCCGCTGCCTTTGCTAACCCAGTACCAGCCTTTGATATTCTGGCAACTGCGGCAATCAATGCTCAAATGGTAATGGATTTGGGTAATATCTATCAGCAAAAATTTTCTCTAGAACAGGCACAAACTGTAGCTGGAACAATGGGAAGTTTAATGCTGAAATTAGGTTTAGTTGAACTTTCTACAAAGGCTATTAGTACTGTTCTGAAAAGTAATGCCGTTACCTTTGTTGCTGGTGGCGTAGTGCAAGGAGTAAGTGCAGCTTATCTGACTAGAGTCGCAGGGTTAAGTCTAGTTGAGTATTTCCAACAGCAGGAAATAGCGATAGATTCTGGAACTGGTTTGAATTTGGAGAATTTGCGGCAAACCTTGCAAAAGGTATTTCAGCAAAATCAGCAGATTGGTTTTTTGCAGGGGTTTGTTAAGCAAGGTGTGAAGCGTTTGTTGCCAGAGGTACAGCCGGTTGAAGTAGTTAGTGTTCAGAAGGCAATGGGATAATCTCACGCAAAGGCGCAGAGTTTTTCTTAGCGCCTTTGCCTGAAGCTAAAAACCAGTTTTCAAGTATTTTTATATACTATTAATCACAGTTAAAAGTCTTTGTGCTATTGGCTCAAAGTATTCAACTGAGTCTCTAGCTCTACTAATGTGTGCCCCACGCAGACCATCTGCACTGGTACAATCAAAAACTGGTTTTTTTGCTTCTAGTGAATAAGGAATTAGACTGTGAAGATTAGGAATTTTTCCTAGATTAAAAGTTTTATCAGGCCAGTAGTGAACTTGACCCAATTTTGTTAATCTGTTGACGATATTTTCTTCAATTGCCGACTCTATGCGATTTCCAAATATCTGCCAGCCTTTTGTCATTTTTTCTTCAGAATCTTCGCGGATATTGTGTTGTTGCATCACATAGCCTAAAAATGTTGGGCGTCCGTGCGGTAGAGCTAAACTTTGATCTTTCCATGCATCATTACATTGTTCCCAACCTTGACGCCATGCTTCGAGTTTAGAACCTAGATTTTCTGTACCTCTAATCGAGAATAGATCAGGAGAGATAGGAATTATAAAATAATCACTAGCCCCCAGTACAGCACGATTGAGAGCGCCTAGATTAGGCCCAAGATCAACCATAATGACATCCGCTTTGACACGGTTCGCTGCCCAATTAATATAACGATAAATGGCAGACTGAACTCTTAAACTAGATTCACTACCACCTCTTCCACTGTTCCATGTATCACCCAAAAGGTCTTCATAGTTACTTAAGAGCAAATCGCCAGGAACTATATAAAGATTTGGATAGCTGTTTGGACTTATTTGAGATGGGCTACGTTGACGAATATCTCCAATTGATCTATAAACTGGTTCAATTGCTCGCCAAATACTATTTCCACGCTCGCTCCATGATCGTTCTATATTGCTCTCAGGCAGGGCATAAGCTGTTAAATTGCATTGGCTATCACAATCAACCATCAGTACAGTTTTATTAGACTGTTCAAGAAGATGGGCTATATGAAACATATAAGTGGTTTTACCCACTCCACCTTTATTATTAAAGATACTAATGATGGCTGGCATATAATAAATTAAACTTTCAAATATTACAGTAACATTTGAATGATAAAATGTGTATTTTATACTTTTTTGCTGGTTCAGTTTTCTTACATTTAGGTTTTGAAACCAGCTATTATAACATTGTTTGTGTCAAAGACATTTTCTCACAATTCATGCCAGTATATTGTCATTGAAGCAGAGATTCACTTTTTATTTGTTAAACAGAGGATGACACTTGCGTTTGTAGTGCTGTAAATCAATCTAAAATTTACCCAAGCCTATTTTAGGCTTGGGTGTATTTAAGAATATCGTGAGAGTTGCGAGTTCTCAAAAAATTGTGAATAAGGATAATTAACTAAACAGCACCACTGTTTCTATTAAACAGAATAGCTATAGTTTTGAAAATTAGCTTTAAATCGTACACTAAACTCCAATTTTTTTGATACTGCAAATCCAGACGAATTACATCTTCAAAACTACGGACTGTAGAACGTCCATTTACTTGCCATTCGCCAGTCATGCCGGGTTTTACATCTAAACGCTGCCACTCAGGTACTTCATAGCGTTCCACTTCATCGGGTGTAGGTGGTCGGGTGCCTACTAAACTCATTTCTCCTTTGAGGACGTTCCAAAATTGGGGTAATTCATCAAGACTAGTTCGCCGTAACAAGCGCCCTACCTTAGTAATTCTAGGGTCATTTTCATTCTTGAAAAAAGCACCTTGCACTTGGTTCTTGACTTCGGATTTCTTCGCTTCCGCATCCACACACATAGAGCGGAATTTCCAAATTTTAAACCGTTTCCCCATCCAACCACAACGAATTTGACTAAAGAAAATGGGCCCGGGATCGTTAATTTGAATAGCGATCGCAATCGGAATAAATAAAATTCCTGTAATTAATAAACCAATCACTGACCCAACAATATCTAAGAACCGTTTCATCCAAGATGCCATAGAAGGATGAGTAGTGGGTAACTGCTCTACTTTACGGGAAGTTGTCTTCCGATTATCTACTACGTCATTTTGTTCTATTAACGAGCCATCCTCCACAAGTTCTAGAGGAAAAACCTGATCCAACCCTGTGAGTTTTAGAACTGCCATGACTTGAGGTGTTACATTCCGCAGTGTTAATGTAATATCCTTAGTCTGAGCATATTTAAAATTACTTACCAGGGCACCTAAACCACTACTATCGATAAAAGTAGTTTGGTGAAAGTCAATGATGATTTGCTTGGGATGTGAATTGGTCCCAATTAAGCCTTGGCAGGTTTGCTTAAAGCCTAAAGCCTCCAGCACGCTCAACCGCGTCGGCACCTGCACTATAGCAATGTCGTTTAGGGAATTAACTGGAAAATCGACCTCTGTCGGTTGGCTAGTCATGAAGCTCTGCACTTTCGTTGCCATGTATAATGTAATATGCCAAACATTAGTTTGTCCTACAAAATTACTTAACCTAATATCGGAATTAGTGGTAATTAGGACTAACTGCTATTTACCGGGGCTGAGATTGGAGATCGCTAGCGACGATTCACAATAGAACAAGAAGCCAAAAAACATCCTTGCTGTTGTGCCGACGCAGCGCGATCGCGTTGCTCTCATCAAATGATTGCTAAAAATACGGTTACACCCACCGCACGCCTGATTGAGGTCTTTTCTGCCATTCAAGGGGAAGGACTGAATGTAGGGACACGTCAGATATTTATTCGTTTTGCTTTGTGTGATTTGCGCTGTCACTTTTGTGATAGCGCCCACACTTGGAGTGCACCTACAACTTGTCGGATAGAGCGATCGCCTGGATTGCGCGACTTTGAAATTCACTCTAACCCTGTCCCATTACCCATATTACTCGAATGGGTGGAACAGCAAAATTTACCTTGTCTACACGATAGCATTAGCTTAACTGGCGGCGAACCACTTCTTCATGCCTCATTTTTAACGCAGTTTCTACCCCAAGTGCGAGCCATAACTGGTCTACCTATATACTTGGAAACTGGCGGACATCGCCCAGAACAACTAGCAATGATTATCCCATACTTAGACTCTGTAGGTATGGATTTAAAACTGCCCAGTGTTAGCGGCGAAAGTCATTGGCAAGAACATAGTAAATTTCTCCAGTTATGTTATGACTCATATTTAAATGTTTTTGTCAAGATAATTGTGTCTCAAAACACAGATCCCGCCGAGTTGGAACGTTCAGCTTCGTTGGTGGCAGAGGTTAGTCCAGATATCTCAGTATTTTTACAACCTGTTACGCCTTTGGCAGTATCAGAACAATTTTCTCCAGTACCTGTACTTGCGCCTTCCAGCGATCGAGTTTTGATGTGGCAAGCTTTGATGAAGGGGTTTCTCAAGCACGTGCGCGTGATCCCTCAGACACATAAAATGCTGAACCAGTTGTAAAATTTTAGTTTGATAAAGATGTAGTCAAGAAAAAAGTAAGATTTTATGAAATGGTAATTGGGCTGTTGCCGCTAATTAAGGAGGCGGCAGCCCCTAAAGTAGGCAGTCTAATTAGCTAAATCAAAAGACCACTAAGAGGTTTTATTACGTAAAACCTTCTCTTCCTGACTCAGAGAGAAACTTGAACTAAAATTCAAGGCAGGGAGAGGTTTGTCAAACTCAGGTTGATTTAGGTATTTCGGGGGTAGGTAATACCCACCCAACCTAATTTATGCTTGCTATAGTGCGCCCTCATCTGGAGCTTTAGATTTAGCTTTTGCCTTATTGGCACTGCGTTTTAGGGCAGAGAGTCTTGCTTCGTATCTCGACCGTTGGCGCTTACTAGGAGTATTATCAATCAGGGTTTTCAAGGCGCTACCGAGACTCTTGTAGGCATTAGGGAGGCTATAACCAAAACGAGTTGCTAAAGCGATCGCTTTCTCATCAGCATTAAGCAATTCTCTTAGTTGCTTTTCCCCATTATTCTTTTGGTACAGTCGCCAGCCTGACACGCCACAAAGCGACAAAGCTAACACCAGCAGCAATCCATCTTGTACCCACAATTCCCCTACAGCACCACCTAGACCAATGGCTAGTGCTGCCATTTCCCAACCATCTTTAGGAATTGTGTCATTTTGAACGCGAGCAACCTCATGCCAGAACAGCAAATTACGCTGATCCATAGCGAGGGCATCCCATTTCACCAAATCAATTTGAATTTCTACCTGGTCTTTACCAATTTCTTCGCAGCGAACCAGGGGTGGATTGACCTCAGTTGTGCCTTCAACCGTGACCCAGCTTTGCAGTTCTGGTGGTAGTAAAGCTTTCAACCGCCGGAGTTCGCTCATTTCCGCTTTGGCAGAGGAGGTTGCATAGGATGTCATAATATCCAGCCCCAGAAAATTTCAGTATATAGTGAGGGTATCACTTTGGAGTATAGCTATTTAAGTGATGATCCGTCTCACTCACTAGGAAAACTTCCTCGCTTTTTTCGCGCTTCCATTGCTTTTTCTAGTAAATCTAACAATCCTGGGGCTTCTTCTTGGATACTGAGTAATAGCCTTTCCCCAAGTTCTATATTCCCCGGATCGAGACCTGTTGCCATCACTTCTTTCAGGCGAGGTATTGCTATGCCATCCACAATCTGAATTAATCCACTCAGACAACGGTGAAATTGTTTTTCTGTAAGAATCGAGTCTTCTAAAGGAAACTCAATAATGGCACGAATTTCACCATCGGATGGGTCATACTCCCATTGCAACATTTTGGTTTCCCAGGAAATGGCAAGCATTGTTTGGAGGATAGCTGCCTTGTGAGGATGCTCTTGGATTCCTCCCAAAACTTGAGGGGCAAATACCCGAAAAAATTTTCCTTCTTCATCCAGTTGGACAACTATTAGAAAATCTTCTAGATTATCAGCCTCCACACCTGTTATAATTCGGTCTTCTTCATCATCAAAGCGGTAGTCCCAACCAAGGTTGTCTAAATAGTTGGCAATCTGTTTGAGGTTAGCTCCCATAAAAGCCTCATAAGGAACGTGGAGCAGTTGTTACCAGACCTAGTTTAACCTGCTAGGGGTTGTTGTTTGGGTTGGTGTGGATACTTCCGATCGCATAGAAGTATGCAATTAAGGTATTGGGGATGGGTTATAGAGTATGGGGCATTGGAGATAAGAAAAATAGACGCTCGGTCGGACTTATGAAGGATATTTTTTGAATGACTCTTGCGGATTCTTAAAGAAGCAATCATTACTGTTTTTCAAATCTTAGCCAATAAAGGATATAGTCCTAACTCTCTTAAATTTTAATTTTTTTATAAATAATTTTAATAAATGTCTTGCTAGAGCAAGCATAGTGGCAGAATTTGTAATCGAATTCAAACATAAAGCCAAGTTTAAATAATTTCTACAAATAGTATCTAAGGTTGTTTAAATATACGTAAAAGCCTCAGATACTAATTTTTATTTTGAATAATATAGCATAGTGATGAGACATTTTTGTGTTAAAGTTAACAAATTATTTTCAGGAAATGATTGTAGCTAGCAATACTTTGTTAATTATTAACATCAAGAAATTTTATGCGTAAATCAGCATTAATGATAGCGAGTACACCTCTAGCTTTTATTACAAATTACCTAAAAAATTTGCCCTATTATTGAAACTTATAAAATCATATCAAAAAAATGGAATTGCGACACCTGCGCTACTTTATTGCTGTAGCTGAAGAACTGCACTTCAGTAGAGCCGCCGAGCGACTGCACATCGCTCAACCGCCCTTGAGCCAGCAAATTCAGCAATTAGAGACGCAATTGGGGGTAGAACTATTTCACCGTAAAACCAAACGACAGGTACAATTAACAGAAGCAGGGGAAGTTTTTTTGCAAGAGTCTTATCAACTTTTAGCTCAACTCCAAAAAGCAATTGAGCTAACCCAAAAAACGGGAAGAGGTGAAAAGGGACAATTACGAATTGGGTTTACCAGTTTGGTAACTTACGATTTGCTTCCTGTAATTTTGCGGCAGTTTAGAGAACAGTTTCCAGAAGTAGAGTTGGTATTGCAAGAATTAACCACAACTCAGCAAGAGCAAGCACTACAGGATCGCCGCATTCATGTAGGTTTTGCCCATCCACCCTTAGAAGACAACACACTCAATCAAGAGTGCATTCAGCAAGAAGCTTTAATTGTGGCTATGTTGGAAACTCATTCTTTAGCCGAACAAGAAAAGATTTCAGTGCGATCGCTAGTAAACGAAAACTTTATCATGTTCCCTCGCCATTTGGGGCCCGGACTTTACGATCAAATCGTAAGTCTTTGTCAGCAAGGAGACTTCAGCCCAAAAGTGACTCAAGAAGCGATTCAGATGCAGACGATTATCGGATTGGTTTCAGCGGGAATGGGGATTGCGATCGCACCGTCTTCATTGCAAAATCTTCAGAGAACTGGTGTAGTTTATCGTACTTTAGAGGATAAAACACCATTAGTAGAAACGGCTATAGTGTGGCGAGAAGAAGATATGACACCTGTACTAAGAGAATTTCTACAAGTTGTCAGAAGTATCTGTTAAGAAATGACGACCCTTTTCTGACAGAGATGCTATGGAAAATAACAAAACATTTAAACTTTGTATTTATAAATATAGTTTTTTGAAATAAAAAATTAATAAATGAACGAGCGCTACAGTATGGTAATTCAATGGTCAGATGAGGATAATTGCTACTTAGTACACTTGCCGGAATTTCCTTGGCAGCAATTCCACACTCATGCTAAGAGTTATGAAGAAGCCGCTAAACATGGGCAAGAGGTAATTGAATCTTTGATTGAATGGTATAAAGACCAAGGAAAACCTTTGCCAGAGCCAATTACTTTTCCTCAAAAACCGTTAAAAGTGGCTTAAATATTTTTAAGATACAGGGCATCGCACCTTACCCCAATTCCTCAATATCTGCACTTTCCCCTTCAAACTCAACAGGCTCAAACTTTACCTTGTTGTATAAATCTTGTAGAGAAATCTCAAAGGGTACGGTTACAAGTGCGATCGCTTCATCTTCTTCATCATATTCACGAAGCGTCCATTGCTTTTTCCCAATTTTGGAAAATTGATCTACATGAATCCAAGTTTGGTCAATTAATAGATATTCTTGGAAAGTGGAAATAGTTCGGTAAGCCTGAAATTTATCTTCGCGATCGTAGTTTTTAGTAGATTTAGACAAAACCTCAACAATAACTCGGGGATTTGTAATAATATCTGTACGATTATTGAAAAATTCTGGTTCATCGGCTATTACTGTCACATCTGGATACGTGTAGATACGCTTTTGGTATATCCACAGACGCATATCGCTATTAAACACTTCGTATTCTTGTTGTCTGAACGCGAAGTTTAACACAGCATAGAAATTACCAGCTATACGATTGTGATTTGCTGTTCCACCTGCCATAGGAATTATTTGCCCGTCAATGTATTCACTTTTGTAGTCAGCAGCTTCTTCTAACTCTAAATATTCCTCTGGGGTATAGTATCGCTGTTTTGTTATTTGCATAATTTTATCAGGTAGCAATGTTTAACGATATGGAGCATCTAGTGACCCATGTTTACTGAACAGGTTAACATGGTTAGATAGAGGTGTTATGTGCTTTCTACAAAGTGAGCGTAGGCGCAGCCCGCAGTTCTCTACGAGACGCTGCGCGAAGGACAAAGCTCAGTGACCACCGTAGGCATCGTTATTTCAATTCACAAAGTCTTTTAACTTCTTTTCCTATTGATAACCAGCAGCTTGTAAGAGAAACAATTTGGCATAACGTCCTTCTAGCTGTAACAGTTCTTCGTGAGTTCCCTGTTCTATAACTTCGCCGTTTTCTATAACTAGAATTTTGTCAGCCATTCGTACTGTCGAGAAGCGATGGGAAATCAAAAGTACCATCTGATTTTGAGTAATAGCGCGAAAATGATTGAAAATCTCAAACTCAGCTTGGGCATCTATTGCTGATGTTGGTTCATCTAACACCAAGATATCTGCTTGCGATCGCATAAAAGCACGAGAAAGAGCAATTTTTTGCCACTGTCCCCCAGAAAGTTCTTGTCCTCCCTTAAACCAACGACCAAGTTGAGTCTGAAAGCTTTGGGGTAATTGGTCAATAAAAGATTGGGCCATGCCTTTTTCAGCAGCAGTTTTCCACTGTGTTTTGTTTTCAAGATGTTCTACATCGCCTACGCCAATATTCTCCCCGACAGTGAACTGGTAGCGGACAAAGTTCTGAAAAATCACACCAACGCGCCGCCGCAACACATCCACATCCCATTCCTGCAAGTCCAAGCCATCTAAGAAAATTCGCCCAGAGTCTGGCGTGTAGAGTCGAGTAAGTAGTTTGATTAAAGTAGTTTTACCGGAACCGTTTTCACCCACAATTGCCAGTTTTTCTCTGGGTTTAAGATGTAACGAAATGTTTCTCAATGCTGGCTTAGAACTTCCCGGATAAGTAAATGAGACGTTCTCAAAACGGATACCATCTTGGGAATTTAACCCAATGGTTGCCTTACCCCAAGATTTTGGTACTTCTTCTTCCAGAAAATCGTAGAGATTTGATAGATATAGATTGTCTTCATACATCCCTCCAATAGAAGTGAGGGCATTGGAGAAAGTAGATTGTCCTTGGCGAAAAACGGTGAGATACATTGTCATATCTCCCAAAGAAATCTTACCTAGCACTGTTTCCAGCACAATCCAAGCATAAGCTAGGTAAAAAGCACCTGTACTGACCAAACTTAAGAGATATCCCCAAAGTCCTCGCCGCAGAGTTAAATCGCGGTCTTCGCCATATAGTTGATCGAACAGGCTGCGATAACGTCCTAGCAGCATTTCTCCCAACTGATAGAGTTTGACTTCTGTGACAAAATCTTCTCTTGCTAATAGATTTTCTAAGTAGTGCTGTTGTCGGGTTTCTGCCGCACGCCAACTAAATAAGCGAAAGGCTTCTCCAGCAAATTTTGTTTCGGCAATAAATACAGGCATAGCTGCCAAAACCAGCACCAACACTGCCCAACCTGAGAAATTTACTAGCAAAATACCGTAGGTGAACAGAGAAAGACCATTTTGCACCAACCCAAAGGTGCGGTTTACTAAGGAAAGCGGACGAACCGATGCTTCTCGTCGGGCATTGGTCAATTTGTCATAAAATTCTGAGTCTTCAAATTGCCTAAGATCCAGTGTCAGCGCCTTTTCTAAAATGAGTACGTTTACTCGCTGACCCATTAGCGCCCGCAATAACGACTGACAAATGGTGATTCCCCGTTGACTGCCTGCTAGTAAAATTACAGCGATCGCTTCTAATCCTACATAAAACAACGAGGGATAAATATTGACAAAACCATCGCTTTGTGTATTAGATTGAGATGCAAATACCACTGCATCAACAATTAACTTACTAATGTAGGATATCGCCGCCGGGAAAAGACCAGCCACTAAAGTTAGACTAGCCAGAAAAATAGTAAGCGATCGGCTAGTAGTCCATACCAAGCTTACAGCCCGTCCACTGTAGCGGAAAACCGTCAGTGATTGACGTAGGATATTTCTTTTTTTTTAATTTTCATCTTTCTTGCCGCGAGATACCCCAGCTTGGGCGGATCTTCCTGACTCTATTAAATCTTTATTAATTTTACATTTTTCTAAGAATGTTCGCTGAAAACCCCGAAGTTGAAATCTAAAAACTAGTTTTGTAGGGTGTGTTATGCCGTGGGCTAACGCACTAGGATGTTAACTTTGTACCATTTTAGGTGTTCAAAATTAATGCAATATATATAATATGCCAGTAGTTCTAATCAAGCGGACACTGACTTTTACACAAAGGCTTTCAAATAGGTGTTATACATATAGCTCCAGAGGGTGCAATTGCACAGGTCAAAGTAGGGCGATCGCCTATCGTCGTAGGCTGGGTTGACAACAGGAAACCCAGCATCACTTTTCTCTGGCAGTACTAACCAGAAGCCAGATTGCAATTTAAGCCGCAACCGTGGATGCAATCGCGAGGCTAAAATGAGAGGGCGATCGCTTCCTTTCACCAGCCCTCAGACGAGGAGATTCTCAAATGCCATTAGCTGAACTCATGTCACAAATCCAAGAACTTCCAAAAATTGACAAGCTTCGGCTAATGCAGTTCCTTGCCACAGAACTGGTCAAGGAAGAGGATGCAAACTTCTTTGTTGCGAACCGGGAGTATCCAGTCTGGTCGCCGTACAATTGTTCTGAGGCTGCCAATGTCTTGATGAATCTTCTGGCGACAAAGCAGCAAGAGAAGAATGGTTAACACTCAAAAATTTCCCTACAAAATCATTGATAGTAGCCTTGGCATGGTTGATCAAATGCCATACATACCTTTGATGCTCAGTCTTAATGGTCAATCTCTGAACACTGAGGGTTTATTGGATACAGGTGCAAGCGTTAATGTTTTGCCCTATGAGTTGGGTTTACAACTGGGCTTAATTTGGGAGGATGAAACTCTCTCAGTTCTATTGACAGGGAACTTGGCTCGATTTGAAGCTCGTGCAGTCGTTGTTGATGCTCAAGTCAGTTTATTCCCCACCATTAATCTTGCATTTGCTTGGACACAAACACCCAATGTGCCTTTAATCTTGGGGCAAGCTAATTTCTTCTTTGAGTTTGATGTTTGTTTCTTCCGCGCGCGTTCTGAATTTGAAGTTCGTCCCAAAGAGGTTGGATAAAATGAAGATAGGAGCGTCAGTTGGCAGCGATCGCTGAGGTACGGTCTAACAATCTCGTTGCACACCGACTGTACAGAGTCTCTGATTTTCGGTGCATTAGGACTAATGTCCATAACGCACCCTACCAGATTCAAGCCAATGTGCATGAGGTTTTCCGACTTGTGTGTACACAGTAAGTCTTTAGACCGGAGAGTGTCAGATCCACAATCTCCTACCTACTTTCCCATTTAATCTTTGATGAGTATCTTCCAACAAAGCTGGAATATCTAACTTTTCTGGACACCGAGGCAAACAGTCACCACATTCTGTACAACGGTTGCCTTTCATTCCTGGGAACCAGTGACCTGCATTTTCAAACATTCCGTAACGATATTGGCCATAGTCTTGCATCTCGTATGCCACGGCAAGATTACGTAACCGTAATACCTCTGGAATATTGATATTTTCTGGACAAGGCAAACAAGCATAACACTGGCTACAATTATCAGTTTCCAAAGCAAGTTTTTGGTGATTTTCTAACTGCTGGAAAGTGGAAATTTCTGCTGATGTTAACTCTTCATCATGGTCAGCAATTTGCAAAGGTTCTCTTAATTCACCTGGGTTAGCTGGCCCTATACTCAAAGTAGTAATACGGCGATCTACAAGTAAAAATCGATAATTCAATTCTAAGGGTGAATACGGATAACACAGGTCTTTTAAGGTTTGAGGTGGCGTGTAGAGGCGTCCTCCCTTATCAGCAGGGGAAATAATGAAAATGCCCATATCCTTTTCGGCAGCTAGTTGAATTGCTGGTGCGTGCCGTTGAAAAAAATAGTAATAATGCAGATTGACAAATTCAAATAAATCTGTGTTTATTGCAGCCTGAATTAACTCTAATGGCCCGTGCGTGGAAAAACCGACGTGTCGCACTCGACCATCAGCAACAGCTTCCTCTACTGCTTGCATACAGCCATTTTTGGCTTGTACCCATTCCAAATGTTGCCACGTATTCAAACCATGAACACCTAAGCAATCTAAATAATCTAGTTGTAATCGTTCTAGGGATTCGTCGATGCACCGACGCATGGTGTCAGCATCTGCTGTGGCTGAGATTTTGGTAGTGACATAAAGCCTAGTTCGGGGTACTGACAACCCAGCTTTTAGCGCCCTACCAAGATACTCCTCGCTTTTGCCATAACCTCTGGCGGTTTCTAGATGATTAATTCCTAGCGTTAAGGCTTGTTCGATGGTCTGGTGAGCATTTTCAAAATCAGCCAAGTAGCGCATTGTTCCTAAGGAAAAAACCGAGAGGCGCAGATTCGTTTTTCCAAAGCGTCGGTATTTCATAAATTGAATCTTGAATAGTGAGTCCTAAGTAGAAATACGATTAATAGTGTCTCTACAAGAATGAACAGAGAAAGAATAAAGAAATTATTTTATTCTCTAGATTCTCTATTCTTTCTCAGCACTGGCTCAACCCGAACTATGCGCTAACAGCACTCAGAACTCAGCACTCAGAACTCAGCACTCTCCTAGCTGTCGTCATTACCAAAGCGCTTGATCAAATCTTCAGGACGGAGATTAGAAATAAATTCACGGAAGGCTTGCTGTTCGGCTTCATCTGCATCGCGATCTACAGGGATAGAAGCATCGGCAATGACTTCTTCCATTACCCAAATGGGAGTATTTGTACGGAGGGCAATAGCGATCGCATCGCTAGGACGCGCATCAATTTCTTTTTTGACTTCGCCTTGCTGGACAATTAAAGCTGCATAAAATGTATCCTTTTGCAGGGAATGAATAATCACCTTTTCTAGAGTCATGTTCCAAGTCTCTAGAATATTCACAATCAGGTCATGAGTTAAGGGTCTAGGAGGCTTCTGATTCTCCAGTGCGCCCATAATTGCCCTGGCCTGTTCCTGACCAATGTAAATTGGCAAAGCCCGCCGATCTGAAGAATCTTTCAAAAGGACGATCGGGCTGCGAGTTATGGCATCTAATGCTATGCCAGCGACTTTCATTTCAATCATTGCCTAAGCCTCTACAATGCTTTGAGAGTCTTGGATGCCGTGTAACAAATAGCACCCCTTTTTAGGCGGTTTGGTGACAGTAATAAACATAAGCATTCGTTCTCTATAATTGCTTCTATTAAACTCCGAACTTGTGGTGAAAACCAGAGTAAGTCAAATTGGTCTTCTTAGACAATAACCTTCTTACCCAAGTATGCCCTGTGAAGGATGCTAATGTGTTAATATTCCTATGCGAAAAAACTTTGCGAAAAAAAGTCAGAAAATATACTTCGATGTTCGAGATTTCTGTGACAATTACCAATTGATTTCAGCCAAAATTAAGCAATAAATAGAGTTAGTTTGACAAAAAAGCCGTGTTTACAGGATTAATCCAGGCATTAGGAACGATGGAACCCTTAGGGGGCGATTCTTGGCAAATTACTTGTGTAAGCCAGTCGGGTGAAGTAATTATGCAAGATTTGGCTTATGGTGACAGTGTTGCTGTAGATGGTGTTTGCCTGACAGTGGAACAAGTTTTAAAAGAAGGGTTTATTGCCACGGCTTCACCGGAAACTCTACGCCGGACAACCTTGGGGGGTGAGCAAACCCAAAGGAGATATGTCAATTTAGAAGCGTCGCTCAAGGTAGGCAGTAAAGTTGGCGGTCATTTTGTGATGGGTCATGTAGACGGCATCGGTCGATTGCTAGTGGCAGAACAAACGGCTAGTTCTTGGGAAATGACCTTTATTGCTTCCGTTGCGATCGCACGGTACATTGTCCCCAAAGGTAGCATTGCCGTCAATGGCATCAGTCTCACAGTCGCCGCTTATGAGCCAGAACTCTCCCAATTCAAAGTAGCGGTAATTCCCTTGACATACAGCGAGACAAATCTTCGCTACTTGGTTTCTGGCAGTTTGGTGAATCTAGAAGGGGATATTCTCGGCAAATACGTCGAAAAATTCCTTTATTCTGGCAACCCCCACACCAGAGGCACTGATAACAATAGTATAGATGGCATTACACCCGCATTCCTCGCAGAACACGGGTATCTCTGAATTTTAGATTTTAGATTTTGGATTTTAAATTAATCTAAAATCCAAAATCTAAAATTTCCAATCTAGCTGCCTGGTTCCTGGCTTACCTGAGCGGTTTGCAAACCTCGCACTAACTGGCTGAGGGCACTTTGTAATTCCACGCCTGGGTCAGTAGCAACCCACCCATCTTGTGTCAGGTGGCGGACTTCAAAGTGCAAGTGAGGGCCTGTGGAGTTACCAGTACTGCCAACTCGCCCGATGACAGTTCCAGGTTGTACCCACTGACCGGGTTGAACCAGGATTTCTGACATGTGACCGTAGAGAGTTTGTTCAGCGGATTTGTGATTCAGGATCACGGTTAAACCATAACCACCCACCCAGTTAGCAGTTTCCACTTGACCCGCAGCAGCTGCCAAAACTGGTGTTCCCGTAGGCGCACCCAAGTCTGTACCTGCATGGAAGCGTTGATTACCTGTGATTGGATGAATTCGCCAACCAAACAAAGAAGTAATGGGAGCGGGAATAGACAAGGGATACATCATTCCCGTACCGCTATAGGCAACTCTCCCCATGTAGGGAATTTGTGGCAATACTGATGCCAGTGAGAAGTCGTAAGCTACGTTGCTGGGGCGGGGTGCAATGTTGCCATCTGCCATTGGTGGCGGTAAAGTCCCACCACTCGGTGCAATGGGAGTTACACTCACTCTTGTGGGGCTGAATTCTGCGGGAGTCGGGATAAACCGATTCGGGCGAAATGCGCTCTTGGTGACACTGCTAGAACCACTTTGAGCAGCACGCCATCTACTGGTGTTGCCAGTAGTTGCAATTTGCCGCACAGTTGGAACTACTGGTAACTGGGCGTTTTGACTTCTTCTGAGCCAATTAGGTGCTGGTTTACCATTAGAATTAGCTACACTCCTCTGGGGTGCTTTGGCGCAAGCACCGCCTAATATACTTTGCCCTGACGGCAAAATGGCTCGACAACCACTGGAGCGTTCTGTAAGAATTACAGAGTTTGGTGCTTGATAAGTACCTGTTGCACCACTGTCATAACTATTAGGATCGATATAAGCGTTATTATAATCCTTGTTTTTCTCCGCCGTTGCACTGACAGGGCTGTTAGAGTTATTTGATGGTTGAGCAACTACTGGAAGTTTTTCAGGTGCATAGCGGGCAGGGGTATTGGGTTTTTCCTGTCTCACCCTTACAGGAGTAACCTGAGAGGCTTCTACTTTGGGCTTTGACTGTCTGATAATCACAACAGGTTCAGCAGCTTCGATTTTGGGTGTAGACTGCCTAACTGGCTCTTTTGATTGAGCAACCTCTGGCCTGCCCAGTCTCTGTCTGAGTCTGGCTCGCCGTTGGGAAAATTCCGGTTGTGCTTGAGGGGTTTCCGGTGCAACAGCCTGTTTCTTAAAAGTCGAGGCTTTAACTGGATTTGTAACTGCTGTTGGTTGAGAACTTTCAACAGTGGGAACGATGTTGTCTATTTGTGTTTCCGTTTGGGCAAACACGAAGCCACCGCTAAGGAGGCTAACGCTACTCAGCCAACAGAGGCTCTGGGCTGGTAGTGTTGAGGCAAAACGTTTTTTTGTTAGACCTTGCTGCCATAAGTAATGCAAACGATGATGGGCAGAATTATTGCGCTGCGTCATTTGTTCTCTCAGTTGTGTGTAATTAGCCTAAAGAGATGATGCTAGTGGTTTGTTTTGCCCAAAGAGCGAAATTTTGAACAAACCTCAAATTTAAACGGAAGATTTATGGTACCCCAAACTGATTGTACCGGGTTCAATATAAATTTCCGGTGTATTTAGTCCCTTTGTATCATGTGTTTCTAAATCAACTCGTAAATTTCCTTGAAGAGTCACTCCAACTACAGTACCCGAAAGATTATTGACGTACACCCGATCGCCCATGTTTGTAAGCAAATCTAAATAGCGAGACAAGAGTATGCTTACTCCTTCTTGAAAAAGGCACTCCATACCGGATTCTATTCCCAGCAAGACTCTAGAGGTGAGCATTTCCAGACAAGAAATTGGTCTAATATCTTGGGAAGCTTGCCACGATTCCAGATTGATTCCAGTTTCTGGGACTGGGTTTGTCCAGTTAATACCAACACCGATTACTGCTTGGGTGATTTGTCCTTTGTTTACTTTGGTTTCTGTCAAAATGCCGCCTAGTTTGCGACCATTTAAAACTAAATCGTTGGGCCATTTTATCCCAACATCTATACCGTGTTGGCGCAATTGCGACGCAATTCCCCAAGCAGTAGCGAAAGTTAGCTGGTAGCTGTCAGTAGCCTCTATTTTGTGGTCGAAAGAAATCGCCACGGAAACATATAATCCCCCAGCCGGAGAAATCCACTGGCGGCCCCATTGTCCCCGCCCAGCAGATTGCTGAGTTGCGATTACTACTGTTCCGGAAATAGCCCCTTGGTTGAGTAGGTTCCAGAGCGTTTGATTGGTTGAGGAAACGCTTTCAAAAAAATGAAGAGAAAATGGTAAATATGTATGCTTACGCCCTGCTTGCAAGGCTGCTTCCAAGTTTTGCAGATTAAATCCCACAGCAGTTAACCCAAATTCCGTTGTTCAAGTTAGCATTGATTGGCTGATGAGTGATTTCTGTTTAGGTTTGGTTGAAGATGCACACTTGGCACTGGCGCAATTGGGAAGGACTCCCCTATCTAACTTGTAGTATTCTGGAAGGTTGGCATCACGGCTTCTTTACCCAGCAGTTTTGGCCGCGATCGCCACAAGTTATCACAGAAGTATTGCAACCAGAGGCATCAGTCTATCGCTTAAAGCAGGTTCATGGCAATACTGTTCTCACCCCCCAAGAAGTTGAAAGCTTCTTAAGCTCTGCTGAAGAGGATTTCGCATCGGCAGATGGTTTAATGAGCGAACAGCCAAGACAAGCGGTTTGGGTCGCTAGCGCAGACTGTACACCCGTGTTGATTGGGGATGTGCAAACTGGACGGGTGGCGGCATTACACGCGGGTTGGCGGGGGACTGCTAAAAAGATTGTTCCCTTGGCGATCGCTCGATTACAATCTCAAGGCAGCAAACTTGATGATTTGAGGATTGCAATGGGCCCGGCGATCGCTGGTGAGGTTTACCAAGTCTCTATCGAAGTGGCTGCCGAAATTGGGGCTAGTATTATAGCACATGATGACGAAGAAAAAATTGTTCAAGCGTTGCATGAATTACCAAATTCACCTTTGCTAGAAGACCCTAATCCTGGCAAGGTACGGTTAGATGTGCGGCGAGTGAATACCTTACAACTGGAAAATATGGGAATTAGTGCAGAACAAATTGCGATCGCACCTTATTGTACTTTTCAAACTCCAGAACATTTCTTTTCTTACCGTCGGGAGAAAGAAAAAAAAGTACAGTGGTCAGGGATTGTTAGCAGCCAAACGAGTCACTAGTAGCCTGTCAGCTTTTTTGAATTGAGGGGTAAGCAAGTTAGTAGTAAGCACTAAAGTCCTTACTACTAACCCCAAAACTAACTTAACAAACTACAAAGTGTAAATTTGATACTCAATAAAAAGGTTCAAATTTCATCACTTGTTTTTGACGAAGGGAACTAATTGCTAAAAGTAAAATACTCAGTGTAATGCCTAAAACCGCATAACTCGGTAGGGCGAAGATAGTTACTTTCATAATGTATGGCAATTCCCCTGCTTTTACGTTCCAACGATTTGCTAGCGAGTGGATAAGCCAGCCATGAATAACTGCTGTTTGCACTGCAATACAGCAAACCCCTATGAACCAAACAGACATTCTTATCCTAGAGAATTTACAATACCTGATCTGATACAGGAAATCATTTAGCAAAAAAACAACAGCAGGTATTAACATTACAGAACTAGTTTCTTGTGAATAGTTGATGCCAATACTCAAGCAAGAAACTAGTACCATTTCTACCAAATATATTTTTTTTGACCAGTTGGTGAAAGATTGTTGTAAATACCAATACCAACCCGTCAAACCAAGAAGTATCATAACAATTAAGTTTGACAAAAGCTTGGCAAAAAATGGGTTATTAGGAACTAATCTTGGGCCCACAACCATCAAATCGAGACGACTGATCGATATATAAGGGCTAACTGCGGGATCGTTTTGCCAGAGGGAAAATCCACGAGATGAATCGGACACGAATTGTGCCAAAGAATTACCTGTCAAGGCTAGACCTAAAAATGCTAGAGTCGTTACTGTGACAACAGATACAAAAACTAGAGAGAACCGTCTTTTAAGTAGAAAATAGAGAATGAATAATGCAGCTAATGTTGGCTTACAAAGGGCAATACCCAAGCAAATTCCTGCTGGAATATCCTGATTTTTTCTAGCAAAGATAAACATCCATAAGGTCAAAATTGCAATAAAAATTGCAATATTACCAACTTGAAGATCGCGAACTACGCCATAAATCAAGGCAGCTGAAATTGTGCAAATAGTTCTTAGAGCTAGTGACTTCGACTCCAGCAATATATTCGCTCCCCATAAGGCCAAACCGATTGCTAATATATGCATTACAATCGAAATTTTAAATGCAGTATTCATCGAAAAATAGCCGAGAAACCAGATGAGAGGAATAATATTAGGTGGATACACAAACGGTGGAACAGATCCACACACCGTAGTTATGGTACAGAAATTTTGGTTAAAAATCTCGACATTAAAAGGACTCAAATGCTGATGAGCTAATTTACTCGCCACATAATACCAGTGAAAATCCCATAAAGGTGCATTTGGCTGGTTTAGGAAATCAATTAGCCAGCCTGTATAACAGATAAATCTCGTAACGACTAATACAACACATCCTTGGACGAAGAGGTTAACAATTGGTTGACTAAAAAATTTTATTAACCGCTGGATGACTGAAGATTTTAAGAATAAAGAATTTTTCCAGGCTGCCTTTTCTTCATCTAATCGCCAATTATTGTTGAGAACTAAAGCAACTAAAATTAGTATAATTAAGTTCCAAAATCCAAAGCTTATCATTAGAATTATTTCAATAATCATTTTTGCATTTAGTAAATAATATCGCTAAAGCAAATATGTACAATAAAGACTAAGATATTTTTATAGCCACTTCATAAACTTTTTACAATTCCTCTATGTACAATAAAGACTAAGATATTTTTATAATCACTTCATAAAGCTTTTATAATTCCTCCCTTTCCGTTAAAAAACAATAAAAGCAGGAAAAGATGTGTTTACATCGATACACAACATGATGATAATTTTGTACAATTTATAATTTATAGAAGTTAGCCCTTTCAAGGTGGGTAAAAATATTACTTGAAAAACCCTTTTTTAATCTCTTTTATCAGTGCTGTCTGCGTATGCAGTGGTTAGTTCAGTTACTTTTAACCAGAGAGTAGCGAGTGCGCCCTTGCAGTTAGTTCACTACACTGTTCGCGCTCTTAGCGTTCCCGCAGGGTAACAACTGGCACAGCATAGAGAGAAAAAAAGGTATTTTATGAGTCACCTTGAAAAGGCTAGTTCTAGAAGTTTTACATTAGACTTCTTGCAAAAGTGGGGGAAAAGGGGAAGGGGTAAAGGGCAAATAAACTCAAAATCCTTTCCCTTTAACCTCTTCCCTTTTTCCTCTCTTGCAAAAATACATTTTTGCAAGAGGTCTATTTTCTTCGCTCTACATCGTTTAATCTTACTTATTAAATAAAACGTGGCTTAATAACTCGCGGTGCATTAATGCCCTATCTACTAAAGATTGGATTTTCTCTGATGATAAAGGATCGCCATTGGCGTAATGCTCCATCCAAGTCAGACCAATCAAATTGGGGTCATTGGGTAAACTTGTTAAATCCCACCCAGGCATTTCTAAGTCTTCCATGAGACGATTGACTTTAGGATCATAACTGAGAGCAAAGCAGCGACAACCAACAGATGCAGCCATAATTAAACTGTGCAAACGCATCCCAATTGCCATTTCAACGCCACGAAACACACCTTTTAAAAGTTGCGGATCTTCCAGACACAAAATCTGGCTGACATCTTTAAGATGTGGTTGAATGGCTTCGGCAATACTTAAATCTTCACTTTTTTGAAACGGCAGTAGTAAAATAAATGCTTGCGTAGCTTTTTGAAAGTCAACTAAAGCGCGAGTTAAGTTTGCTAGACGTGTTTCTGTAAGTTGGGGATGCGATCGCAACGTTACCGCAACTCTCGGTGCAGGTAAATCCCAAAGTCCTGGAACTGGTTTAGATTCCAGCGCCCAAACCGGGTCAGGAGCTATAATACAAGGAATTTGCCAATCAGATAATAGAGCAGCACTGGCGCGATCGCGGACACTAACTTTGGTACAATTACTAAAGGTTTGCCGTGCCAACCAACGAGTTTGCGGACGCACTAACGGGCCAATACCCTGCGCCCAAGCAACAGTTTTCAAACCCATTTTCTGCGCTAGTGCCATTAGTCCCCCGTAATAAAATGGGCTGATGGTACTGGTAACATCTTGAATGAGACTCCCGCCGCCCCAAATCAAGGCATCACTTGAGCGTAAAGCTTGCAGTACAGCTAAGGGAGCCATGCGATCGTAGGTTTCTACATTGTAGCGATCGCGGGTTTCCTCTGGATTACCAGAAAGCACCACAGGCGTTACGTGAGATGGTAACATTTGCAAAAGCGTTGCCAATAAAGCTTCGTCACCACCATTACCTTTACCGTAATACCCAGACAATAATGCCCGCATCTTGACCATTTTGGATTTTGGATTTTAGATTTTGGATTAATAGCTATTGTTAAATGAATCTCTGTCCACCATATAGATGGTAAACTCATTCCCAAGTTCTATAACAGCGGTCAAACAACTTAGGACATTCATTGGCAAATCGTCAGAGAGCTACTGTCACAGTTATCCATAGCAGACTTGTCCTAAGCAGGATAGCAGGCGCTATAATTACTTACATTTTTTCAACTCCAAAGTGTTCGCTTCCGGTTTCATTGAAACAAGTCTTGCAACTTTGCGGTTTCTTGGTCTGTGTTTGGATACTTCGATACCTGGATAAAGGTTGCGATCGCTTCTGTTTAAAACTAGCTAATACAATAGACATCTAGTGAAAAATCCTTGTAGAAACTCGAAATTACGCGTCTCTACAAGGATTTAAATTTTCAAAAGATGGGTTTTGTTACACAAAAAGTAGGAGTAGAGTTCTAATGTGGAACTTGAAAACTGGTATTTTGCTACTCACGCTGAGTTGCATAATTGCAACTGGTATAACCGTATATCTTCTTGGCGGCATTGAACCAGCGCAAATTCAAGCTTTGCTGAAATCTTCTGGTATCTGGGCACCGATTATTTATATTGCTTTGTACGTTGTGGCAACTATGTTAGTTTTGCCCTCAACGGTACTAAATTTGACTGGAGGTGCCATTTTTGGCCCTTGGCTGGGTACTGTCTGGACTAGTGTTGGAGCAGTCATTGCGGCAATAATTGCCTTCATTTTTACTCGAACTATTGGACGCAAAGCAGTTGCAAAACGACTAGCAGGACGCTGGCAAGCTATGGATGCTGAGGTGCGTCGTGGAGGGCTTTTTTATATGTTTGCCATCCGATTAGTACCAATCATGCCCTATGGCTTGGTCAACTTTGTGGCGGGACTGACTTCAATCAGCTTTAAAGATTATGTTCTCGGTACAACACTTGGTACTGTTCCTAGTGTCTTACCTTTTGTACTACTAGGTAGTTCTGGTCTGAAGGCAGTGAATACAGGCGATTTTTTGCCGCTAATACTTGCATTAGGCTTAACTGGAACACTCGTGGCAGGGTCTACCTGGTATCGCCATCGTCGAACTTTTCCCAAAAAAGCTGTAGAAAGGCTGGAAAAATCAGACTCTTCAGATGACTCAACCTAAAGAATAAATAAACTATAACAATCTGACTTAAGTCTTATTAGGTATGGTGAGAAGCAAATCTTTATAATTACAAGCAGTCTATCAGCTGTTAAAAAATTAAACAATATTTTTAGATGTTACCAAAGTATTCATTCATTGTTCCAATTTATAACGAAGAAGAAATTATTCCAGAACTATACCGCAGACTGAGTGCAGTCATGAATCGGATGGATGGGCTTGTCGAATTAATTTTAATCAATGATGGTAGCCGCGATCGCTCCCTACAATTACTACGAGACCTCCATCAAAAAGACCCGCGTATTTGCTATCTGAGCTTTGCTCGTAACTTTGGTCATCAAATTGCAGTGACTGCTGGTCTTAATTTTGTCCGCGGTCAAGTTATTATCATCCTTGATGCTGACTTACAAGATCCACCAGAACTAATCCCCGATATGGTTGAAAAATGGCGACAGGGCTATCAAGTCGTCTACGCTCAACGCACTCAACGCCTTAAAGAAGGATGGTTTAAGCGTTTTACTGCCTATTTCTTTTATCGTATCCTTAAGAAGCTTGCAGATGTGGAGATGCCTACTGATACTGGTGATTTTTGTCTAATGGATCGGCAGATTGTAGATATTCTCAATTCTATGCCAGAACGTACCCGCTATATTCGTGGTTTGCGTTCTTGGGTTGGGTTTCAGCAAACAGCAATTCGGTTCGAGCGCAACCCTCGCTTTGCCGGGGAAGTTAAATATACTTTTAGCAAATCCTTAGTCCTTGCTATCAATGGCCTAGTGTCTTTTTCAATAGTGCCACTGCGGTTATCAACCTACTTAGGGTTATTAGCAGCGGCGGCGGCCATCTTCATGGCTTTATTAGTCTTGTATTGGCGTCTTTTTGTCCCCCATTCGCCTTTAACTGGGTTTACGATTATTTTGATGGCAATTTTCTTTCTTGGATCTGTGCAGTTAGTCAGTGTTGGCATCTTAGGTGAATATATAGGGCGCATTTACGAAGAAGTTAAAGCCAGACCTCTCTACACTTTGGCTGAGGTAGGTGGTTTTGCGCGCAAATCCTCCAACTCAACGAGCAATTCTGACAAACTAGATAATTTAGAAGACGCTTACAAATAAGAATATTTTTTTGGCGTTGCATAATAAAGGTTTGTTTAAACAAATATAAAATTAAAGCTACATATCACCTTGACAGTACTACTCTCCACTCCAAATCTCTAACTCCTAACTTTCTTATGCACACCCTTTCGATTCCCACCTGGATTATTCATGTTTCTAGCGTTATAGAGTGGATTGTCGCCATTTGGTTAATCTGGACTTACGGCGAACTGACTAATAACCGCAGCTGGTGGGGATTATCCCTGGCGATGTTACCAGCTTTAGTCAGTGCTATGTGTGCTTGTACCTGGCATTATTTCGACAACGCCGAATCTTTGGAATGGATGGTAACGCTTCAAGCTACCATGACTTTAGTTGGTAATTTTACGCTTTGGGCGGCTGCGTTTTTGATTTGGCGTTCGACCAAATCTGTTAACACTGTTGAACCAAAACCTATCAAATCAGAGCAATGATTTCTAAAGAAACCCTGTTTGCACTTTCACTGTTTCCCTATTTGGGTTTCTTGTGGTTTATCAGCCGCAGTCCGCAAATGCCGCGTTTGGCGCTGTATGGATTTTACGGCACTCTTGTCTTTGTTGCCATTACCATCCCGGCGGGGATTTATGCTGTATTGCATTATGGCGAGTCTTTAGCCAATGTGGATTGGTTGCACGGTGGTGCAGAACTATTTTTGACGCTTTCTAACATCTTGCTTGTGCTGGGTTTTGGGCAAGCTGTAAGGCAATTACAAATGAAAAATGAAAAAGAGTAAATTCAGCTATAGATAGCGTTTTGATTGCAATAAGGAAGAGTTAAATGGACGTAATTCCAGCGATTGATTTACTAGAAGGTCACTGTGTGCGACTGTATCAGGGAGACTACGATCGCTCGCAAGTTTTTAGCGAAAATCCTGCCGATGTTGCCAAACAGTGGGTAGATGAAGGTGCTACCAGATTGCATATAGTTGATTTAGACGGTGCCAAAGCAGGTAAAGTAGTAAACCTGGAGGCAATTGAAGCGATCGCTCAAGCAGTGTCAGTACCCATTGAAATTGGTGGAGGATTGCGCGATCGCACTAGCGTACAACAAGTATTTAATCTAGGCATACAGTGGGCAATTCTCGGAACCATTGCCGTAGAACAACCCCAGTTGGTGCAAGAACTCTGCCAAGAATTTCCCGAACAGATTATTATCGGTATTGATGCCCGTAACGGTCGAGTCGCAACTCGCGGCTGGTTAGAAACCTCGGAAGTTTTAGCAACTCAACTGGCTGTACAAATGCAAGAATTGGGCGCAGCCGCCATAATTTACACAGATATCCACCGGGATGGTACACTTACAGGCCCAAATTTAGAAGCTTTGCGAGAACTTGCAGCAGCAATTTCCATCCCGATAATTGCTTCTGGTGGGGTAAGTTCTGTCACCGACTTGTTGAGTTTGTTGGCGTTAGAACCTCAAGGCGTGACTGGCGTAATAGTTGGACGTGCCTTGTATACTGGGGATATTTTACTCAAAGAAGCATTACGAGCGATCGGGCCGGGGCGAATTCAGGATATTCCACCCAATCTCGGTTTTTCTACTTTTGCTTGACATTTTATTGGCAAGTTCGCTATCAAAATCTAGAATTACCCTGGTTGCGGTGGTGGGATAATCAGGGTAATTTGCTACAAATACGATGGGAGCAATGTCTACGACGGGCTACGCCTACGCAATGCTTGGCTGCTAAACTAAGAGAATTAAATATTAACCCCAATTAGTTAGTTTAATTATTTTGGCAACTATCTTTAGATAGATAAGGTAAACACTACATTATTTATCATTATAAATCTCTTACTAATTGTGAAAAATCTACAATTTATATTTAATTGATTTTGTCAAGATGTAATCCCCTGTATGATTTAAAAAATCAGCAAGGCCTTCTCTGGACTGAATTTATATTCATGCTTTCAGTAGATGCAGTTATGACTTTGCAAATGCAATAATTAATGTGTTCTCAAACAATAATAGTTGCTGTGATTCAGATAAAAAACTCAGATTTTATCAGACTCTAGTAACTTTGGTTTTTAGAAAATTGTTTGATGTTTTGAGAAGGTAACACAATGAATAAAATCCTAAAACGCGCACTTTTACCCAGCCTCATGGCTGCAAGTTTAGCTGGTGTAACCTTAGTTCCCGCCAAACCCGCTGCTGCTGATGACCAAGTACTAAGAGATGCAGGTATTGGGGCTGTTACCAACGTTGTAACCGGAGCTGTTAGGGGAAATGGCAGTGTATTAGGGAATGCTGTTAAAGGTGGTGTCACTGGTGCAGCCGTCAATGGTGCAAATGGTCTGAGACATACTCGCAATCGCCGCCACCGGAACGCCGCTCAAGATGTCGGAGTCGGTGCTGGAGCTAGTGCATTGACTGGTGTAATTACTGGCGATAAAAAAGATACCCTTGGCAATGCTATTGATGGTGCAGCTGTTGGTGGAGCAATCCATCTATTAACCAATGGTAAGTAATTGGTAAATTCATCAGCTAAAATATTTTCCAACGGTTAAAGAACTTACCTCTCCCTAATTCCTCTCCTTCGTAAAAAGAGCAAACCTAACCTCGTTTCCCTACTAGGGAAGCGAGGTTGTAGGTTAGATTTATTTGAGATATATACCACCGTCAGGATTGGATGACGTTAGGTTAATAGTAATTCCTAGCCCTTCAACGCCTTTCTAAAGTTTCGACGATAAGACTGATTTGTAATAAACAAAGCTGGCCATAGCAAAGATAAACCAATCCGATTGGTCAAAGTTGGATTAAAATTAGTCCGTCCAAACCCATTCCAAAACTTCCAAGCTCCGCCTCCGTAAACCACTATCAAGCCAAGAAAAATTAAGGTACTCATTCCCATCAACTCCGTTAGTAACTGACAGAATTTAAGTTAAGTTTTACCACACGAGGTTATCACCTCATAAGCAAAACCGAGAAGGTATGACAAAACTCCCCAGGTTTTGATATCTAAGTCAGTTAAACACACATTCTCTTATTCCAGTGTAGATTAGCCTCACGCATCCCAGCTAGTTATCAGCGGTGGCAAGCTAGTCAAAGGATGCAAAAGCGTTATTTTTGAGGTGTTTTGGCAACACATTTAAATGTAAATCCCGATCCTTTAGTACAAGAAAGTCTATACCATATTAAACTACAAAGTTCTGTGGTGCATGATTCTTATACTTCATTTACCCAATAAAGATAATATCTTTCATTATCCACCCAGCCTCTCTGAAAATCTTTGATAGAAACAATTTTCAAATCATTGCGGTTGACATTCAGTTTTTTATTTAAAATCAGCAAAACTTTCTTTCGCTCATTTTGATTTTGAAGTAGAGAATTAATCTGGCTTAATATCTCAGCTTGTTCTACTTCTTGACGACCTTTTTTAAATAAAGTAAAGCTTCCCATTTTTTCAATCTCTGGATAGTAAAACTTTCGATTAAGATAACCCGATAAAGGAGCCATATTCGCATCTCGACTGGCAACAATAAACTCATTATCTAATCCAGATTTTTGAATATATTGGGCTGTTTCGCGACTAGCAGAAAATGGTATAACTAAATCTCTTGAAAAACTATAAATTCCTCCCCCAAACTGGACATAGAGAATGAGCATCAAAGCCAGATAATGCCATTTGTGAATAAATGTAATTGAACTTGGAAGAATAGAAATTTTATTAAGTAAAACTATAGACTTGCGATAATAACTTCCCAGCCATAAAGCTGCAATTAAAACTAAATAGAAATGTCCAAAATGCCGTGGCATACCTATAAATCTCAAGTATGTAAAGGCAAATAATATACAATTACCAATCGTGTAGAAAAAGAAAATAACTGGCTTTTCAGATAATTTTATTAAAGTTAAAACTACAATAAATAAAGCAATTGTCGCACAAACAATTAAATCCAACCATCTTTTATGTGTAGGAATAATTAATAAATAACTACCAAATACTCTGCCGACGCTTCTCAACAGATGACGGATATCGAATTCTATTAGCCAACCATTATTTAACCCACCGTGAAGATAACTATCTGTCGGAGGAGTAATAATATAAATGGATAAAATGAAAAATAATGTGATAATTAAAATACTTAAAAATAAGTCGTACTTTTTGGTTTGACTAAAATAATGCTGTCGATGTTCGCTATCAAAACAAAATTCAACCAGTAAAGTTAATAATAAAGAAAATGATACTAGTAAACCATAAGCACTACTATTTGCTAGTAAACCCAATAGAATTGCCAAATAAGCATAAGTTATTTTTCTAGATGCAAAAACTGTACAGAATGCAAAAATAAATAACATACTAAAGGCATAGTTTCGAGAAATTAAAAGATATTCGTAAAAAGGAAAGAAGCCAAAGGAAAATAGAAATTTTTGTTGATGGTTAAAAGGGCTATACAGGCAAAAAAGTGTAACTGAAACAACAGTAATTGCCAAATGGAAAATTTGCATAATAATAGGATCGTCGACTATTTTTCTTAGAATTGCCAAAGAAAAATACCATAGAACAGGATGACCTTCATAATGAATATTTGCAATTAAATCCCCCAATGAACCACTATCTCTGACAATCAGCCAGGGATTCAGTTCATCTCGCCACATAGAATGGTTAAGAATACCTATTAAACCAAGAAAAGAAAAAAGAAGAATAATAAACGAAGGAGAATTCAAAGGTAGTTTTGAAGTATATTTGCTAATTTTATTGCTTAACATTGTTAGTTCAGAATCCAATTTGTTTGGCTCGTCAAGATTGCTGTAAATGCGATTATCATCAGATATTATTCTGACTCTTTAACTATTCAGACAGATGGATTCAGACTTCTGAATTATTACTCATTTTTACTTATAACTTTCTGGTATACCCACTGGTGATAAACCTGCGATCGCTCGTAAGTTTTGGCAACGAATCAACTCAGTAAAATTCAAACTGGAACGCCCTTCAATTTTGGCTACCGCTTCAATTGCTGATAAAAGGTGCTGTCCTGCTTCGACTTCTGAATAACCACGCCGCTGTGCTATTTTAATTGCGGCTGCATCGGCATTTAACTCTGACTCTTGAGATTTATTAGTGCGCCAAATCCGAAAAGCAGCGATCGCACTTAATCCCCCAGCGACAGCAACGCCTACGACATCTGACTGTGCTGCTTCTAAGAATCCGCCTAACAGTCCAGCCAACACTACGCCTTGATAAATGTCGGGTTTAAACCACTTTACCCCCGTCAACCAGCTAACCATCTGCAACAGCAGCAAGTCTCGTTGCGGCTTTGTCAGGCGACGCCACAAATCAAAATTAATATATATCGGTCGCGCTTGGTTCCAGGGTTGGGGAAAGGAAGCGTCAATTACTTTTGCTTGCTCTGGCTTACTGACGATTTTTGTCGTCATCCGACCAGAAGCAGGCATCACATCTAACAAACGGCGAATTTCAACATTTGGCTCCATAAATTTAATTATTAGCCATAATGTGCAGAGTAACTAGGTGTGTAAAAAATAAAGTTTTCATGTTAACCTTTGATTTATGAGATGCTTTCACAGTCATTGAATAGATTCAGATCGAGCTATAAGAATATTTATTCAGCAGTTTGATAGTATGGCGGGATTTTATAGTATTGCTTTGCCGCCAAATTCCAAACCTCAAAGTTTTGGCTTGCCATTAAGACTATATTTGTAACTACATGGACGCTTTTGCTACCCTCCCACCTGAATGGACAAATAAGGCAATACATGCCTATGATTTTTGCTGTCCTAACTGTCACTCAAGTAGCCTAGAAGCTGAGAAAGTTTGGCTAAATCGGCGATCGCCTGTTCTTACAGAAGACCGTCGTCGCAAATGGCAAGAGTTCTATTACTGCCACTGTGGTTCTGTGTGGTGGGCTTGGAGTAGCGATCGCCCCCCAAAAGATATATCCAATCAGCCAGATTACAATCCTACATAGCCAATTTTCTTCCTAAATAAAACCCCACCTAAAAGTGGGGTTTTGTTTATCTAATTCTGAGCTTTGCCAATTTTAGAAGGTGAAGGTAGTACGTAGAGTACCTACGTATTCAGTATCGTTAGCGTCGTTGTGCTCTGGATTGAAGATTACCAACAAGCCAGGTGTTACCTGAATATTATCAGAAACCTTGTACTTGTAAAGACCCTCTAAGTGATAAGAAGTACTGTCGTCAAAGGTAGTATTGCCAGCGACATTTTTGATGCTACCACCAGTAACTCTGGGTGGTTGACCAAAGATAATACCTAAAACGTTGCCTTCGCCACCAAAGTCTTTCAAAGCAAGCGCTCCAGCCCAATACCAAATATCTGCGTCTGTACCTGCATTAGCACCAGTCTTAGCATCAGCAGTTGTATAACCTCCCCAACCACTAATAGCCAACTTAGGACTAAATTGGAAGGTAGCTTCTACACCGTAGTTATTGGATTCAGTACGAGTGTTAGCCCCAAAAGGAGTGTTGGCAAAAATACTACCTGTACCTTGGAAAAGGTTATTGGCAGCAGTATCAGTTTGATAAGTGCGAGCGTAGGTTAGACCAATATTAAACGCTTTGGAGGGTTGGAAAGATAACTGACCAAAGATAGCGCTATCACCATCAAACAACCCATTATTAAGGGTAGGGTCGTTAGCAGTCCTAGCTATATAAGCACCGCTGAGACTGATGGCGCCTTTAGGATTGAAGGTAGCAGTTATACCAGCGCCACCTTGACCTTGGCGATATATGGGGCTGAAACGTCCATAGCGTGAGAGCGCACCTCTACCAGAGCTTGCAAAGTCAGAGTTGAAGTTATTGACGTTTTCGTATAATTCGGCACCAGTGGCGTCAATTTTGACACGCACTGCGTCAGTCAAGTTGAAAGCATAGTTGATTTTATCAATGCTAATGCTGTTGCCAGTATCTCCATCAAAACCTAAACGGCTCATGTTGGTACCAGTACCAGTACCCAATGCATCATTACCCCGATTGGAGACGACATTTCCAGCATTCAAACGAATTTGCAACTGGTCTTTACCAGTGAAACTGCTGTATAAGTTTAAACGAACGCGATCGCTAAAAGTGGTATTATAATTCAAGTCTTGAGTAGGAGCGCCACCACGAGCGGCTCTAGTGTCACCAAAAACATCAGACACGGCGAAAATTGCTTCTCCAACTAACTTGGTGGTAGTAGAGAACTGATTAGCTTCCAACTCAGAAGTGCGGGCTTCTAATCCATCAACACGACCGCGCAGAGTTGCTAGTTCAGCAGAATATTCTTCTTGCAAGCGCTGTAAAGTAGCTAAATCTTGTTTGCTGACCAAATCGGCAGTAGCTGTAGCAATCAGTTCGTTAACCCGATCTAAACAGGCGTTCAAACCTGCGGCAAATTCATAACGGGTTAAAGCACGGTTCCCACGATAGGTACTGTTAGGATAACCTGCAATACAGCCATAGCGCTCAACTAGAGATTGTAAAGCTTGGAACGCCCAATCTGTAGGCTGCACATCCGAAAACTGAGAAACTGATGTTACCTGACTCATATCCTTAGACTCTTGAGTTTCAGATAACTCGCCAACATTTGTTACTTGTTCGTTAACTTCAGCAGCTAGGGCACTATTAGCAACAAAAAATGTAGCGGCTAATACAATTGGACTAACCTTAAAAAGATTCCAGAATCGTTTTGTCATGTTTTTACTTTCACTCACACCTACAATAATCCAGTCATGATAAAATGCTTTAAACACTTTTCTTTCGTGGATTTTACACACAATCACAGCAACGATTATACATTTACCCTGTGATTATTACAAGCAATTCATTTAACATGCTGCTGAACTATAGTTTTTAATTAATTGATTTGGGAATCGCAAGATAATGCGGCGTTTGTGACGTAAAACTGTTCCTTCTTCTTCTAACTGCTGTAAGAGTCGGGTAACAGTTACTCGCGTAGTATTTAAAACTTCAGCAATATCCTGATGGGTAACATTTAAATCAATTAGCTTGCCCTTATCTACATCACGGCCAAATTTTTCACTTAACCAGACTAAAAACTGCCATAAACGTAGCGAAATTGGTTTTCGATGCACAATGCTTAGTAAATCCTCTGCTTGTTGAATATGAGACAACAAAGCATTAATATCTTGATGCCACAAATGAGGTGGCACAATGCTTACTTCTACGCCCGTGAGACATTCAATCTGGTAGGGTTTCACCTTAGACAAAGGATAGCCAATCAGATCCCCTATTCCCCAATAACCAAGAGTGATGAATGTTCCATCTTCACTCCACGTTAAGGTACGAACTGCACCATATTCAATTCGCCAAATTACGTCATTGTAAGGTGGAATTACTTCCCGACGGGTAAATATCTGTTGGGGTAATTGTCCCCCCAAAGCAGAACCATTTGACACGGCAGAAGAGTTTGAAGTAGGACTTGGGGAATACATCATTAACCGTAACTACATAATTATCAGGGAATCTCGCTATTTACAATGATTAAGAAACTCTAATAATTTGTATCAAAATTTACCTGTTTTAACTGAAGTCTATTCTTCTCAATTCAGAGCTAGGAACTAACTCCAAATCTACTGATGGGAACAACTTTTACATAAGGTATTTATCAGTGAGATATAGCCAAAATTTTTAGTTGTTTATCCGCTACTTTAATTGTGTAAGTTTAAGAATAGGTAAGCTTTTAGTAAAATATTGAATTAACTTATTTTTAATTATTTGGAAATTTGGTATTTTGTGAAGACGAAGTAAGTATGTCGGCGCCAATAATTATGAAGATATTAGGGTGGAATGGCACTCAATACTTCTCGGGTTTTGGGGAAAAGGGGAAAGGGTAAAGGGAAAGAAAAAACCTTTAACCCTTACCCTTTACTTTTTACCCCAAACCCGATTTCGAGTTAAAAATGCACAAAGCGAGAAATATTGGAATGGCACTTACTAAATCGCTGGATTTAGATCCCCAACTTCTTACAGACACCTGGAGGGTAGAAGTCGGGGATCTTTGCAGCATATCAATTAGGAGCGTTGACCGGTGACAATATATGCTACCCTTTGACCGATATTCGTAGCATGATCTGCCATACGTTCCAGACAACGAATTGCCAGTGCTAGTAGTATAATTGGCTCGACTACACCAGGCACATCTCGTTGTTGGGCTAAAGTCTGATAAACGCGATCGTAGGCATCGTCTACAGTATCATCTAGATGTTTTAAACGGCGTCCACTGGCTTCATCGAAATCTCCCAAAGCCTTTAAGCTAGTTGCTAGCATCGCCTGCGCGTGAAGGGACATAGCTTCAATGTCGGGCAAAGACGTATGAGGCGCGTAAGGAAAAATTTTAATCGCAATTTCAGCTAAATCCTCAGCATAATCGCCAATGCGCTCTAAATCTCGCACCAGCTGCATAAAGGCACTCAAGCAGCGCAAATCAGGAGCCGTAGGCGCTTGTAGCGTCATAATCGCCGTACAGTCTGATTCGATTTGTCTATAAAAGCGATCGATCTTTTTATCTAATCGGGGGAGTTCCTCAGCTGCTGTTAAGTTACGAGCAAATAACGCTTGGTGGCTGAGGCGAAATGATTGTTCTACCAAGGCACCCATGCGTAATACATCCCGTTCTAAGCGCCTAATGGCGCGTGCGAGTTGTGGTCTTTGAGGATTGGGAGTATAATCGACGGCTTTCACACTTGTTGTCTCAAAGGTGAAGATATTACTAACTATAGTCTTGGCTTAGGGAGTTTGCCATAACTTCGGGAAATTGGAGTTGCATCCACGCGCCGCCAGTTTCTGGATGGTTCATCGCTTTGATTGAACCACCGTGGGCAATTAGAATTTGCTCAACGATCGCTAATCCTAATCCATTGCCAACGATCGCTCCTATAGAATTACTATCTTGGGGGGAATGAGTTCGGGCTTTATCTCCTCGATAAAATCGCTCAAAAACGTGGGGTAAATCTGCCTCAGAAAAGCCGACTCCAGAATCAATAAGATTTATTTCCAAGATTGGGAAAGCAGCATCGCCCTGATTATTATTCGTCGAGCGAATTTTTGCATGAACTTGAATGCTTGTACCAGGAGAACTGTATTTAATGCTGTTGTCTAGCAAGTTGAGAAAAACCTGGTAAATTCGGGCTTTATCTGCCTTAATCCACAAATTTTCTGGCCCAGAATAAGAAAAAGACAGATGTTGGCGCTGTGCCAAGGGTTCTAGTGTTTCCCAAACAGATGTAATGAGCGATCGCAATTCTACAGCTTTGGCTTGCAATTGGATATTTGGGTTTGCTTCCATCTGGGTAAGGTCTAACCAGCTTTGCACTAAGTTAATTAGTCGATCAACTTCTTGCATGAGGCGGTTAACCCAGCGATTTAAAGGTGGTTCCAAGCGATTTTGTAAAGTTTCTACAACCAAGCGAATCGAAGTTAGCGGTGTTCTGAGTTCGTGTGCTAGATCGGAAAAATAGCGATCGCGTACTTGATTTATATCTAATAGGGGTTGACGATTTTCTAAAAATACCCCTACTTGTCCATTGGGTAAAGGCAAGCTAGAAGCCCGCAAAGCCAGAGATTTGATTGTTCCCATCTCTGCTGCATCATCACAAGATGGATGAAATATCCATTCTCCCGTTTGTGGTTTTTGCAAATCGCGAGTTTGCTCAATTAAATGGTCGAGTTCATAAGACCTGACCAACTCTAATAACAAGCGCACTTGTTCTGGTTGCCACCTTTGCAGATACAAAATTTCCTGCGCCTGTCGATTACACCACAGCAATTGATTTTCCTCATCCACCTGCAAATATCCCACTGGAGCAAAATTTAGCAGGTCTTGATAAGTTTGCAACGACTGCTGCAAATCTTGCCGCTGCTGTTTCACCATCGCTATTTCTTGCCGCAACCCAGGAATCAGCAGCAGTCCCATCTTGTAAGAATGCGAGGTTAACGGTCGGAGTAAGCGCCCCAGGTAGCGGTTAAGTTGAACCTGTTGCCAAATCCAAAACCCAATGCCTACCGCTAAACCCAGAAAAAATCCCAATAAAAGCATTTGAGTTGTTAGTTTTTTGGTGACTACTAAAAACTAACAACTATCCCAACTAATTATCCAAACCTATAGCCAAAACCTCTTACAGTCACAATATATTCCGGATGACTGGGGTCTTGCTCTAATTTTTCCCGCAACCACCGAATGTGAACGTCTACAGTTTTACTATCGCCGACAAAATCCGGCCCCCAAACCTGATCGAGCAATTGTTCCCGTGACCATACCCGGCGGGCATAACTCATAAACAGTTCCAGCAAACGGAACTCTTTGGGCGAAAGACTCACTTCTTGACCGCGAACCAGCACGCGACATTCTTGGGGATTCAAGGAGACATCCTTAAATTTTAATACTGGTATTGGTGGTAAATTACTTAGGCGTTGGCGGCGGAGTAAAGCGCGACAACGAGCCACTAACTCACGCATACTAAAGGGTTTGGTCAGGTAGTCATCTGCACCCACTTCTAACCCCAACACACGGTCAGTTTCACTACCCTTAGCACTAAGCATTAAAATAGGTACTGGGTTGCCTTGATGACGCAGCAAACGGCAAATATCTAGCCCATTGATTTGCGGCAGCATCAAATCAAGAATTACCAGATCGAAGGGAAGTTCCCCTGAATTGGTTTCAAAACTTTTGAGATACTCTATAGCAGACCGCCCATCGGGAGCAGTTATCACCCCGTAACCTTCTTCTTCCAGAGCTACAGCTAGCATTTCCTGGATTAATTCTTCATCTTCTACTACTAGAATACGGCTGGTTTGTCCAATGTCCGTTCTGGCAGAGTATTTGGTCGATTCACTGGTATACATTGATATCACAAAAGTCTACGACTGTGCTTGTATCAATTAGGATGATTAAGTCTATTATCTCGCCTTACTGCAACCGCGCTTCTACTGGGATTAATTCTTTTAGATTTTCTTTACAAAAAGTAACATTTACCACAGCAGTCTTCTAAATCATAAATCATTGTGGCTGCAAGCTTCTAATAGTTTTTTTAATTAAAGACTTTGAATTTTCGATTCTGTCTTCAAAAGATCCAAAGACATTATTGCATGAAGATTATCTTGACAGAGGAAATTAGGTTAGGTATATTTGTCTTAGTACAAAAGTACTATTTAGCCTCAAAGGGAAAACTATACCTGAAAAACAGAAGGACATATATGTGGAAAATTCGTACCCACTAAGTGTCAGATGTGGATCATTTCAGTATTTCCACTGCGTTAAAAATGTTGATTAAAAGGCTACTCTGATGTCTGCATAGGGTAGTCATTGGTATGGCTTGCTACCCAATAAATCATTTGCCTATTGAAGGGAGTTGGAAGATGACTACAGTTGGAGTCAAAGACAGCAAACAACAACTAATGCAAGCATTTCAACAAATTATTATCCAAAGAAAAAAACTTGAATCTAAAATAGCAACCAAACAAGAGGAAGCAGAAAAGGCAAAAAGTCAAGAAATTCTGCAAGCAGCTTCTGCATATACAATTGATAGTATTGTCAAAGGTTTAGCTGATTTACAATTAGAGTTTGGCAGTATTCTCAATGGATTATCTGAAAAACTAGCTCAGGAAAATTCCAAGTTAGATGAATTGAACCGAGCTATAGAAATTGAAACCCAACGGCTACAAGAACTGCAACAAATTAGAGTTGTAGCGGATACTCTAGACGTTTTAAGTCAAGAACACCAAGAAAAATTAAAAATTCTCGAACAAGATACTATTAGCAAAAAGGAAGCACTAGAGAAAGAAATTACAATCAGACGGAAAGACTGGCAAAAAGAGCAAGCAGAGTATGAAGAAAAACTTCAAGCATATAACGATTTATTAGCCAAAGATCGCCAGCGAGAACAAGAAGAATTTCAGTATAAGTTAGAAACTACTCGTAAACTCAATACAGACAGCTACGAAGGGATAAAACGCCAACAACAAAGGGAAATACTAGAAAATTCTCAAAGGAAAGAGAAAGATTGGGCACAACGAGAAAAAATCTTTGCTGAACGCCAACCACTCTTTGCAGATTATGAACAAAAAGTAACTACATTTCCTAGTGAGCTGGAAGAAGCCGTTAAGAAAGCTAGAGAAGAGGCAATTAAAGAAACAAGCCAAAAAGCTAAAATCGAGGCTGATTTATTTGAAAGAGAATGGGAATCTAACAAACAGAGCTATGAACAAAAAATTCAATCTCTGGAAGAAACAATTAAGAAACAATCTGAGCAAATAGAAGGGATTTCTGCTCAATTGCAAACTGCATTAAAACAAGCACAAGACTTAGCTATGAGGGCTTTTGGTAGTTCTAACCCTAAATAGTTGTGAGTTCGTAGCATCTTAATTATTTTGAATTCCTGAAGAGGAGGTTTGTTGTGGTGGGGAAAAAACCGACTGATAAGAATACTAAAGTAGAAATTCTTCAGGCGTATGAGGAGTTGGCAAAAGAAAAAGCAGCACTGAAATCAGAACTTGATAAGGTTGCCAAAGAAAACCAGTCTGGAACTAAAGAACAGCCTAAATTAGAACAAAAAACAGCTATGAATCAGCTTTCTAGTGTCCAACAGAAGATGAACAATACAATTGAAAGCTTGGCAAAGATTCAATTAGGTTTTGGCAGTGCTGCTAATGAATTATCAGAACAGCTAACCAAGAAAGCTTCTAAATTGGAAGAAATTAGGCGAACTTTAGAAGAAGAAATCCAACAATTAGCACAACTGCACAATTTAGAAATTTCTGATGATATCTTGGATACTCTCATCCAAGCCTATGAAGATAATACTAAAGCTTATCAGGAAGAATATAGTCAACGTTCTGAAGTGTTATTCCAAGAAATACTAGAGCAAAGAAATACTTGGGGAAAAGAACAAGAGGAACAGCAACGGGCGATAAAAGAACGGAATGAAAACTTGAATAAAACTCGGCAACGCGATGCAGCAGAGTACAAGTATAATCTAGAACTTCAGCGGCAACTGCAAAATGACGAATACGAACAAGAGCAGAAAGCGCTATATAAGCAATTAGAAGAATTATTACAAGAAACAGAAAAGCAGTGGGCTGAACGGGAGAAAGCCATTTCTGAGAGAGAGAAACAATTTGAAGAGTTAAAAGCTAAGGTAGAGGCTTTTCCGAAAGATAAAGAAGCAGCCATCAAAAAAGCTACAGAAGAAGGCAAAGGCATCGCCCACTACCAAGCTAAGGTAAAATCAGATTTATATTCTAAGGAAGTGGAAGGGCAAAAGCGTTTCTATGAACAAAGACTGCAATCTCTAGAACAAACTATTACTAATCAAGAGACGCGAATTCAAAATCTTTCTAAACAACTGGAATCTGCTCTCAAACAAGTTCAGGATTTGGCAGTTAAAGCTATTGAAGGTACTTCAAATGTGAATTCATATCAGGCAATTAAAGAAATAGCTTTAGAACAGGCAAAGACTCAAGCAAAAAATAAATAAGCTGATTTAATTTTTGATGAAAATTGTAGAGACTTAAATTCAATTAAGTCTCTACAAATAACTCTAATGCTTTTTATTCAGTTTTCTTTGGTTTTTTGAGGTCTGGCGGAGGTTGTATTTTCTTCTTCTTTGTTGGGCTAGCCTGCGTTTGCTTCAATGCTTTGTTGGAATTTTGTTCTTGACTAGACATAATACTAACTTTTAATATTTACTACAATATTATTTAGATTACAAGTATCATTGATTACATCAATATATCATAGAGAATTAAAGTTTTACTAAAAAAAGTTAGTAAATAATGTTACCTTTGTAGCAACCTTCACTTTCAATGGTCTAAATACAAATCTTAATAAGTATCTATTAAAAAAATTATGCTTGAGTTGAGTCTAAAAGCTCAAGTCTACCTCAACCCATACTTTAATGAATCTTTATTTTAATTACGTATTTCTTTAGTAGCATTTCCTCAAAAACTTAAATAAGCTAATAACAAGTTATTCAAAGTTTAAAAAATGGATATCATTCAAAATATTAATGAAGCATCTACATTTGCAACAGTAGGTGCAGTGGTAGGAGTGACTGTGTACCACAGTATTGGAGGTGCAGGCCTAGCAATCGGAGGAACTGCTTACGGAATAGGTTTAGTAGGATTTGCTGGGACTGGTGCAGTTGCTGGATTAGCTATTTACGGGGTAAAAAAGTCAGTTTTTGGATAATTAAGTTGGCTTTTAAATTGGTTTTAAGTTAAATAATCATCGAAATTAAAATAATAAATTTAAAACCCCTGTTTTGAATTTTATCGGACAGCAGAAGGAGTAAATGATTCTCGTGCTAGGGCTATTTTAGACAAGTTAGTAGGAATTGAGGACTAGAAACCGGGTTTTTCCGAAAAACCCGGTTTTTAAATACGATTGTCACAAGGACAAATGTAAATTTAAGTAGAGACGAAGCTGTTATACCAATTCGCAATTCGCAATTCGCAATTAAGAAATCTAGCTCCAGCAAGACTTTCCTGATTTCCATCTGTTGCCGAGTTTTAGAGAATTGGTATTATTTCTAAGAATCTGTTGATAGCCAATTCTCTAAGCTTAGTCCTTCAACTCGCATCAAGTCAGAGTCATTAGAAACCAGAATTAATCTGCGTACAATTGCCGTAGCTGCTATCAATACATCAGCCTCTTGTATTTTCCTACCCTTTCTTTTTAAATCTGCATGAATTTCGCAGGATTTTTCTATAATTTCTAAATCATCTAAAAATAAAATTCTATAAATTCCACAGAATTTATTTAAATCAGATATCTGTCTGCTAGCATTTGCATAAAGCAATCCTCTTTTGGATTCAAAATATGTTATACAACTTATAAATACATCTTCTCCGAGAAAACGCACCTCCTCTAGCTTACTATTTACTTTCTGATTCTTCTTCAAAATAGCCGTTAATATATTTGTGTCGAGAAGATAGCCCATTTTTTATTCCTATCTCCTTTTCACTGCTGCATCAAACATCTCTATTTGCTCTGGTGTTAAATCATTTAATGTCCCCGAAACTGCCTCTATTACTAAAATACTATCAATTCTGTCTGTTAATTCACCATCCGAAAGAGCATTTATAAATTCTGGTGAAAACTTATCCAATAAATTAACTAAATGTTGAATAATTTCTTGTTTATCTAATCTTTCTTGATAGAGACTATTACCTTGAATTAAGCGATCCACAGTTTTTGATAATCGTGCGATCGCCATATCTCTTTTCCCTGAAACTTCCTGCATAACTTCCTCCTAATTCGTAACTGATTTATTCAATTATAGTCAATCTCCCTTAACCCTTCTCTATGTCAATACGGTTCAGTTAAGGGTTAGTGGTGTAGGTAATTGGTCTTTAAGACGCGATTTATCGCGTCTCTACATGAGGGTTTTGGGCTTATCTGAACCGTATTGTTCTCTATGTAAAAAAAGGCGGGCTTTTCAGCCCACCCTACAAAATTTTGAGAATATTCTGTTGCTATTAACCCAACAATTGTTTAGCCTTAGCTAATACATTATCAACGCTAAAACCAAACTTCTCTAAACAAACACCACCTGGAGCTGAAGCACCAAAGCGATCGATACTAACAGTATCGCCTTCAGTACCCACATATTTGTGCCAACCGAAACTAGCGCCAGCTTCTACAGATAAACGCTTGGTGACAGCTTTCGGCAGAATCGACTCTTTATAAGCCGCATCTTGTGCTTCAAACAGTTCCCATGAAGGTAGAGAGACAACACGGACTTTCTTACCTTCAGCCTTAAGTTTTTCGGCTGCGCCAACGGCGAGGCTCAGTTCTGAACCAGTTGCAATCAGGATGAGATCGGGTGTACCTTCGCTATCCACAACGGTGTATCCACCCTTGGCTACGCCCTCAACCGACGTACCTGCCAAGTTGGGAACGTTTTGACGGGTGAACGCCAGCAGAGACGGAGCATTTTCCTTCGCCTTTTCGATCGCTATTTTATAAGCGCCAGAGGTTTCGTTACCGTCTGCGGGACGAAACACTAATAGATTAGGAATGGCACGCAAGGAAGCGAGAGTTTCAATGGGTTGGTGCGTGGGGCCATCTTCACCTTGTCCAATGGAATCGTGGGTCATCACCCAAATCACGCCAGCTTGGGAAAGGGCGGATAAGCGGATGGCAGCACGCATATAGTCTGTGAAGATCAAGAAGGTAGCACCGTAGGGAATCAATCCTGAACTGTGTAGCGCTATACCGTTACAGATTGCGCCCATAGCATGTTCCCGCACACCAAAGTGGATGTTGGGGTTTTCGTATTCTCCTTTTTGGAAGTCGCCCTTGCCTTTGATTTCGGTCAGGTTGGAGTGGGTTAAGTCAGCCGAACCACCAATCAATTCAGGTAAAACTGCCGCTAGTTTGTTAAGGCAGGTTTCTGAGTGTTTACGGGTAGGTAGTCCTTTGTCTTCGGGGGTGTAGGTGGGTAGTACTTTATCCCAACCGTCGGGTAGTTTGCTGCTTAGGTAACGTTCAAATTCGGCGGCTTCTTGAGCATACTTGGCTTTGTAGTCGGCAAAGGTTTTGTTCCAGTCGTTTTCGTAACCTGCGCCGCGCTCAACTGCTTTGCGTGTGTGGTTTAGGGCCTCTTCTGGAATTACGAAAGGCTCGTATTCCCAACCCAAATTTTTCCGAGTTAATGCTATTTCGTCTCCACCAAGGGCAGCGCCGTGAACGCCAGCGGTGTTTGCTTTATTGGGGGAACCATAACCAATAATGGTTGTTACTTTGATGAAAGAAGGCTTATCGGTGACAGCTTTAGCCGCTTCAATGGCTTTGGCGATCGCTTCTAAATCGGTGTTGCCGTCTTCAACGTGTTGGACATGCCAACCGTAAGCTTCAAAGCGCTTGGAAACATCTTCGGTGAATGCCACATCTGTGGAACCATCGATCGAAATGTGGTTGTCGTCGTACAGAGCGATGAGTTTACCTAATCCCAAGTGTCCTGCAAAAGAACAAGCTTCACCAGAAATTCCTTCCATGTTGCAACCGTCACCTAAAATTACGTAGGTGTAATGGTCAACAATCTTGGCATCGGGTTTGTTAAATTTAGCGGCAAGGTGCGCTTCGGCGATCGCTAAACCGACTCCATTGGCAATTCCTTGACCCAAGGGGCCAGTTGTGACTTCCACGCCTGGGGTCATGAAGTTTTCGGGGTGTCCAGGGGTTTTCGATTCCCATTGACGGAATTGTTTGATATCTTCAATGGTGACGCTATCGTAGCCTGTCAAATACAGCAGGGCGTACTGCAACATCGAGCCATGACCGGCTGACAAGACAAAGCGATCGCGGTTAAACCATTTAGGATTCTTGGGATTAAACTTCAAAAAGCGATCCCAGAGGACAAAAGCCATTGGAGCCGCGCCCATTGGTAGTCCTGGGTGTCCCGATTTTGCCTTTTCTACGGCATCAATAGCCAAGAAGCGGATCGAGTTAATAGCCAGTTCTTCGACGGACAATTCTTTGGCGGATTGGGTTGCAACAGTCATAATCTCTTGTTTTTAACGACGGGTTAGCACTCTTCGTAGCTTCTCTTGCTGGGGTTATTTTAGATTCCCCACAGTATCCTCATCATCCCACTCCCGCTTGTCGATGGACAAGCGGGATCTCCTGAGTTTCTGGTGATAAATCAAGCTGATAATTGGGTCATGCTGAACGCTTAAGTTATATCGGAATGATATTTCTGATACTTTGGGCATTGGGCATGGGGCATTGGGCATTGTGCATGGGGCATGGGGCATTGGCCATTAGGCAAACGAGCAGGTCGGATTAAACTACTGAATTCTGACTCCTGCCTTCTGCCTTCTCCCAAGGGGAGACGCTAAAAGCGATCTGCCTTCTGCCTTCTGCCTTTTCTGCCTCCTAACTTCTTTTAAACGTATTTCTTAAAGGCCAGTGTGACATTATGACCGCCAAACCCAAAAGAATTGGATATTGCTATCTCGACTTTTTGAGCGCGGCTAGAGTTAGGTACGTAATCTAAGTCACACTCTGGATCGGGATTTTCCAGATTGATTGTCGGTGGAATTTGGTCATTGGCGATCGCTAGTACTGTTGCGACTGCTTCAATACCTCCAGAACCGCCCAATAAATGACCTGTCATCGATTTGGTGGAGCTAATTGCCACCTTATAGGCATGTTCTCCCAAAGCTTTTTTGATTGCTGAGGTTTCAGTTGAATCATTAGCTGGGGTACTTGTGCCGTGGGCATTAATATAGCTAATTTGTTCGGGAGTTATGCCGGCGTCTTTGAGCGCTAGTTCGATGGCTCTCGCGGCTCCGAGTCCACCGGGCACGGGAGAGGTTATGTGGTAGGCATCACAGGTCATGCCATAGCCGATCATTTCGGCATAAATGTGAGCGCCGCGACTTAGGGCGTGTTGCAGTTCTTCGAGAATTAAAATTCCCGCACCTTCACCCAAGACAAATCCGTTGCGATCGCGGTCAAAGGGACGGCAAGCATGAGCCGGGTCATCATTGCTAAAAGAGAGTGCTTTGCAGGCGGCAAACCCAGCTATCGACAATGGTGTGACAGCTGATTCCGTTCCCCCGCAAATCATCGCCTGGGCATATCCCCCTTGAATTAAGCGAAAAGCATCGCCTACAGCGTTAGAGCCAGCGGCACAAGCAGTTACAGGACAAGAGTTTGGCCCTTTAGCACCCGTATGAATTGCCGTTAATCCTGCGGCCATATTGGCGATCATCATCGGGATCATGAATGGACTACAGCGATCGGGGCCGCGGTTGAGGTAGATAGTTTGCTGGTCTTCTAATACCTTAATGCCACCAACGCCAGAACCGATCATCACACCTACCTGTTCTGCATTCAGGTCATTGATCGCTAACTCCGAGTTAGCTAGAGCCTGTTTTGCTGCCGCAACCCCAAATTGGGAAAATCGATCCATGCGCTTGGCCTCTTTGCGCTCCAAGTAATCATGTGGATCGAAGTTTTTCACCTCACCAGCAATCCGGCAATCATGGCGAGACGCATCAAATAATGTGATGTAGTCAATGCCATTGCGTCCACTCAATAATCCATTCCAATATTCTGTTGCTGTGTTACCTATAGGTGTAATCGCGCCAACACCAGTTACAACAACGCGTTTACGTGTATGATCTGTCATGATTCAGTTAAAAATGGCGAAAAAGCAGCAGGCAAAAAATTTGAGGTTAGCGACTAGGTACTGGTGAGCCAGCGCGGTCTTAAAGGTTTCCTTTACGAGCGACTGGCATCGGATTTGCTGACTTCAAGTGACTGTCGTTAACGTCAGCATTAGTGACATTAGCAGCGTCAGGCGAAGAGTGGCTAGATATTAGAGAAAAATCTCCCCAATCCCAATCCCCAATTCCAATCCCCAGTTAAGCTGAGGCGGTAACTTTGTTATTGATGTAATCTACTGCGTCTTGAACAGATGTAATCTGCTCCGCAGCTTCGTCGGGAATTTCGATATCAAATTCTTCTTCCAAGGCCATCACCAACTCAACGGTATCGAGAGAATCTGCTCCCAGGTCTTCCATAAACTTGGCTTGTGGTGTGACTTTCTCTGGGGGATCAACACTCAGTTGTTCGATAACGATTTTCTTGACCTTTTCAAAAAGTTCCGTTTGGCTCATAAATAAAAGTCCTTAACCACTTGCTACGATCTGCTCTTTAGAGGAGACATTGTTTTGAGCATATACATCTTATCGTCAAGCGCGATCGCCCGCATACTTCCAAGGGTTTTTCTGCTAGAAAACCTCTGCCATTTTTAAAATAAATGGGGGTAAGTTTTCTGGAAACACTTGAACTGTGGAGCGCGCTACGCCATCACCGATACCGTGTAAATGCTTCGGTTTTCCAATTATTGCTAAAATTTTTTACAATGTCTCGATCAGTATTTACAGTCTTGCTAGCAGTTAAGAATATGTAGATGCCGCGACCCTTTAACCTAGACGCTTAAAGGGTAGCTAAACGTCAAACATCAGAACTTTAGTGCTAACAAGGGAATGATAAAACAGTTATTGTTTAGAGCGATCGCCCTAACCCAAACATACTTCTATGCTACCTCAGACACTGAAATACGCTTACTTCCCCGGTTGTGTTGCTCAAGGGGCCTGTCGAGAACTTTACCAGTCAACTCAAGCCCTTACCCAAGCACTGGGCATTGAGCTAGTTGAACTTAAAAAAGCTGCTTGCTGTGGTTCCGGCACATTTAAAGAAGATTCACAACTGCTAGAAGATACAGTCAACGCCAGAAATATTGCCTTAGCAGAAGAATTAAATCTGCCCTTACTTACTCATTGCAGCACTTGTCAAGGTGTTATCGGTCACGTCAACGAACACTTAAAAGAATGTAAGACTTCTAACCCTGTTTATATTGAACAGGTTAATGGCTTGCTAAATAAAGAAGGTTGTTCGCCTTATCGCGGCAGTACTGACGTTAAACATCTTCTTTATGCCTTGGTGACAGATTACGGTTTAGAGGAAATTACCAAACGTGTCACCCGAAAGTTAACTGGATTAAAATGTGCGGCTTTTTATGGCTGTTATCTCCTCCGCGCCCAAAAATCTATGCCTTATGACGACCCTTTCCAACCGGAAGCGATGGAAAATATGTTTCGGGCAGTGGGTGCAACACCAATTTATTACCGAGGTCGGACACAATGTTGTGGTTGGCCCCTTGCTAGTTATGCCACTACCCAATCTTTTAAGATGGCGGGGATGCATATTCAGGACGCTATAGCGTCTGGTGCTGACTGTATAGTTACACCTTGTCCTCTGTGCCACTTAAATTTAGATTCGCGTCAGCCAGAGGTAGAAAAGGTGATTGAACAAAAGCTAGGTTTACCAGTGTTACATTTACCCCAGTTGATTGCTTTGGCACTTGGGGTTAGTCCAAAAGAACTGGGTTTAGACCGTCACATTGTTTCTACAAAGCCAGTGTTGGAAAAATTAGGATTTTAGTTTATGGAGTACAAGGGACTAAAGTCCCTTGTCTGGTTAATTGATTGGACTTTGGACAGTAATAATGGTTTTGATAAAAAAATTACCAAAATTAACCAACTTACAATATATATATAAGACTGGTAATTTTGGATAACTTTAATTAAACTCTAATTTTGAGAATCGTTTTGGTATTAGCTTCGTAAAGTTAATGCTTCTTTTTCGAGGTTTTCATCCATCCAAGAAAACATATCGCCAATTGATTTAACCATATCTTCAACTCCTTCACGGAAGAGTTCAACATCTTGCTCAGACTTGGTATAAATTTGTGCTACTTGAATCAATTCATCTGTATGTTCTGGATCTAAGTGGCAGTGGAGATGAAAATACTCGATGGTATGGTCATCAATACCTTTAAATATCTTACGAAGTCCTTCGATATATTTGATGAAAATTCCAGGTAAAACTTGCTCAATTGCTGCAAATCTTCCTAGAGAGCGTACTATAGGTTCATCATCACAAACTTCAAATTTCTTAAAGCGTAATGCCGGAATCAGAAACGCTCCATCATCGGCATTGATATCAATTTTAGGACAATCAATACCTTTCATAAAACGCATAAATAATGCTACATGAGCAAGGTTTGAGTTGAGTTCTCCATGCTCTGTAAATGCATTTTCTAGCATAATCGTTCTAGCATGGTAACTATCCATTTTGGACGCAACTTTCAGAAAAGCCATATTAAATCTGTTTGAGCCAGGTAGCATTTTCATTGCAAACTGGCGGATTGCATCTTGTGAAAATTCTCCTTTGGCAAAGCGTTGAACAAAGGGATGTAGAGACAAATCCTGTGCTGTTGTGAGTTCTAATAAAACTTGCTGTAATTGGTTGGATATCTTAGCATCTAAAGAAAGAATTGCAGTCATTATTCTAGGGGATAAGTGGATTTTTATCGATCTTAATTGTCTAATTTAGCGTGAATATTTGGACAATTACTCACGCAGCTTGCATTGCAAAAAACGCATACCTTTTGTAACTATAAAATTTTGTTTTTGGTTAACTGAACTGTATACACAGTTGTTTTAACTAATTTGTTACCCTCTTTTGTGAAAAAATCAGTACAAGTTCGTACTTTATCCTAATAAATATCTTAGTCTTTATATTTTTTTATACGCAGATAAAAAAGAATCATTAACTCAATCTTTACTTTTTCCTGCATTTTCTAAAGTTGGTATAAAATGATTATCAAGCGTTTTTATTTGTCATCTGTCAATAGGAATAAAAAAATCCTTTTGAACAAGAATGCAGAATGGGACGTGCAAGATTCACGCCCCACAAGAGTTATTTTGAATTTGGTTATGTAATTTAGATAACTTTCAGCTTATTCATTGCTATTTTTGAATTTACGTTGCAATTGTTTTAGCGATTGATACATATCTGGCAGGCGGCCATAAACAGCAGATACCTTGAGATATAGTTTGTAAGGAAGGGCTGGGGTTCCGCAGACAATTTCTCCTGGTGCAACATCGTTGTGAATTCCAGTTTGAGCAGATGTCATCGACCCATCTCCCATCTTCACTTGATTGACTATTCCTGTTTGTCCAGCTAGAATAACGCGATTTCCCAGTTTAACACCTCCGGCCATGCCAACCTGACCTGCGATCGCACAACCAGAACCGATTTGGCAACCATGACCTATTTGCACTAAGCTATCAATTACTGTATTGCGACCTACCCGTGTTTCTCCGACTGCTGGGCGGTCAATGCCAGTGTTACAGCCAACTTCCACGCCATCTTCTAAGACTGTATAGCCTGATTGTTCCATTTTGAACCAACCAGTCCGGATGGGAACAAAACCAAAGCCTTCTGCACCAATGACAGCACCACTGTGAATGACGCAATCTGCACCGATGCGGGTGCGTTCGTGGATGGTACAGTTAGCGTGTAAGGTGGTGCGATCGCCTATTTTGGCATCTGGATAAATCACTACATTGGGATGAATGATTGCACCATCACCAATTTCTACCCCTTGTTGAATCACAGCATGGGGGCCAATATAAACATCACTACCAACTTTTGCGGTGGAGTGAATCACAGCAGTGGGATGAATTTCTGGCGTAGGACGATATGGTTGATAAAAAAGGGCGATCGCTTTGGCAAACAATAATCGCGGATCTGAGGTTGCTAGCCAGGCAATACCTCTTTCTTGTGCAAGCGCCTGTAATTTTTCGTCCTGGGGCAAAATTAAAGCACTAGCATTAGTAGTGCCGACAAAAGATTTAAATTTTGCACTTTCTACGTAACCGATCGTACCGTTGGTAGCTTCATCAATCGCTGCTACCCCTGTAATTTCTGGGTCTTGGTCTGGGTTGCTAGTCAGGCTATGATTGGTGGCTGCGTCACCAAATTGACGGAGGATTTCGCTGAATTTCATTGTTGGGTGTGTTCAAAATTGATCTACAATCGCAAGATAATTTTCCCTCTTTATGCTCCAATACAATAATTTTGTAGACGCGTAGCGGTGAGGCAATCGGACTGTTCCTAGTTTCGCTTCAGGTTGGATTACTTCACTGACATTCTTCTGTTGATGGCTCTCGTGAGCTTACTTTCACTGAATCTTGTCTCAATAGCGTCTTGAGGCGTTGATTATCTTCGGTAGCGATCGTTTCACCATAGTGATGAAGTTGAAAAAGCTGGCAATACCGGTTTTGTTTAGCGCAAATCAAGCAGCCATAGGCATGATTACCGTTAGTACCGCATAGCCGATGTCCCATCACCGGGCCGAGAGAAATATTTTGCTCGCTAGCAACAGTGCTGAGAATTGAGCGCAGTTTTGACTCAAACTCCAATGACAAGTATTGCTTACGTCCTGGTTGTGTGCGATCCCATTCTGGAACGATTAATTCCTGTTTTAACAGACTCGCTTCAATCTCTTCAGACATCACAAGCCCAGATAAAATAACGTGACGGGAAACATGGGGCAATAGTGTACGTGCTAATTGCCACATTAAGGCTTCATCAAACCACTCTTCAACTAGTGGACGCAGATACCAACAACAGGGAATGCCAAGGTTTACTAAATCTTGCAGCAACTGTACCCGACTCTGAATTGAGGCTTGTTCATAGCCTGGTTTCAAGGGAGGTAGACTAACAAAGACAGTGACTCGAAGTGAATGAGGTCGCTCTAGAGTTTTTTTGAGGCGTTCTAGAAAAGATTGACCAGGATGGACTTTGGTAGTTATGTAGACGATGTTGGCAGCTTTGCGGTCAATCAGTGCATCCAGAATTGATAGTACGCGTTCTCGATGGGCTGGAATAAAAGGGTCAGAGTAATCGCATAATGAAATTGGAAAGCCCTTTTGTCCCTCCTGGGTAGCAAAAATGTGGTCTAGCAAAAGATCGAGTAGGTCAACTGGAGCTGAGACATCCTGAAAGTTTTGTGGATAATGATGCCAGTCACGGTCTTGATGACAGACACAATAGGCACATTCAATCGGGCAACGATTCTGGACATTTGGCAGAAATGGATTGAGACTGAAGTATTTTACAGCACGCTCCTCATCAGGAATACCAAGCACTGGAAAGCCATACAGCATATACTGGCTTCCCTGCAACGTAATTTCAGACGCAGTATTTTTATCAGTACCCATATATTTTTATGAAAAAATAATACACCCAGAAAAATTTGTCTTCTCTAGAGTGGCTGGTGTGAATATAGAGTGGCAAGGTGGGAAATGCTGGAGGATTAATAAGAATTTTGATAAGTAAATATAATTAAGTAGCGATCGCTTGTTCTTAAAGAACTAGTAAATGGGTTCGGGTTAACACGGAGAGGCTCTTGGTAATAAGTTTTAAGATTAGGGATACACTACAATATGTATACAAGTGCTAAAACCTAACTTGATGAGTCTTTTATTGCTGGTTTTAGCCCTCTTTTTGCTCTAATACAGTAATTTTGAATCGTAGCTTTCTTTTTGCCACTTTGTACTAGTCAGATAATTAGTAATTAAAATAGACATTATTTATCTTCTAGGAAGTTCTACTTTTGAAATGATTAATAATATACAAGAATTAAAAGAGCGTTTATTTACTAGTGGAATAGTAAAAAATGAACAAGACCTACAAGGATGTAGCTTAGAGGAAATTGCATACATTGAGAGTAAATATGGAGTTTTACCAAAAACTTACAGGGAAATCTTAGGCTTACTTGGGCATAGTGCCGGAAAGCTTGTTAGAGGATCGGAATTTGAGTTTTACTTCGACCAACTTATCAAAATGAATGAATGGCAGCAAGAGATTATCCTTGAGTCCATTGCTGAGGGAGAAGAATGTACACCTTTACCAGAAAAAGCTTTCTGTATCTGTGCTTTACATGGAGATCCGTGGTTTATTATTGCCAATGGACAAGATGACTGTTGTGTTTATTTTCTAGATGAAAGTGGCACAATTAAAGAGTCCAGTAAATCTGTAATGGATTGGATAGAGGGATTTATAGAACAAGTTGAATATTTGATAAAAAGGGGACTAAGATAAAATTTACAAGTTATCTTTTTGAGAATAAGCTTCAACAATAAACCTTATAGTAGTCTGCTACATTAATTTAAATTAAATAAGTTGTTAGTAAGCACTTTAGTCCTTATTTTCCAAGCACTAAAGTGCTTACTACGAACTCTCTTAAACTGTCATAATCTCTGTGGCGGTACTAATCGCTAGTCGCCATTGCTATCCCTGCTAAATAACCGGTTGTCCAAGCACTTTGGAAGTTAAACCCACCGGTAACGCCATCAATATCTAAGATTTCTCCGGCAAAATAAAGACCAGGAACTAACCGACTTTCCATCGTCTTGAAGTTGACTTCTTTGAGCTTGACACCGCCACAGGTAACAAATTCTTCTTTGAAGGCTCCTTTACCATTGATTAAGTATTGTCCCTGAGTAAGTTCTTGCACCAGTTGATTTAAGGTTTTACTAGATATTTCTGCCCAACGATCTTCTGTGGTAATGCCAACACGAGCAATGATATATTGCCAGAGACGATGAGGTAAATCGACTCCGCGATGCAATGCGATCGCTTTCTTTCCCCATTCATCTTTAACTGCTAAAACTTTTTCTCGCACTTGTTCTTGGTGCAAATTAGGCAGCCAATTAATCAATAATGTGGCTTGATAGCGGCTTTCGTGCAGAACTCTCGCACCCCAAGCAGAAAGCTTCAAAACAGCGGGGCCACTCAAACCCCAGTGGGTAATTAGCAATGGCCCGGTTTGTTGTAATTGGGATTTTCCGCCCGCAGATAACCGCAATTGAACGGGGTTAACGCTAACTCCAGCCAATTCCCGCAACTTTTGATCGATAACGTTGAAGGTAAATAACGAGGGTACTGGCGGTTCAATTTGATGACCTAACTCTCGGACAATTTTATAACCCGCAAGGCTGCTACCGGTCGCTAAAAGTAGGCGATCGCATTTAATTGTCTCTCCCGACTTCAGAAGAATATCAAAACCCCCATCTGCTGCGGTTCTCACTGAAGTTACATGCGTACCGATGCGGAGTTTTACCCCAGATTTCGCCACCGCTTTTACTAGACATTCCACAATGGTTTCTGAAGTATTGGTGACAGGAAACATCCGGCCATCAGCTTCCGTTTTGAGATAGACTCCACCAGCAGCAAACCAAGCTACTGTATCTTGAGGCCCAAACCGAGTCAAAGCACCCCGCAAAGCTTTTGCACCTCTGGGGTAATTTTGGACTAACTCCTCCGGTTCAAAGCAAGCGTGAGTGACGTTGCAGCGTCCGCCACCAGAAATTAGCACTTTCGCTAGGGGTTGGCGACTGGCTTCGAGTAAAGTAACTTGGGCAGCAGGATTAGCTTTAGCACAAGCGATCGCGCCAAAAAATCCTGCTGCCCCACCCCCAATAACTACAATTTGTAACGGTAACAATTTCAAAAATGTCTCTTTTACAGCACCTACTTTCTAGGCTAGCTGTTATTTTCACTCTTCATCAGGTTCAAAGTCGGCTTTTGTTGCGCCACAAGTTGGACATGACCAATCTTCTGGGATATCTTCAAAGGCTGTTCCCGGTGCTATGTCGCTATCTGGATCGCCTTCTGCTGGGTCATATATATAGCCACAAACAGTACATTTATACTTTGCCATGTCCCTTTCCCCTCGTAACTTGTTGGCATTGCTTCCCTATTAAATACTTTTGGCAGTGATTCAAAATAGGCAAGCTACAATTCTTAAACGAGACTACGGTATGAAAATCAAACCCTTTGGCTAGGGAAAAGGTTAAAGGGGAAAGGGAAAAGGGAACCCCATAACTAAAGTCAGGGGCAAGATAACCGGACGCTGTATTTCGAGATACGTAGTATGAGAAATACATCTTTAACTTTGCTCCATGTTTGAAAATAGGGGCTTGTATCCTTTTCCCCTTCCCCTTTAACCTTTTCCCTACCCGAAGGGTTTGACCAATGACTAATGACAAATGACTAAAAACGCCACCATGTCCTTTGAGCGTAACTAATAATTCCGATCGCGATCGCCCCAAATAGCAGCAGCCAAATAATTCCACCTGGGATAAAAGTGAGAATACCAATACCTCTCAGTACCCAAACGGCAACGCTAATGCCGAGAAGTGTACCAAAAATCTGGATTAATCTACGATTTAAAGAAGATTGATTCACCTAATTTTCCTCTCAACTCAACAGACATTACACTTGATATTGATAATTAAAATATGAAGTTACGATGAAGTTATAGTTTCATCAGAAATAACACGTAAAAACCGAGAGATACTATCCAAATTTTAAGGTAAGGCACTTGATGTTAAATCGTGTTTGTGCCATTCTAGCTGTTAACAACGCAGTTTTTCATCTACAAGTATTACTTTCACAAAACTCACTGGAGTATTAATTATGTTAATTGTGATAAGAAACACAGTTTTTACAGTAAAGTAACTGAAATGATGAGCAAAAAATTATCCTTTCCGGAAAAGATAAGTATTAAACTGGAACTAATTTAATAATGGGTTGGATCTAAATCAAGTTTTATGGCTTGTAGTTTCAACTCTATTTAGGTGGATGAGTTGAGGAGTAACTTAATCATTATGTCTGCGTCTTATATATCAGATTCAATTATTGCAGGTTCAGATATGGCTTGGAGTCAAGACAAGCAAAAGTTGCTGGTACAGGGTGAAATTCTGCTAGAAACGCGATCGCACAAGCTATCGGGTGGCGCGGTGACAGCCTGGATGTATTTGCCGATGGTGCGATCGCACGTTTGGCAGCAATTAACTGATTATCCCCGCTGGGTACAATATTTTCCCGATATCACCAAGAGTGAGGTAGTACATAAAGGTGAAGTCAAACGTCTGTATCAAGCAGCACAAAAAGCCTTCTTATTTTTTACGGCTCAAGTGGAAATTTACCTCAATGTTGTAGAAGTGCTAGGGCAGCAAATCCAATTTCGCATGGTAAATGGGACTTTTGAGGACTTTAACGCCAATTTAGAACTACAAGATTGTGGTAATGGCACAATACTTGCTTATACTGTGCAAGCGACACCTCTAATTCCGATTCCATCTATTTTTATTCAACAAGCGATGAATTTAGAGTTGCCTGCAAATATGCGTAAAATGCGACAAGTTATGTGTAAGACTCAATAAAAAATTCAGACGTTGCTGATTGGATTTTCACTTTACCTATATATAGATAATTCAAAAACCCGCTCTCTGTAAGAAAACGGGTTTTTGTTTGTGATTTATCAGGTAGAATTATCCGATAAAAACTTCAACTGGTAAACGGCTAAACGACAACCTTTCATTTTGCACATCTACAAAGATGGTGTTACCGTCGTTGAATTCGCCGCGCAAGATGGATTTGGCAATTTGCGTTTCTAACTCTCGCTGAATCGCCCGCTTCAGTGGACGCGCCCCATAAACTGGGTCATATCCTACTTCTGCTAAAAAGTCAAGGGCAGCATCCGAAAGTTTGAGAGATATTTTGCGATCGCCCAATCTTTGCCGCAATCTTTCCACTTGCAACAGCACGATTTGCCGCAATTCCTTCTTATCTAAACCGTGGAAGATGATAATTTCATCAATCCGGTTTAGGAATTCTGGACGGAAGCTATTTCGCATTGCTTCCATGACTCGACGGCGCATTTCGTCGTAGTGGGTGTTATCCCCAGCGATATCAAGAATGTACTGCGAACCGATGTTGCTAGTCATGATGATAATGGCGTTCTTGAAGTCCACCTTATGACCTTGGGCATCAGTGACGCGACCATCATCGAGAATTTGCAGGAAGATATTGAAGACATCGGGGTGCGCTTTCTCGATTTCGTCGAAGAGAATCACTGAGTAAGGACGGCGGCGAATCGCTTCTGTAAGTTGTCCGCCTTCTTCGTAACCCACGTATCCTGGAGGCGCACCGATTAAACGAGAGACGGCGTGTTTCTCCATATACTCCGACATATCGATTCGCACCAGCGCATCTTCGCTATCGAACATATACGCCGCCAGTGCTTTCGCCAACTCGGTTTTACCTACACCCGTAGGCCCAAGGAAAATAAAGCTAGCAATGGGACGATTGGGATCGGCCAGTCCAGCACGCGATCGCTGAATTGCATCGGCTACTGCTGTGACTGCTTCTTCTTGTCCAACTACCCGACGATGCAGTTCATCTTCTAAATGCAACAGTTTTTCTTTCTCCGATTCCACCAACTTACTGATCGGAATTCCTGTCCATTTAGAAATAATTTCGGCAATATCAGCTTCTGTGACTTCTTCTCGTAATAGTGATTTACCACTTCTTTGAGTGCTTGCCAATTCAGCTTCTACTGCTTCTAATTGACGATGCAAACTAGTTAGATTGCCGTATTTCAATTCCGCAGCGCGGTTAAGGTCATAGTCGCGTTCTGCTTGCTGAATCTCTAAGTTGACCCGTTCAATCTCTTTTTTAACAGACTGAATTTTGTCAATGATATCTTTTTCAGACTGCCATTGAGTATTCAGAGTTTTTTGTTCTTCTTTGAGATCGGCAATTTCTTTTTCCAGTTTTCCTAGACGTTCGCGAGAAGCGGCATCGCTTTCTTTCTGTAGCGAAAGCTTCTCCATTTCCAATTGCAGAATCTTGCGATCGATTTCGTCGAGTTCTTCTGGTTTGGAGGTAATCTCCATTTTTAATCTCGCGGCGGCTTCATCTACCAAGTCAATTGCCTTATCTGGTAAGAAGCGATCGCTAATATATCGACTCGACAATACGGCGGCTGCAACTAAAGCACTATCAGAAATCTTCACCCCGTGGTGGTTTTCATAACGTTCTCTCAACCCGCGCAAAATCGAAATACTATCTTCAACACTAGGCTGATCGACATAAACTTGCTGGAAGCGTCTTTCTAATGCGGCATCTTTTTCGATATATTTGCGGTATTCATCCAGGGTTGTTGCCCCAATACAGCGCAATTCGCCCCGCGCCAACATCGGTTTTAATAAGTTACCCGCATCCATCGCGCCTTGAGTTGCACCAGCGCCGACAACGGTGTGAATTTCATCAATAAATAAAACAATATTGCCGCCAGATTCAGTAACTTCTTTTAATACTGCTTTCAGACGTTCTTCAAATTCACCCCGGAATTTTGCCCCTGCAATCAAAGCACCCATATCTAAAGCGATTAGCTTGCGGTCTTTGAGGGATTGAGGTACATCACCTGCGATAATGCGCTGTGCTAATCCTTCAGCGATCGCAGTTTTACCAACACCTGGTTCACCAATTAGCACAGGATTATTCTTGGTGCGGCGAGAAAGAATTTGCACAGTGCGACGAATCTCATCATCTCGCCCAATTACTGGATCGAGTTGACCTTTACGCGCGGCTTCGGTGAGGTCACGCCCGTATTTTTCCAGTGCTTCATATTTGCCTTCTGGATTTTGGTCGGTCACTTTTTGGCTCCCACGAACTTGTTTAATAGTATTTTTGAGTTTGCCTTCGTCTAAACCAAACTCTTGGAATAAAGCTTTGCCAAAGCGGTCATCTTTAGCGTAAGCCAGCAATAAGTGTTCAATTGAAATATATTCATCTTGAAACTCTTTGCGATATCCGTCTGCTCGATCTAGAAGTGTATCTAAGCTGCGTCCTAAGTATACTGAGGTACTATTACCTGATACTTTCGGCTGACGTTGAAAAAATTGTTCGGTGCGATCGCCCAGTTTTTGGAGGTTAACACCCGCTTTTGTGAGAATACCTGTTGCCAGACCATCTTGTTCTAGCAGCGCTTTCATCAGGTGTTCGCTTTCAATTTGCTGTTGTTGATATTGTTTCACAATATCCGGGGTATGGGCGATCGCTTCCCAGGCTTTTTCTGTAAATTGGTTAGGATTAGTAGGTTGCATAGGCTTTTTCAGGAACAAACCATATTAGACATAGTAAAAGCGCAAAGCACTGCCGACCTTAGACCACGGCGGTTTTCCGTAGGTTAGACTCCAAGGAAAGGAAAATTTTTGTTCTCATATCGTTATTGTAAGAAGATGAGCGCGATCGCCTAGATCGGTGTTCACGTCTTGTAAAAGTGGTATTTTCCCGTAGTTCCTATTTCTTATTTGTTATTTTCACTCATTAGACTTCTTGCAATCGGGGTAAAGGGGTAAAGAAACTCAAAATCCTTTCCCTTTAACATGCACCCTTTTCCTTAATATCATGTGCGGATAAATAGTTATGATTCCGACAGTCATTGCACCTTACCCCCTCCCCACTCTTCGGGCTAAGGATTTATTCAAAACATGAGTCCCTTTCCCCTTTCCCCTTTAACCGAACCGTATTGGGTCTGGTTACAAGTCTCAAAAACCTCCTGGTATTACTACGTTGAGTCGCGGACTTGAGCAGTTTGAATCCACTTTTTTTGGCTGGAAACTCGTTCTGGGAATACTTGTGTGTACACCGTAGGCTCCTCTGCCCCCCTGCTCCTCTGCCCCCCTGCTCCTCTGCCCCCCTGCTCCTCTGCCCCCCTGCTCCTCTGCCCCCCTGCTCCTCTGCCCCCCTGCCCCTCGTACCCAATGCTCAATGCCCTTTCATTTCACTGCAATAACTCTAGCTACAGAGATTTCTGGTTGTTCAGTGGAAACTTGTCCGGGTGTAGATGAGCCTTTCAACCACAGCAGCACTGCGGGAGTTACACCCAGCAATAAGCCTAGCAACACGGGTACAAAGAATCCAGCTGTTAAACTCATGACTGTAGCGAAAGCAAAGTTACTTAAATAAACTGCTAAAGGTATATTAAGTTGCGTTGGCAAAGCCCACCGCAGGTATCGATCCCAGTTAATTGGATTATTTCTCCACAAGAGTGCAGTCACAGTCATAAATACCGAGCTAGTACCCAGCCACCCCGCAAAGTTTTGGTAAGGCATTCCAAAGAAGGGGCCTGGTTGTTGCCAATACCAAAAGGGCAGGGAAGTTTGACTCATTGCGGGATCGAGAACAAAATCCCAGGAGGTTAGTAATAAAGCACCCAAAGCGATCGCACTTATATGACGCCACAAGTTGGGTTTTTTGTCCACTTCTAAACCTGCACGTGCTAGTAGGTAAGAAACAAATCCCAAATAAAACCACGACAAGGGAATTGTAAATGGGACTAAACCTGCAATCTTATAACCTAAACCGCTTAGGTAACTATAATGGCCGAATGGAAAACCAGTGCTGGTTCCTAGTAATTCACTTCCTAGAGAAATAAATACAGATGGCAACAGAAATGCCAAAGCGCGACCTAAACCCAAAGTCCGCATGGCATACAAGAAAACACCTACAGCGCCTAAAATCATATAAACTACACCGCCTCCTGCCATACTCCATTGCATGGCAGTTTGTCCAACCTCGGATAAGTTCAAAATTACTTGGGCATTAGGTACAACCAGTAGTATCCCTACCAATCCAAATACCATTGACACGATATGACCAATGAGGCTTACGCGTTCAGCAATAACAAGTTGTCTCATGATAATTCCTTAACAAGATATGACACGCGGCTACTCGGCTGCTAAAAGTTCCAAATCTTTAAGAAGATATTTAGAAAGTCATTAAATACAATCGAGCCTCAGTTGAGATTCGCAGGAGGCATTACCACTTTTTTGGCTAACCCCAGTGTCTTCAGTGTTTGAATTGCCCACCACGTTACATCTACCTGCCACCACTGCCAGCCAGCCTTTGCCACATTCGGGTAAGCATGGTGATTGTTGTGCCAGCCTTCCCCAAAGGTTAGGAGTGCTGCCCACCAGAGATTACGAGATCCATCTTTAGTCTCAAATGTTCGATTCCCAATCAAATGCGTCGCTGAGTTAATTAACCAAGTTGTGTGCCAGAGGAAAACTATTCTGACAAATGTCCCATAAACTACAAACGACCAGCCACCTAGTAAATACAGTAGAACTGCTAACGGCAGTTGCAGCAGTAAGAAATAGCGATCGAGCCACGAGTAAAACGCATCGCGTGCCAAGTCGGGAGCATATTTACGATAAGTGTCCGTAGCAAAAAATTCAGGGCGGGGGTAGAGAATCCAAAGAATATGGCTCCACCAGAAACCACGACGGGCCGAATAAGGATCTTTGTCTACATCTTCGGTAAAAGCATGGTGCAAACGATGTCCCGCTACCCAAAAGATCGGGCCGCCTTGCATGGCTAATGCGCCTAAAAACGTAAAGGCATACTCCAACGCTTTCGGGACTTGAAGACTGCGGTGTGTCAGTAAGCGATGATAGCCTAAACAAATACCGATACTACCAAATAACCAATAAAGTGCGATCGCCACACCCAGCGCTGACCAGGAAAAATACCAAGGAGCAAGCAGGGCTAGAACATGAATGGTAGCAAAAAAGGCTACATTTCTCTTACTCAATATGAGTGTTTTTCTACCTATTGAAGTAGAGCTAAATGATTGAACTGTCACAAATCTTCCTTAAAAATACTTGGGTGTTTGTATTTATATGAACCCTGTACTAAATATTGCCTTTGATTAATTCGTAGTTAATTAATGAAAGACAATACCTTACAATGCCAATGCATAAAAATGCATTGTTAATGCGTCAACTTTTACGTAAAACTCTACTAAGTCAGCTAACGGATGAGAGGAATACTAGGTTGTAGCCTTGTTAAAAGCCTGATTATGTCGTCCGCAAATCTGACTCGGTGAGGAGTATCATCGTTTCTGCACCAACTCTGCCAAAGTCAGGCTCTAGCCCTAATGCCATCTCAATGAGATAAGTCCATGTGCCAGATTCAGGTGTGTAGCTGCGTACAATCCCTTCTCCACCAATAAAGCTTACCCATTGAGTATTGCGAAACTTAGGCAGCTTCATGAAGGTTGCAGTCATGCGTAAAACTCCTCAATTCATAGTTGATATAGTTGATATCTTTTGTTTTAATACAATAAATCAAATATGTTTTGTATCTTTTTAAGTAAAGATGTTAAACAGTCTCTATAACTTTTGAATGTTTTAGATGCAAATTAAACAATTTATACGTAATTCAAACGTTTATTCAAACATAATATATAGCAGTCCTAAATAATATCATGTCCGCCAAATTACGAGTCGTGATGCGTAAACCCGCCTGCCTTTAGGCGGCGGATATAAGCGAATAGGATGAATTTATTCATCCGTGATGTGGATCATTAATATACTCTAAAATTTTCTGAGTACTAACTTTTCCTGTAGTATCAAACATATATGAATGCGTCCACAGACTAGGAAGCTTCATTAGTTCTGGGAATTCTTGCCGTAAATATCTTGATGACCGACCCTTAAACGCTTTCACTACTTGAGATATTGAGTGATGCGGATCATACTCAACTAATAAATAAACATGATCTGGTGCAATTTCCAGTGCTTTGATAACCCATTTATTGTCATTGGCAACAGATTGAAATATTTGAATACATCGGAGTTTAAGAGGTTCACTGTTGGCGAAAATTCTCCTACGACGGCATGGTATCCAGACCAAATGAACGGTTGCTAACCCGATTGCATGGTTGTAATGATTGTATACAGTTTTCATGTAGATGAGTATTGATTATCTACGTCATAGATGGTATCATGACTACATGAAAACCTTGAAGTTCAAGCTATACAGTCACAAGCGCAATAGATACCTCAAGCGGTCAATCAATGCTGCTGGAGTTATTTATAATCATTGCATTGCCCTGCACAAGCGGTATTACCGTCGTTGGGGCAAACACTTGAACTGTGCCAAGCTTCAAGCCCATATTGCCAAGTTACGTAAGCGCAAAGAGTTCTGGCAGTCGGTTGGCTCTCAGGCAGTGCAAGATATTTGTCAACGCATTGAGAAAGCCTATCAGTTGTTTTTTAAACACAACAAAAATGGCTGTTGTCCACCAAACTTCAAGAAAGTTAAAAAGTATAAATCATTCACGTTAAAACAAGCAGGTTATAAATTTTTAGGTGGTAATCGGGTCAAGATAGGGAGCCGCGTTTATCAGTACTGGAACTCTAGAGAAATTGAGGCGAAAATCAAAACCTTGACTATTAAGCGTACCCCGTTAGGTGAGCTATTCATGGTTATTGTTGTTGATAGCAGTGATGAGCCAGAAATCAAATTCACGACTGGTAAAATAGCGGGGTTTGATTTTGGGCTAAAAACATTCCTCACCTGCTCTGATGGTACTAATATTGAGTCTCCCCAGTTTTTCAAGCAATCTCTCAATGCAATAAAGAAAGCTTGCTCGAATCATTCTAGGAAACTAAAAGGCTCGTCCAATAGGGAACGAGCAAGGAAAAATTTAGCACGGAACCATGAAGACATAGCTAATCGCAGAACTGATTGGTTCTGGAAGTTAGCACACGAGTTAACCAACAAGTTTGATGTGCTGTGCTTTGAAACGCTCAACCTCAAAGGCATGAAGCTACTGTGGGGAAGAAAAGTTAGTGATTTAGCACTTAGAGACTTCTTGGATATCTTGGAATGGGTGGCAAAGAAGAAGGGTAAACAAGTAGTCTATATTGACCAGTGGTATCCATCTAGCAAGACTTGCTCCTCTTGTGGCCATATCTTAGAAAGTTTGGACTTATCGGTTAGAGAATGGCGCTGTCCATCATGTCAATCTGTAAATGGGCGTGATGACAATGCAGCGCGAAATATTCAAGCAGTTGGGGCATCGACTGTTGAGTTAGGTGATGTAAGTCGGGCCATGCCTGCAATTGCTGTTTGACCTCAGAATCCCCCGTTTTATAAACGGGGGAGTATGTCAAGAATTATCTGTGATTCGTCCAGTCAAATTTGCAATCATCAATACTAATTCAGTAAGCTCAATCGGTTTAGCTAGATGCATTTGGAAACCAGCATCAATTGCCCTTTGCCGCTCTTGCTCGGTAACGTAAGCACTGATTGCTGCTGCTGGAATTTGTCCCCCAGCTTCAGCCTCAAGCTCTCTAATCTGACGAATCAGGGAGTAACCATCCTGCTCTGGCATCCCAATATCTGCTAGAAGCAGATCGTATCTGCCAGGAGATTCAGTTAGAGCGGCGATCGCTTCCCTTGCCGATGTCACAACTACTACTTCCGCCCCGAAATTTTCTAACATCGACTTGATTAAGTCGCGGCTATCCGCTTGATCGTCTACAGCCAAGATGCATAACCCTTCAATGGTAAAGGGTGGATTTTTACCATTTAATGTATGCTCAGTATGCTGAGTCTCTGACAAAACGATCGGCTCTAAATAAGTTGGCGGTGTAATTTCTGGCGGCATTGAGCGCAGAGGCAGCCTGATGATAATTGTGGTTCCTCGTCCCTGGCCTGGACTTTGCGCTTGAACTGTTCCACCGTGAAGTTCTACAATATGACGGACGATTGACAAGCCCAATCCAAGCCCCTGACTTGTTTTACTGCTGCTGGAATCTCCTTGACGAAAGCGCTCAAAAATATATGGCAGCAAGTCTGCTGAGATGCCAATTCCGGTATCGCTGACTCGAATTTCAGCCTGACTATATACAGCTTCGAGCATAACTCCCACTCGCCCATCGGCTGGCGTGAACTTAATCGCGTTAGAAAGTAAATTCCACAGAACTTGCTGTAAACGGTCAAAATCTCCGACAACTGTCGCCGAGTTCAACTGTGAAACAATTTGAATACCTTTCGCCTCTGCGGAAAATTCGATAGACTCAATCGCGGCATCCACTACTGAAACTAGATCGATTAGACGAGTGTTTAAATGAAGCTTTCCGCTCGTAATCCGTGAGATATCCAGCATATCATCGATTAACTGAGCCTGCACATTAGCACTCCGCTCTACCACTTCCCAGGCACGAGCGATCGCTGAAGAATCTAAATCGCCGGTGCGGATAAGTTGCACCCAGCCGAGTATAGTATTGAGCGGGTTACGAAGTTCATGGGAGAGGTTCGACAAGAATTCATTTTTAGCTTGGTTGGCATTTTCCGCTTCTTGACGGGCTGACTGCTCCTGTGCTAAAAGTTGCGATCGCTCTAACTCAAACTGCTTGCGATCGCTAATATCTTCAATCGCCAGCAAAATATTTTGAGCCTCTCCCTGTTGAACAATTTTCCAACCATTTAGCAGCATGGTTTTCTGCCCAATCTGCTCAAAACGATGCTCTACCTCTAAGTTTTGAATACTGGTATCGTTGGCAAAAATGTCTTCTAGGAGTTCTTGTAGTCCAGGTAAGTTCCACTGACCATTCCCTAGTTCAAAAATCAGAGATTGCGTTGTCTCTGATGGTGAAACCTGAAATGTTTCATAAAAGGAGTGATTGGCTTTGCTCACTCGGAAATTAGAATCAAGCACGATTAACGGTACTTGTACCGTCTCCACAATTGCTTCAGCATAATTCCGGGCTTGTTCTAAGGTTGTAGCAGTGCGTTTAAGAACATCAATATCTATTAACACCAGCACTACACCGTCAATCTGGTTTTCTGTGGTGCGATAAGGACGGATGCGGAGATTATACCAATGTCCCCCCAAAGTTTGGACTTCTAATTCTTTGATGCTGAGTGTGTCAAGTACCTCTAAAATTAGAGGTTCTAAGTCAGGAATATTCAGATTGGCTCTGATATCGCTCAAAGGTCGTCCAGCATCGGCGGGAATTAAATTGAAAAGCCGTTGCGCCATTGGCGTAAAACGTCGAACCCGTAAGTCCGAAGTCAATATCAAAATGGGAATATTGATACTGGCAAGTAAATTCGTCAGATCGTTGTTAACTTGCTGTAATTCTAGATTTCGAGAGCGAAGTTCTTCATTAGTTGTGTTGAGTTCTTCGTTGGTTGCCTGAATCTCTTCTTTAGCAGTTTCTAGCTCCTCATTGGTGCTTTGCAACTCTTCATTACTGGAGAGGATTTCTTCATTGGCAACTTTCAGGTCTTGATTGATGTGTTCTTGCTCTTGGATCACCGCTTGCAGATATTCTTGAGTCGCGGCCTTCTCTTGATTGGCGTTTGCGAGTTTAAGTCTTAGCCGAACAATCTCTTGCTCTAAGTCTGACTGCTCTTGGCTCTCAGGATTTACCGTGCTGAGATTGTTAACCGTGGGTGGGGCTTCTTCAAATAAAATCAAAAAGTAGAATTCTTCCTCGGTCGCAGGCTTGAATGGAATCACCTCAATATTGATGATTTTTGAAAGATTGCCCTCTTCAATTCGTAACCCTTCCTTTCTAACTATAATTTTTTGCCGTTGTGACTGATAAATTGTCGCGCGTAGCTCTACGAGCAAGCCTTGGCGCACCATTTTAAATAAATTGAGACTCGGTTTTCCAGGTGAAACTTTGAGGTAGAGATCGATTTCTCCCCGAAATTGCAGCACCTCCATTTTGTTGTTGATTACTACACCCACTGGGGCATAGCGATTCAAGATCAGTTGGTCAGTTTTTCTGTCTAAATCAAACTCATCGGATCGATTCTCATTGATCGGCTTTTCCTCCACTTTTGCGATCGAATAATTACTGGTAACGAACGACAGAATTGGACGATTTGCAATTAGCTTCTTGGCATAGATTTTATTATTTCTGTCAATCAGAGTAAACAACTCTGAATATTTACCAGTGCTTTCTGAAGTTCCTAGCAGCAAAAAGCCAGTCGGGTTGAGACTGTAATGGAAGATGGGCAATATCCGTTTTTGCAACGTTTCGTCCAAGTAAATCAGTACATTCCGGCAGCTAATTAAATCTAAGTTAGAAAAAGGGGGGTCGCTACCCAAGTCTTGTCGGGCAAACACACACAGTTCGCGGACGGCTTTACTAATTTGATACCCACCGCCTTCAAGGGCATTAAAGAATCTGCGACGGCGCTCTGGTGAGACTTCGATCATTTGATTCTCTACATAAATGCCCGATCTTGCTTTGTCAATCGCTATCTCGCTGATATCTGTGGCAAAAATCTGGATCGGCGGCAGGGTGACTTTATCCGACAAAAACTCCAGCAAAGAGATGGCGATCGAATAGACTTCTTCGCCCGTGGAACACCCAGCTACCCAAATTCGAATCGGCAATGCTGATTTGTTTTGGATGATAGTGGGAAAAACTCGCTCTTTCAAGAGTTGAAATGCTTCGGGGTCGCGGAAAAAATAGGTGACGTGGATTAGAATTTCTTCATAGAGCGCTTTGACTTCACTCGGATTTTCTTGCAAAAACTGGGCATAATCCTGCAAGCGTTCTAGTTTATACAACAGCATTCGGCGCTGGATTCGGCGATCGAGGGTGTTAGGCTTGTAGTGGCTAAAATCAACGCCAGTTGCCGCTCGCAACAACACAAATATAGTCGCCAGGGCATCCCCTTGTTCTGGCAATTTCTCAATTGCGATCGCTGGCAATGAGTCAGAAATAAAAGGATTGCGACTGAGGTTTATCAGTTCCTCGGCGATTTTTTGAGGCGGCAGCACAAAATCAACATTCCCTGTGGCAACAGCAGTATTGGGCATACTATCGAATTTTGCCGTGTCTTCACACTGAGCAAAAGTCACGCCTCCGGCTGCCTTGATTGCCTTTAACCCCAGCGAACCGTCTCCATCGGCTCCAGATAAAATTACTGCGATCGCTTTGCGCCCTCGATCTGCTGCCAATGATGTAAAGAACGCATCAGCAGGCATATATTTCCCCTGAACTTTCTCTCGCGGCGTGAGTTGCAACATTCCACCAGACAACATCATCTTAGTGTTAGGCGGAATAACGTAGACCTTGTTAGGTTCTATAGTCACGCCATCTTGCACTTCAGTGACGGGCATTTTAGTTGTTCTTGCCAGAATCTCGCTCAACAGACTCTTGTGGTTAGGGTCTAAGTGTTGAATCAATACAAATGCCATCCCTGTATCGGTAAGCAAATATTTGAGCAACTGCGTAAACGCCTCTAATCCACCCGCAGAGGCGGCAATGCCAACGACGGGAAATAAAGCATCTGCAATCTCTTGCTGTTCTACGTCGAACGCATCATTAGCGGTAGATTCAGATACAGGTTGCTCAAAGGGTCGATCGGATGTCATAGGATGAAGTTTAGCACTGCAATGATTTGGCAGATTAGGTTTATATTTTAGGTCAGTTTACTTACTCCCCTTGTATTTAATAATAGTTTAAATACAAATTAAATAAACAATTTAAGTTTCCTAAATCCAAATCAGTGCCAAAAAATAAGAAGCTATAATAAATGCAATACCAATAATTCCGCTACTCAAAATCAAAACTAATTGAGTTAAAATATACATTTGATAATCTCTGAAATTAATTCTATCGTTTATCAAATTTATTAGGAGCGTTTTCAAAACAATTATCTCCACCAAGAAATGACCTATATCATTACTTTTCAAAAGTTAGACTACTATATCTAAGACATTAATTAAAGCTCGTCAGTCTGAAGATGAGGATTATTAGCAATTGCTAAAATGCCAAGCACCGCAACAAAATCATCAATAACTACGGGTTTAGCAAAGCATAGACTGAACCCAGCTAAAAGTGCGTTTTGATACATATCTTCTGTTACAGTGCCTGTGAGAGCGATCGCTGGTACTACTTTGCCTCGCTCTCCCGTAAGTGTTCTCACTTGGTGAATCAGAGCATAGCTATCCTCCTTTGGCCAGGAAATACCATTCAAGAGGATATCAGGTTGCCATTGCTCAAATATTTCCAGAGCTTGCTCTCCTAAAAATGCCGTTTGCACCTTCACACCATAGGATTGCAACATCGGCGTCAACGAATTGCAGAAATTGACATCATTATCTACAAGCAGTACTCGTAGCCCTTCTAGGGATGAAGGATGAGTAGGAAATCTATTGTTTATATGCATTATAGTTTCAAAATTGAGATTTTATTAAGCTTTGAAATGTTCTTAGAGGATGTCTGAAAACTTTTATTTGACTTACTAAGTTTAATTTTTATTAACAGTTTTTACTATAACATCCTACTGTCGAAGCTCGTGTTTAAATAAATGTTTGAATAGCGTATAAGTTGTATGATTTGTATACAATTACCAATAAATATTCTGATAAAAAAATTTAAATCATTCCAATGGTGAGTAACTAATGATATCAATAGTATGTCTAACGGAGTAGAATTTTTCTATCGTTCAGTAGAAGTCAACGCAAAATTTCAATTACTGTACGTATATGCTGTGCCTGAAGGTGATAAAGAGGCTATAAAGCAGACTGGATAAAAGATATAGCACATAAACCCCGATCAAAACAGGGTAGTTTACCAGGCTTTAAATGTATGAACTCATGAATTAAATCAGCCTAAAACTTAATCGCACCTACTCATAATTAGCCATTGCATTCCAATCTAAAAGGCACTATATCAGAGGTATAATCACTTTAATTATTTTAGACTTGCAAAAATATGTTTTTGCATTCTTATATCATGTCCACTTGATTACTTATTAAATCCGAAGAACCCACCCCGCTAAAGCTACGCTTTATCTCCCCTCCCGAAGGCCTACGGTGTACACACAAGTCAAATTACCCCTCTTAATCCCCCCTTTATAAGGAAAAGTTGGGGGGATCTTCCAGGATTATCATAACAATGCTTTATTAGGCATTAACTCGCTCTCAAAACGGCTGTAAACAATTTGGGTTGGATACCAACAAGAAAACCAGTACAAATCTTGCATAACTTTGCAAGAATTACTCTCATCTGCTAACTCAAAGTGAACCAGAGCTAAATTATTTAATCCAACTACTTCTCGTCCCTCTTGGAACCAACGAGATTTCCAAAACATCAGGGGTTGCAACCATTTCCATTTAGCATTTTCGGCTCGTTTCCAAGGAGCTATCAAGGATAATATATCTGCTGTGTAGTCAGAAGTCTGAGCGCTGTTTCGAGGTATCCACTCCAGCACACAATGCCAGTCAGAGTCATTTAGCATCTGACGGTTATGGTGTAATTGTTTCTCGGAAATTTCTACCATATTGGGTGGATTAATCCAGCCTATCCAATGTCGCACCTTTTCTGGTAGCAGCCAATCTTTCAATCGTGTATGAATCAGCCGCGTCAATATCTCTTCATTCTTCAATGCACTAGCGGTTAACTGTACCAAGACGGATTGTAATTTGGAATGGGTGCGTGCATAAGATAAGTGAGCAACAGAACTGTAGTGAATATCCCCAGATAGAATCACGACTTGTTGACGTTCTTCAAACAAAGTAGTTAGGAATTTCGCCAGTGCTTCAACATTAATGTTCCAGGCATCTCCAACATCTGTTGAAAAAACTTTCTCCTGGTTTAAGTGCCAATGATGAATCCAATCAATCACTTGTAATCCAAATACATTTGTAGGCGCAATCACAAATGTAGTTTTAATCTGAGTTTGTTCATCTATTTCTTGTAAAGGTAAAACTAGTTGTTGCTCAAAAGCTTTGGGACACAATAACATCGGCGGCGCAATTGGTTTTTGATCGGCTGGATAACCTCGCCATGTACGTGTATCCAGCACAATTACTTCATGGCAATCGCTTCTGACTATGTAGTGCCAAGTCAGTGCTTCAGGATCTCGATCCAGAATGAATACTGCACCGTCTCGGACTAAAATAGGTAAGTCTGTGTGGGGATCGTTAGCTGGCATACCTACATAACGAGCGATCGCTTCATCAGCCTTTGCATCCGTTCCTTGAGAAGCTGACCAAGCTTGTGCAGCCGCCAACAGCTTTTCACCTGGTTTTCCTTCTGTAAATTGCCCTGGTGTATTGCCCCAACCTTGAAATACTGTATAGGCTAACAAGGCATTTTGGACTATTCTTCGCCCTAATGGCCGCCCCAATACTCGCAAACACCAAGCTTGGTTCAAATTCCAGTCATCACTAACATCATGGTCATCAAAGATGCTGTGCATAGGAATATTGGCAAGGGCGCGGCGCACTTTCCAAAGGGTATAGATGAATTGTCGCAAATGCTTGACTGCGCGATTCCAGTCTTTGATAGCATGGCGATCGCGTGTTACTTGCTCTCCTTTGGGAAATGCAGTCGGCCAGCACACTGGCGACCAAGCGAGTAAATAAGTAGCATAATATTCACCCAGACTGAAAAGATGACTGTTGACTTTCTCAGCATTATTATGTAATCCGGCGGTCAAGCCAGCTTGATTTGTCGCCACATCAGCCCGTTCTCCAGGGGGTAGCTGCTGGGGAGTGCAGTACACTCCATTCACCGGAAGTTTTTCTTCCCAACCCAAGAGGACATCACCAAGAGTAGTAGCAACCCACAACGACGGATCTGCTACATCGTCGCCGTAAATTTGATCTCCAGTAAGAAATAGCTGATGAGGGCGGCGTTGGGGTTGATTTGCTGACGCCTGAATCATACTATCCAGAATTGGCAGTGCATCAAACCCATGACCATGAGGTTTACGGCAGGAAGCATGGACAATTTGCAAATCTTGAAGACGGTTTGGCGGTAGAGCAAAGGTTGGTTTTTGATGATCGAAGTAGCTGATGCTGACTGGAGGAGAGGAGTTTGAATATAATGCTTGTTGCATTTGCAGGGTTTGGTCAGCAACAGTAAACTGGAGGTCGTATGCATAGATGTGACCTCCAGTTAGGCGATGTCCAATTGTAGACCGAGCCGTGATGGCAACTACATGAAGATACTTACCCAGAGCAAAGGTAGAGCGTTCTCCTTCCAATAAGCAATTTCCTATTATTCCACCATCATTTGTTGTGTTATAAACCTTAAGTTCTACCTGACAAGACTGTTTTAGTGCCACCCATACTGTCACAGACTCTGGCTCAGTATGTTTGAGGATTGGGCCTCCTAAAATCAGTGGTAGTTCTTGTAAAAACTCGTCCCCAACTTGATACTTCATTGCAAACAGTTGACATGATGGTGTTTTAGATGTGTTACTTTGCTCCTAAATTAGTAGCCCCAACTCATCTAATCACCAATCATGCATCAATTCTTATCTGTTTAACATCAGTTTATAGCGCAAATAGATTGCAGCCTAAAAGTTCAGGGACGAGCGAAACGCGCATCCCATAAAAGTGATTATTTTAGTTAATTAATTCCGCGCGATACCTTCTTCCCGCGCGGCACGTTGCACAGCCGCAGCAACAGCAGTGACAACGCGCTCATCAAAGACTGAAGGAATAATATGTTCCCGATCCAAGTCTGAAGGCTTGACTAAAGAAGCGATCGCACTTGCGGCTTCTAAGTACATTTTGATGGTAATTGTCTGCGCTCGACAATCTAAAGCACCACGGAATACCCCAGGAAAAGCGAGGACGTTATTGATTTGATTTGGGTAGTCGCTGCGACCGGTCGCAATGACAGCAACATCTTTACTGATTAATTCTGGCTGAATCTCTGGAATCGGATTTGCCATTGCAAAGATAATTGGATCTTTCGCCATCGATTGCACCATTTCTGGTGTCAAAACTCCTGGTGCGCTGACTCCAATAAACACATCTGCCCCTTGCATTGCACCCGCTAATGTACCCTGACCTTTCACAGCAAATTCGAGTTTTTCCTCTGTCAAATCGGTGCGATTGGTAGAGATAATCCCTTTAGAGTCGCACATCCAGATTTGTTCTGCCCCAGCTTTACGCAGTAACCGAGCGATCGCCACTCCCGCCGCCCCAGCACCGTTAATCACAATCTTGATTTCTGCTAAGGATTTATGTACCAGTTTCAGCGAATTAAACAACGCTGCCAAGGTGACAATTGCTGTACCGTGCTGGTCATCGTGAAAAACGGGAATATCTAACTCTTGGCGTAATCTCTTTTCGATTTCAAAGCAGCGAGGTGCAGCGATATCCTCTAAGTTCACACCCCCGAATACTGGAGCAATATTCTTAACTGCCTGGATAATTTCTTCTGTATCTTGGGTGGCGAGACAAATGGGAAAAGCATCCAGCCCCGCGAATTCCTTGAATAGCATTGCTTTGCCTTCCATGACTGGTAAGGCTGCTGCTGGGCCGAGATTTCCCAAACCCAAAACGGCACTACCATCGGTAACAATGGCAACGGTGTTTTGTTTGATGGTTAAGTTGTAAACTTCCTCTGGGTCTTGAGCGATCGCTGTACAAATTCGACCGACTCCGGGCGTGTAAGCCATTGCTAAATCGGAAACACTCTTCAGGGGAATTCTACTGGTAATGCTGATTTTGCCACCGCGATGCAAATTAAAGGTGCGATCGTAAACACTGAGTAACTTGATGTCTGGCAACACCTTGATTGCTTGCACAATGGTTTCAGCGTGTTCAGTACTGGCAGCATCCACGGTAATATCACGGGTGGATTCTTTGCGGGTTTGCTCGATTAAATCGATTTGACCGAGATTACCACCACAGGTTGCGATCGCGTGTGTTACCGACGCCAACATCCCTACACGATTGGGAATCTGCAAGCGCAGTGTCAAACTAAAACTAGAATTCGGAGTTAGGTCTGCCATGTTGATTTTGGATTTTAAGTTTTAGATTTTATATTGAATTGAGACAAAAACTAAAATCTAAGATTTGTAGTCTGAGGAAACACAATGTATGTATCCAGAGATAACCTTCAGTAGTTAGTTTACTCACTGCTTACAGTTTTGATAATTATTTTTATTTATACCAATGCATTTACTAATATAAATGAGTAACAATTTAGTAATTGTACCCAAATACACCAGATATTTTTTTTATATTTAATCTGTGTAAATATTTGTATAACTATAGCTTGATGCATGAAAAAAGCGCCCTCTAGACAGAGAGCGCAGTTGAATTTTAACTTACAATTAGCCGTGAATTACAGGTGCCGCAGCTACACCCGTCGTAGACATCGTTGCTACAGGTACTGCCTCACCCACCGCTAAATCCAAGGGGAAGTTGTGAGCATTGCGCTCGTGCATCACTTCTATACCCAAATTGGCCCGGTTGAGTACATCAGCCCATGTATTAACTACATGACCTTTGGAGTCAAGAATTGATTGGTTAAAGTTGAACCCGTTGAGGTTGAACGCCATTGTACTGATACCCAATGCCGTCAACCAGATACCAACTACAGGCCAAGCAGCCAAGAAAAAGTGCAAAGAACGCGAGTTGTTAAAGCTGGCATATTGCCAGATTAACCGCCCAAAGTAACCGTGAGCCGCTACAATGCTATATGTTTCTTGTTCTTGTCCAAACCTGTAACCATAGTTTATAGATTCAGCTTCTGTTGTCTCTCTGACTAGAGAGGAAGACACCAAAGAACCGTGCATTGCTGCGAAAAAAGCACCACCGAACACCGCAGCTACACCTAATTCATGGAATGGGTGCATGAGAATGTTATGCTCGGCTTGGAATACCAACATGAAATTAAAAGTGCCGCTAATGCCCAGAGGCATCCCATCAGAAAAGCTACCTTGACCAATTGGATAAATTAAGAAAACCGAAGTCGCAGCAGCTACAGGCGCAGAGTAAGCAACGCAAATCCAAGGACGCATACCCAAACGATAGCTTAACTCCCATTGCCGACCAAGCCAGCAAAAGATACCAATCAAGAAGTGCAAGACAATGAGCTGATAAGGGCCGCCGTTGTAGAGCCATTCATCCATTGAAGCAGCTTCCCAAATTGGGTAGAAGTGCAAACCAATTGCATTAGATGTAGGTACAACAGCACCAGTAATGATGTTATTGCCGTATAATAAAGAACCAGAAACTGGCTCCCGAATGCCGTCAATATCAACGGGTGGTGCGGCAATAAAGGCAATAATGAAACAGATAGTAGCGGTTAATAGGGTAGGAATCATTAAAACGCCGAACCAGCCGATATAAAGCCGATTGTCGGTGCTAGTAATCCATTGACAGAAACGATCCCACAGGTTGCCGCTTTCGCTTCTTCCTAGAGTTGTGGACATAACTGTGTTATTTATAAATCGGTGACAACAAACTTTCCCAATTTTGAAGAATTGAGAATTAAGCTGTTTTCAAAGACTTTTGCCAAATACCCTCTCCCTAATAGCCGGGACTCTGTGGAATTACCTCACACCAAAAATGCTGTTAACTAATTTCCCAAGGGAGACTGTCTGAAAAAGGGAAAACTTTCCCGGCTCCTAATATCACGTTTTACATCAATAATTTGTATTTTTCAAGACATTATTTTTAAGTTTTGCTAAGTTAAATTCTGAACAAACTCAGCGTGTTCTTTTGAATTTAAACCTTGTTGCAGTACTGCTAAAACTGTCGTCATGTCACCTGTAATTAGTGAGGTGACAGCTAACCACAAACCTGGAAATACCCTACTTTTAATCACCCCATCTGTATCTGCGACAAGTGGCAAATATTCACCATGCTTGCTTAAAAAGTCATTGCTCACTCTTTAACGTGGTTTGAATTAGTCTGATATCATTAGTTTTTTCGTCCAGAAGGGTGAGGTATGTGTCAAAAACTAAAAATCTTTCTTATTTAACCCATTATTTATTAAACCATCCGTTTTAAGTTAATTACAACAAAAAAGCGCCCCCTTTCTGGAGGGCACTTTTTATTTAGCTAAATATTCAGAATTAATCTGGATGCCAACTCAAACCGGATCTTGGTCATGATCTGAGAATAAACATGAATGTAGTAATGTAAATTCTTATTTAACTTCGACAACTACATTTGCATTATTCCCACTAATATCACCGTATGATGCGGAGAATGGATTCGATGCATTTGCATCGAAACTGTTACTTCCAATATATGGATTATCCCAGGCAATGTGAAGAATACTTCCTAGCGCATTCTGGTAATCGACAAATCCCTGAGCGCCCGTTGCAAATCCATCTGATTCATTTTCAAAAGTAACAGGAGTATAACTAAGATGTCCAAACACATCAAAACTAGCAGCAGGAATGTTTTCCGGTGGAACAGATCCTCCATTGTTCGACCACTCACCATGATCCAGTCCTAAACCTATTCGATGCCAGGGCAGACCTGTTAAATTGTCAATAGTTATAGTAAAAGAACGTGCAGCCATAAAATAACCTCAACTTTGAGATTTAAGCTGTTTTCAAAGGCTTTTGCCAAATACTTTCTCCCTAATAGCCGGGACTCTCTGGAATTACCTCACACCAAAAATACTGTTAACTCACTTCCCCAGGGAGACTGTGTAAAAAAAGAGAAAACTTTCCCGGCTCCTAATATCACGTTTTACATTAATAATTTGTATTTTTCAATACATTATTTTTAAGTTTTGCTAAGTTAAATGCTCAACAAATGTGAATTAAACCCTTGTTGTAGGACTGCTAAAATTAATATAGTCATCGCTATAAAACAAAATCGACTTATTATTTTAAGGTAATTACAACTAAAAAACGCCCCCCATTTCTGGAGGGCGCTTTTTATTTAGCTAATACTGAAAGTATTAACCGTTGATAGCAGGAGCAGTCAAAGCGACAGGAGTAATTTCACCAGCAGCTAAGTCTAGGGGGAAGTTGTGAGCGTTACGCTCGTGCATTACTTCCATACCTAAGTTAGCGCGGTTGATTACGTCTGCCCAGGTGCTGATGACGCGACCTTGGGAGTCAATGATTGATTGGTTGAAGTTGAAACCGTTCAGGTTGAATGCCATCGTGCTGATACCCAAAGCGGTGAACCAGATACCGACGACAGGCCAAGCTGCTAGGAAGAAGTGCAGTGAACGGCTGTTGTTGAATGAAGCGTATTGGAAGATTAAACGACCGAAGTAGCCGTGGGCTGCAACGATGTTGTAGGTTTCTTCTTCTTGACCGAATTTGTAACCGTAGTTTTGTGATTCGGTTTCGGTGGTTTCACGCACCAAGGAAGAAGTTACTAGAGAACCGTGCATTGCAGAGAACAAACTTCCGCCGAATACACCAGCCACACCTAACATGTGGAAGGGGTGCATCAAGATATTGTGTTCTGCTTGGAACACAATCATGAAGTTGAAGGTTCCAGAGATACCCAAAGGCATACCATCAGAGAAAGAACCTTGACCAATTGGGTAGATCAAGAATACTGCGGTAGCGGAAGCCAGAGGTGCGCTGTAAGCTACGCAGATCCAAGGACGCATACCTAAGCGGTAAGAAAGTTCCCACTGACGACCAAGGTAGGCAGCGCAACCGAGCAAGAAGTGTAAAATCACTAGCTGGTAAGGACCGCCGTTGTACAACCACTCATCTAAGGAAGCTGCTTCCCAGATTGGGTAGAAGTGCAAGCCGATAGCGTTTGAAGAAGGAACAACTGCACCAGAGATGATGTTGTTTCCGTAAATCAAAGAACCTGCAACAGGTTCGCGAATGCCGTCGATGTCCACGGGAGGAGCAGCGATGAAAGCAATTACGAAGCAAGTTGTAGCAGCTAGTAGGGTTGGGATCATGAGGACACCAAACCAACCGATGTAAATGCGGTTATCAGTGCTGGTGATCCACTCGCAAAAGCGATCCCATACGTTAGCGCCGGAGCGCCGTTGTAAGGTTGTGGTCATTGTTTTATAAGTGCTATGGGTTGTTAAATATGGAACAAGCGATTTTATTTTCGCCTGTTGAAATACAGTCTACATGAATTTACTTTGACACGATCTTTCACTTAATATTCTGTAACGTAATTCTTTAACAAGCTCATCGAACTGTAAAGTTTTCCTTCTATAAATAATCAAGGTAAAAGTAATGGATTGAGGCTTTTTCAGCTATTTCAACAATAAACTAGCTATCAGTTTCAATGAAGCGATCGCCTAGTTATTTACCTTTACACTTCTTTACAATTAGCCGATGAAAAACATTTTAAGTCTTGTTGATTTGTAACAAAATATTAAGTTGTATATGTCTGATGGTTCAGTTAAAAATCAAAGTAGATGTAGGGCAAACTGCCTTCAGGAGCTAATAACCAAACAGCGTAAAAACATAGGGGGACGAAGACAAGCTTAAGAGGCCAGTTAAACTCCAACTTCAGCATTCGATTGAATGCATAGATTACAGCCATAAGCGCAGCTAAACCTAGAAGTACGCAAGCAAGTTGGGATTGGCTCATATTTAAGGCTTCCACATAGACCTTTTCAGCAAACTGGGCGTCAGCCGGATAACCCCAAAGATGCCGAATTACCAAAGAAGAGTCTTGGAGATTAGGTAGACGAAACCAAATCCAAGAGGTAAAAACCATCAGTTGAGTTAAAAACCAAGCGACAAAGATACCTAGAGGATTTTGCCAGAATTGTTCTAAAGTTTCAAAGCGATCGCTTATAGAATCTGTAAGTCGATGAACCACTAAAGCTAATCCGTGGATTATACCCCAAACGACATAACCCAAAGCAGCACCGTGCCAGATACCAGCAATTAGCATCACAATAAATAAATTCCAGCAGGTACGGACTAAACCGCGACGGGAACCACCCAACGGAAAGTACACATAGTTACGTAACCAATCTCCCAGAGTCATGTGCCAGCGCCGCCAAAATTCGGAAATATTGGTGCTGAAATAAGGAAAGTCGAAATTTTCAGGTAGAACTAAGCCGAAAAGCATAGCACTACCACGGGCAATATCTACGTAACCGTTGAAATCTAGATACAACTGCAAGCCATAGGCGAATGTAGCTAACCAGAGATCCGTACTACCGGCTCGTTGCAAATTACCAAAACATAAATCGACGAAAATTCCCAAGTGGTCTGCAAAAATACCTTTTTTGACTGCACCCCTAGCAATCAACCACAGGGCTTCAGCTACTCTATTAGTACTAGGTAATTCTAGTGTATTAAATTGATTTGCTAAGTTGTGATAGCGCGTAATCGGCCCTGAAATCAGTTTTGCAAAAAATAATTTGTACGTAGCAAATTTGAGAAAATTGTCAGTAGCAGGGGCACCGCGATAGACATCTATTAAATAGGCAATACATTCAAAGGTGAAAAATGAAATTCCCAAAGGTGCAATTAACTTAAAAGAGCTATCTGGTGAGTTTGTTTGGACATGAAAAACAAACTTGAATAAAGGGGTAAAATACTTAAAAGCTAATAGCAGTAAAACATTTAGAATTATACCCACCCACAAAACCTTGAGACGGCGACGATTCCAATCAACTTGAGCAAATTGCCACTCTTCATTAGAAATTTGCCAGTCAAGAGAATGTTTTCCTGGTGATGTGTTGTTACCAATTTCCAGCCCTATACGGAAATTGATAAATGTCAATGCTAATAGTAATGGTATGTATTGGATGTGCAAAGATGAATAGAAAACCAGACTGGCAATTAGCAGCGTCCACAATCGCAATTTATGTTGTGCTAAAGACCAGTAAATTCCTAACACACTCAACAGGAACAGCCCATAGAAAATTGATATAAAGTTCATTTTTTAGTCATTAGTCATTATCGATTATTCTCCCCATTCCGCCCTCCTTACTTTCTACTTCACTGGCCAAGGAATCATCGGATCGTTAGCTAGCTTTTTCGAGACTTCGTATGCACCAAATCGATTGAGGTGGCTAGGATCGGAAAAGAAATCATTTACTTTTGGCCACTGTTGACTCAAATCACGATAAATAAAATTGGGATTAGTAGCCAAACGCAACATATATTGCTGAAATTGTTGCTCATATTGTTTACGCACTGGATCTAAATAATCTGCCGTCAGAGGCATATTGACAAACACTAAGGAGATTTTCTGAGACTGGGTAAACTGAAGCACTTCTTGAAAAGCAGTATCTTGCTGTCCTTCTACTTGGAAAGATTTATAGTCGTTGTCATAATTGCCGGGAACTCTAGAATGTTTTTGATAGTATCTCGCGGGATTAAAGCGAATCGACAAGGGTAGAAAGCCATCAAAGTCAACGGCTTGCTGGGAAATACTTTCATCTGAAGTACCGTCTGTCAACTGTTTTTGTGATGCAACTGTCTGATTCTTACCAAATAAGAGCAGTTGTTTTTGCAGTAAGCTTTTAATTTGGTCGCGGTTTTGATAGCTAGTAGAAACAGAGGCTAGAGCCTGATTTAACGACTGATTGACGGCTTCGTAAGTACTAATCTCCTGTTTTTCTTCGTTTGTCTTTTGTTCTTCCGAATTTACTGTATTCTCTGGTAAATCATTGATATTTGCAGTGGTTGCTGTTTTTTGGAATGCTTGCTTATAACCAACGGATGCCGCAAGCGATTTAAAGGTAATATCCTCGCGTCCACCGTTGAAAGCACGCGCCCCATCTGCCCAGATAATTATTTTGGGTAGTTCTGATGGTTCTAGTACGTGACGAATCACAAAGTCTACAACTTGTGCCGTAGCACCGTTAATTCCAAAGTTAAACACGTCGAGATTTGGATAGCCTTGAGTTGCTAAAGCTTTAGAAAGTGCTGCGGGATCTACTCCTCTGAGGGCGCGGGAGGAGCCAATAATCAACACATCTGGGGGAGTACCAGTTCTGGCTAAACGCTGTTTATAGAGTGCTAGTTGCTCATCTAACTGCCTGACATTAAAACTTGGCATCTGCGATCGCGCTGCTAAAAGAATAGCTGTTGCGGTTGCTTTTTCCTTCAGTGGTGCGGCTGCCAAATTATTTTTTGGGGTATCATCACTTTGGGTAAATTCCGAAGCATTAAATACAGAACTCTGATTTGGAGGAGATTTTGTCTTGGAAGTGCTGCTAAAAAATGTCGTTTTCTGACTCTGATTTTTTCCAGATGTCAAAGATGCCTTTTGCTCGGAAGATGAAGATGGGAGGGTGGCACTAGCTACTTTTGGCGAACTGGGCGTATTAAGTGTAATAATTCGACCCAATACCCAATCAGTTTGGAGGGTGAGCAATAATCCCAGTGTTCCCCAAACCAGAGCAATTTTAATTCCTTGAACATCATGGTTACGTTCTGCTGACTCGTTGCTTTCGGTAAATATCTGGCTTTTCAACAAGAATTTTCTCGCAGTTGAACTCGCCGTTGCTATCCAATCTCGCGCTACTTCGGTTACAAAATTTTGAACTTCTTCTGTCGTTAAGTCTGGGCGCAAAATTGGTTCACTAGTCTCAGATGTTACTAAATCGTCAATGTATATAGAAGTAGCAGCAAATTCTGGGGTTGCTTCTGGTACTAAACGTTGGCGATGTTCAAGATCGACGCCATAATGCCAAAAAGGTTCTTTATTCCCAGCACGGCGACCGTATATACGTACTCCCATGATACCGGAAATTTTTAACTGACGGATAAACTGCGTAATTTTACTTGTTACTTGTTGTCGCTGTGGACAAACAGGTGCATCACACATAATGTGCAATAAACCATTTTTGTTCAGTAGAAGTACGCGAATTCCCCCTGTTAATAGTCGCCAATCCAAATCAGGATTGAGTAAGCGCTCTAGTAAAAATACGATTGCTGGCTCATCGCCAGTATTTGCTAAATCAAGCGGTGATATGGCAAAGGCGGGATGCTTGGCTGCGGGTAAAGCTAGCCAATCAACCCAAGTGGGTTCCTTGTCGCCTGCTTTTTGTCCGTATATGGTGGCGGCGAGAATGCCTTGAGGAGCGATCGCTTCTAGCTGGGGTAAAATCGCTTCTAAGCACACTACCTTTTCTGGGATCGGGGCAGTTCCTAAGGGATCGAAAGCTGGGATACAAAATATATGTAGCGTTGATTCTTTTAGAGAAACTTGGACGCCAACTTTTAATCCTGATAGTACTTCAGCTAATAATCGAGCGATCGCTTGGACATCCCCCCAACGCGCCCACTCTTTCAGCATCACCTCTGGTGGTGTCAAATCCACCCGCAGCAGCCAATCAGGGGCAGTTTCGCCACTCACCTGAGAAACAATTACGGCATCTTGGTAGCCGGAAAGCTTGAGATAACGCAACTTTTGTGCTATTGGTTCGGCAAGCAACGATGCATCAGGGCTATAGCTTGACTGGCAAAATATCCACAGGCGATTTTCTTCTGGCTGAGAATTCTTAGGCTTATATAGCTTAATTTTTACCTGTACCGATACACCTAGCGTACTCAGAGTTTCGCTCAGATATCGAGCGATCGCTTCTGGATTGCCTTGGCGTGCCAAACTTTCGTTAGAGACAATTAGCGCCCCACCCGGTTGTTTTGATTTTTCCGAGTCTGCTAGCAGCGCTTGTTGCACCTGATCGAGATGCTTATCTATTTGATTCAAGTGAACTCGATGGCACCACGAGGGACGCTGTTCCCCTTTTCTGCGACCATAGACAAATACTTGATATATTGAGGTTTGTTCGCTGCTTGTGAGAATATCTAAGTTTGTTTGCTGTAATGCTTGCAGCAAATCAGACAAAGTACGCCAACGCTGCGGACATTCTGTACCTTCACAAAGAATATGAAGGTCATTTCCCCGCAACCGGACTTTCACTCCGAAAGTGTTGATCCCTGTTGCTTGGCTTACCCATTGCACTAAGGATTGCTGGCGATCTGGTACTACTGTTTTCATGCTCAGTTAACTTTACAGGAAGCGATGGTTGGGGGATAGTGCCTGCACTTGTAAACTAGAACCATAGGTCTATCACACTCTGACGTTTTTTTTTAACAATTTTGTTACCTTCGTAGCTCACAAAATCGGACAAGATAGTCTTGTATAGGTTGCAAGTCTGACTAATGTTGAGTTTTGCGTTTATTTTACTAATAGGGAGTCAAAAATCAGAAGTTAGGAGTTAAGAGAGACGAGATTAATCGCGTCTGTACAGGAACCAGGAGTCAGAATAATTCTATATGACTGGTTGATGACTTGTCCTTTAAAGGCGGCCTTGTGTCCCACTGCGCTAATGCCCCTGATGGGCGAAACAAACAATAAGCTTATCTCATTTCAACTCCATCTCTTTATTGTTGGAGTCATCCTAACTCCTAACCCTGAACTCCTTTTTACTCATAATTCCCATAACCAAAAATTAGCAATGCCTCCTACCAACCAACAGTCTTCACCTAAACCCGCATCCAATCTGGATTTGTTTCCCATTCCTCAATCACTCCTTTTACAAATAGGTACAGCGTCTATATTACTGCTGCTGATTACTGGAAAAACCACAGTAAGAGCACTAGAAGCCATAGGAGAAGCTAGTGAAGAATTATTTCGAGGCGATCGCCTACCCAATCTAGATTTCCCAGATGAACGCGAAATCAATCAAGATGAGAAGATATACACCAAATAATTATTTGCTCAGGAACAACCCAGCGAGCATTAAGTGCAAAACCTAGAACCGTAAACAGTAATTAGCTTTACAAGAATAGAGAATATGGGTTCCCTTTTATACTCTTCGTCTCAAACTGCTGATATATACCCGGTGTCGGAATTATTTTTGCGTCATCGTCTCCAGGTAGTGGAAGAATTGTGGGAGTCAGTTCTCCGGCAAGAATGCGGTCAAAATATGGTAGACTTGTTGCGTGAGTTGCGCGACCTATGTTCGCCAGAAGGACAAGCAACTAATGACCAAGCATCCTCAGCCGTCAACTTAATTGAACAACTAAATATCAACGAAGCAATTCGCGCGGCTCGTGCTTTCGCTCTGTATTTTCAGTTGATTAACATCATAGAGCAAGAATACGAACAACGGCAGCAATTGAGCCGTTATGAAGCAGAAACAGAGGCTACGGAGCCGGAAATACCGTCTAATGTTAACTATTCCTCCAATCAAAGAGAAGATGATGCGCCTGTTAGCAAGGGAATAGCAGCAGCCTTCCTCAAAAAGAATTATCTCGAAAAGGCGCAAGTCAAACCAAAAGGTACTTTTGCTGCCTTGTTTCCCTATTTATTCAAACTGAATGTACCACCCCAGCAAATTCAACGTCTAATTGCACATCTGGATGTGCGGTTAGTTTTTACAGCGCATCCGACGGAAATTGTTCGTCATACCATCCGAGATAAGCAGCGACAGGTGGTACAACTTTTGCAAAAACTGGATACCTTGGAAAACCATTCTGGGACTACACCAGGAGCATATCCTTGGGAAGCAGTAGATGTCCGCGAACAATTGCTCGAAGAGATTCGCCTGTGGTGGCGTACAGACGAACTTCACCAGTTCAAACCCACAGTGCTAGATGAAGTAGATTATGCCCTGCACTACTTCCAAGAAGTTTTATTTGATGGCATTCCCCAACTGTATAAACGTTTCAAACACACTCTATCCAATACCTTTCCTTGGCTAGAACCACCGAGTAAAAACTTTTGCTCTTTTGGCTCTTGGGTAGGCTCAGACAGAGATGGAAACCCATCAGTAACACCCGAAATTACCTGGAAAACGGCTTGCTATCAGCGCAAAATGGTGCTGGGGAGATATATTCAATCAGTGAAAAATCTGATTGAATTGTTGAGTGTGTCGATGCACTGGAGTGACGTTTTACCAGACTTACTAGAATCTCTAGAATTGGATCAGTCCCAGTTGAGTGAAGTCTACGACGCACTGGCGCTGCGTTATCGACAAGAACCTTATCGGCTGAAATTGGCTTACGTGCTGAAACGGCTGGAAAATACTCGCGATCGCAATCTGGCTTTGTACAATCGGGAAACGCCCACAAATCAAGATAGCCCCCTGTATCGTTCAGGAGCCGATTTTTTAGCAGAACTGCGAATGATTCAGCGCAACTTGACAGAAACAGGTTTAAGTTGTCGAGAATTAGAAAATCTCATCTGTCAGGTAGAAATTTTTGGTTTTAACTTAACACAGTTAGATATCCGCCAAGAATCATCTCGCCATGCCGATGCGCTCAATGAGATCCTCGAATATCTGCAAATATTACCTCAACCTTACAACGAACTCTCCGAGGAGCAAAGAGTTGCTTGGCTCACAGGCGAACTGCAAACCCGCAGGCCACTAATTCCAGCAGAATTGCCATTTTCGGAAAGAACCAACGATGTAATTGAAACTTTTCGCGTCGTGCGATCGCTGCAACAAGAATTTGGTCTCAATATCTGCCAAACTTACATTATCAGCATGTGCCGCGACGTGAGCGACGTGCTAGAAGTACTACTGTTAGCCAAAGAAGCCAGACTTTTTGACCCCGCCATTGCCGTCGGAACCATTCAAGTAGTCCCCCTATTTGAGACAGTAGAAGATTTACAACGCTCTAGAAGCGTTATGCGGAAACTGTTTGAACTACCGTTATATCGCGCTTTATTAGGCGGCGGCTACGAACAAACAAAAGCAGAAGGTGCAAATGAAAATTTATCCTCCCCTACTCCTGTGCTCCCCTGCTTCCCTGCTTCCTCCCCCCTCCCCACGAACTTACAAGAAGTAATGCTGGGGTATTCTGACAGCAACAAAGACTCTGGTTTTTTAAGCAGCAACTGGGAAATTCATAAAGCTCAAAAATCACTGCAACAAATAGCAGAAAACTACGATCTAAATTTGCGGATTTTTCACGGACGCGGCGGTTCTGTGGGACGGGGAGGCGGCCCCGCTTACGAGGCTATTTTGGCTCAACCTGGTCATAGTATTAATGGGCGAATCAAGATTACCGAACAAGGAGAAGTTTTAGCTTCCAAATATTCCTTGGTGGACTTGGCTTTGTACCACATGGAAACCATCACCACTGCTGTGATTCAAGCCAGCCTGCTGCGGACAGGGTTTGATGATATTGAACCCTGGAATGAGATTATGGAAGAATTAGCAGTGCGATCGCGTCAACATTATCGAGCTTTAATCTACGAACAGCCTGATTTTGTTGATTTCTTCCACGAAGTAACCCCCATTGAAGAAATTAGCCAACTGCAAATTAGTTCCCGTCCCGCACGCCGTCCATCTGGTAAAAAAGATTTAAGCAGTCTGCGAGCTATTCCTTGGGTATTTAGCTGGACGCAAACTCGCTTTTTACTTCCTTCGTGGTATGGCGTTGGCACAGCTTTACAAGAATTCCTGAACGCAGAACCAGAAGAACACTTGAAATTACTGCGCTACTTTTACGTTAAATGGCCCTTCTTCAAGATGGTGATTTCTAAGGCCGAGATGACCTTGGCAAAAGTAGATATGCAAATGGCACACCACTACGTTCAAGAACTCTCAAAACCAGAAGATCGACTTCGTTTTGCCAAGGTTTTTGACCAAATTGCTAGCGAGTTCTATCTGACAAGGGATTTGGTGTTAAAAATCACCGATCACAATCGACTGTTAGATGGCGATCCGGTATTGCAACGATCTGTGCAGTTACGCAATGGCACAATTGTCCCCTTAGGATTTATCCAAGTTTCACTACTCAAGCGTCTACGGCAGTCCCAAAATACTACTGCTACTTCTGGAGTCATTCATTCTCGTTACAGCAAAGGCGAGTTACTGCGAGGAGCATTGTTAACTATTAATGGTATTGCTGCTGGGATGAGAAATACAGGTTGATTGGGAATGGGGCATTGGGCATTGGGCATTGGGCATGGGGCATAATGACCAATGACCAATGACAAATGACAAATGACAAAAAACAGAATTTTAATTTGCACTTTCTTGGCGCTGTCATCAGGTTTTTTTGGCGCTTACACTAGTGGGCAAATTACCATGATGCTCCATAGTCAAAAGTGTCAAAACCAACCTTGGGGTTTAAAGGAGATGTGCAACGCTTGGATAACACCAGGAGCAATATGGCAAGGCAGCACAACAGGGCTATGGACAGGCACTATCTTAGGGGCGTTTGTTGGTGGTGTGGTGACGCGACAAGCTCGTAATTAATCTAACGTGAGTTCCATAAACCTCTCCCTGCCTTGAACTAAAGTTCAAGTCTGTCCTTCTCCGACTCGGAGAGGGACGATTTTGCTTAGTAAAACATCTTAGAGGTCTTTTATTGATATCTTTCTGGTTTCATTCGCTCCCAGGCAAAATTCATTTTTACCCAAGCATCCCGCCAGTAACTTTTGAAACTATGCCCTCCTGCTCTGAGTGCGCGATGATGAGCCATCCAGACTAGAATCACTGGTACATAGTAAAGAAGTTGCTGTATAAGATAAATGAGCTTCCGTAACCATGCAGGGCGGTTTTTCTGTATAATTGCCAAACGCTCGTATTGAAAACGAATATGCTTTACTTCATCTCTCAATATTTGTTGACACAACTGTTTTAGAACTGCGGAATTTGTTGCGTTTTGAATTGCTTTATAATAAACCAACGCTAGAGTCTCAACCATAATGACGGGAGTTGTCCAAATCTCCATTGTTGGGATTGCATAGCGTATTTTCCGAAACAACGTGTCACCCCAGTTATGCTGTAACCGAGGAATTTGGGCAAGGTCAAGAAACCGTCCTAAGTCCCCTCCATGACGTTGTTCTTCCTTTATGAATAGTTCAATTACGTCAACATATCTGGGATCTTTGATGTACTGTGCATAGTTTTTAGCAGCAGCCAGTAAGTGCAATCCATCTGATGTCTCACCCAACTGCCAAGCTGCTAAAGAATCTCCTATTGCATTTCGTTCATCCTCTGTGATTTCTGCACCTCGCTTCCAAGGTATCTCCAATTGAAACTCAGCGTTGGCTTTGTAATAAGTGTACCACTTATCAGATGTTGTGATTGAAGGCAAAGTAGGTAACAGCTTATGAGGATTCATCAAAACTCCAAATGTGTATAACATTATGTTGTTTTAATGATTCCCAAAACTTTGTTTCGACTAACAATACTATTTTTTCAACTGATATGTTGGCAAGACTGGTAAAATCTACCCATAGCCAAGAAGAGTAAATCACCATGCCTACCGAAACTAACCCAGGGAATCAAACTACTACAGGAGCTGATGCGATTGATGAAGCGATCGCACAGGGAATTGATTTTGATGGTTCTCCCATTCCCCCTGCCAAGCTAGAACTTTATGGTAAAGTTATGGCCCTAGAAGCCAATAGACAGCGCAGTGGTGTATCTAATACGATGCGATCGCGCATTGTACGAATTGGCGCAAAACACATTCCCCAAGCAGAACTCGACCAATTACTTGTAGATGCTGGTTTCGCACCCCTAAAAGAAAAAGAAATTGCCTTTTTTTATAGTGGTAAATAATTGTTAATTTTGTACAACAGTTTTCATTTATTTGAACCAAATATGTTCTATGGGTACAGCAATGCTGTGCCCTCAATTCTTTACCTCAAACATAGCAAATTGCCATCGATATTTTGGCTTCTTCAATAAATTCCTGATGAGTTGAAAAGTGTATCTTCAGCAAGATATTGTCAACTATCTCTTGTGTTTGAATTGGCAGATGGCTATATGTATTTAAGTAATAGCTGAAAGACTTGGAAAACTCATGTCAGAAACTACGTCAAATTCAGAAATGCAATACCGAGTTATCGGCAGTACAGGAGAGAAAGTTTCCGCCATCGGATTGGGTGGTTGGCACATCGCCTTGAAGCATGTTGATGAGGAACTAGGTATCCGAATTGTTAGAACCGCGATCGATCGCGGCATCACTTTTATGGATAACAGTTGGGATTACAATGGTGGACTCAGCGAGATTCGCATGGGAAAAGCGCTCTTGCATGGCTATCGAGACAAAGTGTTCCTGATGACGAAAATCGATGGTCGCTCTAAAAAAGTAGCAGCAAAACAGCTAGACGAATCACTGCAACGCCTGCAAGTTGATTGCATCGATCTGGTTCAGCACCACGAAATCCTACGGCACGAAGACCCGCATCGAGTTTTTCAGGAAGAAGGGGCGAATGCTGCCTTGATTGAGGCACGGAAAGCTGGCAAACTTCGATATATAGGTTTTACTGGGCATAAAGACCCCTATGTTCATCTGCACATGCTGGAAGTTGCAGCCACTAACGGGTTTAAATTTGATACAGTGCAGATGCCTCTCAATGTAATGGATGCCCACTACCGAAGCTTTGAAAAGCTGGTTGTGCCAGAGCTAGTTAAACAAAACATCGGCGTTCTGGGAATGAAAAGCTTGGCAAACGGTATTCTTTTACGGTCAAATACTGTAACGCCAATTGAATGTTTACACTATGCTTTGAATCTGCCCACATCGGTTGTGATTACCGGAATTGACAGCATGGAGATTCTAGAGCAAGCTTTTGAAGCAGTGCGGACATTCCAGCCAATGAATAACGCGGAAGTGCGATCGCTCTTAGCAAAAACGGCAGAAGCGGCATCACGCGGGGAGTTTGAGCCGTTTAAAACCTCATCAATTTTCGACAGCACTGCCCAAAATCCAGATTGGCTGGGAGAAGAACCACAGCGCATCCAGCAATTGATGTCAGCATAATGCTTTCTTAGTGTTGTCTGTGGAAGAAGTTCACACCTCAACTATGCTACCATCCAGTTTAATTTAATTGAACAAGTAAAAAAACGAGTCTGACTTGATGGTAGTTAAAGAAATACTTGCAGATGATGAATTAATTAAAGATACGCGTTGTCTATTTGCTGTATCAAGCAAATAAACTATTCTCCTAGCGATTGTTTTGAATACCAATCTATCTGAATTCTCAAAACTTGATTAATGAATTTAAAATTATAAAAACTATGGAGCGATCGCTGGCTCTGTAAAACAGCCTCATAAGCAACCAGTAACATATATTTTTTATACAAGTATTAGCAAACCTATTATGTAAAGATAGTATAATTTTGTAGTTAAATTATTATTTTGAATAACATATAGTCTGAAACTAATGACAGCAAGAAAAGCTGATTCAGGATGCTTTATATATTTTGTTGGGCAAGCGATGTCTACGACGGGCTGCGCCTACGCAGCTTGGTCAAAAGTCGCACTAAATATCCAAGAGCGGGGTATTTACTCTCAAACCTTTACTCCATAACACTTTAGCGTATGATTATTATTGTCATAAATGCTGCTACTTTCTTCTTATTTAAGTTCAAGTAGTAATATTTAATACATTACTTCATCAATCATCAGCCATCCTATGCCTATCCATCAGCACAATTAATCACGGGATCGCTTGCTGTATTGTTCACGATTTGTTACAAAAGTACAAAGAACTTCTAGAGACCCAAAACCACATGTTCGGCGGACTTACTGGTTTACAAAATCCTAAAGGCACAGATTGGGGAGAGCGGATGCTCAACACAGTCGCCAGCCAAACGATTCGCCACCTGTTTACCCAAAGCGAGTCAGTAGAAGTCTTTGTGCGCTGCTACCCCTCCAGCAAGCTCTTGCAAGGCAGCATTGATAGCTTCAAAATGAGCGGACGTGGCTTGGTGATTCGGAAAGATTTCGCGGTTGAGGAGATGTCGTTTGAAACTGATGCGGTGGCTATTGACTTTGGCTCGGTTTTAAGTGGCAAACTTAGCCTTAAGCAACCTACTCAAGCGATCGCTCAAGTAATCTTATCAGAAGCAGGTATAAACCAGGCCTTTAATGCGGAACTGGTGAAAAAGCGGTTGCTTAACCTCACCGTACCATCACTGACAGAATTATCTGGCGGTGAACCAGTCTCCTTTACAGATGTTCAGATACAGCTATTGCCAGAAAATCGCTTACAGCTTCTAGCAAAAGCAGATTTAAATAATGGCGAACTCGTACCCCTGAGCATGATTTTAACTGTAGGTATTGAAAGACGGCGGCGAGTTTCTTTCAAAGATCCGAAAATTCAACTTGACCAAGTGCCAGAAGCACAACGGGAAATCTCGCAAACCTTGAGCGTAGCGCTGGTAGAAATTTTAGATAATATGGTCGATTTGGATCGTTTTGACCTTGATGGAGTGAAAATGCGCCTCAACCGATTAGAAACTGAAGGTCAAAAAATTATTTTCAGTGGATATGCTGAAATTGAACGTATTCCAAATAGTCCTTAATCCAAAATTATAGGGAAAAAATTAAAGTAGAGTGAAGCTTTAAACAAATTAAATACCGCCTAGATGATTCTAGGCGGTAGTTTAAATCTTTAGGTTTTGAAGAAAGTTAGGAGTTATTAATTACTCCTAACTTTTAACTTTCTATCTTCCTACGCCTACATATTGGAATCCAGCGCGTATCATTGCTTCGGGGTCGAGGAAGTTACGACCATCGATGATAACGGGGTGGGCCATCAGTTTCGCCATCTTCACATAGTCCAGAGTGCTGAACTGCTGCCATTCGGTTACAAGTACTAAAGCATCACAGCCATCAGCGAGTCTTTCGGCATCAGTTTCGACTAACACCCCAGAAAGACCATGACGCATACCTGTTTGGGAAATAATGGGGTCGTAGGCTTTGACTTTGGCTCCCAGTCGGTTTAGCTGCTCAATTAGGATTAGTGCTGGGGCGTCTCGCAAGTCGTCGGTATCGGGCTTGAAGGTTAGTCCGAGTAGTCCGACTGTTTTGCCTTTGAGAATTTTCAGAACTTGTTGGAGTTTTTCCAAAGCAATCAACCGCTGACGTTCGTTGACACTGACAGCAGATTTCAGTAGCTGGGCTTCATAACCATAGTCATCAGCAGTGTGAATCAGAGCTGAGACATCTTTGGGAAAACAAGAACCACCCCAGCCAATACCAGCTTGTAAAAACTTGTTACCAATGCGGGAGTCTAAACCGATACCTCTGGCTACTTGGGTAACATCAGCACCGACGCGATCGCAAATATTAGCAACTTCGTTAATAAAACTAATCTTAGTAGCTAAAAACGCATTAGCGGCGTATTTGATCATCTCCGCTGAACTCAAGTCTGTTGCTAAAATTGGCACAGGGGGTAAAGATTGATCGTCAGCGTACTTGCGTTCTACAATTGGGGCATACAGTTGTTGCATTAAGGCTACTGCTCTTTGGCTATTGCCTCCTAGTACAATGCGATCGGGGTTAAAGGTGTCGTGAACTGCCGAACCTTCGCGCAAAAACTCTGGATTGCTGACTACATCAAACTCGGCTACAAATTCAGGTAATTTCTCATCACTTGGGACTCCACCTGCGGGTATCAGTGTTTTCTGCCGTTCTGCAACACCATCTAGAACAAGCATCCGCACCCAATCACCTGAGCCAATGGGTACTGTAGATTTATTCACTATGACTTTATAGCCACCGTTGAGATTTTCCCCAATCCCACGGGCTACAGCTTCGACGTAACGAGTATCACTTTCACCAGTGGGCAAAGGTGGCGTTCCCACAGCAATAAATAGAATTTCTCCGTGGGAAACTCCAGCTGCAAGATCGCTGGTAAAATGAATCTTCTCTGTTTGAATAGCAGACTGCATAATTTCTGAGAGTCCCGGCTCAAAAATTGGAGACTGCCCAGACTTCATTAACTTAACTTTTTCTTCGTTGTTGTCTACGCAAATTACATCATGCCCAATATGAGCCAAGCAAGCGCCTGTAACTAAACCAACGTAACCAGTACCAATCACGCAAACACGCATTTATTTAACTCCTCACTTAATTTGGGCTTAATCTTCAAAAAGAAGTTCTCAATTTTACACTTACACATTTGGGAAAACTCAGCAACTAAATATACTAGTTACCGATGGGGTTAGCCTGCATGAAAATTTAGAGCGACATTAGACGCCACTCAGGTGGTTGAATTATTAACATCGCTTTGAATGCGATCGCGAAAATCTTCTATTGTTAGTTTTAAACCTTCTTGCAGAGGAATAGTAGGTTCCCAATTTAACCAAGTTTTTGCCTTTGTGATATCCGGTTGGCGACGGCGGGGATCGTCCGAAGGTAGTGCCTCGAATTTAATCTGCGCGTCTGGATTGATCATATTTTGCACAGTTTGTGCCAATTGTAAAATCGTGTATTCACCAGGATTACCCAGGTTCATTGGGCCGATGTAGTCGCTATTCATTAGGCGGATGAATCCTTCTACCAAATCGGAAACGTAGCAGAAACTACGAGTTTGCGAACCATCACCGTACACGGTTAAAGGATTACCCTGCAAGGCTTGAACTATAAAGTTGCTCACCACCCGACCATCATTTTCTAACATTCTTGGCCCGTAGGTGTTGAATATCCGCACAACTCGAATATCAACTTTATTTTGCCTATAGTAATCAAATGCTAGAGTCTCAGCAATTCTTTTACCTTCGTCATAGCATGAACGTATTCCAATGGGATTGACGCTACCTCTATACTCTTCAGTTTGGGGATGAACTTCTGGATCTCCATATACTTCACTAGTAGAAGCTAAGAAAAACCTTGCTTTTACGCGTTTAGCTAGCCCCAACATATTCAGTGTTCCCATCACGTTAGTTTTAACGGTTTTAACTGGGTTGTACTGGTAATGTACTGGTGAAGCAGGACAAGCTAAATGATAAATTTGATCCACTTCTAACCGAATTGGTTCGGTAATATCGTGACGGATCAATTCAAAGTACGGATGGCCTAACCATTTCAAAATGTTGCGTTTATGACCAGTGTAAAAATTATCCAAGCATATTATTTCATGCCCAGCAGCCATTAGTCGGTCGATGAGATGGGAACCAATAAACCCAGCACCGCCCGTCACCAAAATTCTCATAGTTTCCCAGTTACTTACAAATATTTTCAGTAGCTATTGCGCTTACTTTTAGATTACCCACCTTGGGTACAAAAATACAAAACAAAAAAAAGAACAAGGCTCAATCAAAAATTGTTGTTGAACTTACTTATTTTTTCACAGTTGTAGTTTTGTTATATTTTTACCTGTTTTCTTAAGAATTCAATTAGCAAAATAACAAAAATTGTTTAAAAATTGTTTGTTGTTCAGCCGATCTTTATCAAATCTTCAAAAATATAAAGTATTTTTACGGTTATTGAGTTTTTAATTGGATACCAAAAATTAATCGAAATCGGGTTGATACTCGCGCTACAAAATATATGCAAATAATACAGATGTAAATCCCTACAGCCGATTCATTTATTACCAATATTTTCGGAAATTTGATGCCTCCGGCGGACTACGCTAACGCAGCCCAAGTCCACTTACTTGAACTGTATTCTGCCTTACATCATACAGCAGATGTAATGCTGCTAACCGTAGTAGACATAATTAAATTTGGGCTTTGAGTGCGTTGCGGTTCTCCAAGCATAATAATTGAACAGGTGAGTTGTCTGGCTAACTGGGTTGTGACATCGCTAATGGCTAACCCTCCAGGACTAGTACGATTACGTATAAAAGGTAAAACTACTAAATCATATAATCTTGCTGCCTGTAAAATCGCTTGGGCAACATTTTCGTGAGCGATGATTTGAATTTCTGGGGCATTGGCTAAAGCCAATTTAGATACTAGTAGGGAGAGATGCGATCGCCTCCAAGCGATTTTACTAGAACTAGTGCGGCGATCGCACACATTTAGCACAGTAATGTGGCTCTGATTTGCCTCTGCGAGCATCTGGGCAAATTGTACAGGTTGTAATGTCGGCGCTGTTAAATTTTCTATTGGTACTAAGATCCGCTGAATTTTTTTCGGTGATTCTACTAGACGTGTCACTGCTACTGGACAATGAGATGCCCAAAGCACGCCATCAATCACATTTCCAAATAAACGCGCTCGTAACCCAGTTCGTTTACCCCAACCCATAACAATTAAATTAGCCTTTTGTTCGCGAGCCGCTCTGCTAATTCCTTGAGCAAAGGCATCATCGATTCGCAGCACTGGTTCTGCGGCTACGCCCAAGGTTCGACTTTGTGTCGTGGCTTTATTCAATAACCACTCACTCCGTTGTAGAGACGCTTCTAACTGGGGCGCATCCATCTGAGCAGCAGCAGTAGCGATCGCCAGGGGTATAATTTTGCCATGAGACTGACGTGCTAATAATGCCGCCATTTCAATCAAATACTGCTGGGTCTGAGGATTATATATAGGCACTACTATAGTAAAAGCATTGTCTGTTTCTGATGCGTTCTCCTCCGCTAGAGGTGGTGCTGGATCTTCATCTGGTAAGGAATTTAAACCAACAGCTACTCGACTGGTGATCGACGGCCCCAAGGTTGATGTGACGAGCATTAAAACAATCACACTGTGTAATACTTCTAGTGGCAGCAACCCAGCTTGATACCCTACTAACGTTGCTGCTAAGGTTGTACCAACCTGGGGAAGTGACAGCGACCACATCGTTAGCATTTCTTGCCACTTATAGCGGTAAACCAGTTTTGTCAACAAAGCTGCGATCAATTTACTGATAATCAAACCAACTACGATCGACAGCGTTAACTTGAGCGTGTTCAGATTGTTCGCAAAGACAGGTAGATCGATCAGTAAGCCAAGGTCAACAAAGAAAATGGGAATGAACAGCACACTGCCAATGAATACCACCTTTTCTTTGACTGGGCCTTCACCCACAGCTTCATTCACCGCCAAACCCGCTAAAAAAGCACCAACAATTTTTTCTACCCCAATCACTTGAGCGCCTACAGCTGCCAGAAACACAGAAAGCAACACAAACAAAAACTTGTTTCCTTCATCGTCTCCAGACCGTTTGAAAAATTCTTTGCCTGCCCAATCAAAGCCTGTCACAACGGCCACAGAGTAAATAATTAACCAACCCGACAAAGTGAGTAGTTTTGCAAAGCTGAAAGCTCCAGCATGAGAGACAGCTACACAAATTGCTAATATCAGTACTGCTCCAATGTTTGTAAAAATCGTAGCTCCAATAGTGACAGTAACAGCTTCGTTGTTTACCACTCCCAAACGGCTGATTATGGGGTATGCCAAAAGGGTATAGGAAGCGAATAAAGAGCCAATTAAGATTGAAGTATTCCAGCCATAGCCTAAAATCAACCCTACTAATGTTCCCATGAGTAGGGGTACGCTGAAAGTCAAGCTAGCAAACCCAAAAGCACGACTTTTTTCCCGGCGAAACTGTTCTAAATCAATTTCTAGCCCAGCGACAAACAGCAAATAAATTAACCCAATGTCTGATAGTAGGTTAATCATTGGTGAGTCAGACTGAAAAAGATTCCAACCTGAGGGCCCAAGTACTAGCCCTGAGAAAACCAAACCCACTAATCCTGGTAATCTTAGCCGCTCAAACATGATGGGTATAACTAAGATGACCACCAGCAAAATAGCAAAGGGAACAATTGGTTCTTTGCCAAGAACTTGGGAAGTTGGTTCTAGAACAAGAACTTGTGATATTAGTTCCATATATTAGGAATTGAAGGGGCTATGGTAAAACAGCGATTACCTTGGGGGCGATCGCCCGATCAATATGAATAAATAGAAAAGCCACCTGAGGAAAAATCAAAAATCTTCTTAATTTACACTAACTAGGCAATTATTTAAGAATTAACTACCTACGGGTGGATTTGACTCAAAATGAACCGTAAGCGATCGTAGTCATCTTTCAGTAGCACACTTAAGCTACGTCCAGCTTTAATTAGCCATTGTCGGTCAGCTTTGCGTAACTGGTATACATCTCGAATGGCAGCTGCGGTTAAAGACTCGATTGGCGCACCATTTATACACAGCAGTGTCCGTAAAAAATCTAGTTCTTCAGTAAATTTAATGATAGCTTCTGGTTCACATTGATAAACAGCTTGATGAATTTGCGGGGGACGTGGTGGAAGATACTGATATACTCTTTGGTTATAACTTTGATTTTGCGAAGATAGTTCAAATCCAACGATCGCAGCCCGGAATTCTGTGCGGAGCATAGCAAATATTTGGGGTTGTTCCTCCCGTAAGTCTTGCAAGGACAACCCCAAAGCTCTCGCCCTGTGTACGGAATCTATGGGCATAGTTGTGGCATAATAGACTACAGCATAAATTTGATTGCCAGATTCTTCATCTACAGAACAGACCCAACTACCAAAGGGTGGCATTGAGGGAAAGCTTAAATCTTCTGGTTCCAAACACTGAGCTAAAAATTCCGTACTAGTAGTTTCAATCACCTCCGCAATGTGGTTCGGATGGCGATCGCCAGTGGCAAACTGTGGTAAAGGGAGGCGCATAGTGATTTAGTCATTAGTCATTCGTCATTAGTCATTAGTTTTTGCCAAATGACAAAGAACAAATGACTAATGACTAATCTTATTTGGCTTTTTTACGTCCGGCGGTGGTTTCTACGACTTCCAATTCCCTCAGGCGAAAGGTAATTAATTTATCCCAGTTACCACCTTCAAATAATACAGCTACTTTCCCGTCACTCACCCGTTGCACGAGTCCTTCGTAGCGATAATAGGTATCTGCGGGATTCTTGACGCGAACAGTTGCTCCAGGCAGAATCATTTTTTTAGCCTCGCTTGTTTCCTTTTAATAGCTTAATACTTGTTAATAGTCATTTGTCATTAGTCATTAGCAAAGGACAAATGACTAATGACGAATCAATAATACTTCTGTCTTTGTCGAAAATTTGCTACCGATTCTACTATTCCCAAGGAAATGAAGTTGGTAAGCATCGCAGAACGCCCATAACTCATCCAAGGTAGGGGAATTCCTGCCACAGGTGCTAAACCTACAGTCATGCCAACGTTCACAATCACCTGAAAGACAATCATGGACAAAACGCCAATAGCCAACAAGGAACCAAAGTTATCTTTGGCGGTTTGGGCAATATGCAGTAGACGAAAGCTAATTAAGCAGAAGACAAACAGCACTAACAAACAACCGACAAAACCAAATTCTTCCCCCACTGCGGAGAAAATAAAGTCTGTATGCTGTTCTGGTACAAAATTCAGTTGCGTCATTGGCCCCTTGAACAGACCCCATCCCCATATTTCACCAGCACCAATAGCAATGCGAGATTGGATTAAGTGATATCCAGCACCTAGTGGATCGTGATCTGGATTCATAAATACAGCCAGCCGGTCTTTTTGATACTCTTTCAAAACATGGTTCCAGGCGAATACTCCTAATTCGCCACCCAGTATATTGAGAGTCCACGCACCGATAGCACCTAAACCAAATCGACGCCAAGGAAGAGTTTGCCAGCCCACAATAGCCATTGCAACTGACCAAATTAACCCTAAAGGGCCAAAAGATAGTTCTTTGAATAAAACTATCGGCTCTGTTAAAGGCCAAGATATACTAAATAAAATGGCGGCAACCACTGGAGAAATCATCAGAATTAACCAGCCGGGATTAGCATTTGCCCAGTAAAGCATTCCTAAGACGATCGCACCAAATACCAGCGATGTTGCTAAATCTGGCTGTAAAAATACTAGTCCCCAAGGTATCGCGGTGATTGCCAAAACGCGGAAAACACCTTCGAGACTAGAAGCAGTCCGCCTGTGTAGCAACGCTGCTAAGGTAATAATCATGCCGACTTTGGCAAATTCTGAGGGTTGCACGTTAAAGCCGGCAATACTAATCCACCGCTGCGCCCCTTTGGCGCTAGTACCAGCAATCATCACGGCAATTAAACTGAAGTTCGTCAGAGTGTATGTTACCCAGTGCCACTGCATCAAGAGTTCGTACCGGATGCGAGATAAAAATAGGGCTATAAGCACGCCGATACCCCCTACCATCCAGTGCCACCACCAGTCAGTTACTGGCTGCTTCAGTTCAGTACTGAGAATCATCAGTCCGCCAAAAATACTGACAGCAATCGGCAAACAAAAAAGTAGCCAATCTACATGCTGCCAGGGCTTAACCCAAGACTTCCAGCGAATTTTGGGGAGCGATCGTTTTAACAACATTGTGCCAGTTTAGACTTTAGCTTTAATTGTTGGGAATTGGGAATTGGGAATTAGTCAATATTCAATAGTTATTCTTCCCCAACTTCTCTAATCCCTAACACCCAATTTCTAGTATTCCCAAGCTATAGCCCAGGAAGTAGATAGAAATCAAAATTTATAATTATGTCAGGGCAGCAACTGATACTTTACCAGCAATGGTAAGAGCGATCGCTGTTAATGCTTTTGCTGAAGCTGAATCTGGGTCGCCAACGACTATCGGCACACCGCTGTCACCACCAACTCGCGTGGAAATCTCTAGCGGTACGCACCCCAACAGCGGCACTCCCAGTTCAGCAGCTGTTTTAGAGCCACCACCGGAACCAAAGATGTCATATTGCTTATCTGGTCGATCCGGAGGGATAAAATAGCTCATATTTTCCACGATCCCCAATACTGGAACATTCATCTGCTGGAACATCCGCAATCCCTTGCGAGAATCTAACAGAGCTACGTTTTGCGGTGTGGTGACAATTACTGCCCCTGCCATCGGCACTGCTTGCGTTAAAGTTAACTGAGCATCTCCGGTTCCCGGTGGCATATCTACAATCAGATAGTCCAGTTCACCCCATTCAACTTGATAGAGAAACTGGCGAATTACACCATTGAGCATAGGCCCCCGCCAAATTACTGGTTGATCTCGGTCAATCAAAAAGCCCATTGAAACTAATTTGACGCCGTGATTAAAAGCAGGTTCCAGGATGTCGCCTGTTTCACTAGAACGCACAGTAATTTGAGCATCAGACAAACCCAGCATGGTGGGGTCATTGGGCCCGTAAATATCAGCATCTAGCAAGCCGACTTTCGCCCCAGTTTGGGCTAGAGCCACTGCAACATTCACTGCCACCGTACTTTTACCAACGCCACCTTTACCGCTGGAAACAGCAATAATATTTTTGACTCCAGAAATGCCAGTGCGATCGGGTAAACTTTTTTGCTGCGGTGTTTCTGCCGTCACTTCTATGCTGACATCTGTAACGCCTGGGAGTTTTTTGACAGCTTTCTGACAGTCTTCGACAATAAATTCACGTAAAGGACAGGCAGGGGTGGTTAACACTAAAGTGAAACTAACCTTACCACCATCAATTTTTACGTTGCGAATCATATTCAGTTCTACCAGACTTTTGCGGAGTTCTGGGTCTTCCACTGGTCGCAAAACTTCTAAGACAGAGCGAGAATCGAGGACATCGTACATAAAAATTCAAAATTCAAAAAGAATAAATACACTTGGGGGGAATATCTTAGCTATTAACTGGATGCCTTCTTAAAGTAAGGTCAGCTAAGTTTTATCGCTGTTACTGCCGTGATAAAACTTAGCAAATAGCATTATTACCTAATAGAATCTTAACTTTCTTTGGTCATTGGGCATTGAAAAGAGTCAGAGGGGCACGCTACTACTATTGCTGAGGGGAAAACTCTTCTCCCCTGCTCCCTTGCTCCCTTGCTCCCCTGCTCTCCTGCTCCTTCCCCAATCCCTAGTACCTAAAAATCAAAACAACTGTCATTAAGAGATTTTTTCTGACCAGATACCGCTGGTAATGCCGTCTTTTCTACTGCCTCGACTAAAGAACGGGCAACGCGGTCTGCATAAGGACGGGATAAAGACCAAATTAGGGGCGATAACCAACCCCGTAGGGTTACAGAATAAGACAAACAAGTACCACAAACTGTTGACTCTACTTGGTAAGTTACCCGTTCCTCTATTCCAGGAATCGCCATCACTCGGATACTCAGCATCTCTCTGGGATTGACGCGTTCTACAAAAATTCTGATAGGAATCGGCGAAAAGCGTGTTACAGCTTGAAAAATTAATCCTGGTTTGGGTACTAATCCGTGGGGAACATTAGTACTCTTAAGTTGTGGATGCCAAGAAACATCTGTTAAGTCAACCACTTTTTGCCACAGTTCATCTACAGAAGCAGAACTAATCTCTCGATACGTCCACACCAGAGAAGCGCAAAACCGACGACGTTTGCGGTGGATGAATTTGGATAACCAACCTTGCATTTTCCTAATCCTCCTCCCTAGATACTTTCTGGTAACTCTGGTATGGTGTACAACTATGCTCAACTGCTAAATTAAAACTTTCTCAAAAATGCCCTAAACATAGTAAGCCTCGATTCGATACAAACCCTAACAGCCAACATCAGCAATATGGCAAAAAATTTCTGAGTAGGCCAGTCAAATCGTTGATACTTCAAGCTTAAGACTAAAATTTAGTCTTTATACCAGAATATTCCAATTAAGAATTTCAAAAAAAACTAATTCAATATACAAGCCTATACGCATTTGAGGGAAAATAACTCTAGTGATGCCCATCAATCGGATAAATGCTTAACCCAGGAAGAAAAAAGCGGGTTTGGCAAATAAAGCTAGATTGTTGGCGCGTGTTTCCCCCAAATTTTAAAATGAAAAATTTGTGGCTTTCTGGAAATTGTAATTTAGGTTCGGGAATCTATGTTGACCAACTCGCAAATACCAACTGTAGAAGCAGAATCATCCAAGTCTTTGCCAGCAGATAATGCTCAGACTAGGGTCAGTCAGTTTATGAAACAACTGCAAGACGAAATTACCGAATCATTGGCAAAACTGGATGGTGTGGCTAAGTTTAATGAAGATAGTTGGGAACGCCCAGAAGGAGGAGGAGGGCGATCGCGCGTACTGCGAGATGGTGCAATATTTGAACAAGCAGGTGTAAATTTTTCTGAAGTTTGGGGTTCCCATTTGCCAGCCTCAATTTTAGCTCAACGCCCGGAGGCAGCAGGGCATGGCTTTTATGCCACAGGCACGTCAATGGTATTACATCCTCACAATCCTTATGTGCCGACAGTTCATCTCAATTATCGCTACTTTGAAGCGGGGCCTGTGTGGTGGTTTGGTGGCGGTCTTGACTTGACACCTTATTATCCCTTTGCTGAAGATGCGGCACATTTACACAAAACATTAAAGCAAGCTTGCGACCAACACCACCCAGAGTATTACCCGGTGTTTAAGCGGTGGTGTGATGAATATTTCTATCTCAAGCATCGTGATGAGACACGGGGTGTGGGTGGTCTATTTTTTGATTACCAAGATGGCCAAGGTGCTTTATATCGCGGGCCAAATCCCAATGGAGAAGCGGCTATTTATAGCAATCAGGTGGGAACACCAGCAACCCGCAATTGGGAAGATTTGTTTGCCTTTGTACAAGATTGTGGCAGAGCATTTTTACCAGCTTACGTACCAATTGTAGAACGGCGACATGGGATAGAGTATGGCGATCGCCAACGGAATTTTCAACTCTATCGCCGGGGACGTTATGTAGAATTTAACTTGGTTTATGACCGAGGCACTATTTTTGGTCTACAAACCAACGGACGCACCGAATCAATCCTCATGTCCCTACCTCCCCTAGTGCGCTGGGAATACGGCTATCAACCCGAACCCAATTCCCCTGAAGCCGAGTTGTATGAAACCTTCCTCAAACCTCAAGATTGGATCAATTGGACACCCAAATAGTTTTGAGTGCTGAGTGCTGAGTGCTGAGTGCTGTTAGCTAAGGTTTAGCCCGTGCTGAGTGCTGAGTGAGAAGTTATGATAATTATCCCGATCTTCCCCGACTCCCTTATCTCACTCATCTCTCCCACTCCCCACTATTTTGGTGAGTTATAACTACTAAAGTTAAGCACTTAGCTGAAAAAGGTGACAAATTTAGCTATAGCTTGTTAATCTCAAGTGACAGCATTAGAAAATTCTGTCACTAGTTAATCTTAAAAGGAATGCCACGGGGAGGGCTTTAGTGATTCATATAGACCAAAAAACTTATACAACCCAAGACGGAAACACTGTTATCGTCTTGACACCATCAGGCCGTCTGGATATAACCACAGCTTGGCAATTTCGCCTGAAGTTACAAGAGTGTATTTCCAAACTCAGTCGCCATGTAGTTGTAAATCTGGCTCAGGTAAATTTTATTGATAGTTCTGGTCTTACATCTTTGGTAGCTGGAATGCGTGATGCTGATAAAGTCAAAGGCAGTTTCCGCATCTGCAATGTACATCCAGAAGCCAAACTCGTGTTTGAAGTGACGATGATGGATACTGTTTTTGAAATCTTTGAAACAGAGGAGGAAGCTTTAGAAGGTGTGCCTCGTAGCATTGCCAGCTAAAAAAAGTTAGAAGTTAAGAGTAAAGAGTTAATTCTATAACTCAAAAGCTCATAACTTTATCTTATTGAATACTGATTTCGCTTAGTGTAGCGATAAGGCCCGATAATCGCTCCCCAGGTTGCTTTTCCAGTTACGGGATCAATTCCTTTGTCGTAGCTGTGAAATTCTGTCGCTGTAGCTGCAAAACCTAAAGAAACATGGATGCTATTGCCAAGATAAGTAAAGCTACAACGAGTCTCTGGTAGTGGGGTAGCGGTAAACTTATAGCGATCGCCTGCTAGTTTCTCGTGAGTAACTGTTAGGATACAACCTGGTAGTAAATCTAATTGCTCGGATGTCAGTGTGTTTAGTAGAGCAGGGTTATCACCTGCGCCTTTTAATGCACCTGGATCTTGAGGCATATAATATTGTACTTCCACGGTTGCGTCAGAGTCGCTGCTTTGACGCAACCGGATAATTCGCTGGCGGTAAGGTTTATCTAGGGTAATAACGTTAGCCTGTTCGGCAAACAAGGTAATGCTATCTTCTGTAAACAGATTAACTGGTCTTTGCCACAGACGGAGGTGGACATACCAAACTGGTTCTGCTATGGCTTGTTCCCGATTGTCAAATTCACCAGCTAGGTACTCACCTAAAGCAATTAACTGTGGCGAGAAGTTCATAAGTACAATAAATAAATCATTAAGGATAATAATTTTTAGCTAGTCTTTTAGGAGAAAGGGTCTTATTTCCTGTAGTAACCAGCTTATAAAATACTTTTGATGTGTATATATTGTAAATGAAACCGTCACCCGCTAAAAGCTAAACTTGGCAAAGTAGCCTTTAAGCGAGAAAATAAAGATACGTCGCCCTTAACATTTCTTTTTTCTTTGTGAATAACGTCCGTACAGTCTCTGATACAAAGCGAACTTTCTACAATCTTCACACCCGTCCGATCAACACTATTTATCGTCGAGTAGTAGAAGAATTGATGGTGGAAATGCATCTGCTGTCAGTAAATATCGATTTTAGCTACAATCCAATTTATGCCTTGGGTGTCGTCACTACTTTTGATCGCTTCATGGAAGGCTATCAACCAGAACGGGATCGAGAATCCATTTTTAACGCCTTATGTCAGGCTATAGAAACAGATCCACAACGCTATCGACAGGATGCCCAGAGATTGCAAGCTGTAGCTAAAGGTTTGCCAGTTAAAGATTTAATTGGGTGGCTGGGCCAAACTACTTACTTAGATCGAGATGTTGACTTGCAAGCAACCCTACAAGCGATCGCCAATAATCCTAACTTTAAATACAACCGTTTGTTCGCAATTGGTGTATTTTCGTTATTAGAACAGTCAGATCCCGAATTAGTCAAAGACGAAAAGCAACTCACTGAGGCGCTGAAAGCGATCGCTGCTGGCTTGCACCTCTCCGATGACAAACTTAACAAGGATTTGGAATTATACCGTTCTAACCTAGACAAAATGGCGCAAGCGCTAGTGGTGATGGCAGATATCCTCTCAGCCGATCGCAAAAAACGCGAGCAACGTAAACAACAATCAACTACCCCAGCTGCTCCCCCAAGTTCCAACGAATAGTTAGAATTTGGCAGTGATGAGTTAGGAGTTATGAGTGAGGAGTTGTCAATAACTCCTCACTCCTAACTCCTAACTCTTAGACGCCCAATATTTTGTATATTAAGCTGTTAATTATAGTCAGCGTAAATGCCCCAATAACAGCACTCCAAATCCCGTAACGCAAGCGAAAGCCCTCTACTAGCCAAGCAGCAATACTAAAACAAACCACGGCAATCATAAATGTGAAAATGCCGGATAATAAGTCCAATGTGAGTAGATTTGGTACTGCAAAAATGAGACTTAAAATTGGTCTGACTATTGCCGTTACGATACCAAGTACTGCGGCAGAAAGAAACGCTTTACCAGGAGTATCAATTTCAACTCCTAAAGGCAACTTACTAATTATCAACAAGCTGATAGCTGTTACTACCCAAACAATTAAAAGCGTCACGATATTCATGCCACAACCCCTGATACTAATTAGTAATTTGTAATTCGTAATTAGGACACACTGAAAGACGCTTGATATAAGCGCTTTTCAATCTGTTAACCTATTTGGACATCCTTCCCCAATTTGGTATGAAATGTGGATGGTAATTGGTGATAAATTGCTCAGTCTATAGGTGGAAAAATCTTTAAAGCTCAACCAATTATTTGTAAATTAGCAGTTTTTTTTTATCTAGCCAAGATTTATTCTAGATATCTTTAGGTTTGGGAAAAGGCTTGAAGAGGGAATGGGGAGTGAGGAGTGGGGGACAAGGAGATAAAAAGAATAACCTATGCCCAATCCCCCATCTCCAATTCCCCTTCCCTTATCTCATCTTTTAAGAGGAGGTTGGGTTTGTTTGGGTGCTACAGGCGCTTGAGGCGCTGGTGAGTTAGGAACTACGGGAGAAATGCCAGGATTGATAGGACTGATACCTTGCCCAGTTGGAGGCTGAGTGATGCTAGGAAAGGGTACAGAATTAGGTGCTAAGGGGAATTTTGGGGTAATATTCCCTTCGGGATTGATTCCTGGTACTGCACCAGTTCCAGGATTGATTGGGAAAGAGGGGACAGTAGACTGGTTAGGCGAGTTTATGGATGGTTGAGATGGGCCAGGAATAATTCCTAAAGAAACGCGATCGCCCCCTACTTGTCTTAGCAAGTCCAATGTCTCAATTACATCATTGTAAGTTGCAGTACGCGAAGCATTCAGCACGACAACGGCATTAGGGTTTGCTTGGAGATACTGTTTTAAACTCTGTCTCAAATCTTCCTGTTTTACAGGCTGTTTTTCTATGTAAGTATTGCCCACAGCATCGATGGTAACAATCACACTTCCACTCTGTGACGTTATTCCAGAGACTGTACTGGGGCTGGCTTTAGGCAAATCAACATTTATTGCCTGTTGCCGTGTAAATTGTAAAGCCGCTAATAAAAAAAATGTCAAGATACAAAAAACGACATCAATTAAAGGGATGATTTGAATTTGGACTTCTTCAATTGGAGTATGTAGATTAACTTTCATGTCTCACTCTCAAGCCTGGTTCAGGGGTTTAATTATTGACTATTAATTAGGTGTATTTGGGGGTTCAGGAGGTTCAGAAACTCTAGTCTTTCCTGGCTTGCGGGGTGGAGTGAAATTTTCTGGCACAATTGCTGATGTTCTATTGCTAAAGTCAGGAGGAGACTGGCGATAGAGTAATTCCATCTCATTCCCTGCCTTCCGAAAAACTTTAACTTGGTTGACTACAAAACTTTGAAATAGGCGGTAAAATACCAAACTAATGATGGCAACTATTAGCCCACTTGCCGTACTAATTAAGGATTCACCAATACCAGTAGTCACTCCAGCAGTAGATTCAGTTCCCAAATCGCCAATCCGAATTGAGCGCAGAGAGTGGATTAAACCCAAAACTGTACCCAACAATCCTAGCAACGGCGCTAGAGCAATCACGGCTTCTAAAAGTTTTTCGCCCCGCCGCATCCCGGCCAATTCGTCTTCTGCCGTAGCCTCAAGTGCTAGTCGAAAAGTTTCCGCATCACTTTTCGCAAAACGTAGAGGGGCGTAGAGAAAGCGCCCGACAGGTTGATGGCTTGCTTGTCTTGCGATGTCGGCAGCTACTTCCCAATTATCCTGAGCAGCATCTAGAATGCGATCGACTATTTGCTTTTCCTGAGTCAAAATTCGCAACCAGAACCACAAACGCTCGAAAATGACACTCAAAGCCAAAATCGAGAGAATTAGCAAAGGCCACATCGCTGGCCCGCCCTTATAAAACAAATCTAAAATATCCACTGTTTAACTTTCCTCCCTCCACGACTAAAGCAAATGTGTTAAGGCATTTTAATTCTAGAGATTAATGCAAAATGAGGGACTTCCAAAATATAAATTTCTCGAAAACCTAAAAAAACAGTGCAAGGATGATGTATTTGACTGAGACTGCTGTACTAACTTGTTGCTGGGTAAGCAATTGAATCATAGACCGATAATTTTTGGCATACTTTTGCTAGACTTCCTTGTAATACCAATTTGAAAAAAGAATGCAATACATAGATAAGACCCTACCCAACCTTCTCCAAGGCTTCGGGGAGGGTGCATGTCAGTGAGGGTGGGGTGTTTGGTCGCAAACGTTTTTTGAATTGATATAACCTGAATCACCACAGGATATTGTCACGTACAGGAGAACAAATTTTGGCAGCAGTCCGAGTCCGCCAGCATGTTAATCCACTTGGTAAAAAGTATCAAACACCAGCAAGTCCTCTTGACTGGGAAGAAATTTATGCAAAGCCAAATCAACCACTACATTTAGATATTGGCTGCGCTAAGGGACTGTTTTTGTTGAATATGTCCAAGATAGAACCCAACTGGAATTTTCTCGGCTTGGAAATTCGGGAACCGTTGGTGGTAGAGGCGAACAAGTTACGTTCTGAGTTAGGTTTAACAAACCTGCACTACTTATTTTGCAATGTGAATAATTCACTGCGATCGCTGTTATCTTCCCTCCCTCCAGGTAGTTTACAACGCGTTACAATTCAATTCCCCGATCCTTGGTTTAAAACCCGCCATGCTAAACGTCGTGTAGTCCAACCAGAACTAGTGGCAGACTTAGCTAATTATCTTGCGGTTGGAGGGTTGGTATTTTTGCAATCAGATATGGAATTTGTGGCTGTGGAAATGCGCGATCGCTTTGCTGCTAATTCAGCTTTTCAGAAAGTTGGTACAGAAGAATGGCTAGCCGAAAATCCGCTACCAGTCCCCACAGAACGAGAAATAAGCACGCAAAAAAAAGGTGAGCCTGTCTATCGAGCTTTGTTTGAAAGGGTAAAGAGTATTGACTAGAGATGTTAGTCATACCAACTCTGCCCCACAATTCGGAATTACAAGTTTTTTTATTAGCTTTAAGACTATTTAGTAATATAGACTGAAGTCTTACCTATTATCTTGTCGTTAGGTATTGCTTATAACTTGGACAAGTTTTTAAGACATAAATGTTTTATTAAAGGTTAAAGTTTTAGTGAAATATTCTCTGATAATTAATGCCAAAATTTATTTGGTTATTCAGTATTTGTTATGCCAAATCATTAGCAATCCAAGTTAAAAATCTTTAATTAGTATATAAAATTACGAGTAAAGTCGTTGATATGGTTGACATTGAAACCATATTTATTGAACCTCACGAGTCGTTTTGTTCCAAAGACGACGCTCCCGAACAACCACGATAAAACTTTGCAGTCTAGCCCAGATTTTGGGTTGATAAAGTTTACCTAGAGCCAAAATCAGAACAGACCAACAGGGGCGAATTTCCGTGCGATGATGTCCTTTTTCAATCCGGTCTCATAACTGACATTAATGCCTTGAAAATCCTGTGCAGCGGCTATTTAAAACCATTGTTCTACCTGATGGTAGAGAGTTGGATCATTTGCTTTGAGTGCCAGAACAGAATCTGCTTTTTTGTCGATAATCTTTTTGGCAATCTCGGTTTGAGTCCAGGTTTTTGCACTCGTATATTTAAAAAGTTTTTTCTAAGCGGGCGGCGGGAATCGAACCCGCATTAATAGCTTGGAAGGCTATAGTTTTACCACTAAACTACGCCCGCAAATTTCCAACCCTATAAACATAACACAGTTTCTGTAAAAATGCAAGCATTTAGTTAGAATTTGCAGGTTGCATTTTGATCCTGACATACAAATTGCTCAATTCTGGTTTTGTGCCATCGTTATTATGGGCAGCAAAAAAGTTTTCTGTTTTGAAAACTTCGCTCAGGACTTGCTCGTATGTACTTTTTTCACTTTGCAATTTTGCTGGTTCTATTTCTAGAATTACAGCCTGTTGAAAGTTGCCATTCTGGTCAATTATCAAGCTAGCCAAAAGTTGTGCTGGCTCAAGTTCCGAATTGTGGACAAGAAAACTTGGGTCTAATTGTTTTGTGTTGCTTCCCCTGTATAAAGCGATAACGTCGGGTAAAGCATCTTGTCGGAATCCTTTTGATTGTATCAAGCTAATCACTTCATTTCTAGATAAGGGAGCTACTACTGCTACCGATGCTCCTCCAGTGGAAGTTGCTGGAGTTTCTCTAGTGGAAGTTGCTGGAGTTTCTCTAGTGGAAGGCTCTGAAACTGGTCGATTTGATGGAATACCTGTTGGTAATTGCGTTCCCTTTCCCAGTTTAATTTCTTGACGACGCTTCCAAGGTAAATTGCCGACTGGAACTGTAGGTGTCGGCGTGGCTTTAGCTATAGGTGTCGGCGTGGCTTTGGGTGTAGGTGTCGGTGTGGCTTTAGCTATAGGTTTCGGCGTAGCTTTAGGTGTAGGTGTCGGTGTGGCTTTAGCTATAGGTTTCGGTGTTGGCGTGGGGACTATCTGCTGTCTAGAAGGTTCGCTATTAGGTTGAGAGGCGTAAATTCGGCTCTTTTTCTGGAGATTCTTAGGAGAATTTATTGCGCCAAAATCTTGATTTCTAGGCGTAGTTCGTGCTGTTTGTGATGAACGTGCTGGTACAGACTTTTGAGTTGAGGATAGTGGCTTTGACGAAACTATTTTGGCTGTTGATTTTGATTTGATTATTGATTTTGTTTTAGGAGCAATTTCTATCAATTCGATGGGAACAGCAGATTGATTTTGCTGGGGAAACCACAGACTAAATGCATTAGATGAGCGCATCAGCCAGAACACCAGCAAGTGCAGAGAGGCTGAACTGACAACGACAAAAATCCACAAACCTGGTGGATCGGTGTGTCGTCTCCAGACCTTGGCTGGAATTGGAGTTTTGTCTGCAACCGATGGTGTCATATTATATAAACTGGATATGATTATGCACTTTTACTCATTAGGTAATGCTTTAAAATACCAGTCTAAATTTTAGCGATTAACCATTACCTCTGGTGAAACAGCAAAAGTTAAAACTGTTTCATCTACTCCTTTAAGTTCTAGCGGACTACCTTTAGTAATTTCTCCTTCCTGCAAATAATCTGCTACGGCAGCAGAAACCAGGATTGTACCGGGAACAGCAGCAGCTTGTAACCTTGCGGCAATATTGACACTTGGGCCAATAGCAGTATAATCGGCTCGTTCAGCGCTACCAAACATCCCCACAACAGCAGTACCTTGGTGAATACCACACCGGAACTGTACGCTAGTAAGTTTGTCGCTATCGAATACACCTTGCTCTCGCCAGCGTTGGTTCAAGTCAGCCAGTGAGCGGTGCATTGCTCTTGCTGTATTAATGGCACGACGCACTTGTTCGTTAGGGGTTAGTTCTTCCGGCGCTCCATATAAAGCTAAAATAGCGTCTCCCATAAATTTATCTACAGTGCCGCCATTGCTAAAGACAACTTTGGTCATGGCTTCTAAATATTCATTTAGCAACTCTGCAACTCGTCGAGATCTGAGAGTATTTGCTAGCTGTGTAAAACCCACAATGTCGCTAAATAAAACTGTAATTAAGCGTGGTTCTGGGCGCAAATCTAACGTTAAATCTCCGGTTGCGGCTTTTTGCACCAATACAGCAGGCAAAAAGCGCTTTAGCACCGATTCTGTTAGATAAGTATTTAACTCCACAATTCGCCGTTCATTTTCTTTCAACGCTAAAAGATTGCGAACTTCCGCCAAAAGTTCCCGATCGTTGAATGGTTTTGCTAAATAAGCGTCCGCGCCATGTTCTGTACCTTCGATGCGGGTTTCTTCATCTACTTTCGCTGTCAGCAGAATGATTGGTGTTCCTTTCAACGTCTCCTCATTGCGGATCATTTGAATCATCTCAAGTCCGCTGACTAAGGGCATCATTAAGTCAGTCACAATCAAGCTGGGTAGAATTTCCTTAGCTCTACTGTGCCCTTCATGACCGTTACGAGCTGTTTGTACATGATAGCCATTACGGCGGAAAATTTCAGATACATAAGTTCGCAAATCGGGGTTGTCATCTACAACTAAAATTGAGTGCTGAGTCTTATGTGCTGAGTCTTGAGCATCAACACTGGGGGAGAGGTTTATTGTAATATCTTCAATATTGTCTGTTGTTGACTCTACTAGTTCTAAATCAGCTAATTCTACGCTAGCGCGGCTTGTATTCACTTCGGTAGGCGTTTCTAGTACTTGCTGTGCAGGTAAATGAGCATTTCCAGTCACCAACCATAAACTAAAAGTAGTACCTTCACCATAAACTGATTCCACGGTAACTTGACCACCATGTAATTCGACTAATTCTTTAACTAAAGCTAAACCTAAACCACTGCCTTCATAGGAGCGGTTTGCTGAACCTTCAGCTTGGCGAAAGCGCTCGAATAAGTGGGGAATTTGTTCTTTAACAATACCAATTCCAGTATCTTGCACTTGTAATATGCAGCGATCGCGCTCAGATTTTAGTCTGACACTGATGGTGCCACCTTCGGGAGTAAACTTCATGGCATTTGACAAGAGGTTATAAACCACCTTGTCAAATTTTTCCATGTCCAAGTACACCGTCGAACACTCATCTAACTGGGTAACGAGATGCAGTCTCTTTTTCTCACAGTAAGGACGAAAAGATTCAACTATTTGGCTGACAAATTCGACTAAATTACAGGGATGGAAGCTAGGCTGCATTCTCCCGGCATTCAGGCGTTGTAAATCCAGGAGTTGATTTACCAGTCGCAGCAGGCGGCGGGAGTTACGCAGGGCGATCGCACTTTGAGAGTAAGATAATCCTTCACCAGCCGCTACCGCCGACTCTAAAGGCCCTTGAATCAAGGTAATCGGTGTGCGAAACTCATGGGAAATATTTTGAAAAAATTCGGTTTTTTGTTTGTCTAATTCCAGTAACCGTTCCGCTTGTTGGCGAGTTTTTTGATATAAGTGTGACTGCTGCACAGCGATCGCGGCTTGCGCTGCCACTGCTTTCGCCAAATCGATATCAGATGGGAGCCATTGGCGGACTTTTTTACCTTCATGCAACGTAATACTACCGATGCATTTACCATCAGCTAATAATGGTACGAACATTAGCGATCGCGCTGGCATTTTTAAAGGCAAATCAAAACCCCGCACATCTGAGGGAGAATGGCTCACATTACCAATTACCACAGGTTCATGTGTCTGTAGCATTTGTTGGAGGATGGGATTTTCCTGAATCGATGCTTGAGAATAGGGTAATCTCTGGTTTGGTAGGTGATGATTGCTACTTGAATTATTATCTGGGGCTGGCGCTCTTAAATTTTCTAGATGTTGAAAACTATCATATAAACCCACACATTCAACAAATTCATCTTCCTCTGTCCACAAAGACAAGACGCATCCATCAACTTGTAAAACTTGTCCCAATTGTTGGGTAATAGCCGCAAAGATATCTTGAGGATCTAAGCTAGAGCGAATTGCGCTAGTAATCGTATTAATCAAGCTCTCCCGTTTAGCAAGGGCACGTACTTGTTCGTAAGCATAAGCTTGAGACAAAGCTAAGGCTGCCTGATCCGCTACCATCAACACTAACTGCACCTCATCCTCGCCCCAGAAACGAGGAACAGAACACTGGTGCAGTGCTAGCACTGCCATCAGTTCTTGTTGGCAGATCAATGGCACAACTAAACTAGAACAAATGTTAGCAGCAGCAAAAGCTTGCTCCCGCTCACGCAGCTCGGGAGTGTTACCGTGAATGCGCTCATCATCGATCGCATCGTGAATTACCTGGACTTCGCGAGTTTCCCATACCGTCTGAGCCAAAAGAGACAAAGAAGGAGAGGAAATGGGGGGTAGAGGAAAAAGACTTACTCCAACTTCCCCTGTACTCCCCTGCTCAAGGGCTTCTTCAGAAAGAGGCTTCTGATAAATAAACCCTTTATCCGCCAACTGCTCATCTTGGAAGGGACGTAGCAGACAAACATCCACCTCCAACATATGACCCACTGTATCTACAATTGCTTGCAAAATTTGTCTGTAGTCTAAAGCACTGCGAATCGTATTGGTCACGGTATTCAGCAGCGATTCTTGACGTAGTGTACGGGTAAGTTCGCGGGTTCTAGCTTTGAGGACATTGTGAGTATCCAAAGCTTGCCGTACTACTGCTTTTAGTTCTTCCGCTTCCCACGGTTTAGTGACATATTTAAATACCTTGCCAGCATTGATTGCTTCCACCAAGTCTTCGACATCGGTGTAGCCAGTTAAAATAATCCGGATAATATCTGGATATTGAGTTGCTGTCAGGCTCAAAAATTCTGTACCGCTCATCATTGGCATCCGCTGATCGGAGATGATCACCGCGATCTCTCCCTCTTGAGCCAGCAGATCGAGGGCCGCAGGGCCAGAGGTTGCCCTTAGCACCTTATAATCGCGATAAAAAGTGCGGTAAAGCAAGTCAAGGTTGTCTGGTTCATCATCGACAACCAAAATTTTAGGCTTACTGTTTGCTTGGGATTTCATGCACCGCTTTCCTGCTGCAACGGCAGTCGGATAAAGAATAATCTGATCAGGTAAGGATTTTTCTGAGTCAGGTAAGAGCAGAGCATTTCGACCAATAGGGCTGTTTGGCTACATGACTGCTGAGTGTAGGAGCGTTTACTCACAGTAATTCGTCTCAATTGCTTGTGCCGATTACCGTTTGCGTTGGTGCAGGGTAATTGCTTTCATTGTCAGTTTTAGTGTTACAGAGTCGACGCTTACTTGCCAAATCTTTTTTCACCTCCTGTGAGCAATGTCTGATAATACATACAGCGCTCATAGCCAGCTGAAAAATCCAGATAAAGCTGCATATTAAGTTTTCCCTCCACAGATGTTGTAATAACACTTGCAGGTAAATTTTATTTATGGTAGTCATGGTAGAGTCAGCGAAATTCAAACAATAAGATTTAAAGCCAAAGTATACTATTAGACAAATACCTCTTTCTAATTTAGCAATCAGAACTATCATTAAGACAAGTGTTAGTGGTTGAGGAGTTAGAGATTAGGGATTAGGAAACCTTACAGATTCTTGTCCCAGTACCTGTACAGCTTACTTCTAGGACTTAGTGGCAAAGTAGTATCAGTGTGCGGTAACTGTAAAAAACAAGTTCAGTACTGTAACCAAGGGTAGTTTGAAACCACAGTTTGCCAATAGTGTACTTACTTAACAATTTTGGAGATGCTGCTTACAGATAAGTTATGCTATTCCTCTGCCCACTCGCTAAAAGCTCTATCACTTTAGAGATGTTTTTGTGGTAATCAGTTTGCTATTCTGCCTACCTAAAAGAAGGTGTGCAATGAAGATACTGAGTTTAAGGTTATAGATTTATAAAGTTGTAACTCCTAATACTCTTTCAAAAATGCAGGTTATAAAACTCCAAACTAAAGTGTAAAATTTGTTTAATCTACAAGAAAAAGCGAATTACCAATATTGGTTCAGTTAAATCTCCTGGGCAACTCTATAAGTTCTGATTTAGTTTAAATCTTGTTTTAGGATATTTGAGAAAATTTTTGTTGAATAAAATCAATACTAAACTAGCCTTGAAATATCGGTTTTTTCACCCATACCACCAACAGGCAATCGATCCAGCTTCCTGCCAATTCCAAATTCGTACAGCTACACCTGCTGATTTGATTGGTGTTGCTCAAATTATTACTGAAAGCTTTCACTCCCACAACGGTATATGGGGATGGGCTTTCCCATTGCTACGTCTGGGTATTTACGAAGACTTAAGGCATCGGATGGCATCACCTGCGCCTCGTCATCTTTGCTTAGTTGCCCTTGAAGCTACTACTGGTGAGGCTAATAACTTAGTAGGAAGTGTGGAAATGGGTGTACGCTATAGTAATGATTCATGGAGCCAGGTTGGTGTAGGTTTTCCTTACTTATCTAATTTAGCGGTTCACCCAAAATACCGTAGACATGGTGTGGCTTCAGGATTACTTACTAGCTGTGAAAAAGTCTCTCGCGAGTGGGGATTTCAAGACTTATATCTCCATGTTTTAGAAAATAACCATCAAGCACGACAGCTTTATTTCAAGCTGGGATATCGAGTGCATAAAGTCGAATCTAATTGGAATACATTTCTTCTAAGACGCTCAAGCCAGATGTTATTGCACAAGCACCTGAGTGCTGATTCTATTATCTGAGTTTTGTTTTGGTAATTGCAAAGTTTTGTATTCTGCTCCAATTAATTCGATAAAATCTGTAACTTATAGCGGCAAGTAAACACAAACTAAGCTAAACCATGTCTACCTTGAGAACCATAGTTATTCTGACTTAGAGAAAGCTCAAAACTCAAGCCAGGACTAAATAATATACTCTTATTAAGAACTCTAGGTTTTCAAATGGACGGGGTTTAATGAGATATTTAGCCAATATTAGCTAAATATCCATATAAATCCGCTTTGATTTCGAGGACTGACTTGGTTTAGCAGGCAAGAGCTAAGATAAAGAAGGATCTTTGAGTTATACTGAGTTTTCTCACGCAATCAAATAGGAGTCCTATAAATCAAAACTAAAAGATGTTTGTTAATTTACGAAGCGAGTAAATAGCTTTTGATATTTTTTTCTCAAAAGAATATTTGATTGAAACTTTTTACAAAAAATCCCCTTGTCCTTATAAACAAATTATCTTTTTAGTAAATATTTTTAATGTTAAAAAATGTTAAATTTAACTTTTGGGATTTATGGTTAACAAATTTTTTCAAGCATTTGATATAAATGAAAATGGACTATAATGGGAACATAGATGAAATAGCGTTGAAAAAACCATTATTTCCTCATAATAACTTTGTAATTCATTTATTCATCTTTATAAAAACTTTAAGAAAACACGAGTATTGTTTACAGACAAATCTAGTTATATCTCATAAAATATAATCACTCAATTACTAAAACAACGCCTATATATTGCTGTTTTTAGTTAAATTGACCAGGAAAGTGTTGATAATAAAAGAATTCAAAAAGTTGATTTGATATAACAGCTAGTTCCGTTTTGAAGTGCATACTACAACAACATTCATTAAAAGTTTAAAAAACATGGATAGCGAACAGCATCGACGCTATCAGACCTCTATGGTATCAACTTATTACCCTGAAACTACTTTCCTTGACTCTGTTGTCATGTCAGACGGAACTGAGCAATCACAAAGCTCGGATATCCTTACACGTTTGCACAGTGGAGAAGTTTTCATCGTCAATAGTCGTAGGCGAAATGGATTAATACTCTTTAAACGCTACCATGCAGAGTTTGCTGGGCCTGGGGCTGCTGTGGGTGGGGATTACGATTGTGATTGCCAAAGGGCGCTGCCCATAGGTAATCTCTCTTTATTAACTCCTGAATCTAATGAAGAACGCCAGAAGGCTTACTTGATTAGGCGACAGTGGATTCGATTGATCAAACAAATTACAGAGAATCCAATGCCTGGGCAGCGAGTCCAGAAGATTCTCGATCAATTTGAACAATACTTTCCACCAGAAATAGTGGCTCTTTTGCCGGATGTTGCTTTTGCACTTTTAGTAGGTGTGCTGCCACAAACAGTGGGAGTAGTACGCCGTTTGGGCAGTGAGGTAAATAGCAGGTTTAATTACTGAGTAAATTGCTAAGATGACAAATTTGTCAAAGCAGCTTTTACTCGATTAACGGTGCGGGCGTTTTCTTCTATCGTTCCGACAGTAATTCGCAATCCTCCGCTAATGTGTCGTACAAGAGTGCCAAGTGTTCTAAGTTTCTGGTGGAAAGTTTTTAAAGCAGCTTCTTGTGAATTAAAGCCATTTGGTTTAAGACGCAGGTAAATAAAGTTGGCAGCACTTGGAGTAATTTGTAGTTCCGGTTGCTGGGATAAAATTTCGATGAGTTTAGCTCGTTCACTCAGGGTCTGAGGAATTGATTCCAGCAAGAGTGTACGATTTTGCAAACCAACTAAGGCAGCTGCTATAGAAAAACTGGGGAGATTGTAGGGTAAGCGAACTTTTTCTAAAATGGCGATCGCTTCAGGATGAGCAACGCAATAACCAATACGGAGAGATGCCAAACGGAAAGCTTTAGAAAAAGTGCGTAATATTACCCAATTAGGATGCTGTGCTAATTCACCTACTAGGGTAGTTTGGCTGAATTCAAAGTAAGCTTCATCAATTACTACCAAAATATGCTGTGGCAAACTTTTTAACCACGCTAACTCTGCCGCAGTTAAGCTGTTGGCAGTCGGCGAATTGGGATGGACTACGAAAACTACGCGAATGGGGGGATTTTGAGTTTGTTCGATCGCAGACTGTGCGGCGCTTATGTCAATTTCAAAATTTGTTTCATTTCTCCCCACCGTCACTACAGGAATGCCCAAAGTTTGTGCTAAAATCCCGTACATTGAGAAAGTGGGATTGGCAACGAGAATTGATCCTTCTCCTCCTAAACAGGTGGCGATTAATAAAGAGCGGATTAGTTCATCTGAACCATTACCAACAGAAATATTAGCAGCAGTAAATAACGATGATGAGAGGTCGGCTGACTGATTAACGTACTCAGCGATCGCATTCTTAAGTGTTTCATGTCCGCCATCAGGATAACGATTTGTTTCAATTACTTGCTGATAAGTCCACGCCAGCTTCTCTTTTAATTCAGGAGGTAAATCGTAGGGGCTTTCATTTGTATCTAACCGATCGAACTGTGTGGCGACACAATTGGCTGTATCGCTGCTAGGGTGAGGTTTATAGGCACTGAATTGGGCTAAATCTGACCGGATGAAGGGAAGCATAGTTTTAGTCATTAGTCATTGGTCATTAGTCATTGGTCATTAGTAACTAACAAAGGACAAATGACTAAGGACATTATTTATGTGTGAGTCTAATATTTTACAACTTCAAGGTAATTGGCAAAAGAGGCGAATTGCCTGCCAAATTTCTTCCATAACATTACCCAAGGCGTGGTCACTGTCGAGTTCAACTAACTTTACCCAAGGACGCGATCGCGCCAAGTCGCGACTAGCTTCGATCGGAATGACTTCATCCTTTTTGCCATGCAAAATCAGTGTGGAGATAGGGCGTTGTAAAAACTTTTCTTGGTATTGGGCAGCATCTATCACGAAATTGTAATTTAAGGAAAGCGAGCGCTGTTCCCCATAGTGGTAGACCATAATATATTTTTCTTGCTGCCAACGCTGTACTTCTTTGTCTCCTAGCTTAGGCAACCAATGGCATAAAAACCCAAAAGCTGGTGCTAGCAAAACTAAGCGTTGCACTTGCAAATTTTGTTGTCCCAAGTGGGCAGCGGTCAAACCACCCAAACTTGAGCCAATTATTGTTACTGGTGTAGAATCATTGCTGAATTCTGCGGCAACTTGAGCGAGCTGACGAGTGATGGTTAATTGGGAAAAATCGCCAGCATTGAGATCGGGAATTTTCAGCCTTGTCTGAATTTGGGTAAAGCGATCGCCTATATCCCGCGCTTTGGCAGATTTAGGGCTAGAAGCAAAGCCGTGAAGATATATGTAGTCCAAAGCTGTAAATAGTTAGGAGTTAAAAATTATCGAGTGTTGATAAATAAAGATTTATCATTTGTTGTGTCTCACTTGTAATTCATAACTCACAACTCCTCACTCCTAAGTTTTGTTACCGCATTGTGACAAATTCCTCTGCGGATGAGGGATGGATACCCACAGTGGCATCAAAGTCTTTTTTAGTTGCGCCCATCTTGACTGCGATCGCTACACCTTGGATAATCTCAGCCGCACTTTCACCTACCATGTGAGCGCCTAGAACTTTGTCGGTGTTGCCATCAACCACCAACTTCATCATTGTCTTCTCTTGTTTACCAGTCAAACTGTGGTACATAGGGCGAAAGCGAGTGCGAAAAATTTTGACGGCATCACCGAATTTTTCTCGTGCTTCGGCTTCTGTCCAGCCGACTGTTGCAGCTTCTGGGGTAGAAAATATGGCTGTGGGCACAGTTTCGTGACTGAATTCGCGGCGATTATTCCCAAATTCGCTATCGGCAAAGGCGCGACCTTCGCCAATGGCCACGGGAGTTAAATTGATTCGGTCGGTGACATCGCCAACAGCAAAAATATTCGGTTGACTAGTTTGACTATATTCATTGACTGCGATCGCACTTGTGGTAGGGTATCCAGGTCCTTCGATAGAACTAGCAACAACATCAACCCCAGCGTTTTCTAAACCTAATCCATCTACATTGGGGGTTCGACCGGTCGCTACTAAAAACACATCAGCAATTAGTGTTTCTTGGTCGTCTCCTGATAAAGTCAGTTTCAACCCTTCTGGGACGCGTTCAATTACTTTCACCACATTATTCTTAATCAAGCGAATTCCGTGGTTCGTCATACCCTCTTCAATTTCTATGCGGACATCTTCATCAAACCCATTCAAAATCTTTTCACCTCTGGTAATTTGTGTTACCTCAGAACCCAGACCGCGCATAATACAAGCAAATTCCGTGCCGATATAACCAGCGCCAATAATGACGATGTGTTTTGGTTGTTCTTTTAAATGAAAGATTTCGTCGGAGGTAATGCCATGTTCCATCCCTGGTAAATCTGGCTTGACGGGACGCCCACCAACAGCAATTAAAATTTTGTCTGCTGTAACTTTACGTCCATCAACTTCTACAGTGTGGGGGTCTACTAATGTAGCGCGACCGGAAAATAGTTCTACTCCGGCTTTTTCTAAGAAGCTAATGTGTAATTGTGATAGTCGTCGAACTTCCTTATCTATAGATGTAATGAAATATTCCCAGTCAAACTCAGCATTACCTACTTTCCAGCCATAGCCTGAAGCGTCACTGAACAGTTCGGGAAAGTGAGAGCCATAGACCATGAGTTTTTTGGGAACGCAACCGCGAATCACACAAGTGCCACCAACTAAATCATATTCAGCGATCGCCACTTTTGCGCCGTAGCTAGCCGCTCGTTTGGAAGCCGCCAAACCTCCAGAACCCGCACCAATTACAAACAGGTCGTAATCAAAAGTCATAAGTTTATGTTCTCTTTAGCAACAAGTGAGTTCCTGGGAACTTACACACAGAACTTGATTGAACTATATAAGGATATCCGGTGAACGCTGTGTAAGTCCTATCCTTGATTTAATCTAGCGTTAGCAGATGCTATCTGGTCGTAGGGAATATCACTTTTTGCTTTGGCGGCAAGTAAAGGCAGTAGTTAACAGTTGGATAGTTCTGCCCCTAATCGAGCATAAGTCTGTGCTACCGCATTAGAGCAACTAAGTTCCACAGGAATTACGCAGAATTATGACAAGATGTACTGTCTTCGGCTTTCGCATAGCATTTTTACCTCCATTAGCAGTTTTTATGTACTTGGAGAGTCAGTTGGGGTTACAGGTGTTGGAGTTACTGGTGTTACGGGTGTTACAGGTGTTACGGGTGTCACTGGTATTGGAGTGACTGGTGTTGGAATTACTGGTGTTACGGGTGTTACGGGTGTTGGAGTTACTGGTGTTGGAGTTACTGGTGTTACGGGTGTTACGGGTGTTGGAGTTACTGGTGTTGGAGTTACTGGTGTTACGGGTGTTACGGGTGTTACGGGTGTTGGAGTTACTGGTGTTACGGGTGTTACGGGTGTTACGGGTGTTGGAGTTACAGGTGTTGGAGTGACTGGTGTTACGGGTGTTACGGGTGTTACGGGTGTTGGAGTTACTGGTGTTGGAGTGACTGGTGTTGGAGTTACAGGTGTTACGGGTGTTACTGGTGTTGGAGTAACTGGTGTTACGGGTGTTGGATCTGTTGGAGTGACGGGTGTTGGATCTGTTGAGGTTACGGGTGTTGAGGTTACGGGTGTTGGAGTGACGGGTGTTACGGGTGTCACGGGTGTTGGAGTGACTGGTGTTACGGGTGTTGGATCTGTTGAGGTTACGGGTGTTGGAGTGACGGGTGTTACGGGTGTCACGGGTGTTGGAGTGACAGGTGTTGAAGTTACAGGTGTTACGGGTGTTGGATCTGTTGGAGTGACGGGTGTTACGGGTGTTGGATTTGTTGAAGTTACAGGTGTTGGAGTGACAAGTGTTGGATTTGTTTGGGTTACGGGTGTTGGATTTGTTGGGCTGATTGTGATTGGTAATGTGTTATTTTGCGGATTTTTATTTGTCGGGTTTTCTGTACTAGAACCAGCACCAACTTTACTATCTTCAGTGTTTACCTTGCTGTTGTTACTAATTGGTACACTCTGCTGGTTAGTATTTGTTGAGGCTTGTCCTGTATTCTCTGAAGAGTTTGCTGAGGAATTGTCTTTAATAACATCATTACTACTAGGCGGATTTGAAGGACTAGGAGTTAGCTGCACAAAAGAGGGGTTTTCAATTACTCCCTCGCCTTTTATCGGTGGCTGTGCTTTCAAAGCCGCAGTAGTTTCGGCTTGAACACTGGTGATTGCAGGATCGGGTGTAGGCACAGGACTCTGCCTGTTCAAATCAAGTTCCCGAACCATCTGGCTCGTTTCATAAAAATTTCTTAGATCAAAATCATATAATCTCTGAAATTCTCCTTTAACTATAATCACCATTTGCCCTGCTTCCAACACCTGAGTTTGAGAAGCTTTCTTGTTAGAAACTTCAATACCGCTATTTGTCAGCGCACCCACAATCGTAGTGTCTGTTTGTTGGTCGTAGCGTACAAATAATGCTGAACCACGAATTGCTGCTGCTGCATTTGGTGTTTGTATGCGTGTTTGCCCCTTTCCTGGTGGGATGAGCAACAACACAGTCCCGTTTGTCAGTTTAAAGTCACGAGTCTTCGGCAAAAATTGAAATAACGCCTGTTCTCCAACTCGTGCCAATGAGCCATCATTAAAACGCAAATCTGCGAGAGAAGCTCGGCCAGTTGACAGCCCGTCCCCAGGAGTCATTGCATCTAATTTGCGTGCAGCACGTTTCTTTAATTTATCTTTGGGTATTAGTTGTACGATGTTGCGGAGGTTTTGAATCTCTGCTCGCGTTAAAGGAGTTATAGCACTTACCCGATTTGGCAAAGGCAGCACTATAAGTCCCCATAAACCAATCACCAATAATGGAAACGATTTATAAAACATAGTTTGAGAAATTTTGAGATTCAACTAATATCATAAAAATTAAATTTTAGGCTAGTGCCGATTGTGGTAAGAGATTTTTTAGGTAAATTAGTTTAAATTTTAATTTAGATTTAATACATAAAATGATAACAAATAAAACAAATGGCTCATATTTGATTTTTGAAAAAACTCAGCATATATCTATTAGTTTTTTTCGTATCCATCAACATGTTCCTTATCTATGCAAGCAAGTTCATGAATAAATTTGGATGACTATATCTATTTAGTTGATTTAAGTTTTCCTGCTAAAACTGAAATTGTATGCAATAAAGTCTGTATAAGGTTCAAAAGCTAGCATTTGATATAAACAATTGAACGAGAAGTACATTACATATAATCCTTTATAATCATTTCAGGCAGAAGGTCATTAATTATGGGGGACAATAACTTGCTAAGATTTGTTGTGGAATTATCCACTGGCTATATTTCACTAAAATTTAAGCAGTAATTTTATCGGAGCATCTCAGTTTTACAAAAAAAATCTGGGGAAAATCCGAAAAGCAGTAATTTTAGTTTGTAGTTTCAGTATATACCTACAAAGCCAAAATAGATGCAATCAATTGTATCTTTGTAGTCGGAACTTCCGATACAGCTTGTGGGTCTACATTTGCCAAACGCAATCAATGCGATCTAACCAGATGCGACTCAAGAACTGGAAAAATTTGTTTTTTTGTATTTTGTTAACGTCCAGTGGTGGAAGCTGGTGTTGCATTAGAGTAGATGCGGCAGAATCTGCAATTACAGATGTTTTACATCCTAATCATTTAGCAACTACACAGTTAACTCATGAGCAGTTATGTCATAAGTTGGAGCAAAAAGCAATTAACTCTTTGTGCAAGCTGTCGAATGAGTCACATACTTTAGACTCTCGGATACCGTTAAATCTGGCACAGCAAACACCAGAAACGACTCAAATCTCAGATCAAACCGAAGAACCTATAAATACTCAAAAGCAAAATGAACCGCCACAGCTAGAATCTCCGCCAAATAATTTGCCTATATCTCCTTCAGACTCAAAGGAGCAACTATTAAATTTACCTGAGAGAGAGTATTCTCAAAGGCGAGATAGGTTAATAGAACTGCTACGATCGCCAAAACCACCGTTTGAATCTAATAGCGATCGCGAATTGGGGTTGCGAGTACGGTTACGACCCTTAGAACAACAACCCCTAGAACAACAGCTACCACCACCGACAGAACAACCAGTACCTCAGTTTAAACCTATCGGCTATCTACAAGGACGTGTCGGCTACTTCCAAACGAGTAACATTTTTTCCTCAAATGATAGTCCCATAGAAGATGGTTTAATTATTTCTGGACTGACACTAGCCTCTACATATTTCCCTTTAGGATCTAAGACTTTTGTAAATGGCTCAATTGATGGCAATCTGATTCGTTATATAAATCAGTCACAATATCATTACAACCAGGTGAGATTCAATCTCAGTATTTACCAGCAGCTATCCCAACGAATGTTTGGACAAATCAGTTGGAGCAATCAACAGTTATTTTATGCCAACAGCAGCGATCGCTTCGATAGCTTCAAAGCAGGCGATCGCTTTTTAAATGAAAATTCCCTACAGCTATCTTTGGGACGCCGAGATCCCTTAACTTCAAGATTAACCCTAGATAGCTTCTACCAGTTGAGTGTAAATTTTGCCGATCCCCAAAGTCGTAATCGGATAATCAATACTTTTTGGGTATCTCTGAACTACTACTTGCAAAAGCCTCTCCAGGTTGGTATTGATTACCAAATGAGTTTATCAGACTTTACACAGCGCGATCGAGAAGACGAATTTTATCGGCTATTTGGACACTTAAATTATCAAATATCCGATACCATTTATATGAATGTCCAGGCTGGAGTAAGTTTAGGTAGTTCAACCGCCGAAAACATTGATTTTGATGGCTGGTTCTTTAGTATTAATTATGGTTTGCAATTAGGTCGGTTTTGAGAAGAGTTAGGAGTTAAGAGTTAGGAGTTTGGAGTTTTAATTCTTAACTTCTCACTCCTAACTCCTAACTATAAATAGGAAATCCAATCACTCCAGCTACCAGCATAAAGTTTACCCTTGCTAATACCAGCTAATTCTAAAGACAGTAAATTCACACAAGCAGTAACGCCAGAACCGCAATATACCAATATTTCTTCGGCTGTTTTTAGCTTTTCCCACCGACGACGTTGTTCTTCTGGAGGGAGTAGGTAGCCGGAAGAGTCTGTAACTTCTTGCCAGGGATAGTTGACTGCACCGGGAATATGTCCAGCAATTCGATCGATTGGCTCTCGTTCGCCTCGGTAGCGATCGCTCTCTCTTGAATCTACCAATACTACCTCATGGCTATCTTTCCGGCTTTTCACGGCTGTAATATCTACCACCTTTTCTGTTTGTACTTCAGCGACAAACGTACCCATCCGCGGGGAAGGAATAACATCTGTAACAGAATATCCAGCTTTTTGCCATCCAGCGAAGCCGCCATCTAGTACTGCTACTTGCTCATGTCCTAGATAGCGCAACAGCCACCATAGACGAGATGCAAAGGCAAAGCGGGAATCATCATAAGCTACAACTAAACTTTTTTGGTAATTTACCCCAATCGCTGCCAATTTGTTAGCTATATCATTAGGGTTAGGTAAAGGATGTCTTCCGCCATGCTTACCCACTGGACTGGAAAGATCCTGATTCAAATCTAAGTAATATGACCCCTTTATGTGACTTTTTTGATACTGTTGTTGTCCTAGTTGTGGATCGGCTAAAGAAAAGCGACAATCCACAATAACGACTTGCGGATCTTCTAGATGTTCAAACAGCCAAGCTGGCGAAACAACAAATTGAGAATGGGGCATTGGGAATTGGGCATTATCTTAAAGGACTTACGCAACTGGCACAAATACGATTTATTACTACTGTTTGTGCTTGGTTGGTGGTGGCAGTGTCATCAGTTGCGATCGCGCTAATCAGGTTTTTGTACTGTAGGATAACGTTACCAATGATGACTTTATCATCTTTTGTACCGAAGTCTAGCAATCGCTTATAGGTTGGGTTAAGGAACGAATACTAAGTTGCCAAACAGCTTGTTCTTTCTTTAGTTAACGAAATGCAGATATTTTTCCTTTGTATCGGGGATGGCAAAGACGAGTAGAATTGCTCTTAATTAGCCGCTATCGCCGCAAAAAATCATCATTTGAATGTTGGGTTTTGCTTTGTTCGACCCAAACTACAGAATCGATTTAATTCTACTAAGGTGCATCTATTTCACTTCTGTGCTTAATATTTTCAAAGCTGTATCCTAATTCCTCAATAAACTTTTCTAATTCATCTATATAAGAAAAGTAATAGTTATCTTTTTGCCTAATGTCCTCTCCTGTTTCATATTCTCCGCTTTCATGAACATCTCGCCGTAGTTCTTTGATAAGTACATGATATGGTGTTTTCTGTCTTTTTTCGGCTTCTCTGATTTTGATTAAATAGAGGTATTCTTCTAAATAATCTTCTCTCTTCGGTATAAATGTCAACTTCGGGAGTTTATTAATTAAAATCCAGCCTAAGTATTCATCATTATCTGTTTCTTTTTTATACCCCCATTGTTCTCCATGATTTAATTTTTTATCCAGTTCTATTTTATCCATATACCCTTTATTGAATTAATCTTTCATCAAATATTGTTTTCTTCTCGTACTCTAGTTTTATGGATTCGATAGTTGATTCATTTGGTCTCTTAATTATCCCAAATTTCCCCATTATTCGGTCAAGGCTCAAAGGTCAAAAAACTCTGGACTCTTGACTTTTGACTCTGGACAACCTATATCAAAAAAATATTGACACTTACGTAAGTCCTAATTTAGTTTTTTGTCAAATGTCAGACTTAGAAAATTTTACACCTAAGTTAACAGCAGATGGTTCTTTCACCTTTGTCTCTCAAGAGTTTGGTGAATCCTTTCACAGCGATTCTGGAGCGCAGCAGGAAAGTTTTTGCAAGTTTGTGGAACCGACTCAACTGGCTACAGCAGCGCAAAAACCGATCTTGCGACTATTAGATGTTTGTTATGGTCTAGGATATAACACGGCTGCTGCTTTGCAAACGATTTGGGACGTGAATCCTAGTTGTTGTGTTGAAGTAATCGGTTTAGAACTGAATCCAGCAGTGGCACAAGCGGCGATCGCTCATCATTTGTTCGACAATTGGAACTCTAAGTATATTGAAATTTTGAAACAGCTAGCTTTTGAGCATCAAGTGCAAACACCTTACTTGAAAGCGAAGCTACTAATTGGCGATGCTAGAACTACGATCGCGCTAGTACATCAGTCAGGTTTCTGGGCAGATGCAATTTTCCTCGATCCCTTTTCACCACCACAGTGTCCTCAATTATGGACTGTTGAATTTATTAAACAGCTGTCATTGTGTTTACATCCAGATGGTTTATTAGCCACCTATTCTTGTGCTGCTGCTGTACGCACAGCACTTTTGTCTGCTGGCTTAGTGATAGGTTCTACCCCACCCGTAGGAAGGCGATCGCCTGGTACCGTGGCAACACATTCTCAAAATGCTGAGTCTAAAGACCACTCGCCACTCACTACCCTCTCAGAAGTTGAAAAAGAACACTTGCTAACTCGTGCTGCTATTCCCTATCGCGATCCTCAATTGAGCGATCCAACTGAAGTCATAGTTAGGCGACGACAACAAGAGCAACAAACCTCTTGTCTAGAACCTGCCTCTCATTGGCGAAAAAGGTGGCTACTAGGAACACAAGGCAGGGATTTTATGGGAACTAGTTTGTAGTTTGATTACAATATCATACAATATGCTACGCTTATAGGCTGCAAGCCTAATTCAACGAGTTTTTACCAGTCAAATAGCTTATTAATATGCTAGTATTCAATATTACATAGTCTAAAACAGTACTTGGATATTGCTATAACTGAGTAAGTAAAAACATTTGTATCTAATGATTACAATGATTACTATACAGACTTGAAGTCAAAATCCGATATTTTGAGATAAAGAAGCCAAATATAAACCTTTCTGACGCCAAAAAGCGAAAAAATCTCCGTAAAAAACCTGATTTAACATTTGCGAGAATTTATCATACTGGAATTAGAAGCAAAAAATTTGACAACAAGATACACCTTGTTCGTAACATAAAAGATACATGCTGCGGAAAATTCCATCAGCAGCTTGACATTATGCATAATCCATATCGAAACTCTGACTTAGATATCGTCAAATATTAAATTTTTTTTTAAAATCTGACACTGTTAACTAACTTGTGAAAAAACTTGGAGTGCCTTTGTGATTCAATGGAAATCCAACCATACAGGCTTTACAGAAAAAATTGTTAATGGGTCAAACCCCACTAGCACAGTAAAGAGTATCGGTTCAAATCATTTTGTGGAATCGCAAAATGCGGAGGGTTATTCTTTAGGCTTATCTCAAGGAGACCTTATGCTTGAAAATAGGCAAGCAATGTCTTCTTGGATAAAATCTGATGTTAATTGTGATGATGATTCATTGGTCTCTAGAACACTACAAGCCAAAGGTTCTAAAGTGAATGGGTTTGATTTAGATCCGCCGAAGGTTTTAGTCGTTGACGATCATGCCGCCAGCCGGATGACTGCTGTTGCTCTCTTGGGAATGGAAGGATACGAAGTGATTGAGGCGGACAGTGGTTCTATTGTTGTCGGATTGGTAACTCAAAAACAACCAGATTTGATTTTGCTGGATGTAATGATGCCAGGAATGGATGGATTTGAAGTGTGCCAATTGCTTAAACAAGACGAGCAGACTAGGTTAATTCCAGTAATTTTTATTACAGCCTTAAATGACAGGCGATCGCGCATTCGGGGAATTGAAGTTGGGGCAGATGATTTTCTCACCAAACCCTTCGATCGCGTGGAACTAGCGGCGCGTGTAAAGTCGTTGGTGCGGCAGAAGCGTCTAAACGAAGATTTAGACCATGCCGAACAAGTACTGTTTTCCATTGCCATGTCCATTGAAAGCCGCGATCCCAATACAGGCAACCATTGCGAACGTCTAGTAAAACTGGGACAAGTTTTTGGTGAATACCTCAACCTGTCACGCTATCAAATTCGAGATTTGATGTGGGGTGGTTATCTCCACGATATCGGAAAGGTAGGTATTCCCGATGCTGTGCTGCTAAAAAAAGGCAAACTCACCTCCGAAGATTGGCAAATTATGCAGCAGCACGTTTTGATCGGAGAAAAAATCTGCCAACCACTACGGAGTATGCGCGGTGTAATTCCGATTATTCGTCATCACCACGAACGTTGGGATGGCTCAGGCTACCCCGATAGACTGAAGGGGGATGATATTCCCTACCTAGCGCAAGTATTTCAGTTAATTGATATTTATGATGCCCTAACCAGCGAAAGACCTTACAAAAGAGCTTTTACTTCAGTAGAAGCACTTTTAGTGATGCAAGAAGAAGCTGATTCTGGTTGGCGTAACCCCAAACTAATGCAGCAGTTTGCAGAGTTTATTTGCTCTTGTCAGGAAAAAGGGAAGAATGGGGAATAGGGAGTAATGATTTGTAGCTGCTGTAATGAAGGCTAATTGGTATGACGACGATCTCTCGTTTTGAGGAGTAAAGTTATACCGACTCTTGAATTTCGACTCCTTTAATATTTTCAGTCTTCTATAATTAGCTGGTATGATTTGAGCCGAGATTTTAAAGTACCAACAGCATTAATCACAATTTCACTGATAGCTGATAGCTAATTATGGTAGTTGTAGCAATTCTAGCGGCGGGACGCGGCACACGGATGAAATCACGCTTACCCAAGGTTTTACATTCTTTGGGTGGGCGATCGCTAGTAGAGAGAGTTCTCGAAAGTGTAGAACCACTTTCGCCCTCACGGCGAATCGTGATTGTGGGATATCAATCTGAGGAAGTGCAAGCCGCCATGCATTCAATTCCCAGTTTGGAGTTTGTCGAACAGACTGTGCAATTGGGGACAGGTCATGCTATCCAGCAATTACTTCCTCACTTGGAAAATTACACTGGAGATTTGCTGGTACTTAACGGCGATTTACCGTTAATACGCAGCGAAACTCTTAAGCAGATGTTACAAACTCACGTCCGAAATCAAAACTCTGCCACTATTCTCACCTCGCACCTACCTGACCCCACAGGCTACGGGCGCGTTTTTTGTAACGATGAAAATATTGTGCAGCAAATAGTCGAACACAAGGATTGTACGGCTGCTCAAAGACAAAATCAGCGGATTAACGCTGGAGTTTACTGCTTTCACTGGCCAGATTTGGCAAAGGTGCTTCCCCACCTCCAGACAAACAATGCTCAAAAAGAATACTATCTTACCGATGCCGTGACTCAGGTAGGACAAGTAATGGCAGTGGATGTGGAAGATTACCAAGAAATTCTTGGCATCAACGATCGCTTGCAACTGGCAGCAGCATACGAAATTTTGCAAAAACGAGTCAAGGAAAAATGGATGCTGGCGGGTGTCACCCTTATCGACCCCACAAGCATCACCATTGATGAAACAGTAGAATTGCAGCCGGATGTAATTATTGAACCCCAAACTCACCTGCGGGGAAATACGGTAATCCAAGCAGGAAGTCACATTGGGCCGGGGAGTTTAATTGAAAATAGTCAGTTAAGTGAAAATGTCACAGTGCAATATTCAGTAGTCATAAATAGCACCGTGCAGTCCGGAAGCCGAATTGGCCCTTATACTCATTTGCGCGGTCAGGTACAGGTAGGTGCTGGTTGCCGTGTGGGGAATTTTGTAGAACTGAAAAATACGCAATTAGGCGATCGCACCAATGCAGCACATTTGTCATATATAGGTGATACTGTTGTCGGCAATCGGGTGAATATTGGTGCTGGTACAATTACTGCCAACTATGACGGCGTGAAGAAACATCGCACCAAAATAGGCGATCGGACAAAAACTGGCGCCAATAGCGTTTTAGTGGCTCCGCTCACCTTGGGAGATGATGTCTATATCGCAGCTGGTTCTACTGTGACAGAAGATGTGCCTGATGATTCTCTGGTAATTGCCCGTAGTCGTCAGGTGGTGAAACCAGCTTGGCGAAGGAAAAATGTTGAAAATGAAACCACAGATCGACATAAATAATTCATCGGTGTTAATCGCGGTTGATCTGTGGTTTATAGTTTAAAACCACGATTTTTGCTAGATGTCTAATCTAGCTAGATTAGTAGTATAGCCAAAATCTCAACATATAACATGCATGGAAGAACTGCTAGAACTTAGGCAATTTCTAGAACAAGGCAAAATCCATGAGGCGCTGCTGTTGGTGGATGAGTTAGAAGAAATGAGCCTCAGTGACAAAATCAATAAAATTGATAGTTATGGTGTGATTCTGCTCATCCATTTAATTAAACAAATGGCCGAAAAACGTTCTACTCGCTCTTGGGATGTTTCAATAGAAAATACAGTGCGGGAAATCAACAAAATAAACAAGCGCCGCAAATCCGGTGGCTTTTACTTGAATCCAGCAGAATTAATCGATATTCTGGAACAAGGATATCAAGTGGCACTGAAACGAGCGGCGCTAGAAGCTTTTGAAGGACGTTATGAAGCCCAAGAATTGGCCGCAATGGTTGACCAGCAAGAAACTTTAGCCGAAGCCCTGAAACTGATTCAACAATAGCCGATCAGTTCGTTGCCAGTCCATTCCAAAGTATCGCCAATTTTTTCGCCATTGTGGTAGGCGGCGAGTAAGATTTCGCTAGTTTTTCCCCAAGCGATCGCTCCACTAGCATCTAAGGCGATCGCTCCCAAATCGCGTTTGTTCTCGTGGGCTTCCCCAAAGGAGCGCTGCATGGCCTCCTTCAGTGACATCCCATCAGTGACACGCACTACAATCCGTGCGGCTAAACACTCATCGATGATATCTTCGCCAATGCCAGTACAGCTAACACCAGCATTACTAGTCGCATAATTACCTGCTGGCATCGCCGAATCACTTACCCTGCCAATCCGCTCAAATCCCTTACCACCAGTAGAAGTGCCAGCAGCTAGCTTACCAGATGCATCTAAAGCGACTACACCGATGGTACCGCGTCCGGCATTGCTAGTTTCTAGCAGTTCGGGTTCTGCTACCACGCCAGCCATTGTACTTTTAAAATTATCCTGGCGCTCTTGTATCCACTCTTGTAACCGCAAATCAGTTAAAGCGTTATAGCTGGGAATTTGCATTTCCCGCGCCAACTCAGCCGAACCGAAATCTGATAGCACTCGGTCTGGCGAGCTTTGTAAAAATTGCGCTAAATCAATCGGATTTTTCACCCGCGAGATATTAATCACACCACTAAACCGCCCTGATGCACCATCCATCAGGGAAGCACTCATACGAATTTGTCCATCAGATTGCAATACTGAACCAGTACCAGCATTAAAACGGGGGTTGTCTTCGAGCATTAGGCAACCCTGCACCACCGCCTCAGAGGCAGTTGCTCCTGACAATAGCAAAGAATAAACTTCTTCTACTACTGTATGGAGCGATCGGCGCACCGCCTCTAATCCTCCTTTACCGTGGAGAGAACTACCAGCCCCGCCATGAATAATTAATTTAGGTTGCACCTGTAACTCCATTAATCTCTTGCGCTATTTGCGTCTGTGTTGCAGTTGGTTTCATTTTGAGCTTCAGAACGGCGACGACGACAACGTTCTGAGCAGTATTTCACATCGTCCCAACAATCTTGCCACTTTTTACGCCATGTGAAAGGACGTTGACATACCGGACAGATTTTTGTAGGTAGGTCAGATTTCGAACGAATACGTCCCATATAAATACTGTGTAAATGAGAATTTCATTTCTGAGGGAGATGGAAGATAATTATAACCAGTTTGCTACGAAGGCAGGATAAATTCGACGAACAAATATATTGTCAATCTATCCTTAGAGTTATTTGCAATATCTATTCTAAAAAGAGAGAGGCTTTGAATCTTACTATCCTTCTCTTTTAGGAACTTGTAAAAAATAAATTATCCCAAACTATTTCTAGATTTGTAGAGGCGCAAGGACTTACATTGACCTTAACTTAAGGTTAAAGCTTTTAGCAGTTTATCTCATTGCCTGTCAGAGACTGGGAATGCTTAATGAGAGGCAGCATTTTTAGCCTCTGGCTGGAAACGAGATATTAAAGAAGTTTTAGCTTAAGTTTACTGATACCAATAAAGGACATGAAACACCCTGAGGGGTTAGGGCAAGTCTGTTTCATGTCCTAAAAGGTGCTGATTTACAAGCGTTTCAAGCAAAAAAAATCAGGTGAATAAAAAATCTGATTGCACAAGAAAATAGTAATGCCTTCTCTACGAGAGGCTTCTCTTTCAGAGACACTAACGCGAACGCCAACGGCAAGGCTCCGCTAACGTACTGAAATTGACTCTTTGAGATAGTAATTTTGCGATTACTAACTTTCTCACATTTACTGCCTATGTTATTGACAATATCCTTAATAGATTGAATGAAATAGACTTGGAGGTTAGGGGAATTAAAAGTAGTTAAACTCATATCGAAACACTTTTCAAACAACCTCTAAATACTAGATGTTGTCAATAGCTTGATAGTATATAGCAAAGTACTTTTCAAACAATTTTTTAATACTATAAAGGTGTCAGTAACTTGATAGTAGAATGTTTTTTCGTTTTTGAAAGAAAATTTACGTAAAACTACTGTTCATCGAATTCTAATAGTGCTATTCTTTGTATGCTGCTAAAAAACAAGTTGTAGTAGCACGACAACAAACACGTTTACCTTACTAACTCTTAGGAAAGAAAATCATGATTATCAAAGATCTTTCTCATGTAGAAACCGTTCTTGAAACTGAGAATGTTCAAGGTGGAGCAGCAGTTGCAGATGCTGCTGCAATTGCATATGCTTTTGGTAAAAACTTCGCTGGCATAGAAACTAGCACTTCGACCTTTACTTACTCCGGCAAATTCAGCGCAGCTGCTGGTGCTTCTAAATCTAAATCTGCTTCCTACTAAATATGCCTTAGTTCTACAGTGTACTACAGCGCATTTTAGATAGAAAAATTGCTGAAAGTTGTAAAAAACTTTCAGCAATACATTTGTTTTTCAAGGAGAGCTTTTTTTATGGAACGATTAAGAATTTCCGATCTGAGTTTTTGTGAAGATGAAATTTCCGATCTTAGTCAAGTACAAGGGGGATTTGAATCTGGTTTCGTAAGTAGTCTTTCTAGTGCTTTCAATAGCAAATTTGAATCAGGCTACTACGTTGATAAGAATGGCAAGATAGTCCCTAAAATTGACGCTAGTATTAGTGGTGCTGCTGCTGGGGCTATTGCTGGTGGTATTTCTGTTGGTGGTAAGCTTGTTTTATATAGCAATACATCTGCATCTGCAACAACTTCCTAAAGCTTGCATAACTACATTGTAGGAAGCTTTTATGGGCGATGTCCATAAAAGCTTCTTATAAATATTTCTATACCTCTACCTTATACCACATATAACAGTATAAGACAGTAGGTAAAAGCGACACTTCGACGTTGCTCACTGACCATGCTTGTTTTTGAGTTCAAAGCTTCTGAAAAATCTGCCCAGATAACAGCATTAGATAATGCAATTTTGACTGTAAAATTCATTCGTAATAGCTGTATTCGGCTATAGATGAATGTTAAAAATGCAGCTAAAAACTATTTGCGTAAATATTGAATTGATTGTGCTATATTTGCAGCTAAATTTTATTTTGCAAATGAACTTAACTCAATGGCAATACTTACCAGTACAGAACAAGTATGGTCTTCTATTTCTCGGTTTTATGACAACTGAAAAAGGGATACTCCGGGTTTCAAACCATTCATTTTGATAGTTATTTATTTGCATTTATTTAATGCTTATCTGTCAGGGTGCAAAATCACAAAATCATTTGCATACCTAATGACTAGGGGTTCCCATAAATGCCATTTCCCCTTAATTTTTTATTTTTTCAGGGAAGACGCTTTTTATAGCAGTTCTCGTTTATGTGAGCTACACCTGTAGTGGGATGAGAAGCTATGCTACTACACCTTGTGATATAAAGATTTTGTACTGCATCTGAATGGAACCGCTATATTATGGTTTCTCAATCGTGCAGAGCGATATTAGCCAAAAGTAGAGAGAATAGAGTGCAGACGGAGCGCGCATCTCGATACATCCTCTGTCTCAATTTACTAACGGTTTTGCTGAGCTGACAGAAGTTTGCTACCTTTTGATATATAGCAGGGCTTAATAGTAACTGCGGATAACCATTACTGTTTTTGTGTGGTCGATCAGTCTCTTTTAGCCATTTTGCTTTTACGATGGATTAATGTGACTTTACTTTCGCTATCCATGACCTGAACTTCCCTTAGTGCAAACGTGCTAAGTAGGTAGGCGAAAAACCCGAAGAAATAAAACCTCGTTCTGCCAGAACTCGATCGATTCGATTTGTGATAGTCAGGGTAACTATTACTTGTCCCATTTGCTTACCTGAAGACTTGGTAATATTAGCTTACCCATTTCAGCAAACTCCTGGAAACAAAATATTTTTGAGAGATGGCTTAAAACTGGAGTTTAGACTAAATCGTCGAAATCAAAGAAAAAAGAGGAGGTCTGATTGAACACAGGCCCACTTTTGACAGAAGGTGAGAGAAGAACCAC
>NZ_JBALDN010000051.1:0-46727 GCF_036917375.1 Nostoc sp.
CAAACACCAAATCATTGAGGAGCCGTGTGATGGGAAACCTTCAAGCACGGTTTTGAAGACCAACGGGATTGGTGACAATCTCGTTGAGTTTAATAACTTAGGCTATAAGGTTATCTTTTGTAACCCAAGTTACTAGCTGTCCAAATCTGCTGATGCTGCTATGGAGTTGGGCAGCATGAGTTGGCTTGTTGGAATTTACAAAATATTTACAAAAGTAATCGCAAGGCCTTGTGCCCTTACCGCGTGGTCTATTTACCTGAAAATAGCTGTAAAAGACCAATCATCTACACCAATAACCCTTAACCCAAGAGTATTACGGACTGTACCAAGGGATTTACTAAGTATCTCACGGCTCGGTTAGTAAAACAAAACAACATTTTTATGAAAATTTCCTTAAGTGTACTTGTCATCTTAACTACGATAGTACTAGTATAATGACGGCAGTACAAAACACTAATACTTGCTGCTTAATAACACTTTTGCCAAGGGTTTGCGATCTAGGCTTGTTCTGTGTCAAGCTTTGTACATTGGCAAAGGTAGTGTTAATTGTGCGTACTTTTTTCCGCAATCAAATCAGATTGCTACAGATTCACTTTGATTAAACGATCAAAACTTGGAGGAAAAAATGACAACGACAACAACAGCCAATACTAATAATCTATACAACATACAAAATCAGTGGGGTGGTGCTTCTGCTCCGTGGAATCCTGGTGGAGTATGGGTAATTGGAGCTAGAGCAGATCAGCGCATTGTCGAACTCAAAGTTTCATCCAATGACAACGGCAAGACACTTACTGGAACCACGACATATTCTGGTGAAGGGCCCATCGGTTTTAAGGCTACCTTAACTGGGAGCGACACCTACAACGTAGAAAATCAGTGGGGAGGCTCATCTGCACCGTGGAATCCCGGCGGGACTTGGGTACTTGGCGCTCGCGGAAATCAAAATGTTGTTGCGATTGATGTTACATCGAGCGACGGCGGTAAAACCTTGACTGGAACTATCACTTATGATGGTGAAGGCCCCATCGGTTTTAAGAGTGCTGCTGTTGATGGCCGTATCTATAGTGTTGAAAACCAGTGGGGAGGCTCATCTGCACCGTGGAATCCTGGCGGGACTTGGGTACTTGGCTCTCGGTCAAATCAAAATGTTGTTGCAATTGATATTACATCGAACGACGGCGGTAAAACTCTGACTGGAACTATCACTTATGCTGGTGAAGGGCCCATCGGTTTTAAAGGTAACATTGTCGGCAGCAACAACTACACAGTAGAAAACCAGTGGGGTGGTAATACAGCGCCGTGGAATCCTGGTGGAACTTGGCTAATCGGTAGTCGTGTGGGACAGAATGTAGTGGCGCTCAACGTCACATCTAGTGATGGTGGGAAGACCCTAACTGGAACCACAACTTATGCTGGTGAAGGCCCTATCGGCTTCCGATCGCACCAAATTTAAAAAGGCGATCGCCCTATACCGATTATCGGTTAAGTAGGTACTGAAGCCAACCCTCAACCCCCTCCCTGTTGTCTTGTGGGAGGGGGCTATGATGTAACTTGTTTTATTAGGAAACGCTATAATAATCGCCAATAATATAGTTTCCCCTAGTTTTAACTATCGGGGAACTCAACGCTTAGAACTCTTTAAGCTAAATCTAATTTTTCTCGAACTATTCCCTCATCTCTAAAGCCAACCAGCACAGCTGTTCCATCTTTGACGAAAAGTGGACGTTTGAGCAGCATTGCATCGTGAGTGAATGCATCAACCCACTGTTCATCAGTCCAAGTCTTCTTTTCATCTCCTAAAGCGCGGTAGGATTGACCAGAGGTGTTTCGCATCGGAGCAAAACCCAAAGACTTTACCCAGTTTTGAATCATCTCACGAGTCGGCGGAGTATCTTTGGTGTTGATAAATTCATGGTCAATGTTGTTGTGTTGGAGCCATGTCAAAGCTTTTTTGCAAGTACTGCAATTGGGAATTCCGTAGACTTGAATAGACATAAAATAATTAAGCAACAATCTCCATATATGACATAGCAGGTGGAACTTCTGCTACCAATGCTCTTGTTGTAGAATTTCTATGGCAGAAATTTAAGAGTAGCGATCGCTAGAAAGCAACTAAGTCCCCATTATCTACAGCACAGCTGGGTGACTGAAGTCAAGCAGTTGTAGGACAGCAGATAGTGGGAGAATAAATCTGCTTAATACTTTACTGGCGCTCAAAGACAAAAATAATTGAAATTGGTTTATTCGTCTTGGGATGACACGGCTCATATAAATTTAGCAATCGGTAATTCCAAGCATGAAACTCGTTAATCCATGATTCGAGGGTTCTAAAATACCAAGGAGTAGGGGAAAACGGCCGATCTGAAATTGCTTGCCATGAAGTTTCGCGCCACCCATTGGAATATGTAGAGTCACCGCAAGCAATTATTGGATGAAGTGTTTGAATAATTATTTTGCCTTTGTCTTCTAACAGGCTATGACCTGCCTTTGCGATCTCATCAAGAGCGGATTCGCCTAGAATTGAAAAGTTGCAGATAAAGCAAGAGAAATAGTTAATAGTACTAAATCTTTGTGATGCCAGATCCGAGTAGGAACAGACAACAAAGCGAGAATCACCACTATGCCTTGCTGCCTCAATGAGATCGGCACAAAAATCAACACCCCAGCCATCAATTCCTAAAGAAAAAAGCTGTCGAGATAACCATCCCTCACCGCATCCAATATCTAAGAATGTTCTTGGATTAAGTTGGCTTACTGTTTTGACTATAGCGGCATCAGTGGCGATCGCACGGCTTTCAATTTGCTGCTGTCGAATTGCTTGTGTCCATAACAAAGCATTCATCTGCCATGAGTCAAGGATTCGTTTTTCATTCTCGTCCATACAACGCTGCTCAAATAGCATGAACATTTTTATACTTTAAAAATATAATGACCAAATACTCAAGATACGTATATTTCTTATCCAGCGATCGCAAATTAATCGTCCTGCGTAAGTCATCCAGAGGTTTCTGAAGCTTGTTAGGGTTTAAGAGTAGCTATGTTTCCAGAACATACGGTATAGCAATGATCCTTGATAATATCCTTGATTACCTGTTACTAACGCTTTATCCATAAAAAATATGAGCGATGCCTTTAGCCGATTTGCACCCTTCATCCAAGAATATATTTATCATCACCAGTGGACTGAATTACGTCCAGTTCAAATTGCCGCTTGTCAAGTTATATTTGACACTGATGCTCACTTACTAGTTACTGCTGCAACTGCTGCGGGTAAAACAGAAGCAGCTTTTCTGCCAGTTTTGACTCTATTACATACCAATCCTGCTGCCACAATTGGCGCATTATATATTAGTCCAATCAAAGCTTTAATTAACGATCAATTTGAGCGTCTTAACGACTTACTCAAAGAAGCAGATATTCCAGTTTGGCACTGGCACGGCGATGTTTCGCAAACTCGAAAAAACAAGCTTTTAAAGAATCCTCAAGGCATTCTCCAAATTACCCCAGAATCTCTAGAAAGTTTGTTAATTAATAAAAATAACGACCTACTTCGCTTATTTGGTGATTTAAGGTTTGTCATTATTGATGAAATTCACGCTTTTATGGGTTCAGAACGCGGTTGTCAAATTATTTGCCAATTACAACGTTTAGCAACCTTGACGCAAAAACAACCGCGTCGTATTGGTCTGTCGGCAACTCTTGGTGATTACTCAATAGCTGAAAATTGGTTGCGTTCAGGAACAGATAAGCCAGTAATTACACCCAAAATTGATGGCATAAAACGGCAAATAAAACTAGCTGTAGAACATTTTTATATTACTGATGAAGTAGATGAATCAGAGGCGACAGCTGATGAACAATATATTTTTAACCTCAGCAAGTCTCGCAAATGCCTGATATTTGCTAATAATCGCACACGTACCGAATCTGTAATTGCTTCTTTACGACAAATTGCCACAGAACAAGGACTACCAGATATATATCATGTGCATCATGGGAGTATATCTGCTAGTTTGCGGCAAGCTGCTGAAAATGCAATGCGTGAACCCAACAATCCAGCTGTTACTGCCGCCACTTTGACTCTAGAATTAGGCATAGATATTGGTTATCTAGAGCGAGTGATTCAGTTAGAATCCCCTTTGTCAGTAGCTAGCTTTTTACAGCGTTTGGGACGCAGTGGTAGAAGAGGAGAAGCTGCTGATATGCGTTTTGTCTGCGCTGAAGATAAGCCATTATTAGAAGCTTCTCTGCCAGAACAAATCCCCTGGCAACTTTTACAGTGTATCGCGATTATTCAACTTTATTTAGAGGAACAATGGATTGAACCAATTAGAGCAATTAAATATCCTTTGAGTTTGCTTTATCACCAAATAATGAGTATTTTAACAGCAGCAGGAGAAATTTCAGCTAATGCCCTAGCTAAACAAATTTTTAGTCTGCCACCTTTTGCTGCAATTTTCAAAGAAGACTTACAATTATTGCTCCACTATCTAATTGATATTGGTCATATTCAGCAGACTGAACAAGGTAAATTAATCCTTGGTTTGGCAGGAGAAAAGGTGGTGAGGAAATTTCAGTTTTATGCTGTATTTGCTGAACAGAAAGAATATATTGTTAAGCAAGGCGCAACAGAAATTGGCAGTATTGTCACGCCACTTCCTGTTGGTAATCAATTTGCTTTAGCTGGTAGAACTTGGGAAGTTGTAGAAGTTGACTTTAAAAAAAAGGCTATTTTTGTTAAACAAGCTGAGGGTAAATCTAGTATTTATTGGCGTGGTGGTGGTGGTACTATTCATACTAAAGTTTTGCAAAGAATGCAGCAAGTTTTATTTGAGAATGTCGAGTATAGTTACTTGCAACCAAATGCTTTGCAACGTTTAAGTCAAGTTCGGCAGTTAGCACAGCAAGTTGGATTAAATAAACAGAATATTTTGCAATTGGAAAAAGGTAAATGCTGCATTTTTCCTTGGATGGGTACGGTTGCTTATCGCACCTTAGAAAGATTACTCAACTCCTACTGCCGAGAATCATTGGAAATTACAAGTATTGGCGGTGTAAATCCCTATTATTTGACAATTAAATTAGGCAAGGACAAATTTAAATATCTTTATCGTGAAATTGCTTCATTGTGCGAACAAAGAATTACTTCAGAAGATTTAGTCAGTACTTCAGAAGCACCGGAAATTCAAAAATATGATAGTTTTATTCCTCATCCACTTTTATGGAAAGCTTTTGCTAATGATTATTTGGATATGAGCGAACTCAAACAGCAAGTGGCATTGTGGAGAGAATAAAAACATTACCAGTAATATCAGTTCGCATAATTATTTATGATTTCCACAGTCAATCATTGCACCCCACCCCTTAATCCCCTCCGGTGTACACACAAGTCAAATTACCCCCCTTAATCCCCCCTTATAAAGGCAGGGCTGTTTCATTCCACAAGGGCAAGAAGTTTGTCAATATCATGGGAGAGAAATCTTTGAGCATTTGTGATGGAAGCATGACCATTTCGACGGAGTATATTAAGAGCGATCGCTTTCATATCCTAGCGCTAAAGAAATGTCAAAGTACAGCTTTGCATAAAATCGTGGTGTTTTTAAACCTAGAGTATTTTAAATGGGAATTTGAATGCAGAATTCTGTGCCTTTTCCTGGTTCTGATAGACAATTCAAAATTCCCCCGTGTTTTTCTACTACAATTTGGTAGCTAATTGACAATCCTAGACCTGTTCCTTTACCTACCTGTTTTGTGGTGAAAAATGGATCGAATAACCGCTTTTGAGTGTCTTCTCCCATTCCTAATCCGTTGTCAGCAATTCGGATAACAACAAATTTACTCTCTAAAACTTCAGTACGAATTACAATTTGCGGTTTATAATTTGTTTTTATCTTGACCATTGACTCTTCTAAGGCATCGATCGCATTAGTTAAAATATTCATAAAGACTTGATTAAGCTGCCCAGCATAACAATCAACTAGAGGCAGATCGCCATATTCTTTAACTATAGATATATCTAAGCCAATTCCATTGTTTTTCCAGCGATGATGCAAAATTAATAACGTATTCTCAATTCCTTCATGAATGTTAACTAATTTTTTATCTGCTTCATCATGGCGAGAAAAATTTCGCAATCCCAATACAATTTCACGGATACGATTAGTACCCATATTCATCGAGGATAGTAGTTGAGAAAGGTCACTAGTAAGGAATTCCAAATCAATTTTTTTCGTGAAATCTTCAATTTCTACTTCCGGTTGGGGATAGTATTGCTGATAAAGGTGCAAGAGAGTCAACATCTCTTGAAAGTATTCGTTAGCATAGGTTAAGTTACCATGAATAAAATTAACTGGGTTGTTGATTTCATGAGCAACTCCAGCAACTAATTGTCCTAAGCTAGACATTTTTTCGTTTTGGATCAGTTGAGATTGAGTTTGTTGCAATTTATGCAAGGTTTCGGTGAGTTTTTCAGCTTGAGTTTGAGCTTCTAAAGTAGCAGTGCGACTTTGGGTATAAAGTTGTGCATGATCGATGGCGATCGCTAGTTGATCGCAAACAGCTTGTAGTAGGCTAATTTCACTGTTATTCCAAATGCGATCGCCACTACAATGACTACAGACAATTGCCCCAATCTCTCCAGAATTACTCTTAACTGGTAGCATTAGTTGAGATGTAATCCCAAACTCAGTTAAAAGTTCTTGCATATCATAATCAAGTGGTGATTTATTATTAATATTTTCTATACAAATTAGCTCTTGAGAGAGAAGTGTTTGGGTCAAAAAATTGCTTTTTTGCAGTGGAATACTGCCTAACATACTTGCCAAATTAGGGTTTCGCGCTTCATAGGTAATAGTCAAGCTTGGTTGGGATGGATGCGGTAAGTAAGAAAGAAAGTAGCAACGATCAATTTGTAATAAGCTGCGAATTTCGTTTACAGCTGTTTCTAAGATCATATCTAGGTTAAGAGAACTGCGAATTTGGCTAGCTAAACGCAGTAATAAGGCTTCCCTACGGCTGAGGAGTTCTTCTCGCGCCCAGATTCGGTCAATAGCTACAGCAATATTATTAGCAATCCAATTTAATAGGTTATGAGTTGGTTCGGTAAATAATTGCTTGCTGAATAAAGCAATTATGCCGATTAATTGCTGCTCTACTATCAGAGGATAAGCAGAAAATCGAGAAATTGAAAATGTAGATTCTATAAGCTTTACTGAATGATTAATTGATAATTCTTGGTTAAAAATAGCTTGATGGTTTTGAATCATTAAGCCAATAGTATTATTAACTAAAGCGATATGATCTGGGAAATCTTGGGTATCGCTCAAAGCACTACAAGTAATCTCTGTGCAATGAACGCCAGCTTGTAATTGTAGCTGGTTTGTCTGGCGTTCAAATGTCCAGATACAAACAAAGCCGATATCAAGGTATTGGGAAATAGTATTTGTACAATTTTGCAGAATTTCTGGAAGTGTGCCACTTTGAGATAAAGCTAAACTGACTTCTGCACTCAAAACTGACAAGCGCGATCGCTCCAATAAAGCTAACTCTGAAAGCTTACGCTGTGTAATATCTGTACGAATAGATACATATTGATAGGGCTTTCCATCTTGTCCCAACATTGGGGCGATCAAAGTATCAACCCAATAAAAAGTTCCATCCTTGGCTTTATTTTGAATTTCTCCCTTCCATATTTTCCCTTGGGCAATAGTTTTCCATAAACTTGCAAAAAATTCTTTTGTGTGATGTCCAGAATTGATAATCCGATGATCTTGCCCTAGAAGTTCTTCTGAAGAATATTTAGAAATTTCACAAAATTTTTCATTAACATAAGTTATTCTTCCAGTTCTATCAGTAATAGCTACCAGTGAATGAGCATTTAAGGCAAATCTAAAAGCTTCTAATTCTTTGATAGATTTTTGTAGCGCTATCTCGTTCTCTTTATTAATAGTTATGTCACGAGCTACTGCATAAATCAATTGTTCTTCACTGAAAGCAGTCGCATTCCATGACAGCCATTTGTAAGAACCATCCTGACAAAGATAGCGGTTTTCAAAGCTGACTGCATCTACAGATTGTGCAATTTTCTGAGCTGCAAAAATAGTGGATTCACGGTCTTCAGGATGAACAAATTCGATAAACGGTTGAGCAACAAGTTCCTGAATTGACCAACCTAGTATTTTTGTCCATACCGGATTTAAATACTTAAAATAACCCTCAAAGTTAGCAATGCAAAATAAATCTAGAGAAAGTGAGAAAAAGCGGGAGTATTTTTCTTTAGATTTGTTGAACTCATATTTAACTAGTTTCATCAGCTTTTTAGGTATTAATCTTTTTGGAAAAATGTTAAATAAGTTAATACGTTTTTTTATTGAAGTTGAATTACCATTTTGATGTAATATATCAACCTAAAGACTCACGTAATGCCAGTTCTAACCAAGACTGTTGAGCTTACCAATAAATGGGAAAAGGTTAAAGGGTAAAGGGGAAAGGGCAAAGGGATGATGATTGTCGCGCCACAAGAGGCGAGGTTTTTACCTTCCCCATAAAATTTGGATTATTTCGCGCCACTTGCGGGCGAGGTTTTTACCTTTCCCCCTTCCCCTTTCCCCCTTCCCCTTTTTTATAAAAACGTAATTAACTTGATGTAGAGCCAATAAGTATCTAGTAATTTCTACTGAGTAAATTAGCTAGCTATTGAGTTAATTCTCTACTAAATAAAGGTTTCCCTAAAAAGCTGTAAAGTAAACATTTATATTTAAAATTTAAAATAACAAGTGTTACGTAAACTGAATTAATCAGAACTTTTATCTGTAATTGTCCTTAAGTAGCTAAGGTATTAGTACCGCAAAGCGTAATTCGTAGTTAAGAATTCAATTACGAATTATGAATTACAAATTATTTTAAGCAATACTCCCGCGCTTTCTAGCTTCTTTGTAGGAAGTTCCCACATTTTTCAAACCAGCTTTAATCATTTGTTGTTCGAGAAGAGCAAAGAAACGCGCTCGATCGCCACCTTTTACCACTGCTTGATTATGCGCTTCCGCGATCGCTACAGGATAGCCATATCCTTTTTGCACTTGTGCTAACATCAATCCCAGTGCTTGATCTAACATGGTTGTATTCTCGGCTACCCATGCCGGAACTTCAATCCGGGCAATTTCAGTGCCAACGTGGACGTAGCAAAAGTAAATTGTTTGATCGCCGTAGAGTTCGAGAATGGGGGAATTGCTGCGCCACAAGGTACTGCGTTGTCCTGGTTTGAGTCGGTTTGCCCAAACAGAAGTATCTCGCAATTGTTCAAAAATTTTACAAGGTACTTTTTCTAGCTGATTTGGGCAATGACTTTTACAGTCTGGCGCTGGATGGGGACAAGCTAATAACCGTAAAAAGTTCATTGTTTCGATGCTGCGAGAGGCGCTAAGATAGCCCATTAAAGGAATTCCAGCATCACGCATCTGCTGCCAAGCTTCTAAGATGGGGGGTAAAATGCGATCGCGTGCATCCATCGGCAATTGTTCTAAAAACCAGTAAATTAGCGAACCATCTACCATCGCTAGCGCTGGCGTTTCCTTTTGCGCTGCATCACACGCCAGTTCTGCCAACACCGTTGCTTCTGAAGCAGTACGGCGAAAACTCATCCATTCCTCGGTTCTAATTCCCCACTGCCGAGACATATATAAATCTTCTGGGCGATAAAATACTTCTGGCAAACTATCGAGTAGTGGATGGCGATTTTGTCCGTAGTGTAAGACGACTCTGCCGATATTTAAGAGATAACAGTAAGCAATTTCGTGATGATTGGGGGCAATTTGAGAACCATCGGTAGCGATGACAGTATGAATTTTCGGGGGAACTGGGATATCGATGCAGGTTTCTAGCGGCTCAATTGGGGTAGCATTAGCAAAGAGAATGCGATCGCGCCATTTTTCCTGGCGATCGATTAAATCTTGTTGACACTCGTAAGCATTTTTTAAATGTTGTTGTGCCATTTCTAAACGCTGACGACTGGCAGCAGCTTCTAATGTAAGATGCTGACTTAAACCCTGCATTTGTCGCGCTAGTTTTGTGAGGTCAAGCATAAAAATAAGTGCTAAGTGAAGAATGAATAGTTATGAGTTATTATTTCACCTAAATTTACAAAATACATAGTTTTATTTAATAGATATCTGGCAAAAGTCCCTCACACTTACCCCTTAGTAAGCGGAGGAGAGACAAAGCATAGCTTTGGCAAGGTGAGATTCAAATTTTGTGATTTATAAAGAAGGGGAAGGGGGACTGGGGTTGGGGGAAAGGAAAAAACCTCGCCTCTTGTGGGGCGAAATAATCCAAATTTTATGGGGAAGGTAAAAACCTCGCCTCTTGTGGCGCGACAATCATCATCCCTTTCCCCTTTCCCCTTTCCCCTTTCCCCTTTCCCCTTTAACCTTTTCCCTTTTATGCAAAGGGTTTAATAGACATAACCAGAAATCAAATATGCATTATTCAGAACTTTTGTAGAGACGTAGCAGTGCTACGTCTCTTTTTTACTAAATGTTTAATAGATTAAAGCCAAGCTGAGAAATCCTTAGTAAACTGAGAAAGTGATAACAACTGAATTCGCGGATCGTTTTGGGCAAATTCCCGTTCTGCTTGGGTATTATAGCCCCAGTCTGCAAGAAAAAGTTTCACATCCTCAAGGTCTGCTTGCTGTTGGACTAACTGTAACGCCTTGAGTCTATCTTCTACAAACCAGAGACTAACTGGCTTATCACCTGCTGACTGGATTAATTCTCGTAAAATCTCATATTTGGGACGCTTGACTTCTTTGCCAAAAATTACCTCCGGTGGTAAATTCACCCCTTCTTGTTGCAACAACTGTTGCACAAAACGCCCTTCTTTAGTTGTCACAATAAATAGCTTAACTCCACTGTCAACAGTTAATTTGATTTTTTCTACTACACCCGGATAAAATTTATGTAGACTCAGCCAACCACCTAAATCTGTGGTAATCCATTCATCTCGCTGTTGATCTAATTTCGCAGCAATTTCTCTTGCTTGTAGTTTGTCATCTAACAAAAGTTGTGGGGCGATACTTGTCCACTCATGAAGAATCTTATCATCAGGAATTCCATCTAACAAAGCTTTAATTAAAACGGGCATTTCCCAACCAGTTTCAATAACAGGGCGTAGACGATAGAATCTTAAAGCTAAATCATCTGGTGGTGTGTCATTAGTAGGAGACCAAATTTCACAGTAGGTACGCCATGCTACCTCAAAATATTCAATTAGTCCGTCGCAAATCACTCCATCAAAGTCCAGGGCTAAAATTTTGGGACTACTTGCGGTCATTGGTTTGAGAATAAAACTGCTGTTGTCAGCTTACCCGACAAATTTAAATCGTGCAGTAATTTTTGTTAGTGTTTTATAATTCACAAATTTGCTGAAAAAGTATGATGGCATTGTGACATTTGATTGGTTATTAGTAGGTTAACGAGGATCTACAGCAGGTTTGCGATCGACTAAACGAATTTGGTTTTGCTTGACTACTACGGTAATTAGTGGTAGGGAACGTTTAGCTGGGCCATGAACAACTCGACCCTGAGAATCGTATTGAGATCCATGACAAGGACAAATAAAGTGATTCTTCTCAAGATCCCACTTGACTGTACATCCTAAATGGGTGCAGATTGGATTGATAGCGTACTCAGCAATCTGTGGCCCGTCTTGAATAATTAGATAATCAACGCTACGATCTGGCAAGCCTTTTACGAGAATCGGAATTCCTGGCTTTGCGGTTGCTAATAGTGCATTAGCTTCAATTTGTTTGCCGTCTTCAGCCAGTGCCACCGATCCTGGCAGATAATTTTGACAGCGTGAATTCTTGGGATAAAGTGAGCAAAGGGTTTCTAGGTCTATCTCACGACTTTGGCTGACTTTGGGAAATAGATATCCGATAGCTACTGATGCAACTGTAGTACCTAGCATATAGGTCAAAAAATCCCGGCGCGTTTTTATTCTCACTGGAATTTTGCCATTAGTAGAAGAATGTTCCATGATGATTCGATTTATCAAGAAAGGTCTACTAATATACTACGGTGCGATCGCATTAGGATTAATGAAAATTTGTGTTTGCTATGGGTTCATTTTCATAAAATTGCTTTTTTAAGAGCTGTTCCTGAACTGTAATTTTTATTTATTATTTATTTCTGGAGTGGGAGGTTATTTATAAACCTCAGAGCTAGGCTATAACCTAAGATATGTTCCTCACAAAATCTCTTCAAAATATATTCTCAAACTCTCCCCAGAGAAAGAACTCTTTATACCCTTGATTTTTTAAGCTGTTGTTAGTCGAGTTCCATTTTTTAATAACTGAAAGCGCCATGAGTAATAAAAATCAAGAAAATCAAATCGATCAACCAGTAACTGAAGACCGGGATTCTCGTGAGTTAGACGTGAACAAAGAAAATTTAACCGCGAATCCAGGAGATAGAATTTCTGATAAGCCTCAATCAGTTGAAGAGAAGGCTAAACAGGCAGCTGTTGATGATGTACCAGATATTACAGGCGATCGAATCACAGTCCCGACTTACTTCGTTGTGGATGAACCCGACGGCGAAAAGAAGGCACTCCATCACGTTAAAGACGCTGAAGAAATCTCCGACGTAATTCGGCAGGCAAGACTTGACGAAAATGGAAATCGAATTTGGTAGTAGTTGTTTATTAAAGACGCAGAGACGCGGAGAAGTTATTAAATACTCTCTCCGTTTCTTTGTGTCTCTTACCCACTGTATCTTCTTTGTGCAAGCACAAATTTCTCATCTGGATGGGCTTCGGCAAATGCCCGCACATACTTGAAGTTGCGAACCGGAATCCCTTCATCTCTGGAAAAGCTTTCTGCGAGTCATCTGCGCCCCAACCCTGCTGCTATTGTTGATTAAAAATATTTCGAAATCATGGTTTCCATGCTCAAAGGCTGCGACGGGAACTAAAATTTACTCTTTATCAGAAGGCATCGCAATAATCCAAATGAGTTAAATTTGCCAGTATTTACACAAAAGCAAGTGCCACAACTTCAAGATATTTTCATGTAAAACATTTTTTTGCGCCCAAAAATTAAAAATTATAAGAAGTCGCCACTTCTACCTTTGACATCAGAGTGTATAGCTTGAATAATGTTCTTACGTAAAAATCCATACTTATATAAGACTTATATTTGATTTTTGCTATATAGACTCAGAGCAAAACCCGATCCGGCTTGCTCTCAGTTAACTTGGCTTTTAAAAATCAAATGTGATTGTTATATAAACTGGTATTAATAGGGTTGCATTATGCATTTCTCGAATTCAAGAACCAGCTTAAAAACTCGTCAAAAAAACAAGAAAATAGGTACATTTATTTTGACTCATAGCAACATTGTACTGCTTACTGCATATTTAATCACTCTACCGATTTGTACATTAATAATTTTATCTTTATTATTACCCTTATTCAGTGCTAGCTTATTCGCTTCCATTGGAAACTCGTATCACTCTACATCGATTCCTTGGATAGATAATGCATCTGAATGCGAACATACTGGCAGAAATTGGAGCGATCGCAAGTGTTGGGATAATGAACACAATCCCATGTTTTGAATGAAGATTGTACTCAGAAGGTATACAAACAATTAGAACTATTGCCTAATTTGACAAAAAAGCGTATGCGTAGACATCGCTCTCATCGATGAAACTAAGTAAATTCCTAATCTAACTCGCAAATTGCAAAATAATCATCGCCAATATGCAATTATTGCATTAATACGGATTTACTATAGCTTCATAGATGCGATTCTAAATGAGGGAATAAAGATGGATACCCCTGGTGTTTACCAGGGGCTTTTTATTTGGCAGCTACGCCTTAAACGTCAACACCGGACTCAACCGCGCCACAACGTCTACCATTTCTGCTTCAACTTGCACATCAATCACAGACTGAATCGGTTTGTAGGCAGCAGGTGCTTCCTCAATTCGGCGTTCTTCACGCAGGGTGATGCAGTCTACTCCAGTTAATCCCAGTTCTGTCTCACTTTGAGATGCACCTTTGCGACTGAGATCGAAGCGAGAACGAATTCTTCCCGCCCCATGTGACGCTGAATTACAAAATGCTGTATTGCCTCTACCCACCATCAGATAAGAATAAGCACCCATTGAACCAGGGATAATCACTGGTTGTCCTATATGGGCAGGACAAGCGCCCTTGCGTGTTACCCATCCCTGACCTTCTGCTAAGGTGATGTTATGGGGCAAGTCATAAACTAGAGGTGCTTCCACATCTTTGTATACTTCCCGCAAACGCAGACGTAGCAATTCTGCTAACAACAGGCGATTGACAAAAGCGTAGTTAGCAGCAGTGGCCTCAGCTTGCAGGTAACTGGCAACTAGTTCAGGGTGAGAATAAGTAGAGAGAGGAAAAATCTGAGAATCAGGGTACTTCAGACCTTTTTGCCAAGTCGCCTTAGCTTTATCTCGCCACATTCCCCCAATATACTTACCCACGTTTCGAGAACCAGAGTGAATCATAAAAGCTAGCTGTCCCTCGCGCACTCCCCAAGCGTGGGCAAGTGGGCGATTTTCGACTTTATCAATCCGTTGCACTTCGACAAAATGATTGCCGCCGCCAATGGTTGCCAGTCCGCCATCGCGTACTAATCCAGCATCGGGAACCAATTCTTCAGGTGCAAGTTTCCAGTGACCATCCATTGAACCACCTAAGAAAATGCGTTCGCTCTCTTGGGCAAGTTGTTGTAAATCAGATTTAACTACACTCCCCGTAGGCTTATCTAGCATGGCATCCAACCAACCGGGAACTCCGTACTGAAATAGCGATCGCATTGCTTGAGCAGTCATCGTCACATCACGCGTACCGAAGAAGTAATCCCCCTTCATCCGTTCTACGAATTGGTCGCGCTTTGCCAGGAATTCCTCAATTGTCAAATCAACAACATGCAGGCGCATCCCACAATTGATGTCAGAACCGACAGCACCAGGAATGACTTGACCGACAGTTTCTACGACTGAACCAATGGCAACACCCGCATCACCTGGGTGAAAGTCAGGCGTAGCACAGGCACGACAAACGCATCCACCTGACGGGTGACGGACGCTTGCTAAATTGGCTAACTGCTTCAGTGCCTTAGCTTCTACGGGGAAGTCTTCTGGCAGCAACACTTCCGCTATAGGGGCATCAGGAGAATTAACTAAACGAACTGAATAAGTGCGATTGTTATAAGTGACATCTAAACCTTGCCGCTCTAAAGCACGCAGGAGACGTTTGAGATTTTTTGGCTGCATGAAAACTCCAAATAAGGTCTTAAAGAAGACCCTTTGTTGTGAAGAGAGGAGGAGACTTGGTTCAGCAGCCGCGTCTCAATTAGTGCAGAAGGTCATTTTTCCAGAACTGTGGGCAAAACAACAGGTTAATTCTGACTAATGTGGTTATATAGCCTTAATAACACACAGTTTCATCGGATGACAAGTGTTTTGTAGTACGTTGTATTTTTGATGGGCAACGCTTACTCAGTCAAACCAAGGTTGTAAAGAAATTTGAAGTTTAACGAAAAACTTTTAAAAATCTCTAGACTCTCCAGCCGGCTAGAGAGTCTAGGATAAATTCAAGGCGGCTCTCTTTCCAGTTATTTCTAATGTGTGAGGGATACGTCTTAATCATCCAGCCCGATCTGGCTAAGTTGTTCATTTTATCCCGTAAATCTATGACTCTCCAACTCACAGTTCCCAACATGGCTTGTTCTGCTTGTGCAAGCACCATCACCAAAACACTTCAGGCAGTCGATGCCAATGCTAGCGTTCAGGCCGATCCAACAACCAAGCTTGTCAGTGTTGAAACTCAAGCATCAGAAACAGCAATTAAGGAAGCATTAGCTGCTGCGGGTTATCCAGTTGCTTAATTTTTAGAAAGGCAGGAGGCAGAGGTAGGAGGCAGGAGGAATAATTCTCTGGAGCTTCCTGCCGCGATCGCAGCGAGCTTGTGGTTTAAGTCCCCTACCAAAATGTATGATTTGGTGGCTTGAAATTAAACGGAGTGAGAGCAACAGATAATATACCTGCCTCCTACCTCTTACCTCTTACCTCTTACCTCCTGCCTCCTGCCCCCTCAATTTTGGATTTGTGATTTTGGATTTTAGATTGTTTAATCCAAAATCTAAAATCTAAAATTCTTCTGCCTCCTGCCTCCTTCACGCTCCTCTCCCACCAATCACAGGGGTTCATCTAGTTATGGATACTCTCACACTCAAACTTCGAGGCATGAGTTGCGCCGCTTGCGCCAACAATATCGAAAAGGCAATTCGCTCTGTTTCTGGGGTAATTGACTGCAACGTTAACTTTGGAGCAGAGCAAGCTACCATCAAATACGATCGCTCTCTAGCGAATTTAGAGAAAATCCAAGGTGCGATCGCAGCTGCGGGATACTCTTCTGACTCACTCCAGGAAGAATTGCTTTCCGAAGAAGATGATGCAGAGATTGCGAGTAGGCAAGCATTACAACGCCAACTCTTCCTCAAGGTAGTGGTGGGAGGTGTAATCAGCATTTTCCTACTTTTGGGGTCGTTGCCCATGATGACTGGGCTGAACTTACCCTTAATTCCCAGCTTCCTGCAAAATCCTTGGATGCAGTTAGTGCTGACAACCCCCGTCGTGTTCTGGTGTGGTGGATCTTTTTACCGCAATGGCTGGAAATCCCTCAAGCGGAATACGGCGACGATGGACACGTTAATTGCTTTGGGTACAAATGCAGCGTATCTATATTCTTTGTTTGTCACCATTTTCCCGAAATTTTTTATTGCTCAGGGCTTGATACCTCATATTTATTATGAAGTTGCCGCCATTGTCATTACCTTAATTTTATTGGGGCGGTTGTTAGAAAATCGCGCTAGGGGACAAACTTCTGAAGCCATCCGCAAACTCATCGGATTGCAAGCTAGAGATGCCAGAGTTATCCGTGATGGTAAGGAAATTGATGTTCCCATCGCCGAAGTCAGAATCAACGATGTGATTTTGGTGCGTCCTGGTGAAAAGATTCCGGTAGATGGCGAGGTGATTGCAGGCGCTTCGACAGTAGACGAAGCGATGGTGACGGGTGAAAGTTTGCCAGTCAAAAAGCAGCCAGGAGATGAGGTGATTGGGGCGACGATTAACGGTGCGGGTGCATTTCAGTTTCGGGTGACACGAGTTGGAAATGATACATTTTTGGCTCAAATTGTCAAATTAGTGCAACAAGCCCAAGGTTCTAAAGCACCCATTCAGCGCTTGGCAGATCGAGTTACAGGATGGTTTGTACCAGCTGTGATTGCCGTTGCGATCGCCACTTTCATCATTTGGTTTAATTTCACTGGCAACCTTACCCTAGCCACAATGACAACGGTGGGTGTATTGATTATCGCTTGTCCTTGTGCTTTGGGTTTAGCTACTCCCACTTCTGTAATGGTGGGGACGGGCAAAGGTGCAGAAAATGGCATTTTGATTAAGGGTGCGGATAGCTTAGAACTAGCACACAAAATTCAAACCATCGTTCTAGATAAAACTGGCACTTTGACTCAGGGTAAACCGACAGTTACAGACTTTGTAACAGTCAACGGCACGGCTAATGGTAATGAAATCCAGCTTTTACAGTTAGCAGCAACGGTAGAACGCAATTCTGAGCATCCTTTAGCTGAAGCGGTGGTAAAATACGCCCAGTCTCAAGAAGTAAGTTTAATAGATGCAAAAAACTTCGTAGCTAACGCAGGTAGTGGTGTCCAAGCAGTTGTTTCAAATCAGCTTGTGCAAATTGGTACACAACGTTGGTTAACCGAACTTGGAATTAACACCATCACTCTTCAGCAATATAAAGATGCCTGGGAAGCGGCTGGTAAAACAGTTATTTTGATTGCTGTAGATGGCGAACTACAAGGAATAATGGGTATTGCCGATGCCCTAAAACCTTCATCAGCAGCAGTGGTGAAAGCCTTACAGAAATTAGGTTTAGAAGTAGTAATGCTTACCGGAGACAATCGTAAAACTGCTGATGCGATCGCAAGACAAGTTGGCATCCAGCGAATCTTTGCCGAAGTGCGTCCAGATCAGAAAGCGGCGATTATCCAATCTTTGCAAGGGGAGATAAATAAATTTTCCAAATCCCAAATCCAAAATCCAAAATCTAAAATTGTCGCAATGGTAGGCGATGGTATAAATGATGCCCCAGCCTTAGCACAGGCTGATGTAGGAATTGCGATTGGGACGGGAACAGATGTGGCGATCGCAGCTAGCGATATCACCCTAATTTCTGGAGATTTGCAAGGAATTGTCACAGCTATTCAACTCAGCCGCGCCACCATCAACAATATCAAGCAAAATCTCTTCTTTGCCTTTATTTACAACGTCATTGGTATTCCTATTGCGGCAGGAATTTTGTTCCCCATTTTTGGTTGGTTACTCAATCCAATTATCGCCGGAGGTGCGATGGCTCTTTCTTCGCTGTCTGTTGTTAGCAATGCCCTCAGATTGCGTAACTTTCAACCAAAAATTAGCTCATAATTGCACGGGAATTTAAGAAATGTTCAGAAAAAAAATACTTTGCGGAAGCCTGATAGCTATAGTGTTTCTCACTGCAACATCAGGCGTAGCATTAGCAGAAATGCCAGCCCATTCACCAGAGCAAAACAGCCAATTTCATAGTATTGAGCAACCTTTGAGCTTGAAAGTTGGTGTTGCGATCGCAGGTTTAGCTTTAATTGGACTAGAGTTGTGGTGGTTTCTTCTCTATAAAAGTCGTGATTCCTGATTAGTGTCAGTCCTGAGAGGTGTTTTGAATAATCGGACAAATTGTTTTCTCATGATGATCGCTGATATTCTTCCAGCCTGAAAGTAATCCCTTGATTTCAGAGCGCAAAGTTAACAGCTGATCGATTTGGCGATCGATCTGCAAAACTTTATCTTCAAGCTTTTCTTTGATTTCACCACAGGGAGTTTGCCCTTGGTCATAAACCTGAAGAATATTTCCAATCTCTTCTAGGCTAAGACCAAGATTTTGTGCCCTTTTAATAAATGCTAGACGAGTCAGCACATCCAATGAAAACTGGCGAAAGCCTCCCTCGGTTCGTCTTAATGAATTGATTAAACCTAAACTCTCGTAATAACGAATTGTCCTGATGGGTATTCCAGTTAAATCTGTTACCTGACCAATTAAAAGCAGTTTTTTATCTTGAGTTAACATGGTAGATTTTCCCGACTCTTGTAATTATTATTACATATTTTGCTAAATATCAAGTGGTTTGAGAGTTAAGTGAAATATTAGCATTAGTGTTGGAAGTTTTTATCTAATTAGAGATTTTACTAAATTGTAAATTTTCAAATATTTATTCTAAATATCCATTAAGAATTTAGCTGATATTAAATTGACCTAATTTTGACATTTTTTATAATATTTTTTCAAGATTTTACCTGATGAATTTTATCTATTTATTGGGTAGCTGTTTCTCATGGTACTGAAAGTAACTGTTTTTTTGAAGTTCCCATGTTATTTCTAGATCAACTGCTTCACTTCAAGTGAAACTATACAAATGAATCTCAACTCGCAGACTTTTAGCTCAATCCGTAAACCTAAAATTTTCAATAATCCAGAGCGTTTTATTGAGGGATGGTATTGGGTAATACCCTCTCAAAATCTGCGGGTGGGTGAAGTAAAACCTGTCACGATTTTGGGTAGAGAATTAGTAATTTACCGTGGGAAAGATAAAAGAGTAGTTACCTTAGATGCCTACTGTCCACACATGGGCGCTCACCTTGCTGAAGGCAAAGTTGAGGGTAATGCACTACGTTGTTTTTTCCACCACTGGAAGTTTGATGCTGAGGGGATGTGTATTGATATCCCATGTTTAGATGTACCACCTTCCCTAAAATTACAAACTTGGCCCACTGCTGAAAAATATGGGATGATTTGGGTTTGGACTGGAGAAATACCACAACAACCTCTACCTTTTGTTCCAGAGTTAGAGCAAAAAGAGTGTGATATCGCCATCCATTCCCACTTCTTGCTGAACTGTCACCCCAATGTGGTGATGATTAATGCGATTGATGCTCAACACCTCAATACAGTTCACAAATTGCCACTAGAAATTATTTTTGAAAGACAGGAACTTAACGAAAATGCAATTATTTTCAGTAACACTACACCCATCAAAGACAATTTCTTTTTGATTAAGCTCATCCGTCTTTTCTATAAAAATGTCATAACTTACAGTATTTGCTATTGGTACGGTAGCATTGGCATTGTGACACTTGGCCCTGATTTCTTTCATATCCACATGATGGTTGCAGTTCGCCTCTACGAAGGAGGAAAAACTGAAGGTCAAGTTCTGTTGATGACTAAAAAACGTAAAGGAATTTTTGGTTGGTTATGCAATCGAGTTGTGCTATGGCTGACTAAGATCGCGGCTAAGTACTTTCTGATGGGTGATATCAAGATTCTTCAAACAATTCAGTTTGATTTGAAAACTCCCATCAAAGCAGATTACTCAATTATGCAGTTTATTAACCATGTTGAAAAACAGCAATCCCTAATGTGGGGGACTTGGCAAGAAATGCGATCGCGCGATGTGGAGAGCAAGCCCAGGCGCGAGAGATGGCAAGATACAATGAGTAATGACTAACATCATGTCTATATGACCAAAATTCCGTCAGACTGCTTGGCCAATTAAACACACGCGATATCATAATTATTGTCAACAATCATTGTAACAAATGAATCGTTGTAGGGGCGTACATTTATACGCCCCTACCAATGTATGTCTAGCAAATATTTTCCGAAATGATATAACGATTAATAAAAATTAAAAGTTTAACAAAATTACTTTTTTACTCGATTACTAGATAAATAAAAAGAAGTGGCATAAGCCACTTCCTAATTCCCAGGTAGAACCTAAGTTATGAGTATAACGACTACAAAAAAATGAAATAGTATAAACAAACACCAATTAACTGAATATCTCTATTTTTCGTGTTTCTAGATGAGTAAATCCTGATTTTCATGTACCAAATAACTGTATATTTACATAAGTCTCATGATTGTAATGCAGAATCAAGTTTATCAAGTTCATCGTTAAGATATGCTAGTTTTGCCTCTTCATCAAGAACTTGATGTTCTAATTGAAACTTGACTGCCGTACCAGCCTCAATAGCCAAAGCTTTCTTCATCTGCTTTAACTTCTCGCTGCGGATGTCAAATTCTGCCTGAAGTGCGTCTAGTTTTTGTTGCGATCGCACTGTAAAAATGCCATTATTTACGCAGGTTTAAGATATTGGTTACAACGTAATATTTATGAAAACCAATGAGCAACCAGCAAGAGTGAGTTTTTTTCATTATTTGTAATACTTTCAGAAAGCTAAACTGATGTTTAACATACCACTACTCACTTGAATTCAATACAACGATAATTTCTGCTAGCCTAATTCCTAAAGGTTTCCAATGGCGATCGCTGGAGGAAAAAGTACCATCCCCTGACACTGCTTGGTAGTCATTGGGATATTTCTCAGAAGCATTGGGAGCAGCGTCTACTCGGAAAATGATTTTGCCTTGATAATGAGATAATTTACTACTATCTAACAAAATCGTGCCGCCGTAATCCCAACCCAATCCATAGAGTTTAAAATTACCTAATTTTTTACGTAACTCGCTCAAAGGGGTTCCTACTCCAATACCTTCGCGGGTTTTCCAAGCCCAACCCAGGTTACGCACATCTAAAGGTTTGGTACGAGTATTATCACTCCAAACGACTAAGAGCGATCGCCCCTGATTTAGATTTACCTGAGTAGCTGCAAAACTACCGATTCCTTCAGCACCAGAAATAGTTTTATCAACAAGATGGGATGCACCAAATAGTTTGACTAAATCCTGCTTGGTGGTTGTGCGTGTTATCGGGCCAACTCTTTCCCCAGGAATAATCAAGGTATCTTTTGAGGGTTGCGATTTAGCAACAGTAATTGGATGATTGATTTTCTGCGGTAGTGCAAAGGCTGAGTTTGCTGAATAGTTTAGTAGTAAAGCTAAAGTAGCTATAGCAATCCCTTTGATTGATGAATTCATAGGTTCTATTATTGGGTAGCAGAATATGAGTGAAAAGCGCTCATAGTTTAACTACTACAATTTTCCAATTATGAATTCCCGATTTCCCAATAAATTTATTTCATCGCTCTAGTTGCATTTAAAATTGCTAGCATTGCTACTCCAACATCAGCAAAGACAGCTTCCCACATTGTTGCTATACCAAAAATACCCAATCCAATGAATACACCTTTAATTGCTAACGCAAACCCAATATTCTGCCAAACAATTCTACGGGTTTTTCTGGCGATTTGTATTGCTTCTGCCACTTTTGAGGGTGCATCTGTCATAATCACAATATCAGCAGTTTCTATAGCTGCATCTGAGCCTAACCCACCCATTGCTATACCAACATCAGCTCTAGCAATCACTGGTGCATCATTAATCCCATCTCCAACAAAAGCAACTTTACCATGCTTGCCTGCGGTGCTGAGTAACTTTTCAATGGCATTAACTTTTTCTTCAGGTAATAACTCTGCTTCGTAGGTATGTATGCCAAGCTGTTGAGCAATTTGGGAAGCGATCGCTTGATTATCTCCTGTCAACATGACTGTTCTCTCTACACCCATTCGCTTGAGTGCTTGAATAGCAAGTCTCGCATCTTCTTTAAGTTCATCAGCAATCACAATATATCCAGCGTAAATATTATCTACTGCTAGGTGAATCACTGTTCCCTCTAACTGGCAATTATCGTGATAAATCTTCTCTCTATGTAATAGGCGATCGCTTCCCGCTATCACTATCTTATTTTCAATCTTGGCTCTAATTCCATAACCTGCTATCTCTTCATAATCTCTCACTTCAAATTCATCTATTTTTCCACCATAAGCCTTGTGTATCGATTGAGCAATGGGATGATTTGAGTGTGATTCTACTTTGGCAGCTAATTGCAGCAATTCTTGCTCATTCCAACCATTTAATGGTACTATCTTAGCTACTTGAAATACACCTTTGGTCAATGTTCCAGTTTTATCAAAAACAACTGTATTAACTGCATTTAAAGTATCTAAAAAAGTAGAGCCTTTAACCAAAATCCCACGTCTGGCTGCACCTCCCACACCTCCAAAGTAACCTAAGGGAATACTGATAACGAGTCCACACGGACAGGAGATAACTAGTAAAATTAGGGCGCGATAAACCCATTCGGAAGAAGTTGCACCCGAAATGAATAACGGAGGTAATATTGCAACTGCTAGAGATGTAAAAACTACGATGGGCGTATAATATCGGGCAAATACAGTAATAAACTTTTCTGTTTCTGCTTTTTTACTTTTGGCATTTTGCACCAAATCTAAAATCTTAGCAATGGAAGATTCATCAAATAGTTTTGTTACTTTAATAGTGAGAACACCTATTTTATTAATCGTCCCAGCCAAAACTGCCTCTCCCAGTTTCACCGTTCGTGGTACAGATTCTCCAGTTAATGCAGATGTATCAACTTGTGAATTACCATCGATAATTTCGCCATCTAAGGGAATCTTTTCCCCAGGCTTTACAACGATAATATCCCCAATATTTACTGTTTCTGGCGATACTTTCTTGAGTTCTCCATCTATTTGGATATTTGCATAATCTGGGCGGACTTCCAATAATGCTTTGATGGAATTACGGGAACGACTGACAGCAACATCTTGGAACAATTCTCCAATTTTGTAAAATAACATTACCCCGACAGCTTCAGGTAATTTATGAATTGCGATCGCTCCTAATGTCGCGACTGTCATTAAAAAGGTTTCATCAAATATTCTGCCTCTAAGTATATTACGCCCAGCAGTTTTTAATACACTCCATCCGCTTAATAAATAAGCAGGAATGAAAAGCAGATATTCTCCTATTGAGTAGAATGTATTGTGTAATTGATTTTCAAAAATTACACCAGGTGCATATAAACTTAAAATTCCTACCAAAGGCAATATCTCATTTTTGAGATTGAATTCTCCACCGTGTTCGTGATTGTGGTCATGGTTATGATTCTCATCATGATTGTGATTATGAACATGGTTATGATTCTCGTGATGGTCATGTCCACAACTGCAACAATCTGAAGATTCCGAATGTACTTTCTGCTTCATTTTTCTATGCAGGCTAGTAAATTAGTTGATATATGAGCCTTTTTACAAATGTAATGAAAAAAAGAAATTTTTACAAGTTGATATTTTAAGAACGAGAATCTATCTCAAAAATATTGCTAAATATATGTATTATCTTTGGATTAAAATTAAAATTTATAAACTTGTAAAGATAGCAATAGTGGTTCTGAATTATATAAAACAATCTCAAATGTAACTTTTGTTCGTAGTGAGTGATTTATCGCTCTGTATAAGAATTTAGAGGGTTACGTCCGCTAATTACGAGCTTTAATTTAATTAAGCTCTTATACTTACATCAAGCGAACAATCACCCTCTTGGGAATATTAGCGGATTTAAATTTGCTGAAGTACTCTAATTGCCTCTCAAAGCTAGACATCGAGTATGTTTGATTGCTGAATTATGCTGTAACAAATAATTGCGATCGAACTAGGTAGATATGGAACTTTCCTGAGCAACAAGTGTCTATCTAGCTATTCTTAGGGAAAATTCACTTGAAGTTTGAAAGTTAATGGAATACCCTAAGCTAATAGACAATTTTCTCAAGGAAATCTATGAACAAAAAAATTCTTCTGAATTTGCTTTCCAGTTCCTCAATCTTTGTGTCGATGATGTCTACGCTAGTGACATTCCATCCTGCTCATGCAAGTGGTAGTATTACACAGCGATTGATGCACACACAAGACGGTCGTACCTGTATCACTAACCCACATGGTGGAAACGATTTTGTGTGCATTCGAGATTCAGAGAGAAAGAAACCCTATACCTCATCTGGACGTTCCTCAACCATTGTTACATCAGTATCAGATCAGAATGTCGCCATGTTGAACTTTACTGAAGAGGAAAGCGATGCGGCAATTAAGGTATTTGGCTGCGACTGTCCATTATGTGTAAATTCTTTGCGTCAGTTGCGCGGTACTGGAAACTTGGTCTACTAACATTCAATAGCGCTGATAGCGACTATAAGTTTTGTTAGATACAAGTGATTAATCACGTATAGAAGATATACAAAACCAAAAAGGCATTTTTAACTACGTACCACTATTATTTGGGTAACATTTAAATTCCTTGTTGGGGCAATTCATGAATTGCCCCAACAACATCTAATTTTCCCTAAGTCCTAAGAGAAAAATACGCAGATAAATTATCAAATACTCTGTGTGCGTCAGAGCATTCTATTTATTCAACCACCTCATTCACAGGGAATCTATCAATCAACTGCATCGCTCGATAGGCATTGCGTTGGAAAGAATCTGGCAAATGGGGAACGTGGGGTATCTGTGATAACAAATCCAACGTCCGCCGTAAAATTCTCACCACATCGCCTTCATCCAAAGTGGTGTTTTCGCAGAGTTCTATCCACTCCATTCCTAGCGCCCATTGTTCCACTATGGCAATTAACTCAAATTCCAACCAGATAGGCAACGCCACATTATAACGCCGTTGTAGTTGGAACATTTGGCGGCGGATTCCCCGCAATTTTGCCAAGGCTTCTGCAACTTCATTACTGAGGTCAAAGTTAACCTTGCTATCTGGACGGGGCGTTTCCATCACTAAAGCGGCGGCGGCGGCGGCTAAATGATGCGGATCTAAGTTATCCAATTCGCCACTAGCGAATACTAAACCTAGCCATAATTCATTCTCGCCTCGAATGGCGGCAGCAATTCGCCCTAATTGTGTGGGGACTAAGTTATCTAAAGCGCCAAAGTGTTGCAGAATTGCGATTAAATTCAGAAACTCTTCCCAATGACGTTGTGACTGTTGCTCTACTTGCCCTTGCAACTGTTCGAGTTCAGCTTCTAGTTCGACATAGCGGGCGCGGCGCTTGAAAAGCGTTGCCGCATTGCCTGATTGATGTAGGGGATGAGCTTCTAATTGCTCTTGGACGGCGGTAGTGCGACTGAGTTGTTCTGCTACTTCTGGTGCTAGATGCAAAGATTCTATCGGATTGGGAATACGCACAGCGATCGCAAAGCTTTCTTCGTTACCACGGCGCGATTGTCCTGGCTTCAAAGGCATCTCTGGCGGTGGTAGTACATTAGGCGGCACTTCAATTCGCGGTAGTTCGGCATACAAATCAACTACATCTCCTGTGGTTGCCACATACCAGCGATTATCGTGCCCCAAGCATACCAAGTAAGGAGCTTGACCAGAACCAGGTGATTTACCCACTAAAACTGCCGTTACGGGTGAAGACACCATGATATTTTTGCCCTTGAGACTCAACAGAGTCCCTGACACTGCAAAGCCCAACATCATCACCAATTCTTCTTGGCGGTCTTCTTGTGCTTGCTCTTGCAAGGTTTTCAATATCTGGCGTTCCACCTTCAGGCGTTGCCGCAATTTTTCATAAATAGCCAGTTCATTTTCATCAACTGCGGCAATTTGCTCATGTAATTGAGCTAATTGTGTTTGCAACTCGGCAATCTCATCGTATTCTGGCCGTAAATGCAAGGTCGCCATGTATTGCCCAAAACTGCGCTCTATCAGTTCCCTGGTTTGCTCTAGGGTGTGGGTTTGCAGCAAGTTGAGTACCATGCCGTAACTAGGCGTAAACTGGCTTACTAGAGGGTCTGGCTTGGATGTTCCCAAATACGCCGCTTCTTTGGCTCCTTCAAAGGGAGTTTGGACTGTCACCACATGACCTTGTTTATCCATCCCCCGGCGGCCTGCTCGTCCCGCCATTTGTAAGAATTCGGAAGCGTTTAACAGGCGGTGTCCGGTGTCAGTCCGTTTGGAAAGGGTAGAAATTACCGTTGTCCGGGCGGGCATATTAATTCCCGCCGCTAGTGTCTCGGTGGCAAATACGACTTTAATCAGCCCTTGCTGAAATAGTTCTTCTACCAGTGCTTTCCAAGCAGGTAAAATCCCAGCGTGGTGAGCAGCAATTCCTCGGTACAGGGGGGCAATTTGTCCAGAACGTCCTGCTTCGGGATTGCGGGCTAAAAAGTCATCAATCTGTTGCCGTAAAATTTGGGACTCTTCATTATTTACCAGCCATAAATCACCCACTTCCGCCACCGCTTTATCACATCCCCGGCGGCTGAAGATAAAGTAAATTGCTGGTAGCATATCCCGTTGCTCTAATTGGCTAAGGAGAAAAATTATACCTGGAGCTTCAGGCCTACCATTTCTGCCCCTATCCCTTTCTCCCCCTTTCCCTTTTTTCTTTTGAAGTCTGGGGTTAATTTTGGTTTTGCTATCATTCAGCAGGGGGAATAGCCCTTTAGGATTGCAAAAGTGAAATTCTAAGGGAACTGGGCGAAAATCGGAGTAAATCAGGTCAGTTGGGCCGTGAACGCGATTTAGCCAATCGGTGAGTTGATCGCTATTGGCAACCGTTGCTGAGAGGGCTGCCAGTTGCACTTCACGAGGACAATAGATGATTGATTCTTCCCAAACTGTACCGCGCTGGCGATCGTTCATGTAGTGGCACTCATCAAGTATCACCGCTTCAACGTCTACTAATGAGATGCCGATTTGCCCAATGGGTGTGCCATAGAGCATATTTCGGAAAATTTCTGTGGTCATCACCAAAATCGGTGCATCTCTGTTAATGGAAGCATCTCCAGTTAACAGCCCGACTCGATCGAACCCGAATTTTTCTCGAAAGTCACGTAATTTTTGATTCGACAGCGCCTTCAGGGGAGTAGTATAAAATACGCGTTTTCCTCGCGCTAGGGCGCGATAAATGGCGTATTCTCCGACTAATGTTTTGCCCGAACCTGTGGGGGCACATACAACTACGGAGCGCCCAGCGTTCAGGGACGCGATCGCTTCTTTTTGAAACTGATCCAGTTCAAAGGGAAATATAAACCCTAAGTCAAGTTCTGGAGACGGTGCAGGATAATTCACTCAATCACATTTGCAACCAGATTGTTTACTATACTAACGAGTCTTTTGTCAACTTCGTTAGAGATTGGGCATTGGGCATGGGGCAGAAGAGGCAGAGGGGCAGAGGGGCGGAGGGGCAGAGGGGAAAGGCTTACTGCTACTTCTCCCCTGCTCCCCTGCTCCTCTGCTCCCCTGCTCCCCTGCTTCTTTATCCCTTTCATCTCTTCTATGCCCTATGCCCTATGCCCCATTCCCTAGTGTCTCATTTTCCCAGCTCTTGCGATCGCTCTGTGGCAGCTTTGACTGCTTCAATTAAAGCGGAACGAAATCCTGCCTGTTCTAGCTTGGCAATCCCCGCAATGGTTGTACCGCCGGGACTAGTAACGCGATCTTTGAGTTCTGCTGGGTGTATTTTGGTTTCTTGCAACAGTTTTGCTGTTCCCAGTACGGTTTGCAAGGCTAGTTGATTGGCAATTGCTCTAGGTAAACCTGCGGCTACTCCGCCATCTGCAAGTGCTTCTACCATGAGCGCCACGTAAGCGGGGCCGCTACCAGATAGCCCTGTCACTGCATCCATCAGCCCTTCTGAAACTTCCACAACTTCACCCACAGCAGAAAAAACTTGCTGTGCTATTTGGTAATGCTTGACATTGGTATATGCACCTGAACAAATCGCGGTAACTCCCGCTCCCACTGTGGCCGGGGTGTTGGGCATTGCTCTAATCACTGGCAATTGCACAAATGCAGCTTCTAGCTGACTTAAGGGCACACCCGCCAAAATAGAAATGATTAGAGGTGAGTGTTCTCTATTAAGAATATCAATATCTGCTAATTCTTGGGCGATCGCGCTAAACACCTGCGGTTTCACTGCCAAAAATAGAACTTCTTTTGCTTCGGTGAAAACCTGGCTATTATCTGTCGTTACAGCAACACCGTATTGCTGCTTTAAAAAATCTAGGCGTGAAGATAGCGGTTCGCTAACTATGACTTCTGATGATTGATAAATTCCACGCGCGATAAGGCGGGATAAGAGCGCTTCTCCCATTACCCCACCACCAATTAAGCCAAATTTTTTAGTCATTAGTCATTAGTCATTAGTCATTGGTCATTAGTCATTAATCGTTTGTCATTTGTCACCATGAGCAAAACCCAGGACAAATGACAAAGGACAAAGGACAAAGGACTAAATACTAATTTAGCTTTATTGTGCCATCCGGTTAGTTTCGTTGCCCCAGGTTTGATTTGGAGTACCTGTTGTCGGACGAGAGGGACGTACTGGTGGTTGTGGTACTTCATGAAGAACGCCACCTTGGGTGCTAACTTGGACACAACTTGGTGTAAACAAAAAGATGCTCTCACCGATGCGTTCTTGATGTCCATCTAGTGCGTAAGTACCACCTGCAACAAAATCTACTGCTCGTTGAGCTTGATCTGGGTCCATGATTGTCAGATTTAATACCACTGACTTGCGTTCGCGCAACGCTTGAATTGCCTGGGGCATTTCTTCAAAGGTGCGTGGTTCGAGTACCAAAACTTCCGAAATTCCGTTAATTGCTCCTGGCATACCAATCACATTCCCCATTGGCTTTGAACCTGCTGTCATATCATCTCCCATTGTAGGCACTGGTTCCCGCCAGCGTCGATTTTGAGCGGCTGGACTCTCTTGTGGCGCTGGTTGGGGATTTTCTTGCTGATACAGATTTTGGTAATTATTATTATTATCTGTCTCTGGTTCTTCTTCGTAATACTCGTATTCTACTTGCTCATTTAGACCCACAAAGTCTCTGAGTTTGGAAAAAATGTTGTTCATTGTGTGTGTACTCTCCTGGTGCGAATAGCCTGTCTTGACTTGGCTGAGGATTAGTTGAAATAGGAGCGTTCGCTACATCGGTGGATACTTCAGCAACTGTATTGCTAGTTGTAGCCCATACTACGAGTTTTGGCGATGAACTGACACTTATTGGAAAGGTCTGTGCATCGCCTAAACATAATAATGAGTAAAGATTATATCCTATGGTTTATCCGAAGGACACTTCTTTATACCCCATTTTGCCTTGGCGATTGCTCTTGTCAATACTATATCCTTTGTTTCCGATTGCACCAGTCTGTTACAAAATTCTTGTCATCAAATCCTTAGCTTCTATTAATACTGCCCTGCAAGACTGATGATTAATCGGCTAAGAGCGATCGCCAAACAATATGGTTCCTAATCGTACCATCGTTGCGCCTGCTTGCACTGCCAGTTCGTAGTCGCCTGACATACCCATAGATAGGTGCTGCATTTTAATATGCGACCAGTTTTGCTCTTGGATTTCTTTGGCTAGCTCACGATTGCGATTAAACACACTGAGAATTTCAGAATCATTTAATCCTGAAGGCGGAATTGTCATCAAACCTTGAATTTGTAAATTTTTGTAAGAATTGAGTGTGGGTAAATCAGCCAAAAGTTCTGGCACACTCCAACCAGACTTGTTGGGATCGGGGAGAATTTTCACTTGCAGGCAAACCTGGGGACTCACTCCTAGCTGTTGCGCCAATTGGTCTAAACGCTGTGCCAGCTTCAAATTATCCACGGAGTGAATCCAAGGGAAATGCTCAATGGCTTTTTTGGCTTTATTACTTTGCAAATGTCCAATAAAGTGCCAGGTAATATCCGGTAAATCTTGCAACTCGGCTTGTTTACTGGCAGCTTCTTGGATACGACTTTCCCCGAAATCACGAATTCCTGCGTTGTATGCAGACCGAATGGCCTGGGCAGAAACTTGCTTGCTAACAGCAATCAATTTGATTGAAGTTGGTAGTGAGGAACGAATGGAAAGAATACGTTCGGAAATCGAACTGTTCATTGGAAGGTGCGCTGGAAAACACTCTGAAGCTGATCGTACTCCTGAGAATGCCCACTGCGCCGCAGGGTACGTAAGCGATTTTCCAACATCATTCTCGCCTCAGTACGTCCTAGAGACTGGAATTTAACACCTTTAACGTCATTTGCCACCAAAAAAAATAAGCGCTGGGCATAAAGTGTGGTGAACAAATCCTGGTTCTCATCAACCATACAGATTTTGTAGAGTAAACCCCAAGTTGGATGGTTTATGTAAGTTTCTGCGTTTTCTGGATTCATTTAAGAGTCAAGGTGTAGTCAAGGTGGAAGTATATATATCTTTTCGCAGTGAATTCCAAACATTCAGACGATAATACCAACATTCGTCAGAATATTTGGTTAAAATGCGAAGCTGCGGTTACGAAGACCTCGATCTAGTTCCTAATGGGCAGATGAAGCTAGTGGTAGTGAAGCGCAATGGTACAACAGAAGCCGCGAAGCGTAGATTCAAAGAGTAGAGGCTGGTCAAATGTCACCATCTGCTTTGGTGACTTCAATTTAGCAATCTGTAGGGACAAGGCACAAAATATTGCCGATCCTCTGGTTGAAAGTTCGACGTGGGAAGGAAAAACACCCTTTGAAGTTCCCAACGGCAACGGCGAATTTTTCAACTTCTTTCCATACTGCCACAACTGGCGCTCAATGGCACAAAATTGAGTACTGGAAAGAAAACTACTATAGACTTCTTGCATAAGTCGGGAAAAGGGGAAGGGGGAAGGGGAAAAAGTTCTGTATTGTCCCCTTCCCCTTTAACCTTTACCCTTTTCCCCAAGAATGCAAAAAGCACTTTTGCAAGAGGTCTTATTTATGCAAAAGGTCTATTGATTATCCAGTATTTTCAGTGGTGCAATTTGTACCTGAGCATTGTGCAGAGATTCATAAGGGTACTTGGTCAAAAATATTGAGATTAGTTTGTAGTGTTCGCGTGACGTTGGTTAATAGCTAAAATCTACAGGAAATGGTAGGGGATCAATTTTATGGGTGAATAACTGTTCAATTTACCCTACCATATCGTTACTTATAGCTCAATCCGGTTCGGTTAAGGCAGGAGACGCGATGAATCGCCGTCTCTACAATAATCGGTCTTTGGTATTGACTGCGATTTAATGTTTTACTTCTAACTTTTGAATTCTGCTGTATTACCTTTTACCATTTTCTCGATGTAAAATTACGCCTGAGTTCCTATAGCTAGTCGTATTCCCCAGAATAATATTAAAGTTGCGATCGCCAGCCAGTCACGACCTTTTAATCGTAAATCGTGCCACTGGACTCGATGCTCATTGGGACTGGTAAAACCCCGCACCATCATGGCATTCGCCATTTGATCGGCTCGTAAGAGCAGATTTTCCAAAAGTCTCTCTGCGACTGTCATCCAAACCTTGAATGCTCCTTTTAATCCCAGCTTTTTCCAATTAATTGCCCTTGTCATCACGGAGCGAAATAAGTTTTGCACTTCTTCTAAAACTAAGGGAATGAAGCGCAAGGACAAAGTTAAAGTTAAAGCAATTTCTGTGACGGGCAACTTGAAGCGTCGCAAGGGTTGCATTAGGCTTTCTATGCCAGATGTGATTTCTTCTGGTGCGGTTGTCAGCAGATAGAGGTTGGTGCTGTAAATAACGGTGAATATAAGTGTACTTAGGCGTACCGCCAAACTCAAGGAGTAGCGAGTTACTTTAACCGGGCCTTTGTGAAATAGCACGTAGCTGTATGCTTTTTTCTCGGCTGGTGGCTCTTGAATATTATTAGAGTTTGCTTGCTGGGTTAAGATTTGTTCATTAGCTGGCAGACGTGACTGATAATCTACACCCAGTCCATCAGGACTGATGGCTGCGATCGCTAGCACAAAAAACGATAGCATTAATAGCCAACCCATTTGCTGCTGCCATACGCGTCGAGGAATTCTGGCAATCAAAGTGGCAATAATCAAAATTACCACCAGCAGCACCCGCCAAAAGTTGTTGGCTAAAACATAGCTTGTTAAAAAGCTCATCAACCAAGCGAACTTGACACGCGGATCGATTTTATGCAGCCAAGTTTGGGGTTGTTCTAAATAAAGTCCAAGTGGCAGCGATCGCAATAAATCCATTTTAGAGTTACGAGTGAAAAATGAAGAGTTAGGAGTTTTGACTTTAACTCATAACTTTTACCTTGTGCCGCTATCAAACTCAAGTCGATAGGGTTCTGTAGTTAGTAATTTTGGCTTTAACTCATAACTCTTGTACAGACGCAATTAATCACATCTTTCTTGTACAGACGCGATTCATCGCGTCTCCTAACTTATTTTGACGCGAGTTGCTCTATTAACATTACCACTTTCGGCATCACGGACTTTCTTGCTCCGCCACAGTAAGATAATTGGCGTACCTTTAAATCCTAGCTGTTGCCGGAATTGGCGTTCAATGTAGCGGCGGTAGTTGTCGTTGAAGCGTTTCGAGTCGTTGACAAATAGGGCGATCGTTGGTGGTTGGCTACTTACTTGTGTACCATAATAAATCTTCCCTTGACGCCCACCACGGGATGCCGGCGGTGAATGCCAACTGACGGCATCTGTTAAGACTTCGTTAATCACTGATGTACTGACACGGCGTTTGTGTGATTCAGCCGCCGTTTTCACCAATTCTAAAATCTTTTCGACCCGTTGTCCTGACAAGGCACTTACAAAAATTGTTTCTGCCCATTCGGTAAAATGTAACCGTGATTGCAGAGTTTTTTCGTAGTCGTAGATTGTGTAAGAGTCTTTTTCGACGGCATCCCACTTATTAACGACGATGATGCAAGCTCGACCTTCTTCGATAATCCGCCCAGCTAATTTTTGGTCTTGCTCGGTGACTCCATCTACAGCGTCTATTACTAATAAAACCACGTCAGCGCGACGAATCGCTTTAAAAGCCCGGTTAATACTAAAGAATTCTGTGCCGTATTCGATATGTTTCTTTTTACGAATGCCGGCAGTATCAATCAAGCGGTAGGTTTGTCCGGCTCGTTCAATGACGGTATCAATAGCATCGCGGGTAGTACCGGAAATTGGGCTGACAATTGCCCTTTCTTCGCCAACAAAAGAGTTGAGTAAGCTCGATTTGCCCACATTCGGGCGTCCCACAATTGCTACTTTGATTTCATTCGTCTCTGGGATGTCTTCAATAGCAGGGATGTGATTAACTAACTCGTCGAGTAACTCCCCTGTACCACTGCCATGAATCGCGGAGATGGGGTAAGGTTCGCCCAATCCCAATTCCCAAAAGTCGGCAGCTTGCATTAAGCCTTGTTCTGGCGATTCACATTTATTTACAGCTAGTAGCACAGGTACGGGTTGTTGGCGCATCCATTCGGCGATTTCTAAATCTGCCGATGTGGGGCCTGTTTGACCATCGACTACAAAAATAGCGCCACACGCTTCTGCAAGGGCTGTCATTGCCTGTTGGCGAATCAGTGGTAAAAATTCGGTATCATCATTAAAAACTAAACCACCAGTGTCTACCACTAAAAATTCGCGACCATTCCAGAAAGCTGGTAGATAAGTGCGATCGCGTGTCACTCCCGGTTCATCATGGACAATCGCCGTTTGTTCCCCGGCGAGTCGATTAACCAGGGTGGATTTGCCCACATTCGGGCGTCCGATAATTGCAACAATTGGCAGTGCCATAAAACCAGGGTAAGTGAGAGACGTAGTATATCACGTTCCTCCATTTTACTCGCTTTAAACTTGAAGTTTTAATAATTTCCCATCATCTGAGGCGATGTCTACGATGGGCTGTTTGGTAAGGGACTTCCAGAAAATAAATTATCCAATTTACTCAGATAATATTTTTCTTTCTCCCCCTGCCCCCTGCTCCCTGCCCCCCTGCCTACACCGCGATAGGATATTTTTTTAGTTGGAAGTCTCTAATGCCATACTTGGAAAAATAAAAAAGGTAGGAAGTCCTACCTTTTACCCAAAAAAAGCATTTTGTAACCAAATACCATATTCAATATCACACACGCTTTTGACGTATCTATTGCAAACCTATGACAAGGGTGTGACGTTTAATTTGTAGCTGATTTCGCGATTACTCCCAGTTGCAACCCAGGCGGATAGCTACCTTCTTCCTTGATGCGCTTAATTTCAGCATCACTTATCTGCAAATTTAACTTTTGTACCAGCGATCGCACAATATCTCCCCGATCTATTACACCAGCTACAGCACCAGCAGGAGAAAGGACGGTAATTCTCGGTAACTGCTCATTTTCTAGCTTGTTAATTACCTCAGCGATCGCTGTTGATTCTGCAACGGTAGGTATTTCTGTCAGTGGACGCACTATGCTGTGTAAAGTTTCGGTTTCCCATTCACTCCTTTGGGTTAAACGGAAATCGTCAATGGAAACTAGACCCCGGTAACGTCCATCAGAAGCGGCAAAATAAACTTGTGAGGGAGTGGTTTCTAAGAGGTATAAATCGGCAAAGGAACGCAATGTCTGATCGGCATCAATTACGCGAAAGTCACGAGTCATCGCATCGGCTGCCACCACCTTAAGTAGACTTTCTTGCAATGTAGTCATGTTGTCATAGGTGTTAGCGTTGCGGACAGCAAACCAACCCAACAGCGCAATCCACAAGCCAAGTACTAACTCTCTAGTGACGAAATCTACAACAAATCCGAAAACGATCGCAGCATAACCCAATATTTGCCCAGCCCTTGCAGCCCAGTGTACGGCTTGAAAACGATTACCTGTGATTTGCCATAGTGCTGCTTTTAAAACTTGCCCCCCATCTAGAGGTAGTCCAGGAATCAGGTTAAATAAAGCTACTACTAAGTTAATTCTCGCCAAATCTCCAACCATGACACTGAGGGGATTTGTATCAGGTATTACAAAAGCTGCCAGACGGAGCAGGACAAATAAGATGATACTTACCAAAGGGCCAGCGATCGCAACTTGAAAGGCTTTGAAAGGAGTTTTAGATTCTTCTTCAATGGCAGCAATCCCGCCAAACATAAATAGGGTAATTGAATTAACTCTAATACCTTGCGATCGGGCTACCAAGCTATGACCTAATTCATGTAACAAGACTGAACCAAATAGCAGCAGTGCCATAACTATGCCAGCACTCCAAGCTATAACAGGCCCCCATTCCTGATAAGCTACCCCAAAATTCAGGGTTGCCAACCCTAAAATCACAAACCATAACGGGTCTAAAAACAGGGGAATTCCAAATAATGACCCAATTCTCCAATTTGTTTGCATTACACTGCCCTAAAACTAGATATCACCAGTAATTCCTATACTGCAATATTTGCGTATATACTTATACATATACTTCTGAGCATCAATTCGGTAGTGCCGATTTACGAAATGCTCTTATTTCTAGAATAGACAATTAATGCTTGTAAGCAAAATTCTGGAATTGGCAATTGGGCATGGGTCATAAGTTATTTCTTTCCTACTCCCCCTGCCCAAAATCATTTTTAGGAGTTTTGCATTGATAGCGGGGTTACAAGTAACACCTCTGTCATCACAAAACTATAGACGACCGATGTTAGTCAATCCTAAAACGATGCCAACGCCAATAATATGACCAAAAGCCATTGCGGCAACGAATGTTGGAATACTAATCGGCAGAACAGGGAACTTGGGGCCAACTAAGGGTTTTTCAATCCTCGTACTTAGTAAAACTATTACTAAGCTACTGATGCTGATGATGATGCCCACTGTAGGATTCCACGCAGGTGTTGGGGGAACAGTTTCAGCTGCTGCTAGTAAAATAGATGAAATCAAGCTTTTGTCTCCTAAAATATAGACCTACAAGATTATAAAATTACCAAGGCACAAAAGTTTTTCAGATAATTTAGAATTTGTTGATATTATTTTAAATTTGTTAAATTTTTATGCGTGTTAAGATTTGCGGCATTACTCAACCACAGCAGTCTATAGCGATCGCCTCTCTAGGCGCAACGGCACTAGGATTTATTTGCGTGCCAAAGTCACCTCGTTACGTGACTACATCCCAAATTCGGGCAGCAGTGGCAGAACTGCCGGCAAATATTGACACAATAGGGGTTTTTGCCAACGCTAGTATCCCCGAAATTAGTCAGATAGTTGCTGATTCTGGATTGACTGGTGTGCAGTTACACGGAGATGAATCACCAAATTTTTGCTACCAACTACGTCAAGCTTTACCCAATGTTGAAATTCTTAAAGCACTTAGAATTCGTAGTCTTGAGCATCTTGACACAGCAGATGATTACACGAAATATGTAGATACTTTGCTACTTGACGCTTACCATCCACAACAACTGGGTGGTACAGGCAAAACTTTAGATTGGGCGATGCTAGAGCAATTTAGCCCTAGTTGTCCTTGGTTTTTAGCAGGAGGATTAACAGCCGATAATATTGTGGAAGCCCTAAATCAGGTTAATCCTAGCGGCGTTGATTTATCTAGTGGTGTGGAACGGACACCAGGAGATAAAGATTTAGATAAAGTAGCACTCCTATTTCATAGTCTCAAGAATATTGAGTTACTTAGAAGTTAAGAGTCATCAGTTATGAATTAACTCCTAACTCCTAACTCCTAACTCAGCACTCAGCACTCAGCACTCAGCACTCAGCACTCAAAAAAATGCTGGTTGATGGCGAATCAAGTTAAAAAATTCTTCGCGGGTTTTGTGTTCTTCTTGAAACACACCAACCATTGCGCTAGTAACAGTCCAAGAACCTGGTTTCTGAACGCCACGCATTACCATGCACATGTGACTAGCTTCCATCACAACAGCAACGCCTTGAGGTTCTAGAACGGTCTGGATTGCTTCGGCAATTTGACGAGTTAACCTCTCTTGTACTTGTAAGCGACGGGAATACATCTCAACAATCCGGGCTAGCTTACTCAGTCCAACAACTTTTTGGTTGGGAATATAAGCAACGTGCGCTCTACCCATAAATGGCAGCATGTGGTGTTCGCACAGACTAAAGAAGTTAATATCTCTAACAAGTACCATCTCGCTATGCCCTTCATCAAAGATGGCATCGTTAACGAGTTCTTCAAGAGATTGGTTGTAGCCACTGGTAAGAAACCGCATTGCCTCGGCTACTCGTTTGGGTGTTTTCAGGAGTCCTTCGCGTTCGGGATCTTCACCAACTCCCAATATCAGTGTCCGCACGGCATCCTTCATTTCCTCCATCTGTTCCTCTTTTGGCGGGAACACATCCGGTTGTCGCCCGTTATGAGTATTGCGATCTGGTCTAGGAGTTATGGCTTCTGCCAAATCGGGAATCAGAGGCGATTGAGAGCAATTGGAACCGTTGGAACTAGCAATAGTCATGATTCAGTCTTGGTTATAGTTTTAATTTAGTTATGAGTCATGAGTTATAAGTTAAAAATTCTAACTCCTAACTCCTAACTCCTAACTTCTAACTTCGCAATTAGAGTGCGCCAGCACTGGGCATCAGGGTCAATTCATCAATCACTGCCTGTTGTGGTAACAGAACTGTGTAGAGAATTGACTGAGCCACAATTTCCGGGGTTAACATTTTAGAACGGTCTAAGTTGATATGGACTGTTTCTGTATCCCAAAGTTCGGTATTGACTGCGCCGGGACAAATAGCTGTGACACGAATGCCGTGAATGCGTTCTTCTTGTGCCAGGGTTTGAGAGAGGGCTATCAAACCAGCTTTGCTGACGCTGTATGCTCCCCAACCAGGAAAGGGTTGCTTGGCGGCAATTGAGGCGACGTTGATAATTGTGCCTGTGCCTCGATCGCGCATTGAAGGCAAAATCCCCACAATGCACTGAAACACACTGGTGAGATTCAAGTCAATTACCTGCTGCCAGCCCTCTAGCGGGATTTCGCTCAAAGCACCTGTATAAGCGATGCCAGCATTGTTTACCAGAATGTTTATATCACCAAAGTCAAGGGCGATCGCTTGGATCTTGTCTTTGACTTCGGAAATCCGCGCTAAATCTACAGCGTAAGCTTTCGCTTCCACCCCAGTATGCTCTACGGCTTCTCTTACCGCCTCCAACTTATCCAAAGAACGGCTGACTAAGGCAACATCTATTCCCGCTTTTGCAAAGGCTAAAGCCGTTGCTTTCCCAATTCCACTACTTGCCCCAGTAATCAGGGCGCGTCGTTTTTGCTCAACACTCATGGTGTCTCCCAATTTTTTGGCAGTTCCCAAAGCCTATTACCACCCCATTATTCCCACTTCTCGGTTTGGATAGATTAAAGGAATCTAAAAATCTGATGATTCTCATTAGGCAAATGCTATGATGCAGCACAACAGTCCCCATATTGTGGGTTTTAGCAGTGAAGACAACAAATTGTTGCCTGGAAAACCACGCCGTACATTCAAATTAGATTATTTACATAAGACAAAACCCACTCAATCAAATTGAGTAGATTTGCCAAACATGCAAATGCCTATGGCTAGATTGTTAAAAATCTTTAAGCACATAGGCAATTATAGCATTGCTGCTTTACTAATAAATCATTATGCAGTGCCGTTAGTGGGCAACTTCTGTAAAAACACCAATTTTGCGGAATTTTTCATAGCGCAGTTGGCGGCGTTCTGGAGCGGTTAAACGATTGAGTTCGTCTAAATTTTCCATCAGTACTTGCTTGAGAGTGGTAGCGGCTTTTAAGGGGTCAGAATGAGCGCCACCAGTGGGTTCAGGCAGTATTTGGTCGATAATTCCCAACTTTTTCAGGTCATGGGAAATAATTTTTAGCGCCACAGCGGCTTGGGGAGCCTTACCAGCATCTTTCCACAAAATGGCGGCGCAGGCTTCGGGAGTGGCGACGGTATAAACGGAGTGTTCAAACATGAGTAGGCGATCGCCTACACCAATGCCGAGTGCGCCACCGGAACCACCTTCACCGATAACTGTGCAGATAATTGGCACATCCAAACAGAACATTTCCCGTAAGTTATAAGCGATCGCTTCTCCTTGACCTTGGTGTTCTGCTTCTACCCCAGACCAAGCTCCTGGTGTGTCGATAAAAGTTAGTATCGGCATACTAAACTTGTTGGCATGTTCCATCAACCGCATAGCTTTGCGATAGCCGCCAGGGTAAGGCATTCCAAAGTTACGGGCAATATTGTCTTTAGTATCGCGTCCTTTTTGATGACCCAACATCACCACAGGTTGCCCACTCAGACGACCAACACCACCAACTAAAGCCGGATCGTCACCACCACAGCGATCGCCATGCAATTCCATCCATTCATCACTAATTGCCTGAATGTAATCGAGAGTACTAGGGCGACGCGGATGACGAGCGACTTGTAATCGCTGGGACGGGGATAGACTAGTGAAAATTTCCTCACGTAGTTGCATGGCGCGTGCTTCTAGTTGACGAATTTGACCAGAAACATCGACGCCATTTTCTTCTGCAAGTTGCCGAATTTGATCGATTCGGGTTGCGAGTTCTGCTAGGGGCTTTTCAAAATCTAACAGTAGCGGTTTACGCTCGGTAGTTGCCATCGTAGGGGTTATAAGTACGAGTTATAAGTTATCTATCCTTTGTCTTTTGTCCTTTGTCAGTTGTCCTTTGTCCTTTGCAAATAACAAATGACTAATGACTAATAACCAATGACCAATGACTAAACCAGCAGCGGTCTAAATCCATGTTTCACTGATACCTTACCAATCTGCTCCATTTTGTCTACGGTAATCTGATTCCGTCCCCACGAAAAGTTCGTGTATAACTTCTCAAATTCCAACAGCATTGATTCGGCAAAACAAGCAAACAGCTGGCGGGCTGGCACGTCCATATTGACGATTTTCATAATTTTCCAGTCAATATCCAGCGAATGCTCGACAATCCCACCGTTTAACACATATACACCAGGATGCTGAACTTTTGTTGCTAAGTTTTTCGGATAGCCACCATCAATCAATAAACAGGGTTGTTTCAAAGTGGTCGGGTCAATTTCCACGCCTTTGGGCATACTAGCAACCCAAACTACAATGTCAGCTTCAGGTAGTGCTTCTGTCAAACCCATGATTTTCCCTCGCCCCAGTTCGCTTTGCAGTTCTTTGAGGCGTTCTCGATCGCGGGCAATCAACAAAAGTTCTTTGACATCTGTTTTTGCATCTAGCCAGCGGGTAACTGCACTACCAATATCTCCAGTTGCCCCACATATAGCAACAGTGGCTTTTGACAGATCGATTCCCAATTGTTTTGAGGCTTCTTCCACCTGCTTACAAATAATGTAGGCAGTATGTGTGTTTCCTGTGGTGAAGCGTTCAAACTCTAGTTTAATGTTGCGGACTTGGCTAAACTGGTCTAACTTAAAGTTTTCAAAAATAATCGAGGAAAATCCGCCTAAAGCTGTGATATTAATGCCATGCTTCTGTGCATGGGCCATGGCGTTAAGGATTTTGCGCGTTGCAGCTTTGATGCGACGGCTAGCTAGCATCTCCGGTAAAAAGCAAGATTCTACATACCGTCCTTCAATTTGTTGCCCAGTTATACTGGTGACAATAATGGTATCGACAATTTGCGGTGGGGCACTGCACCAAAAATCTAGCCCTTGATCGGCATATTCTGGGTATCCCAATTCTTTAGCAACCGATTGAGCGTGTTCTAAACTAGTCAGATGTCCAATTAGACCAAACATGTAGTGATTATTAGGCTTATGCTGTCTTGAGGGCGTGGAATATTATGTTAAGTGTTTCAGCAGTTCTGAGTCCTAAGTCCTGAGTTCTGAAGTTCTGATAAATTTCAACTACTCAGCACTCTTGTACAGACGCGATTAATCGCGTCTCTACTCAGCACTCTTTTAAGCGGCTATAAGTCCGTAGGCTGACAAGCGCATGATGTCGCGAGTCGTAAAGCCTATGTTACTTAATGCTTCACCGTATTGAATCATAAAGTCTTCTACCAAAGCATCTTTTTCCATTGCCATTGTGTGGGCATCACCTTCTACTTTGTTAAGCATTTTCCAGACGATGGGTAGGTTCTGGCGATTTGCAAGTTCAAGTTCAGCTTTGGATTCTGTAAAATGTTCTTTCAACCAAACTTCTCCAAAGTTGAGGTGGCTATACTCATCTTTTACTACTCCCTCCGTGATTTTGCGGGCAAAAGCATCGGCAACGGGGATGTAAATGTTATATGCTGCGATCGCAAAACACTCGATAATCAAAGACTGAATCAACAGACAAGTGACGACCTTTCCTTCCGCGGCCGCTGTTTGGAAATTCTGGTGTAGTCCAGAGAAAAATTCCTTGGCAAATTGTAAATCTGGGGTGACTTCCAAATTGCGCCCACAAGCTTCAAATCCTTTCTTGTGGCGACTTTCCATCTTGGAGAGGCGAATCAATTCATCGTGAGATTCTGGCAGCAGTTCGGCTAATGTGATGTAATTTTCATGGGCTTCTTGTTCCCCTTCAATCACGATCGCATTAATCCGGCTATAAGCATCTTTGTATGTTTCGCTCTTGAAATCTAATTCTTTAAATTGGTCTGCAAGCTGCTGCATGGTTATGTTTACTCCTGTAAACTGGAATTATTTTGACACCAGGATTGGAATTTACCCTATGAACTGAGGGTAACAATCTCTGTGGTTTAATTTAACTTAACAAGTAGACTATGTTTATAGATTAATGGTTGCTGGGGGCAATGCTCTAGTACTAGCGAAATAAATGCTTTGCGGCTCAAGTTATGTCTAAACCAAATCCGAATCTGAAATCTGGTGATTTTTTGAGCCTAGTAATCTTACTGCTAGGGGCATTTATCGTTCTACTACCGCTGTTTGTGGTCTTTCTCACCTCCTTTGCACCAACGTCCGTCAGCCCAGAAAATTTGTTCAAAAATAACTGGTCTTTAGCAAATTACCGCGTTGCGTGGCAACAAGGAAAATTTTTGCTGGCGTTTGCTAATTCTACCTTGGTAGCGATCGCTGTGACGGCGTTTCAGATTGTCACTTCTGCTTTAGCTGGTTACGCCCTAGCACGATTGAAGTTTAGGGGACGCCAAGCACTGCTATTAGTCGTTTTAGCAACTTTAGTGATTCCCTTTCAGTTATTGGTGATTCCCATCTTTTTGGTATTGAAGTGGGGACACCTGATAAATACATACTGGGCGCTGATTTTACCCACTGCGGTTAGCGGATTTGGGATTTTCTTATTACGTCAGTATTTCCAGACAATTCCTGTGGAGTTAGAGGAAGCCGCAGCGATAGATGGGGCAAACCGACTGCAAATTTTGTGGCGGGTGATGTTACCTTTAGCTCGTCCGGCGTTGGTAACGCTGTTTTTGTTCACCTTCATCGGTGAGTGGAATGATTTGTTTAAGCCTCTGGTATTTACCACAAGACCAGAATTAAGAACGGTGCAACTAGCGTTAGCTGAGTTTCAGGAGCAATTTACGAATAATTGGCCTTTGATGATGGCAGCAGTAACAATAGCCACAGTTCCAGTCATGGTATTATTTCTCATCGGTCAGCGTCAATTTCTTCAGGGTATTGCTGCCACAGGGATTAAGAATTAGTGGGGAAGGCGGTAAGTGGAAGCCCGATTTTAGTTCCTAGACGAGATGCCCACTCGACAATAAATAATTTGAATTGGTATTAGCTAAAAATAGCTGTAAAGAAAATCCCGCAGGAAATTATGAACTTTTATGACACTGAGCGTAATCATTGCTAACTAAACTGAAGCAATAATTATACACATCCCGTCAGGAAAGAAAACACTCATGAGTTCTCAACAAGTCATAGACCCTGAAATATTACAGAAGTTACAAGAAGAGATTCAGCAGAAAATGAATGAAAGCCTAGAAAACGCTGACTTGCACTCAGTGCTTGAAAAGTACGGCTTATTAGAATATAGAGTCTTGAGAATTCATTGGCAGTGCAATCTTGACCCCAATCAACTCAAATCTGATGATGCAATTGATGAACAGCAACCCAATGCATTATTGGCAGAAACTTCAAGACCTTCAATACCAGAAATTGTGTTAGTGAAAAAAGCATTGTGTATCCCTTGCCCATCAACTGGTAGCCCTTTAGGCTGTAACTGCTAAATAGCTAAATAATTTAATCTTCGGACTGCAAAGAGTTTATTCTAGTGAATGTAAAATACTAAACTTTGCTTTTTTGTAGTAGTTAGGTTACAGAGATAACATCAGCGTACTAGCATCACTCAATAGCAAAAAGCAGTATTTTAATAAACTCTGATTTTTTGAGCGCAAGTTTTTCATGTCTCAAAATCGAAGCAGTTGCCACTGGAAGTTAGGAATAGTGAGTACTTTAGTAATTGCTAGAGTGCTCATTTTTGCTGAGAGTTCTGCCTTAGCTCAAATTCAACAAGATGCCACACTTGGATCTGAAAGTTCAATCATTACACCAAAGCTAATCGATGGTCAGCCTATAGACCAGATTGATGGTGGAGCAGTTCGTGGTACAAACTTGCTCCATAGCTTTGAAAAATTTTCTATCTCTGCGGGAAGGACAGCCCATTTCAACAATGCAATCAATATTCAGAACATCATCAGTCGGGTGACAGGCAATTCTGTTTCTAATATAGATGGCATTCTCAAAGCTAACGGCACAGCTAACGTATTTTTGATTAATCCTAATGGCATTATTTTTGGGCCCAATGCTTCTTTAAATATTGGCGGTTCATTTGTGGCTAGTACGGCGAGTAGTTTGAACTTTGCTGATGGTACAAAGTTTAGTGCTACATCTGGTCAAACTGCACCTCTACTCACAGAAAGTGTTCCTATAGGTTTACAATTCGGAACAAATGCGGCGCCCATCCGCAATCAATCCCAAGCAAGTCCCAATAATGCAATTAATATCTTCGGACAAGGTGTTGGTCTACAGGTGCAGCAAGGCAAAACCCTAGCACTGATAGGTGGTGATATAACCCTAGAGGGCGGAAATTTAACGGCAAGTGGGGGAAGAATTGAGTTAGGAAGCGTTGCTGGCAATAGTTTAGTTGGTCTGAATTCAACGAATCAAGGTTGGGCATTAGGATATGAAGGCGTTCAAAATTTTCAGAACATCGAACTCACCCAGCAAAGTAATATTCCATCTACTGTAGATACCAGTGGCAAAGGTGGCGGTAATATCCGCCTGCAAGGACAACGAGTACTGGTAACTGACGGTTCACAAATTTTGGCTCTTAGCCTGGGAACGCAACCAGGAGGAAATTTGACAGTGAACGCTTCCGAGTCTGTAGAACTTGGACTAAATGCGTTCTTGTCTACTGGAACTTTCGGCACTGGAAACTCTGGAGATATAAATATCACTACCAGAAATTTGATTGTCAAAGATGGAGCGCAAGTTGTAATGTTCAATCTGGGGTCGGGATTGGCGGGGCAATTGACCATCAACGCCTCAGATTCCGTAGAACTAATCGCAGGCATCCCCATTTCTCCTTTGCCAGATGGTAGTGATTTAATATCTAGTGGATTATTTAGTGCAACTTATGGCGCTCAAAATGCTGGCAACATAATAATTAATACTGCAAAGTTACGTATTGAGGGAGGGGCAGCGATATCAACAAGTTCTGAGGGTATACTTGGGCGTTTTTCTAACCAATTTATACCAGCTACAGGAAATGGAGGAGATTTGACAGTGAACGCCTCTGAATCCGTAGAATTAATGGGAACCTCAGCAAATGGTTCTAGGCTCAGTAGCTTGTTTGCTGGCACTCAAGGGTCTGGAAATGGCGGCAACTTGACTTTAACTACAGGGCAATTGGTTATCAAAGATGGAGCGGCAATAACTGTGAGCAGTGAAGCTCGAAAAAATGTTAACTATCAAGGGGGTGTACCCAATTTAGGTCTAGCAGGCAAACTCAATATAAGCGCTCGTTCCATCCTGCTCGATAAAGGAAAACTCACATCTAATAGTGAGTCAGGTAAGGGCGGTGACATTGCAGTACAGGTGCAAGACTTATTACTGATGCGTCGCAACAGTCAAATCTCTACTAATGCCGGAGGTGATAAAACTGGCGGTAATATCACCATCAATGCATCTAATGGCTTTCTCGTCGCCACTCCTTTCGGAAATAGCGATATTACCGCTAACGCCAACTTTGGTTCTGGTGGTAAAATCGCGATCGCCGCTAAGAATATCTTTGGGTTTGTGCCACGCACCCGTGCAGAGGTGGAGAAACTCGATCCAAAAGGTATAAACCCGAATAATATACCAACAAGTGACATCACTGCATTTTCTCAGCAAAACCCTTCATTAAGTGGCACTGTACAAATCAACTCACCAGATGCTGACCCCAGTAAAGGATTAGTGGAACTACCTGTAAATCTGGTTGATGCTTCGCAGCAAATCGCTGCTGGTTGTAGTTCTAGTGGAAAAATAGGAAGAAGTTCGTTTTTTACTACTGGGCGTGGAGGAATACAAGCCGATCCTACAGAGCCATTGATAGCTGATGATGCAGTGTTGGCAGATTGGATCGCGCTCCCTCCAGAGAGTCAAAATCGTGCTGGCGGTATTCAGAAAAGAGCCGTTGTTCAGGCGCAGAGAAACACAGAAGAAAAATCACAGAAAGTTAATTCTGTTAATGAGCCTACTCCAATTGTAGAAGCCCAAGGATGGATTCTAGATGGCAATGGGAACGTGGTTCTGGTTGCTGAAGTACCTACTGCATCGCCCCATAACTCGTCGCTTGTCGCTACATCTTGCGGTGCTAATTAAAATTTGAGATTCTCAAACTTTTGTTGGTGCGTTGGCGTAGCCCATCGTAGACATCGCTGCTTTGCAATGAACTTTATATGTCAATACGGTTCAGTTAAGGCTGAAAATCTTGTAAAGTAAGCATTGTCCCAAGAATGAAAATCAGCGTGTGGAGCATCTCAAAGATTTTTCATTA
>NZ_JBALDN010000052.1:0-31153 GCF_036917375.1 Nostoc sp.
AATATTGTCAACGGATTTATCCTTGAGGATGTCAGCGATGTCTTTGACGTAGGGTTTGGCAGCCTCCCCCAGATTTCCTAATGCCGATGCTGCACTGAAACGAACATTTGAGTCAACGGTTTTATCCTTGAGGATTTTGGCAGCTTTTTGAGCAAAATCTTCTGGTTTCTTACCTAGAGATTTTAAATCTTTCAGAACGTATTCAGCTAATTTGTTGAATGCAGATCCCTTTACTCCGTCATATCCATCATCAAGGGCAGCAACGATACCGTTAATCTGCCACGCTTCTGGGTTCGGCTTAGGCCGTTCTTTTGCGCTTACCCAAGGCAGGGCGAGGAGGAGAGTTAACAGCAGGGTAAAGGGAAAAAGGAAAAAAGGCGATCGCTTTTTAATTATGTGCAGATGCATTAGTATAATTTGTAATTTATTTAGTAATAAAGGCTATTTATGCCCTTTCTTTAGTAAGGAAGAGAAGGGGGTTAGGTTTTTACTAGTCAATCAGGAACCGCTACAGTTATCTTTTTACCGTCTGATAACTCAACCTAGCCAGAAATGGAATATTAATGTAATTATTACAGGAATTTAAAAAGATACGCTCAGAGTATAGTACTGAGCTTGCTTGAGCGATGGTGCGTAGGCGTAGCCCGCACTTCTCTACGAGACGCTCCGCGAACGACACCGCTCAGTGACCGTTGTAGACATCGCCTACTCAAACCACTGCACGAGATAATAACAATACCTCGTTTGATTGTTAGCGATCGCTAATGTCTTTTGATAACCTCTGCAAACTACTGTCCGAAAAACATCCCGCTACCTTTGCCAGTTGGGTATTAGGAACACCGCAAACTTCCGTCACAGTTCTCAAAACCGAATTGAGCATCGAACCAATTCGCGCTGATTATGTCACATTCCTACAGCTACAAGGACGCATTCTCCACCTGGAATTTCAAACCAAACTAGAATCTACGCCACCCCTACCCCTGCGGATGCTAGATTATTGGGTACGCTTGTATCGTTTATATCGTCTACCAATAACGCAAGTTGTCGTATTACTGCTTCCCCCCGCAGCAGGAACAGTAATTGAAACTGTCTTTTGTGTCGAAACTACCCGTCATGAATATCGCGTGATTCGCTTATGGGAAGAAAATCCTGAACTATTCCTCAATGATCCAGCTTTGTTACCATTAGCACCACTGGCCGCAACCACGCAACCTCAAGCATTGTTGCAACAAGTTGTAGGAAAAGTTAGTCAACTTGAGCCAAGACAACGACCAGAAATTTCCGCGTATACCCAAATCTTAGCGGGGTTAAAATACAATCAAGACTTGATTCGACAATTATTTCGGGAGGGTATGATGCGCGAGTCAGTAATTTATCAAGAAATTCTAAGAGAAGGGGAACAACTAGGAGAACAACGAGGACGGGAACAAGGACGAAAGGCAGAAGGGCAATTGCTCATTCTCCGTCTGCTTACTCGACGGGTGGGAGAATTACCCCAAGAAGTGCTAGACCGGATTGAAACTCTCTCCTTAGAACAATTAGAAAATCTCGGTGAAGCATTATTGGATTTTCAGGCGATCGCGGATTTAGAAGCCTGGTTTGCCACATTAGAGTTCAATTAACTTGAAGCCCCAAGGTTTGAGAGCTGCTAAAGCTATTTCTTCACTTACACCTTCATAAGCCTCCCATTCCAATGGGTGTTCTTTGGGATGTCCGTCGCCGACATTACCTGCAACTTTAATTATCGGACAGTTGGCAATGCGATCGCGCTCTAGCCCTTTTGGAACTACTAGTTGGATTTTGTGCCCGATAAACTTCGCTGTACTATCATTAGCTACAGATTCACGGATTAAACAAATATCACCAGCAGTCCCCCAAGTCGTTTGGTAAATGTGGAGGAATGATATATAAGTTGCAGGTTTGATGGATCTTTTTAGAACGTGCATTATCTGTAATCCTTACACTATGAGTCAAAAATCATAAATCATATAAGTATTTTCTATCACGTTCGTAGGGAAGAATGTTCTTAACTCACATTTTGCACCTAGTCCAGGCGATTAAAAACCGCCTGGTGGAGGATGTAATAGCATTTCACTTTCAGGTTGATACAAATGGGGGGCAGGGGAGCAGGGAGCCTACGGTGTATACACAAGTCCTTTTCACCCCCTCTAACTCCCCCTTGTAAAGGGGGAGAACCGGAAACCGGATATTTCCCCCCTTTACAAGGGGGGATTAAGGGGGGTAAATCCAGGGTTTGCGCTTCATTACAAAGATGTGGTACACCGTAGAGCAGGGAGCAGGGGGAAGAGTTAGAGACTAATCGTTTGTATCAAGCATTTCGTGAAATGGTATAAGCTCAAAAGACGATAATTGCCCACATACTAACTCCCAACCCAATAGCTGCTAGGTGTTGCCAAAGGAGCGATCGCACTGGTTGCTTGGCAATCTTTTGCGTTAATAACATAGTCATTAACACGGAGAAAATTATTGTTGCACCTTGCAAAAAGGCAATCACAGCAGGGTGAGCAATCAATATTGGCAATTGTTCGCCACTCAAACCAAGTGTCGCAAAGGTTACGGGTAAAATCCGTCCGCCTTCGCTTAAGCCCAAACGTAGATAGTGAGCTAAGTTTCCCCCTAAAACTAATGGGAGATAGCTATATGCAAGCTCTACAAATTTTCGAGGCTTACGGTTAGCGTTGAACAGTTGGAACAAGCCATAAGCGCCAAAGGTAAGAGCCGCTGGAATAATTAACACTAACAGCGATAATCCCAAATGCTGCCAAAAATCAGTTAAATCCAGTTGTAAGCCTAACCAAGATTGCAATTCTGGTAAACGATGTAGATAGATACCACCCAAAAGCAAAAACAATAATGCCACTTCATAAGTGCGGGGTACATGAGTTGTCCACAGTTCAATACCAGGGGGACGCAAGTTGAACTCAACGGAACGATGGGGACAAGCTTTCAGGCAAGTCATGCACAGTACGCAATCTCGGTTATCTTCTAATTGGGCTGGGTGTGAGTATAAAGGACATCCATTGGTTTCTAGCCCTTCGCCTTTTTGCGGACCGCCTTTATAACACTGATACGTGGTGCAACTGGCAGAACATATCCCTTGCTGTGCCCGGAGTTCCGTCATTGAGAGTTTGGCAAATAAACCATTCATCCCGCCGATGGGACAGAGATAGCGACACCAAAACCGCCGCTCAAAAATAGCCGAGAAAATCATCGCCCCAGCGGTAATTAACAGCAGCAAACAAGCGCTGAGATAAGCAGTATTTTCTAAATGCCAAAGTTCTTCCCATAAGAAAATTAGGGTAAATAAACCAAAGAGGAACCATCCGCCCCATTTCTCAGCTTGTTCTCTCGGCCAACGCTTGAGTTTTCGAGGCCACAGCCACAAAGAGAGCTTTTGGGTAATTTCTCCATAAATCATGAAGGGACAAACAGAACACCAGACACGACCCAAAAAGGGAAAGAGAAATAAGAAGAAGGGCCACCACCAAGCCCAAAATAGATTTAAGACGAAATTGTGATCGCGGGTTTGCGGCCCAATAAATAAGATTGCCACAATAATCGCAAAAGCTGTTGCAGTAAAACTGTAATTAATGCGATCGGGCCACCAGTCACTACGTAAAAACCGCCTTAAGGAAGGATAGGCATTTAACAGATTCACCCGAAATCGTTTTTTCTTAGTTTCAGCTGGCCAGAAAATTTCTTCTGTTAATTCATTTGCATCCTCAGCTTGCACAATCGCTCTTTCTACCAGATTTTTCAATTCCCTGAGGTTGCCAGGAAAATCATAAGACTGGAGGCGACGCAAAGCTTCTGGGGTAATGTGCGGTTTAGAAATCCCTCTAGAGCGTGTATAAAGACTGGTATAATATTCGACCTGTGTCTGAATATCAGCTTTCCGCACCCGTAGCGGTGGTACTTTAATAATGTGACCAACAGAACGTTCAACTGTCGGCTGAGTTTTTTCTGAAACAATCAGAATTCTGGCTTTACTGGGACGAGGTTCGGGTGCTGAATCTCCAGAACGACTGACGGGGGTATATTTACCAGTTTTGAGCAACTCTGTCACGGCAGGTAACAATTCTTCGGGCAATTCTTGGATATTGTTGAGAACTAGAGTACCTTCTCCCAACCATTCCAAAAGTCCTGGTTTGCCGCCAGCGCGACCAAATAAATCTGCACCGCTAGTTTGGAGAATACCACAATTTACTTTTATAATTGGTTCTCGCCGTTTGGGAGAACCAAAGTGGATGAGAGCTGCTATATTGTCTTTTTCTAACCCTGGTTCTCCGAAAATATCTACTGATTTGCGATCGGCAGCCGCTTCTCGAATTTGCTCCCGCAACCGCACAGCATAGCGACTTGTACCGACAATTCCGCGTTGCGCCTTGGTAACTAAATATGGACGCAAGGCAATAGAACGTTCTTGTTCGTAGCCAAGTGCAGATGTTACCTGAGCTAATTCTTGAGCCAATTGACGCGAAAAAGCCTGAACAATTTCGGGGTATTGAGTGACTAATTCCCGAAATTTGGCAGCAGGTACAACCCACAAGTGACATTCGGTTACTGTCGTAATTGTGAATGGAGTTGGTTCATCCAACAGCAATTCTTTGAGTTCAATCACTGCACCGGGGAGAAATCCACAAGCTAAAGCTGGGTTGCTTTGATTGGTGGTATTGCTTTCGAGTTGACCTTCTACAAGAATATAAAGGGCTTCTGGAGAATTGCCTTCACTAACTAAGTCAGTTTCGGCACTCACTACTTGTTCTTCAATTACTTGAGCGATCGCATTTAATACTTCAGGCGAGAGAATTCCTAAACTCGTGCGTTCTTGTAGCCATGTAACCGTTTCTGGAGATGTCATATTTAGTTCTCCCTGTAGGCTGCTGTATAACAAGAATTATCCCTGAAAGGGTATGTCAAAATATCTATATTCAGTTGTTGTGTATTAATACACAATGTGCAATAGACTTCTGTTTTGAAAATAAGGCAGGAGGCAGGAGGAAAAGACATTTTCATTGTTCCTTGTAAGCGCAGCTCATGGAGTCTCTTGCATAAATCATAAAGTTTGAACCCCATCCCGCCAAAGCTACGCTTTGCCTCCCCTCCCCAAGCTGGTTACGGTGTATACACAAATCCTTCTCACCCCTCTAACTCCCCCAATTGGGCTACGGTTTACACAAAAGTTTTCTAAAGCCCCACATCTTAACCTGCAATGCCAATGCATCGACCTGCAATGCCAATACATCGACCTGCTATGCCAATACATCGACCTGCTATGCCAATACATCGACCTGCTATGCCAATACATCGACCTGCTATGCCAATACATCGACCTGCTATGCCAATACATCGACCTGCTATGCTAATACATCGACCTGCTATGCCAATACATCGACTTGCTATGTTAATACATCGACCTGCTATGTTAATACATCGACCTGCAAAAATTAGCCCACCCTAAGTTACACTGCAACTCTAAAAAACTTGTGTGTACGCCGTAGCCGATGCTTTGAGGAGGGGATTAATACCATTTCCCGAAATGCTTGATACAAATGGTTTGTCTCTAACTCTTTCCCCCTGCTCCCCTGCTCCCCTGCTCCCCTGCTAGCTATTTGTCTTTCTAGCGAACGATAACCTTGCCCAAGTAGACTCTATTTAAGTTCGCTAAACAACGAATGGGCAAACAAAGCGGCTTGAGTGCGATCGCGTAAACTCAACCGACTCAGAATATTAGTAACATAGTTCTTAACAGTGTTTTCTGAAAGAAACAGCGATTCCGCAATTTCCCTGTTATTAGCTCCACAAGCAATTAACCGCAATACATCTAATTCTCTGGGTGTGAGTTGCGCCAATTCTGAAGGAATTTGCACAGACGGGGCAGGTGCGGCCATCGGCGTGAGGGCTTTCTCAAACAATCCCGGGCCGAGTAGGGTTTGTCCCTTGTAGACAGATCGAATTGCCAACATTAATTCATCTGGTTCGGTGTCCTTGAGCAAATAGCCCTTTGCACCCAGGCGCATCGCCTGAAAAACATACTCATCATCATCGAAGGTAGTGAGAACGAGAACCTTAATTTCAGGATATTGTTGAGCGATCGCTTTTGTGGTGGCAACTCCATCCATTACGGGCATCCGAATATCCATTAGCACAATATCGGGTTGCAGTGCGGCAATCTGTTCGAGTGCCCGTTGCCCATTTTCTGCCTCACCAATTACCTGCATCTCTGCATTCGACTCAAGCATACTTTTGAGTCCCTGGCGAATAAGATGCTGATCGTCAACTAATAAAATCCGAATCATAAGCTAAAACACCAACAGCTTTGAGAGTGGCAAAGAAACAGAAATACAGCAACCTGTTCCTAGTTGACTGTGGAGATTTAACTGGCCGCCCAATGCAACCGTCCGTTCTCGCATCCCTTGTAACCCAAACCCGGTTGTATTTTGAGTGGGGTTAAAACCTTTTCCATTATCTTCGATTGACAGATGAATCATTCCAGCGTGAGCCAGAAGTTTAACGGTGACACTCGTCGCCTCGGCGTGTTTGCAAATATTTGTCAGCGATTCTTGCACAATGCGGAATAAAGCCGTGTTTACTTCTGTTGGCAAGGTGTGCGGTACATCAATTTTACAGGACGGTTCAATACCTGTGGTTTGCTGAAAATCTGTCAGCAGCTTTTCAATCGCTGATTTGAGAGATTTCCCTTGCAAAGGATTTGAACGCAAAACCGAAAGCGATCGCCGAATTTCTAGCAACGCCTCAGCCCCCAATTCTTTCGCCTGTTTGAGAAATGTCAATGCTTTATCATTATTTGATTGCCAAAACAACAAAGTATTATTAATCTGAATGGTTTGGGCGGCGAGAGTGTGTCCTAACCCATCATGAATTTCGCGGGCAATTCGGTTGCGTTCCTGCAAGGTTGCCTGATCTTCAATCCGCAGGGCATACTGGCAAAGTTGTTGATTGATAATTTCTAATTGTTGATGGGCAATTTCTAATTGCTCTCGACTTTGGCGTTCTGCAAGCAGGGCATTAATTAACAATAAAGCGAATACTAACGTTAAGCTAAACAATAATATATTACTTAATCGCCAATCCCAGGACATGGCGATTAGCCTATCTCGCATAAAATTCTCAGGTTCAATGGGTCTTAATAAAAGCAGTGTTGCATGAGATAGCAAAGATAAACCCAAGACAACCAACTGTCCCGATAGCTTAAACATCAGACAACTCCGCATCACCAGTACCAGACACAGCAGCAAAACGGAGCGAGGAGATAAGCTATGTTGAGTCGCTGGTAGCCAGATTAAACCGAATTCCAGGGCTGTATAAAATAATTTTGTTTCCAGCTTCACCATTGGTAGTCTCAAGCCCATCAAGCTGAAAGTTGCGATCGCCAGAACTCGTAGCAGCAAAGACCAAGACAATTCAAACGGCAGTAGAACTTCCATGAACGCTGCCGTGGCTAATAACAGCCACTCTAGATAAAGCAACAGACGAAAAGATGGGTAGGTCAAGCTAACCATAGAACTGTTCCAAATCAATGGTCTTTCTAACAAAACCATAGGTATTTTCACAATTTTAGAGCTAAATAGGTGAAGAAGGCAGGATGCTGAAAGATGGGCGCTGTTGCAATACTTGTCGGATTTTGGGGGAAAGGGAAAAGGTTAAAGGGGAAAAATATTATATATCAAACCTTACAATCCTTTTCCCCTTCCCCTTTTCCCTTTAACCGAGCAGTATTGGGCGCTGTTGAGATGAAACTCTTCTTTCTATATAACGAATCTGTCTCTAGTATCGGTAGAGCCGTTCCGACTAATTAATTATTTCTAAATTAGGAAAAAAGTCACAATAACTTGAGTACTTTTTTACTGGTCAGGTTAGGAATTCTAGCTCATGTGCAAACTCATTCTAACTTTTAAGATTAGCTGGTGTGAGTAAAGCAGCAACTTTTCAAACATCTTCTAACGAAAATTGACTTAAAACAGTCCGATTACACACAACAAAAACAACAGAAATAAATGATGAAAAAACAGATAATTTTATCAACTCTGCTATTTGCAACTATCCTGATTGGAGGAATGACAGGTTGCAGCAGTTCTAAATCTCCAGATGTATCTCAAGGAAATGATTCTGGCACAAAGGTATCTGATACTTCTACAACAAACTCTCCGGCATCGAATACGCCAGAACGCGCCCATAAGCGCGAAGAAATTCGCAAGCAAATTGAGGCAGTTCTGACCCCAGATCAGGTCAAGGAATTGTCAACGAAATTACAACAAGGTGAAAAAATGCGTAAAGCAGTGTTGAGCCTGAATCTCACGGCTGACCAAAAGACTAAAATTCAGGATATTTTTAAGACTGCTTATCCCCATCGCAAAGGAAAATCTCAAGAGAATTCTTAGTAATTTTATCAAAATAGAATTCAGGAGTCAGGAGTCATAATTCCGAAGGAATTATCTACGGCTTAGAGCATTCAGCCTTTCATTAATTGGATTCTGAATTCTGAATTCTGAATTCTGGATTCTGGATTCTGGATTCTGGATTATTCTTCAAGAGTTAAAATATGTTTAAACAAAAATTTCTTGTCAAGATGGAGTTGGCTGCGATCGCAGCAATCTTTGTAGGAACTAGTCTCTACACTTCTAAAGCTCTAGGTAAAGCCCAATCTAATCCTCAAAAAATGGTGGATGAAGTGTGGCAAATTCTAGATAAAAATTATGTTGATGCCAGCTTTAACCATCAAGATTGGCAAGCAATTCGACAGCAGTATATTAGCCGTTCTTATAGTTCTAAGCAACAGGCTTATGGGGCGATTGAAGAAATGGTGGCAAAATTAGGCGATCGCTACACCGAGTTTTTCGACCCACAAGAATTTAAAGCCCTAAATAACGACATTTCTGGCAACCTCACTGGCGTAGGGCTGGAACTTGCACAGAATGAAAAAACTAAAGCCTTAACCGTTGTCGCCCCAATTCAAGGAACCCCTGCTTTTAAAGCGGGTATTTTGCCGGACGATGTAATTGTTCAAATTAACGGTCAAAAAACTCAGGGGATGAAAATTGACGATGCCGTGAAGCGGATTCTCGGCCCCATCGGAACCAAAGTAGTACTGACGATTCAACGGGGTAGCCAGTCGGAAACTTTCAAACTTACCCGCGCCAATATTGCTATTCATCCTGTAACTTACAACACGCAAACAACGCCAGCAGGTAAGATTGGTTACATTCGTTTGCCAGAGTTTACCCAAACGGCTCCCGCAGAGATGCATCGCGCAATTGAAGCATTAGAAAAACAACAAGTGCAGGGCTACGTTTTGGATCTGCGTTCCGATCCGGGTGGACTACTGGATGCGAGTTTGCAAATTGCCAGTATGTGGTTAAAGCAAGGGGCGATCGTGTCTTTGGTAAATCGAGACCAAGTTAAAGAGAGCTACAATGCATCGGGACATCCTCTCACCGACAAACCCTTAGTGATATTGGTTGATAAGGGATCTGCCAGCGCCAGCGAAATCCTGTCGGGAGCGCTGCAAGACGATAATCGCGCCACCTTAGTAGGGACTCGCACTTTCGGTAAAGGTTTAGTTCAAGCCGTCGAGCCACTAGAGGATGGTTCGGGGCTGAAACTAACGATCGCTAAATACTATACACCAAAAGGTCGAGATATCAATCATGTCGGCATTGCCCCAGATATTAACGTGGCATTAACCGAGGCGCAACAGAAAACATTAGTGCAAAACCGAACTTTGGGGACATTAGCCGATCCTCAGTATGCTAGCGCCGTTGCTGACCTGAGCAAATTGATTCAGTCTGGGGCTAATCATGTGAGTTTGCAGCGTGGGAAATGAAGCAGGCAGGTGGTCACTGAGCGTAGTCGAAGTGACCACCTGTCCCCTGCTTGCGGACTGGCTAACACTGCGCTATCTGCCTCCTGCCTTACTTTAACAAGCTAGGAACCGTATCTTTCTATCATGTCAACCCGCAAAGCCCAACGACTTCAAATTTGTGAACCAGTCCCAGGTTTGCAAATCTTGGTTCAACTTAGCAACACTCCTTTAGTGCGGACAATCATAGCTATTATTACCCACCATCAGCTAGCGATCGTTGGGCTTGTATTTGTTGCCACCTTGGTTTTTGCTATGCGAGAAAACGCCCCTTGGCTGACAGTACCTAAACAGGTAGCGATTGAATTCTTTTCTGCTGTATCCCAGTCCCTCGCTGCTTTATTAGGCGTGTTAATTGTTTTCCTCACTTTTACTAGTCAGTTGATCGCTCAAAGGAGATATGAGGACTACTATACACTTCAGATTCAGATTGACCAACTGATTCGTCTAACTCAGTCTCTTCCCCCCGAACTCAGTAATTTTGATGAAACTCTGATCGCACTGATTAACTATTTAGTTCCCTTACATTTAAAGGATTTCCCAATTTGGTCAACTAGCTCTCAGGTGTTACCTTGGGACAAGCTTTTAGATAATTTCAAGAATGAACATGAATTGACGCAAGTGCAGCAACAATGCTCTTTAGCTACCCATCTGCACCAACAACAAATTTTACTTGTTATCAATAACATGGAAGAAATCCTGGAAAGATTTTCTCGGCTATACAATCGTATCCTAGAGATGAGTCGGTTCATTCTCGCGATTGTAAAGCTGTCATTTCTTCTAGGAGTTTCGCTTGTATTTTTGCTGCTATTTGGCATTATCGATTTGCAAAGAAAATTTCCCGATCTCAGCCTACCTGTAATTGTTTCATTAGCAGTTTGGGTATTGATTGCTCTTTTGGAACTAGTACTTGATACCTGGTTTTTTTATAAAAACCTCTATGGTTCATCAAGTCACTATCTGCACTTTTTCCCGAATAAAAAATACCCCAATTAGTAAACAGAGGCTAACTCAACATGAGTAACTTAACATCATTCCCAGATACTAAAGCTACTAACGCAAGCAAAGCATCTCAACTTACAACTGATACGGTACGTGCTTATCTTCAAGAAATTGGGCGGATACCTCTGTTAACCCAAGAGCAAGAAGTTTTTTTTGCCCAGCAAGTTCAGCAGATGATGAAAATACTTGCTGAATCCGAAAAACTGACTGTTGAATTAAATCGTACCCCCACGCTGTCAGAATGGGCTAACCAGATGCAGTTAAGCGAACAGGAACTACTTCAAAAGCTAAATCAAGGGAAAAAAGCCAAGCAGAAAATGATGGCGTCTAATCTTCGGCTCGTGGTGTCAATTGCCAAACAATATCAGAGACGGAACTTAGAACTGATGGATTTAATTCAAGAAGGTACTTTAGGTTTGGAAAGAGGGATTGAAAAATTCAATCCGGCTTTAGGATACAGATTTTCAACCTACGTTTACTGGTGGATTCGTCAAGGAATTACCAGAGCGATCGCTCAACAAGGACGCATAATTAGATTACCAATTCACATTAATGAGAAGCTAAACAAAATTAAGCGCGTTCAGCGAGAGTTATCTCAAAAATTGGGTCGCGTTCCCACCACTACGGAAATTGCTCATGCACTTGCTTTGGAGCCTAATCAGATTCGACAATATCTAACTTTGGCTCGTCAAACTATCTCTCTCGATCTTCAAGTTGGTTCAGATAAAGATGTAAAGTTAGAAGATTTAATCGAAGATTATAGATATTCTGAAAATGGCTATACTACTGAGCAATCTCTCAATCAGGAACTTGAAGACTTATTGTCAACTTTATCTAGACAACAACAAGAAATATTAAACTTACATTTTGGCTTAACAGATGGAAATGAACTTTCTCTAGAACAGATTGGTCAGCGTATGGGTATTAGTCGGGAACGAGTCAGACAGATAGAAAAACAAGCTCTCCACCTTCTATATCGGCAGTTAAGAAGTAAGAAATAAACGCAAGCAAAAAAGTATTCCTTAAGATAATGAGATATTTTGAATATGATTACTTAAGAGGTATTTGGAAATATTATTTGTTTGACTTAGAATAAACAAAATCATCATTATTTGACAAAGCACATCGAGCAAACCGGAAAAAACGAGTTATTTTAGATGTGCCGCCTCAAATGAAATTGGTATCAGCGGCAGTTGAGGTAGTAAAGGATTTCACGGTTTTTAATTAATTAAAATGCATTGGAGGTTCTGATGAACCATGAAATTTCTAACGAGAGTTTGACTGAGAACAGCATAGAACCAGAGCTACCGCGATCGCCAAAAAAGAAAAAGATTACTTTAATAATTTTGGGCGTGCTATTACTGGCTGGACTAGGTTTTTTTGGTATCTATGCAGGTGCAGCCAAGTCAGACAAAAGTGAAAAATCTGGACGTAATAAGCAACAAGTTACACCTGTAACTGTGGCAACGGTGACACAAAAAACGGTTCCGATACAATTGCAGGCGATCGGTAATGTGCAAGCGGGGTCTACAGTATCGATTACGCCCCAAGCTAGCGGACGGATCGTAGGAGTTTATTTCAAGAAAGGTCAAGATGTGAAAAAGGGACAACTTTTGTTTACCATAGATGACCGATCGCAAGCTGCTGCAATCCAGCAAGCTCAAGGTACTGTAGCCAAAGACCAAGCCTCGGTACAACAAGCCAGAGCTGCATTAGCTAGAGATTTGGGTCAGGTAGACCAAGCTAGAGCCACTTTAGTCAAAGACCAAGCTTTAGTCCGACAAGCCGAGGCAAATTTAGCTAAAGATCGAGCGCAAGCAGAATTTGCTCAGGGACAGAGCGATCGCTATAGTGCGTTGTATAAAAAGGGCGCGATTAGTTTAGATCAAGCACAACAATACGTTTCCAATAGCAAATCGGCTACAGCAACCCTCCAAGCAGATCGAGAAGCGATCGCTAATGCTGAGGCTGTTTTGAAAAGCGATCGCGTGGCGCTGACTAATGCTGGTGCAGTTGTCCAAGGAGATCGAGCTGCGATCGCTAATGCTCAGGCTGTTGTCGTTTCCGACCAAGGAGCATTAGACAATGCCAAAGTGCAATTATCTTACTCCAAAATCTATGCCCCAATTGATGGTCGTGCGGGTAATGTTTCGGTGACTCAGGGGAATGTGGTGCAAGCTAACAGCAGTGCTTCGCTGACTCAGGGGAATGCCCTGCAAACCAACAGTACGGCTGGTACAACTAGCAGTTCGACTCCACTTGTTACCATCACCCAAATTCGCCCGATTGAAGTTGCTTTTTCCATTCCCGAAACAAATCTACCCCAGGTGCAAAAGTATATGCGGAATGGCAAGCTGAAGGTAGATGTGACATTCCCCAATAGTCAAGGTCATTCGACACCAGGGGTTTTGACATCTGTTAATAATACGGTTGATAACACCACGGGAACGATTCAACTGATTGGCCAATTTGACAACGCTCAAGGAAACTTGTTTCCTGGTCAATTTGTCAACGCCACCCTAACGCTGACTGAACAACCAAATGCAACGGTTGTTCCTTCCCAAGCCGTGCAGAATGGCCCCGATGGGCAGTTTGTCTTTGTAGTTAAGCCAGACATGACAGTAGAAAATGTTCCAGTTACAGTTAGCAGCACCATTCAGGGGCTAGATGTGATTCAGAAAGGACCGCAACCAGGCGATAAAATTGTTACCGATGGTCAAGCGAATCTCGTTTCGGGTAGCAAAATTCGCATCAAAACAGCCGGCAATGACTCAAATGCAGGTGGAAATTCCCCAAGAAGAGGAAGGGGGCAGGGGGGAGAATCTCCTAAGTCTGGCGGAGGTGAATCATGAACCTTTCGGAACCATTTATTCGCCGCCCGATCATGACTACTCTGGTGATGGCGGCAATTTTGATCTTCGGTTTCATGAGTTATCGTCTGCTGCCCATCAGCGATTTACCAAGTGTAGATTATCCCACAATTCAGGTAAGTGCTTCCCGACCAGGAGCCAGCCCGGAAACAATGGCAGCATCGGTTGCTCGTCCTTTAGAGAAGCAGTTTTCCAGTATTGCTGGACTCGATTCGCTCAACTCAACTAGCACTCTGGGACAGACTCAAATTACCCTGCAATTTAACCTGAGTCGGAACATTGATGACGCGGCGCAGGATGTGCAAGCCGCAATATCGGGAGCATCGGGGCAAATTGCAACGGATTTACCCAATCCTCCTACCTACAGCAAAGTTAACCCCGCAGACCAACCGATTCTTTATCTTTACCTCGATTCTCCCACACTGCCGCTTTCCCAGGTAGATAATTATGCCGAGACTTATCTGGCGCAAAAGCTATCTACAATCAATGGGGTAGCACAGGTAGCTGTCTACGGTTCCCAAAAGTATGCGGCTCGAATTCAACTCGATCCGCAGCAATTGGCAGCACGGCAAATTGGGCTGGCTCAGGTGACGACGGCGATTCAACAAGGTAACGTCAATTTGCCTACCGGCAGTCTTTCAGGAAATCACAAGAATTTTACAGTTCAAACTAACGGTCAACTTGAGGATGCGGCTGCTTATCGTCAGTTGATTGTCTCTTATAAAGATGGAATGCCCATCTATCTCAATCAACTGGGTCGGATCGTTGACAGTGTAGAAAATGACAAGGTGGCAAGCTGGTACAATAACACCCGCGCCATTATTCTCACCATTCAAAGACAGCCCGGAACCAATACGGTGCAAGTCGTAGACACGATTAAGAAATTGCTCCCGAATTTGCGAGAGCAGATTCCGGCATCAGTAGAAATTGGGATTCTCTATGATGCATCTCAGTCAATTCGAGATTCAGTAGATGATGTCAGGTTTACGTTGATTCTGACGATCGCTCTAGTTATCTTAGTAATTTTTATCTTTTTGCGGAACCTCTCGGCGACGGTGATTCCCAGTTTGGCATTACCCGTTTCGCTGATTGGTACTTTTGCAGTGATGTATTTGCTGCACTACTCACTAGATAACCTGTCACTGATGGCGTTGACCCTTTCAGTGGGTTTTGTAGTGGATGATGCGATCGTCATGCTAGAAAATATCGTCCGTCATATCGAAATGGGGGAACGTCCTTTAGAAGCGGCGTTGAATGGGTCGAGAGAAATTGGTTTTACTATCCTATCGATGACACTTTCCTTAGTTGCAGTGTTCATCCCCATGTTGTTCATGAGTGAAGTGCTGGGACGATTATTTCATGAATTTGCTGTAACGATCGCAGTGGCAATTCTCGTCTCTGGTTTTGTGTCTTTGACTTTGACTCCGATGTTGTGCAGCCGTTTTCTGCGTCCTGTAGATCATGCTAATCAAAGTCGGTTATATCAAGCTTCCGAATATGTCTTCGATCGCTTCCTTGGTTTGTACGATTGGAGTCTCAAAAAAGTCTTAAAATATCACCGCACCACGATGATTTTATCTGTCGTCCTATTGGCGGTGACAGTTGGGTTGTTGCTGGTAGTTCCCAAGGGCTTTATTCCTAGCGAAGATACCGGGCAAATTACAGGTATTACCCAAGCAGCCGAGGATGCATCCTTTGATAATCTTGTTCAGCATCAGCAGACAGTTGCTAACCTGATTCGTCAAGATCCAAATGTAGATGCAGTCAACTCTAATATCGGGGCGGGAGCGAGTGCTAATGGCAGTGGGGCAGCAGTTGCAGCCAATTCTGGTAGTTTGTTTATTCGGTTAAAACCGCGATCGCAGCGCCAACTTGGGGCTGACGAAATCGTGCAAAATTTGCGAACCAAACTTGCCACTGTTCCAGGCATCCAAGTATTCTTACAAAATCCGCCAGCAATACCCATTGGCGCTCAACAAAGCACAGGACTTTATCAGGTTGCACTTCAGAGTTCTGATGTCAAACCCTTGCAGGAATATGTTCCCCAACTTGTTCTCAAGATGAAGAACTTGCCAGAACTCCAGGATGTCAACAGCGATTTACAATTTGCTTCCCAGATTCAAATTGATATTGACCGCGATAAAGCCTCAACTTATGGGATCACCGCCGAGCAAATCGAAAATACCCTCAGAAGTGCTTACGGTTCCTATCAAGTATCAACTATCTATGCAGCAACCAATGAGTATCAGGTGATTTTGGAATTAGCACCCCAGTTTCAGCAAGATATCAATGCTCTGTTGACCTTATACATTAACTCCAGCACAGGAGTGGCAGTTCCTCTGAAGACATTCGCCAAACTATCTCAGGGAGTCAGCCCGTTAATGGTCAATCATAACGGTAGAATGAACGCCGCTACCATTTCCTTTAACCTCGCCCCAGGTGCGTCCTTGGGAAATGCCAACCAAAAAATTGCAGAACTGATCGATCGAGTAATTCCTAAGAGCATTAGCACTAGCTTTCAGGGTGCAAGCCAGGTATTTCAAAGTTCACTGCCGAGTTTGGGTTTACTGTTAGCGATCGCTATCTTAGTAATTTATCTGATCCTGGGTATTCTCTATGAGGATTTCATTCACCCAATTACAATTCTTTCCGGTTTGCCATCAGCAGGTTTTGGGGCATTGTTAACGCTGATATTATTCCATGTCGAACTGAATGTTTACTCCTTCATCGGCATAATTCTCTTAGTGGGCATCGTCAAGAAAAACGGGATTATGATGGTGGATTTTGCCATTGAAGCCCAGCGAGAAGAATTGAAAAAACCGTCTGAGGCAATTTATCAAGCCTGTTTGGTGCGCTTCCGTCCAATTATGATGACTACGATGGCAGCATTAATGGGAACCTTGCCTATTGCGATCGGATTTGGGGCTGGTTCCGAATCCCGCCGTCCTCTAGGGATTGCAGTTGTGGGTGGACTGGTGTTTTCTCAGATATTGACTCTGTATTTAACACCTGTGTTCTATATATATATGGAATCATGGCGGAAGAAACTCAATCAAGTTAAGTTCCGGCGGGTATTTTCATTTTCAGGTGGGCGATCGTGATTTTCTACAAGCAATATAATCTTACGAATTACGAAATAGTACCACACTAAAATTTAGATATTAGCGTTTTTGGAATAATTACACTATGACTTTAGCACTAGAACAAGAAATTCCTCCCTTAAGTGAAGATGCAACAGGTGCAATTCGGGTAGGCAATACAAGGGTTTTGCTAGAACTGGTGATTCGTAGCTTTCAAGATGGTGCATCCCCTGAATCTATTGTTGGGCGTTATTCATCCTTGTCATTATCTGATGTATACCTGACAATTGGCTACTATCTTCGACATCGAGATGCTGTCGAATTATACCTCGAACAACGCGAACAATTAGCTGAATCTGTTCATCAACATCTGTCAAATGTTCAACCTGATTTGAGCCTAATTCGTTCTCGCTTATTAGCCCAGCAATAATTTTAAAAAATGTCAATGCTGAAGTTATTGAGTGATGAGAATTTCAATGGCGATATTGTGCGAGGGCTATTTCTGCGTCAACCAAATCTTGACTTACTTCGCGTTCAGGATGTTGGTTTGCAGGAAGTAGATGAACCAGCAATCTTAAATTGGGCAGCAGCAAGCGATCGCATAATCCTCACTCATGACCGGGCAACAATGCCAGATTTCGCTTACGAGCGATTGTTAAAAGGAGAGCAAATGTTGGGTTTGTTCGTAGTCAACGATCGGATGCCAATTAGACAAGCAATTGACGAATTGCTGCTGCTGGTTAATTACAGCGATCAGTTGGAGTGGAAAGGGATTGTCCTATATTTGCCCTTATGAAATATAAACCAATCCCGTTCAGTTAGGTCAAAAATCAGTAGCTAAGATTCACATTTCTGGGAGAACACAACTCATGAACCTTTCAGAACTCTTCATCCGTCGTCCAGTCATGACCACCTTGGTAATGATGGGTATCCTCATTTTCGGTCTCATGAGTTATCTACTGTTACCCATCAGCGCCCTACCCAACGTTGAATATCCTTTTATTTCTGTCTCTGCTAGTCTCCCTGGTGCTACCCCAGAAACAATGGCATCTTCAGTCGCCGCACCCCTAGAAAGACAGTTTACCGAAATTGCCGGACTAAATTCATTCAATTCCACTAGTTCTACAGGCAGCACCAACATCTCCCTACAATTTGACTTTAGCCGCAGAGTAGAAGATGCCGCAAAAGATGTACAGGCAGCTATCTCAGCCGCAGCCGGACAACTACCTGCCGGAATGCCTCACCCCCCCACCTACCGCAAAGTTAACCCGTCTGTCTCACCAATACTCTTCCTCTATATGTATTCGGAGACACAGCCAATCTCGACAGTTGATGAATACGCAGAGGTAACAGTTGGTCAGCCTATCTCGATGATTGATGGTGTTGCTCAGGTACAGGTTTTTGGTCAACAGCAATATGCAGTCCGCGTCCAGCTTGACCCGCGAGAGTTAGCATCGCGGGGAATTGGTCTAAATCAGGTAAAAACTGCAATTCAACAGGGAAATGTCAACTTACCAACCGGCAGTCTCTCTGATACTTACAAAAGTTATACGATTCAGGCGAACGGTCAACTCACCGATGCTGCCAGCTATCGCCAGCTAATTGTAACTTACAAGAATGGTGCGCCCGTGCGGCTCCAGGATTTGGGACAGGTAATTGACAGCGAACAAAACGTCAAAGTCTCGAATTTGTATAGCGATCGCAAGGTGACAAACCGTCATTCTGTCGTTCTCGCTGTACAGCCGCAACCAGGTGCTAACACGGTAAATATCGTTGATTCCATCCAGAAACTTTTACCCACGCTCCGCGAACAAGTTCCCAAATCCATTGAAATGGGGATTATGTACGATCGCTCCCAAACCATCCGAGCCTCTGTCAATGATGTGAAATTTACCTTGGTTCTCTCGGTTTGTCTAGTTGTCTTGGTAATTTTCTTATTCTTGCGTGACATCACTGCGACGCTAATTCCCAGTTTGGCGTTACCTGTAGCGATCATTGGGACTTTTGCCGTAATGTATCTGTCGGGCTTCTCGCTGGACAACCTCTCACTCATGGCGTTGACTCTCTCTGTGGGCTTTGTCGTGGATGATGCGATCGTTGTGTTGGAAAATATCGTCCGTTATCGAGAAATGGGCGAATCTCCTCTAAACGCGGCATTGAAGGGATCGAGGGAAATCAGCTTTACCATTTTGTCAATGACCCTTTCCTTGGTAGCGGTGTTCATCCCGATTATGTTTATGAGTGGAATAATCGGGAAATTATTTCATGAATTTGCCGTAACGATCGCAGTGGCAATTTTGGTTTCGGGTTTTGTTTCCCTCAGTCTTACCCCCATGTTGTGCAGTCGCTTTCTGCGTTCACATCAGGAAAAACCAAATCGGCTGTATCGAGTCTCAGAACGGGCATTTGATTTACTACTGCGGGGATATGATTGGACGCTCAAGCCCGTCTTAAAATACCGCCTGATGACACTGATTGGTTCTGGCATTCTGCTGGTAATGACCATCTATTTGTTCGTCATCGTTCCCAAAGGATTTATTCCTACAGAAGACACCGGACAACTGACGGCCAACACTAAAGGAGCGCAAGATATTTCTTTTGATGATATGCGTCGTCACCAGCAAAAGGTTGTTGATATCATTCGTCAAGACCCCAATATTGAAGCAGTTGACTCGATTGTGGGTGCAAGTGGGCCGAATGCTTCGGTGAACTCCGGGCGAATTACGATTCGGCTCAAGCCACGTTCTCAACGTAAACTGAGTGCTGACGAAATCATTCAAGAGTTAACCCCCAAGTTGAGACGTGTAGTTGGGGTTAAGACATTCCTCCGTTCTCCGCCAGCTATTCCCATCGGTGGACAACAAACTAATTCTACTTATCAGTTCACCTTGCAGAGTTTGAATTTACAAGACTTGCGCCAATACGTTCCTAAACTTGTGGATAAAGTCAAAACACTACCAGGACTCCAGAACGTTGACAGTGATTTACAACTCAGCACTCCTCAAATCCAAGTCAAATTTGACCACAACAAAGCTGCAACCCTTGGCATTACCGCTCAACAAGTTGAACAAACCCTCAGCGCCGCTTATGGTTCCAGTCAGGTGTCAACTATTTATACCCCAAATGACCAATTTTATGTAATTTTAGAAGTAAAACCGGAATTTCAACGAGATCCTAGCGCTCTATCGATGCTCTATGTGCAATCAAGTACTGGGAAACTTGTTCCTTTGAGTGCGATCGCTAATATTAGCCAGAGTGTCGGCCCGCTCACGGTTACTCACGTTGCTCAACTCCCCTCTGCAACTATCTCTTTTGACACGCTTCCAGGAACGTCTCTAAGTCAGGCTACAGATGCTATCAAGCAAGCAGCCAGTGAGGTACTACCCTCAACAATTACCCCCAGCTTTCAAGGTTCAGCCCAAACCTTCCAACAATCCTTCAACGATTTAGGCGTGCTGTTGTTGGTATCTATTTTAGTCATCTATCTGATTCTCGGTATCCTCTATGAGGATTTTATACACCCGATCACCATTCTTTCCGGTCTGCCTTCGGCGGGTTTTGGTGCATTATTGACGCTGCTGATTTTCCAGGTTGATTTAAATCTTTACTCTTTCATCGGCATCATTCTCTTAGTCGGCATCGTCAAGAAAAACGGGATTATGCTGGTGGATTTTGCCATTGAAGCGCAACGAAAGGAAGGGAAAAATTCCTTTGATGCCATTTATGCCGCTTGCTTGATTCGCTTCCGTCCAATTATGATGACGACGATGGCAGCTTTAATTGGGACACTCCCCATTGCTCTGGGGACAGGAGTCGGTTCAGAAGCGCGTCGTCCCTTGGGGATTGCGATCGTTGGTGGATTGGTGTTTTCTCAGATATTGACTCTCTATCTGACTCCAGTATTTTACATTTACATGGAGACATGGCGGAAAAAGCTTAGTATGCAGAGTAGGAAAGCTGAAAAAAAGCATCTGCCAGCAGTTAAAAGTTAATGATAGTTTTTGGTAAAGTCGAGCATGAGTAAAGCGATCGCTTAGAGTCAATTACCATCGCTCGGAAACTGCTTGGCAAGATTGGGTTGAAGCTGCTCTCTCAGGTAAAAGTTAGAGAATGCTGATAGATTTTACAGCCGTAGTCACACAGGTTAGGACATTTGGAAAAGGTGAATGCTAGAGTTAGCAATAGTTTTACCTCCTGCCTCCTGCCCGGTTGTTGAGTTTCGACTACGCTCAACTGCCGCGTAGTCGAAACACTGCCTCCTGCCTCCTGCTATACGTCGCTGCAAGATGAGTACTGTCTGCCTTGTTTGTATCTGTTTGTCCTAGATAAGACTTTTTATGACTAAATAATACAAAGCATTTGAAATTTACTTTCAAAGACCTAACTATTGAGGTCTTTTTCATGCTGTGTTTATTTAAAAAACAGCTTAATTTAGATTCATGGTTCAACAACAGGTTCTGAACGCGGTAAGCACAAAACTAAATAGCTAAGACTCTATTGAAAATAATAAATAATATTTATTTTCATCAAATTCTAAGCGATTACGTTCCAGTAAATATCGATTTCAAGCGATATTTACATCTGTGCAAACCACCACTTAATCTGAACTTGACCAGATTACAATCAATACCTAAAGGACAAAAATGGCACTTTTCAATCTTGGTACACTCGGTAGCACTCCAGTTGTTAGAGATAACTTCAGTTTAACTACCACAGACCCCACAGATGTCTTTAAATTCCAAATCACCAGTGGCAAAAATATCAACCTGTCTATGACAGACATCAGTGCTGGCGATGATGCGGACATCCGGCTGTTTCGAGACGCTAACAATAACGGTGTATTGGACAGCTTCGACCGAAATGTTGGACTTGTTTCCAATCGCGGAAGCAACCAAGATGAGGCGATTAACTTTAAAACTAGCCCAGGTACTTTTTTTGCAGAAGTATCTCGCTTTGCTCCAGGTAGTTCAGGCAATGTCAGTTACGATTTAGCCTTGTCTGCAACTGAACCTTCTGGAACTTTTCCCCTTTCAGCCAGTTTCAGTAACCTTCTTCCTAAAGAATTTGTACTTGGTAACTTGTCAGCTGATGTTACTCGTACAGGTAACGTCAATAACCAAAACACTACTGATGTTTACAACTTCTCTTTGGGATTTTTTGAGGGTGTCAACATTAAATTGAACGGACTCAACGGCGATGCTGACATTAGGCTAATTCGCGACTCTAACAACAATCGCATCGTTGATGCTGGTGAAGAAGTTGCACGCTCTACTAGTGGAGGTACTACGTCAGAGCTTATTTCCAACATTAACTTATCTGGTGACTACTTCTTGCAAGTCACTCAGTTCTCTAGCTCTAACTACACTGTGACTTTCGACCATTTCACCACCCCCTTTGCTTTAGTTTAGACATCGACAGTGGTGAGTAGTACTTGAAAGCTTTGTACGGCAATGCTTTCAAGGGTATGCAAATGATGTAAGCGGCAAAGAATTCTATCTGAACTTTGCCGCTTTTATTCCAGACTTTAGACAAAAAAATTACATCAGACTTAACTAAAGCGGACTGAGGAACGATAATGATATCCAACTAATTTAAGACTTTTATCGCAATCGAGGAAATTGCCCGTTCTATTAAGAGCGGTATTACCTCAGATATTATTTCCAATATTAATAATGCAAGTAATTCAAAAATAGCACTAACTACACTTTGACTTTTAACTAGTTCACCACCCCCTTTGCTTAAATTTAGGCATCGGGAGTGGTGAGTAGCACTTGAAAGTATTGTACGGCAATGCTTTCAAGGGTATGCAAATGATGCAATTAGCAGAAAGTTATACCTGAACTTTACCGCTTCATTGCATAAATTATAGCTGCATCGATCAAATATTTCAACAAAATCGATCTTAAAGATTTTTTAAGCTTCCTTCGGGGAAGGGATTTAGGCGCAGATGTACGTCTGTGGGGTTCTATCGCCGATTCATTTCACTTTGCCCGATGGGTTGATGAAGTGAAGTGTAACAAGTGGGGAGTGAAAACTTATAAATTAGCGATCGCTTAAAGACTACCAGAAACATCCAATTAATCATAAGAAGCCTCTGATAACTCAGAGGCTTTTTTGTATCAATTACAACAAGGATTGTAGTGCTGCCATCGCCTTGATACAAGCTTTGCCTAATTCTTCACACATCCCTTATTTCATCAAACTCATTCTTAGATTACGCGAATGGTGAGTCATAAGACTTTTTATGACTAAACAATACAAAGCACTTGGAATTTACTTTAACAAACACCTAACTATAGAAGTCTTTTTCATGCTGTGCTTATTGAAAAAACAGTTTAATTTAGATTCATGGATAAACAACAAGTTCTGAACGCGGTAAGCACAAAACTAAACAGCTAAGGCTCTATTGAAAATAATAAATAATTTTATTTTCATCAAACTCTAAGCCACTACATTCCAGTAAATATCGATTTAAATCGAAGATTTACATCTGTGCAAACCATAACTTAATCTGAACTTGACTACATTACAATCAACATCTAAAGGACAAAAAAATGGCACTTTTCGATCTTGGTACACTCGGTAGCACCCCTGTTGTTAAGAATAACTCTGATTTAACTACATCCGATCCCACAGATGTCTTTAAGTTCCAAATCACCAGTGGCAAAAATATCAACCTGTCTCTCACAGATATCAGCACTGGCGATGATGCGGACATCCGACTGTTTCGAGACGCTAACAATAACGGCGTACTAGACGACTTTGACCGAAAAGTTGGAATTGTTTCCAATCGCGGAAGCAACCAAGATGAGGCGATTAACTTTAAAACTAGCTCAGGTACTTTTTTTGCGGAAGTATCTCGCTTTGCTCCAGGTAGTTCAGGTAATGTCAGTTACAATTTAGCCTTATCTGCGACTGAACCTTCGGGAACTTTTCCGATTTCAGCCAGTTCCAGCAACCTTCTACCTAAGGAATTTGTACTTGGTCACTTGTCAGGTAATGTCACTCGTACAGGTAACGTCAATAACCAGAACACTACCGATGTTTACAGCTTTTCTTTGGGATTCCGTGAAGGTGTCGACATCAGATTGGAAGGATTAAGCACCGATGCTGATATCCGGGTGATTCGAGACTCTAACAACAATCGTATCGTTGATGCAGGTGAGGTAATTGCCAGCTCTAATAATGGAGGTATTACTTCAGAACTGATTTCCAACATTAGTGTACGTGGTGACTACTTCTTGCAGGTAACTGAATTCACTGGCGCCACTAACTACAACGTGACTTTTAATCAGTTCTCTGTCCCTGCTTAAGTTTAGGCATTAGCAGTGGTGAGTAGTACTTGAAAGTTTTGTACGGCAATGCTTTCAAGAGTATGCAAATGATGCAGGCGGTACCAATCTATACCTGAACTTTACCGCTTGCATTTCTCAATTTATCTCTGCACGGGTCAAATATTTGCACAAATATTATGAATAAAACATTACAACTATGCGGTGTCTACGACGAGCGTAGCGGCAGCGCTATCTTACCGCCAGAAATTATCCCCTTTTTAGCAAGTTACAATCTAATCCCGCAATTGTTATCTCAGAGCATTATTGAATTAGCGATCGCACCAATTACCTGCACACCAGCCGAAACATCCCACGCTCTAGAGCAATTTTATCAGCATTGGGATTTAAACAGCGAAGAAAAAATCCAAGATTGGTGTTTGCGTTATGGTTTAACTCAAGAACAATTAGAACTTTTCGTCACCCGCAAGCTGAGAGTCGAAAAGTTCAAGCAAATAACTTGGGGACATCAACTAGAATCTTACTTCCTTAAATATAAAAGGAATTTTGATAAAGTCATTTATTCTTTAATTCGGACTAATAGCAGAGGAACTGCTAACGAGCTATTCTTCCGAATTACAGAAGGAGAACAATCATTTTCGGAATTAGCTCGTGAATATTCTCAAGGGCCAGAAGCTGATACAAATGGCATCATCGGCCCAGTAGAGCTTGGTACGATCGCTCCCAATTTTGCTCAGTTACTTTGCACAAGTCAAGTAGGTATAGTTCAACCACCCGTACCCTTTGGAGACTCATGGATAATTATACGCGTGGAAAAATTTATAACTGCCCAGTTGGATGATTTTATGCGTCAACGATTGCTGCAAGAGAATTTTGAAACTTGGTTTCAACAGCAACTAAGTCAACTGTCGCCAGAAGAAAAAACCTGGATGGGAATCAACACCAAACCAGCACAGTCTCAAGAAGCGAAGGCTGCTTAAAAATTATTAAAATCGGGTGCAAGATGATGACAAATACAACCATTGATATTCAAGAATATATTGCCGATCTATTTCCTTTTAATTATCTGCCACCAAATGTTTTAGAAAATTTGCTCGACAAGGTGCAATTTTGTCGTTATCGCATCGGGCAGGTAATAGTAACCAGGGAAGCTATGCCCAATTGGATTAGCATTATCTACCAAGGACAAGCACGTTTATTAACCTACAATTCCCAAGGACAAAATCCGGCGACACTGAAGTTACTCTCACCAGGAGAGGTTTTGGGTTGGGTAAGTCATGTACGGGGTATTGCTTGTGAAACTGCGATCGCTTCTACTGAAGTGATCGCGATTAATCTACCTATTGCTGGTTTTCTAACCTTACTCAAGCAGGAAGAAGCTTTTGTCCACGCCTTGCAAAACGAGATTACTCTCTTAGAAGTGCATGAACTGCTTACCGAAGAACTCAGCCGTCGCGCAGATGGTAGCAGGAATTTAGTTAAACTTGCCCAGGCTACAACTGAAGTTGCGATTATCCAAACAATTCCTGCACGCAAATTCCGCCAGCAGTTAGATTCAGAATTTTTGTGGTTAGTCAGCAGTAATTTTGATGCTGAGTTCCCTGTGGGGAGTCGCTTAGAGTTGGATGAACTCAATCCCAAGCTGAAATTTAATACAAATATGCGTCTGGTGGGATTGCCCAAATCAATATTTAGAGAAAATCTTGCTTCTTCTACACCAAAAACACTCTTACCCGCAGAGATTCCCTACGCCTCAGAAATTACTGTCACAGAAGCACCAGCAGCTAAAGGGAAACAAAAGAAGTTTCCTTATATCAAAGGTAGAGGGCCGCTGGATGCAACACTAGCTTGCTTCCAGATGTTGAGCCAATACTTTAACATCTCCTGGCGTAGAGATACATTGCAGCGAGTGTTGACAAAGCAGCACGAACAGAAAGGCGTTATATCTCTGCAATTTTGTGCCGCCGCTGCTGAGTTGATGGGGCTAACAACACAGATGGTAAAAGTTCCCGCTACCGAAGTCGGACGCTTGCAATTACCAGTAATGATTTCTTGGCAAGATAGTTTTGCAATTATTTACAAAAATAGCGATCGAGAGTTACTCATTGCCGTTCCAGAGATGGGACTACTGCGCTACAAACTCCGAGACTTTGCCGAAAACTGGGGGGCTGAAGGAGAAGTCCTGCTGCTGCAAACCACCAAAAATACTCCCAAGGCGCGGTTTAGCTTGAGTTGGTTTGTACCCTCACTGCGGCGCTATCGCAAGGTGTTAATTGAAGTACTAATCGCTTCCATTGTTATTCAACTGTTTGGGCTGGTAAATCCCCTCGCCACACAGGTGATTATTGACAAAGTATTGGTTGGTAACAGTCCTGATACTTTGGAAGTTTTTGGCATCTTTTTGCTAGTAATAGCAGTCATCGAAGCAGTACTCACCAGTATCCGCACTCATTTATTTACAGATACCACTAACCGAATTGACCTCGCCCTTGGTTCTGAGGTGATTAATCACCTGTTGCGTCTGCCATTATCTTACTTTGAACGCCGTCCTGTGGGAGAATTGGCAACGCGAATTCACGAACTGGAAAACATCCGCTCTTTCTTGACTGGTACAGCCTTGACTGTAGTGATGGATGCTGTATTTTCAGTAGTCTACATTGTAGTGATGGCGATTTACAGCCCGGTGTTGACATTAGTTGCTTTGGCAACAGTACCGCTGTTTGGCTTGCTCAACTTGATGGTATCACCTGTGATGCGCCGACAATTGCAAGAAAAAGCAGAATGCAATGCCGAGACGCAATCTTATTTAGTGGAAGTGATGGGGGGAATGCAGACAGTCAAGGCGCAAAATTTAGAAATGCGATCGCGTTGGCAATGGCAAGAACGCTATGCTCGTTACATCAGCGCTGGTTTCAAAACAGTCTCTACCCAAACTACTGCCGGTTCTGTTAGCAGTTTTCTTAACAAGTTTTCCAGTATGTTAGTGCTGTGGGTGGGAGCTTTTCTCGTCCTCAATCAGCACCTAACCTTGGGACAACTCATCGCTTTTCGCATCCTGGCTGGTTATGTCACTAGTCCCTTGTTACGCCTGATGCAACTTTGGCAGAACTTCCAAGAAACCGCTCTATCTCTGCAACGCCTTGCTGATATTTTAGATACTCCCCAAGAAGTAGAAATCGGTAACTGTCAAAATATCCTGATGCCCAGTGTTCAAGGTAGCGTCCGCTTTGAAAATCTCAGCTTCAGTTTCTCGGAACACGGGCCATTGCAACTATGCAATATTAACTTAGATTTCCCTGCTGGCTCCTTTGTGGGAATTGTTGGTCAAAGCGGTTCCGGTAAAAGCACACTGCTAAAATTATTACCCAGACTTTACGAACCCAAGTCCGGCAAAATCTTGATTGATGACTATGATATCAGCAAAGTAGAACTTTATTCTTTACGTCGTCAGATTGGTATGGTGTTACAAGATACCTTACTATTCGATGGCACAATCCGCGAAAACATTGCCTTGGGATATCCTGATGCTAGCGATGAAGAAATTATTACTGCTGCCAAGGTAGCTTATGCCCACGACTTTATTATGTCTCTGCCCAGTGGCTACAACACCCGTGTCGGCGAGCGAGGTTCGGGACTGTCTGGAGGACAACGCCAACGAGTAGCGATCGCTCGTACTGTCCTGCAAAATCCGCAATTACTGATTCTGGATGAAGCTACCAGCGCCTTAGATTACAATGCCGAAGCCCAAGTTTGCCGTAACTTGGCGTCAGCTTTCCGAGATAAAACAGTGTTTTTCATTACTCACCGCCTCAGCACAATTCGCAATGCCGATATCATTCTAATGATGGATCGAGGTGCTGTGGTAGAACAGGGAACTCATGAAGAATTGATGGCGCTTAAAGGTTATTACTACTGTCTGTATCAGCAACAGGAAGCGAAAGTGTAGGCAGGGGGAAGGAGGCAGGGGGGCAGGGGGGCAAGGGGGCAGGGGGGCAGGGGGGCAGAGGGGCAGGGGAGGCAGGGGAGGCAGGGGGAAATATTATTGCTTTGACTTTTGAACTCGGAACTTCGACCTTTGAACTCGGAACTTCGACTTTTGAACTCGGAACTTCGACTTTTGAACTCGGAATTTTGCCCTTTGAACTCGGAACTTCGACCTTTGAACTCGAAACTTCGACTTCTGAACTTGGAACTTTGCCCTTTGAACTCGGAACTTCGACCTTTGAACTTGAAACTTCGACTTCTGAACTCAGAACTTCAACTTCAGAACTCGAAATGTCGAGATTATAACTTGGAAACTCAGGCTTAAAACATAAAACGCAGCACTTTTATTTATGAATATTCAATATAAATTCGATCAACCAGTACTTTTACAACAGACACCTACTTGGTCACGAGCGATCGCCTGGACTATTGTTGGAGTTAGCACCTTCACCGTAATCTGGGCCTCAGTTTTCCAAATTGATGAATCAATTCATGCTACTGGCAAGCTAGAACCACGGGGTGCAGTCAAAGAAATTCAGGCTCCGATTCATGGTGTTGTCAATGAGATTCTAGTCAAAGATGGTCAGCGAGTCAAAAAAGGTGAAACACTCGTTACCCTAGAAAAAACTTCTTCTGAGGCGGAGTTAATTTCATTAAAGCAAAGTCGGGCGGCTCAATTGCTGGCGAAACAGTCGCTAGAGCAAGAAAATGACTTCTATCGCCGTCAGCTTCAAGGGAACATATCACTACAGGAAGTAGCACAGCAAACTGCTCTGTTGAAAATTAAACCAGAACTAGCCTTTTTGACCAAAAGCCGAGCCGCCATAATTGCCGAAAACCAGTTGTATCGAACACAGTTAAACGGTGCGACTGCTGGAAATAGTCTCACAAGAGAGCAACAGTTACGCTTGCGAAATCGCCAAATAGAATTAGAATCGCGTTTAGCCACAGCTAATTTAGAAACGGGACAAACACAACAGCAATTTTTCCAAACTCAGGCGGAATTAACTAGCGCTAAAGAGTTGCTGACAATTAATCAACAAATTCTCCGCAAGTTTGAACCTCTAGCACAGCAGGGGGCGATTTCCCAGGTGCAGTACTTGAAACAACAGCAGGATGTCAGCAGCAAACAAGCAGAAGTGATCCGATTGAATCGGGAACAGCAGCGATTACAATTAGCGATCGCCCAATCAAATCAAAAATTTCGCAATACTGCGGCTGTGTCTCAAGAAGATTTACTAGCCAAAATTACAGATAACGACAAAAACATTGCCGAAATTGACAGCCAATTAACCAAGGTAATTGTAGATAATCAAAAACGCCTCTATGAAATTAATAGTCAGATTGGAGAGATTGATAGTAAATTAACTCAGGCAGAACAAACTCTGAAATACCAGAAAATTACAGCACCCGTAGATGGAACCGTCTTTGAACTCAAAGCCAAAACAGCAGGATTTGTGGTTAATTCCAGCGAACCGCTCCTAAAACTCGTTCCTAGTGATAACTTGGTTGCTAACGTCTACATCACCAACCGCGACATCGGCTTTGTCAAAGAAGGACAACAAGTAGATGTGAGAATTGATTCCTTTCCCTTCCAAGAGTATGGTGATATCAAAGGAGAACTAGTTGAGATTGGCTCTGATGCCTTACCTCCAGACCAAGTTTATAATTTCTGGCGTTTTTCCGCAAAAGTCCGCCTACATGGGCAGAAGTTACTAATTAATCAGCGTCAAATTCCCTTGCAATCAGGGATGTCCATTAATGCTAATGTGAAATTACGTCAGCGCACCATTATGAGCATCTTCACTGATTTCTTAGTACAAAAGACTGAAAGCTTAAAGTCTCTGCGCTGAATGGTACTAAGAAAAGATACAGCCCTTGATCTGACTGGTTCTGACTGGTTCCCAGCCTCTAGGCTGGGAACAAGACAACACAAACCTTTGGGCTTTACAAGCGTGCCATTCGTCTCTGCGCTGAACAAAAGGGTTTTCACAGCAGTTTTCAAGCGTGAAACCCAGCATCTCATAAATATCCCATAAGTATGTGCGATCGCCTATTTCTGGAGTGCCTGTTGAAAAGTCTTGATCGCCTCGACGTGATTCACCATATTCATGCAACGTAACAACAAATCCAGATCGATTCCTTTCACCTCTTCACTATTAGAAACTTTTTCATAGTGAAGTGTATTGCCTTCTCCCCGCAGGTGATAAACTTCTAACACACCATCTTCCCAAAACCACACTTCCTTGATTTTCAACCGCTTGTATGCATCCAGTTTGTTGATGCCGCCACTGGAAAACACCACCTCGATCGCCAGATCGGGTAGCATCCGACCAGGAGCAAGTTTATAAGATTCATCCGCCTCTCGCTTGACACCGACTGTTTCACTTTCCAGAGTCATTGAGCCAGTTGGAGTAAAGTCGAACCCTGCCATGAGCAGGTAAAGCTCCAATAATGCAGCAATCCTCTTTTTAACGGTTTCGTGTGGTTCTCCAGGCATTCGTCGTATTTCCAGAATTCCATTCAGAAAAGAGAGCCGATATCCTGGACGGTCTAACAATTGCTCAACTGCTTTAAACTCTCTCCAGGTCATTCCCTCAAACAGAAGGGGTAATTCCTTTGGTGGTGTTACTATCGTTGCTGTGGTCATTTGAGTCTCCAGTTGGTTTCCAGATTAGAAATAATCAGGTTTGGAGGGCGATCGCTTCATTATTTTACCTGCATTAAGGGGATACGATAGGAAAGCTCAGAATCGCTAGTTAAGTTTGGTAGTGTCGTCAATGGTCATTTTTGGTTCGCTACTGGGTCTGTTTAACCAAATCGGTAATCGTCTCAACCAGATTTGTTGGATCGATAGGCTTGGGAACATGCCCTTGAAAACCTGCTTCTATAGCCTTTTGATAGTTAATTTCTCCAGCAAATGCTGTTAACTGGAGTTTAGACTAAATCGTCGAAATCAAAGAAAAAAGAGGAGGTCTGATTGAACACAGGCCCCCTTTTGACAGAAGGTGAGAGAAAAACCAC
>NZ_JBALDN010000053.1:0-24786 GCF_036917375.1 Nostoc sp.
TTTATCGTACAGACTAACTAATTTAAGATGATTGCATTTACGGGCTACAGCCTAGCCACACAAAGGCTTTAACTGTTTTCGGAGATGTCTATTGATTTCTGGCTGCAAAGCTAATTGCTTTTGGTATCAATACCATCGCAGAGGTGCTTGTCGCTCACATTGGGATTTGATTGTAAATAAGGACGTAGCCTAGTGCAACTGTAGGCGATTAAATTCTCTAGATTATCTGTAGCCGTATTCCAGAGTTTGACGCTCTTGTCAAGACTAGCAGAAGCGATGGTCTTGCCATCGGGGCTAAATGCTACGCCCCTGACTATATCGCTATGCCCTTCCAAGCGGTTTATCTCTTGAGTATTGTAAATTGCTCGCTTGAGTGCCACTACGGCTTGCTGGTTAGCCGTTTGTTCTAAATTGGCATTCTGAGGTGGTCTACCTAAAAGTTGTCTACCTGACTGTACGGCTGCAACCGCAGCCTCAAGATGCTTGTTAGACAGTAGGGAAGCTTCAGAGGTTTGCGCCAGAGCAATTACACCTTGTTGTTGCGCTACCTTAGCATTTTTTTGGGCGTTCCACCATTGATAACCAGCTAATCCAGCTAACCCAAGGGATAAAGTAGCAAATATAGTTACAAATTGGTTTCGCTGTTTCCTTTGTGCTTCTATTTTTATGCTTTCTTTCTCTTCTCGCTCAAGCCTATTTCGCAGTTGTTGACTCTTCTCAATGTACTCCTGGGCTACCCCATTTAGCATTTGCCAATCGCCAAATCTAGTTAAATATGCTTCTGCTACTGCTAACCTGTCATCTTTTCTGAGAAACCCTGGCTTTTTCTCATTCTTTTCCCATTCTTGGGCTTCCGCTTCAATCTGTCGCTCAATGGCTATTCCCACCTTATATTCCTCTTTCCACTCTCGTAACATTTGCCAGTGGCGGATTAAGGCTTCGTGGACAACATCTAAAATTACATCCTGGGAATCTTGCTCATCCGTCTTTATAATTAATCGTGCATCTTTATCCGCTAACTTATCGCTCACCTGTTGCAAAAGTTCCAAGGAATGATGGGAATTAACCAGCTCGCGTAAACGCACGCGCCGCCGTACATCTGTGGTTTCTCCCATTTGGGTCAATTCTAGAAAAATCCGCCGCGCCACAGTTTTTTCTGTTGGCGAAAGACTTTCGTAAACTGCATCGGCGCGTTTTTGTAGCGTTCCCTCCACTCCGCCTAAATCTTCATAAGTTTTGAGGCTGAGAACGTCATCGCCTTGATTTCTCGACTCACGCCACAATTCTGTCAACGTATATTGCAGCAATGGCAAACTTCCGGGGTAATCTTCAACATCATTAATTAGTTGCTGTTTTAACCTTCCTTCTATGCCTAATCCTACCCAGTCAGCCGGTTTAGTAATCGCTTCTTCAATTTCCTCACGGCTTAAGTGTTCGATGTTTATATAAGGTTTATTGATTCTACCCGCAAATTTGGGATATTCTCGCCATCTCCCCCGAAAATCCGATCGCATTCCAATGAAAATATAAAGGTTATCTGTACAGTCAATTAATTCCCGCAAACAGTCAAAGAATTCTTGGCGCTGGCTGTCATCGCACATAGTAAAGCATTCTTCAAACTGGTCGATAATCAAAATAACTGGTGTGTTTAATGCTTTTAACCTTTCGCCGATGATATGGACAAAATCACCCCTCCCCAACCCTCCCCCCTTCGACAGGCTCAGGGCATCGCTTGTAAAGGGGAGGGAGTTAGATTTTCCGGTTTCCCCCCTTTCCAAGGGGGGATTAAGGGGGGTAATTTGACTTGTGTGTATATCGGTCAAAGAAAGTGCAAAAGCCTCCTGTAAACTGTTAACAGGAGATTCTTTAGGCGTAAACGGAGTAATATAAGTCCAGCGATCGCTTCCTGGAATCTCTTGTCCTAGCTTCAGTTGGTAGAGTAACCCCGCCCGTAACATAGATGATTTTCCACTACCAGAAGCTCCTAAGACAGCAATTAGGCGATGCTTATCTCTTACCTGTTGAATTAACTGTCCAGTCAACGCACTCCGCCCATAAAAAACCTCAGCATCTTCCTTTGTCTCTTTAAAATACGACAGAGAACGATAAGGACACTTATCCTGAAAGCTTTTTTGTGAAAACTTAGTTGTCAGCAGAATTGCGCGTGGCGAATTGGCAATTAACGGACGCTGGACTGTATTCGGCATTCGGCTGATAATGAAATCTGCCAACTTGTGGCTATTAACGATCCCATCTGCGTCATTTTCCGGGTTCAATCCTGCAAGTAACGCCTGCGTCATCAACCCCTGCGCGTGGGGAATTTCCACTCCAGTTTCATAGGAACGGGTTGCAGTAATTAAACAGTAATCTTTATCTGTGGGAATAAATTTTAACAATTCACCGCTATAGCAGCAATCTAGCCAAACAACGACTCGTTTAGCCTGACTTATTTGCAACTGCTCACCCAACCAACTTAAGGGTATACCATAGATTTCTGCATCAGGTAAAACATCACTGGTAGCTAGAAATACTTCTTCTTTACCAGCCACAGTTTTGCACCACCCATGTCCTGAAAAGAAGAATAACGCTGTTTCTGGCGTGGGGTTTGGATCGGGAGGATTGAAAAGATTAGCGATCGCTTCTCTCAATTCTTGCACCTTTACCGCCCCTTGGCGGTCAATTTTACTTTCTCCCTTCGGGTTTAAAGTTCTAGGTAAACACTGAGCGCGAAAAGGTCTATAACCGTATAGTTCTAATTGTTGGGCAATTTTCTCTGCATCCTCTGCTGCTGCCGTTAGCGGCTTTAGAGTGGTGTACTCTGGGTAATAATTAATTCCAATAACTTGAGCAGCCCATTCCGATGCCATTTTTCTTACCTGACTGACTCTGATAACTTTTTGGTTGAACTGTAGGCAAAATCTGTCCGCAGCATTCTTTAAGTTGTATGAAAAATCAATAGAATACAGCGCAATAAACTAGATTTATTTACATAGCAAAAGGTATAATAAAAAACATTTTATTGAGTAAATTCTTCTTTTTAGAGATAGAAAATCAAAACTGAACATGAAATACATGGTGTAATTATCTCACTGAAATTACGTTTATACTAGTCTAGTGAGTTTGGTATAAAAACCTATGAATACAAACGCTGACAATACTATCATCGCTTTTCTCTTGGCGTTTCAAGACTTAAAAACCGCCCTTGGAGAACAAGAGAAACAGAATTTAAAAGAAGTTGCCAAGCAATTAGACACCCAACCCAAAGCTTGGGAAGACTATATTAAAAGACGTTTATTAGAAATAATTACCCCTAATCCTGACTTAAATCAGTCTTATCAATTGTATAAATCTCAATTAGATAATCTAGAAGCAATTCCTGATGAATTACTTCCGACTGAAGCAGAAATTAGCAAACTCAATACTCTTGATAAAGCTCCAATAACTAGAGGATTTAAACCCAAATATGAAGCTACAGGTTACGAAAGCCAACTCAATAATATTGTAGTTATTGTTGGTAGCTCTTCTCAACCAGAAGAAACCGTAAAACAAGTCAAATTTTTAGAAAAATGGAAACAGTTTTTATCTCAATCCAATCAATCAAATTAGTTTTGCCCTTGTGATGAGCGATTTAATCTATCCGACACTTGATTTGTTTTTATACGCTTTAAAAACTTCTTTAAACACAACTGATGCAGAAACACAAAAAAACCAAGCAGCTTTTTTAGAACAATTACCCTCTGATACTCAATTCTACGATCCTGATATTGAAACTGAGTATCTAGAGATTACCCATCCTCCTCAAATTAACTTTATTTCCCCCAATAAAACTTTAGAAGGATACTATTACGCTGTTAGATTAAATGATACTTATGGCTTACAAATTGATTGTTCTATTAATAATCAAACCGAAACTCAACCAGCCAAGTCTTTTGCAATCTTAAAAACTGAAATTGAACAAAAACTAAATAAAGAACTGGCAATAATTGGAAAAACCTGGTTGCTTTCTGGTTGGCTGCCAGAAAATTCATCTCAGAACCATGAAGATATTGCCAAAGATTGCTATTATGCTTTATTTAATGATACTAATTGGCAACCAGACAAAGGTACTTTTTTAGACGGAAAAGTTTTTGAAGTAGGGCGATCGCAATATATAAATCAGAGCCTAAAAAACGTAACAACGCCTCTAAATAGTAATGAACATCATGTGATTATTACTATTTATAATAATCGAGAGAGTGCAGAACAAGCTGCGGAATTTTATAAAGATTGGATGGGTTTATTTTGTTATCGCAATAAGATTTCGTGGGCTTATTGGCAAAGTCGTTTAGTCAAAGAATCTCTGCTCAATCATTATAAACAGATTGAAGAAAATAGAAAAATTGCCAATCAAAGTAATTCTCGGCAAGAAAAGCAGAATATTACAACTTCTCGCAAGATTTTAAATAATATTGATAATATTCTTCAGCAATATACAATCGACTTACTAAACCTTTCTTTCCAAAAACAAATTATTGAAATTAATTTATCTAACTATCAACTTCGCTTGGCTTTGATTCAAGAAAAAGCGGGTCAAAATAATCAGTTAGATTTTTTAGAAAAATTTAGTAACCTAGCGAACAAAAAATATTTACCACAAATTATCAAAGATATCGAAAATATGCAGCTTGGCTTGCAACTTTTAGAAGATACAATTAACTCTACTCGCAGTCGCATAGAAGCCGAGAAAGCAGAACGAGAGCGTAACTTTCAAGAGCTTGTAGCTGTTGCCGGTGCTGGGATAGCAACCGTATCTCTGCTAAAAGATCCTGCAAAAGAGTGTCAAGATAATTTTATTAAATTTAAAGTTCACTTCTTGTGCGAATACCCTTTCAGTGCCAGCTTAATAGTGGGAATCATTGTTGGTTTTGTAGTTTGGTGGCTGAGAAAACGATGGCGATCGTGAAATCATGTAATATTCTCAGTCGATTTTCAGAATTATTTGACTTGTAAGGAAGCAGTCACGGCAAGAAATTCTTGTATCATTTTTTGGATCAGTTCTCCTGCTGGGAGAGCTTCAGCTAATCCTACTCCCTGTCCTGCCCACATACTGACAAAATCTGGACTTGATTGTTGAGCAGAAGTTTGGCGTAAAACCCGCCCTATAGACATCTGAGCGGGGAATGGCAGTACCTTGTCCTTGTGATTCTCCATTTCACGTATAAATCGATTTCGTATTGCTCTGGCGGGTCTGCCAGAAAATACCTCAGTAATAACCGTATCTTCGTCCTTAGAGTTGAGTACCGCCTGCCTATAAACTTCCGGGATATTATTCTCAGGACAGGCGAGAAAGGCGGTTCCCATTTGTACGCCGCTTGCCCCAACTGCAAATGCAGCAACGATTCCACGAGCATCCATAATTCCGCCCGCCGCGACGACTGGAACCGATACCGCATCAGCTATTTGTGGCACTAAGGCTGCTGTTCCAATCAATCCATGTTCATAAGGCACAGCAAAAGTACCGCGATGACCTCCGGCTTCAAAGCCCTGGGCGATGATGACATCGACTCCTGCTTCGACCAAAGCTTTTGCTTCACCAGTTGTCGTCGCGGTAGCTAACACAATTGAGCCTATGGCGTGTATCTCACGAATTGCCTCAATTGGTGCAGGCCCAAAGTGGAAACTAAATACAGGTATTTTCTCTTCCAGCAGGACATTAAATTGTTCTAGGAATGGCCCTAGTATCGGTATTGGTTCGGGAACAGGCCCCGCATCAAGTTCGTTATGCCATATTTTTAATAGCTCGGACATTGGAGAAGACTGCTCAGGCGCAAGTTCATAGGCTTCAACTGCTGGTGCAAACAAATTAACTGCAAAGGGTTGGTCTGTCAGTTCTCGAATTTGCCTGATAAAGGAGCGAAGTTTAGTTGGTGGGGTAGCCGCGCCCCCATAAGAGCCAAGACCTCCTGCATTAGAAACGGCCGCAACCAACTCAGGTGTGGAAGCGCCGGCCATCGGAGCCTGAATGATTGGGTGTGCAATCTTGAGCAAATCTATCAGTTCTGTCTTAGGCCACATAAGTATCTCCCACACTTGGTAATACAAGCAAGATATCTGCCTTTAAGTGTATGACCAATGATGGATAGCCGCCGAAATACCAGCCAAATGAAACACGTTGTAAAGATATGTAACGTCACTATACCTTGGGACAGGGATTGACTGTGGCTGCAAATGCGGTTTTATTGATGAATAAGAGTGCGATCGCTATTCCCTGAATAGACTTGTCCGAAATATTAACTTAGGGAAAGAAAAATGGTAAAACGTTAAATTGACTGTTTACTATTTTTCAGAATTAGTTATGGTTTTTGATTATATTGGGAAATATCCACACCGAACCAAACAAATTTTAGGGATTAGTTACGAACAATTGCAATCACTGCTAAATTGCGCCTTAAAACGACAGCAAGACATCAAAGCTAAACAGGAGAGTCATAAAGTTAGAATTAACGCGGCTGGTGCTGGTCGTCCCGAAAAGTTATCAACCGAAGAACAAGTATGTTTATGCCTATTTTATCTAAGACAGATGCCAACATTTCAAGTATTAGGAATGTTATTTGGTGTTTCCAAAACAGAAGCTAATGATACATTTCATGACTGGATACCAATTCTTCGTGATATATTACCTGCTAGTTTATTAGAACAAGTCTCAAATAATGAGAGCGATTTGCTATTTGTTCAAGAAGCCTTAACAAATTTTAGGCTATTAGTCGATAGCCTAGAACAGCCAATATATAGGGATTCTGACCAAAAAGAGCAACAGAAATATTTTTCTGGAAAGAAGAGACAGCATACTTTAAAAAGTCTCATGATTGGGATACCAGAAGGTAAGGATATCGTGGAGGTAGAAGTAGGCGTTCCTGGATCAACAGCCGATATAAAATTGTTTCGTCAATCTCAGGATCAGTTTGATAAGTCTCAACCTTTTTCAGGTGATAAAGGTTTCCAAGGAGGCGAAAATATCACTACTCCTCACAAAAAGAAACCAAAACGAGAGTTAACCCAGCAACAAAAAGCCGAAAATAAAGCCTTGTCCAGTAATCGGATATTTATTGAGCATTTAATCCGTCTGCTCAAAATATTTCGGATTGCTTCACAAAGATTCCGCTTAAAGCTTCATACTTATGAGCAAATTATTTTAACAGTATGTGGGTTAGTTAGATTGAGAATAGGTAGCTTGGTTCTCCCAACTTAGCTATCAGTAATATTCATAAAGTCTCAGAACTTAGGAGTTGATTTTGATGCTTCTAAACTATCATTAACTATCTCAAAGCCAGATCACTCCGTTTTTACGAAGATATCAAAGTTTTGCCTCAAAGCTTTGAACAGTTTGGCTTTGGGGTTTTCGGACAAGTCTAATCGGGATGACTGGATTCGAACCAGCGGCCCCTTCGTCCCGAACGAAGTGCGCTACCAAGCTGCGCCACATCCCGCCATAAAAATGGCATTGTAAATTAAGAATATCACAACCTGCACTAAATAGCAGAATTACATCTATATACGATCGCTTCATCAAAGACTTTGCTTGCTAGGATTAAGTTTGTATAACTCTAGTGGTAAAAGCGGATTGTGACTGTAAAACCAGACTGGTTGCGGGTAAAAGCACCTCAGCGTGAGCGCATCGGTAACGTTAAAGAAATTTTGCGGGATTTAGCCCTCAATACAGTTTGCGAGGAAGCGTCCTGTCCGAATATTGGTGAATGCTTCAACGCTGGGACTGCCACGTTTTTGATTATGGGCCCCGCTTGTACACGCGCTTGTCCCTATTGCGATATTGATTTTGAGAAAAAACCCAAACCACTAGACCCCACAGAACCTACACGACTGGCGGAAGCTGTTCGCCGCCTGAACCTTAATCATGTAGTCATCACTTCTGTAAACCGAGATGACTTGCTTGATGGTGGTGCATCGCAGTTCATAGCGTGTATTGATGCAGTTAACTCTGTTTCACCCAACACCACAATTGAGGTGCTAATTCCTGACTTATGCGGTAATTGGAATGCTTTGGAGTTAATTCTACAAGCTTCGCCAGAGGTATTAAACCACAATACCGAAACTGTTCCACGCCTATATCGCCGGGTGCGTCCCCAAGGAAACTACGATCGCACATTAGAATTATTGCAGCGCACTCGCCAACTTTCTCCTAGCACATACACTAAATCCGGGATCATGGTTGGACTCGGTGAAACTGACGCAGAAATTCGCCAAGTTATGCAAGACTTGCGAACTGTCGATTGCGACATTTTGACCATTGGGCAATATCTCCAACCCAGTCAAAAACACTTACAGGTAAACGAATTTGTCAATCCAGAACAATTTGCTGACTGGAAGGCATTCGGCGAGGAAATTGGATTTTTACAAGTTGTTTCTTCACCATTGACAAGAAGCTCCTATCATGCGGAACAAGTTAGAGAATTGATGAAACGTTATCCACGCTCAAAAGTTAGGAGTTAGGAATTAGGAATTATGAGTGAGCAGATGTACTCCAACACAAAACTTTCTGTTGCAATTCTGGGTGCGGGTGCTTGGGGTGCATCTCTGGCAAATCTCGCTGCTGCAAACGGTCATCAGGTGCGCGTGTGGTCGCGTCAAGGTTCCCAAAGTTTTCAAGCAGTTTTAAAAGATGTCCAAATAGTCCTGTCCGCTATCTCAATGATTGGTGTGAGAGATGTTGCTTCCCAAGTCCAGTCTTTCCCCCTTTCTCCAGAGACAATTTTTGTGACGGCGACAAAAGGCTTAGATCCCCAAACTACCTGCACACCTTCACAAATTTGGCAAACAATATTCCCTAGCCATCCAGTGGTTGTTTTGTCTGGGCCTAATTTATCAAAAGAAATTCAAATGGAATTACCAGCAGCCACGGTGGTAGCCAGTAATATTCCCACGGCTGCGGAAGTAGTGCAGTTAGTATTTTCTTCTCATCGTTTCCGGGTATATACCAATCCCGACCCCTTGGGCGTGGAACTAGGGGGAACACTGAAAAATGTGATTGCGATCGCAGCTGGTGTGTGCGATGGTTTACAGCTGGGAACTAATGCCAAAGCTGCTTTAGTCACCCGTGGACTTACAGAAATGGTTCGCATCGGCAACAACTGGGGTGCAAAGACGGAAACATTTTATGGTTTATCGGGTCTAGGAGATTTGTTAGCAACGTGCAACAGTCCCTTAAGTCGCAATTACCAAGTCGGCTATCAGCTAGCTGGTGGTAAGTCACTTACAGAAACTCTCGCAAATTTACAAGGAACTGCTGAAGGAGTAAACACTTGCCGAGTTTTGATGCAACGAGCCAAGCAAGAAAACATTGCAGTCCCAATTACCGAGCAAGTTTATCGGTTACTTCAAGGCGAAATCACACCCGGACAAGCACTTGATGAACTGATGTTGCGAGATATCAAGCCAGAGTACAACTACTAGTTAGTAGTCTGTCAAATCAACTTGCTGGCTAAATAAGTTCGTAGTAAGGACTTTAGTCTTTATATTAAGCACTGAAGTGCTTACTACATACCAAGCTTTCCTTCGCTTGATGGACTACTAGTTAGTAGTCTGTCAAGTTGAAATTGGCACTTTAAGACTGACATACAAGACGACGCAGGAACACGGAGAGGGTGTTTGATAACTTATCCGCATCTTCATATCTCCGTGTCGAGAGAATTTTTGCCGTTAATGCTAATCACTTCTGCGATATCTATTAGTTCTACTTATACCTGAATAATCCTGAGAAAAAATTGCTAAATCGTCAGGATATTACTTTTGCACCCATGTAAATGTGACTATGCCAATTATAAAGATGACATTCACTGAAGGATGTTTATACTGTGTTACAAAAGTTACTATCACAAAACCATCAAGGTTGAAATATTAACTAAGTAGTTGAAATATTGCAAACCTAGCTGTGGATTTAAATAGCTATTGGTTTAATCAAAAGTTTAGCAGCCGATTAAGTTCAGTAATCCTGTATCTAATAAAACCCTTACAGTTAATTTCTAAAAAAATTGTAATGGAACGTTCAACCATGTTAGTTCATCGTTAATCGCGGGAACAATAGCAACAGTTGAATAGCTGACCGTAATCTAAGCTGACCGAAATCTATTGTTACCTGGAGCCATTGAGACGATCTTTATGCCAGCAACATCTTTTTATGCAGACGCCCCCTACAACACCAAAAAGTCTAGCCAGGCTTTGGACTCGGATCTCACGGTTGATGACAGTGAGTTATCGGTAGATGATTTACAGGAGCTAGAAATGGCTTCTGTTGACAATGCTAACTTTGCTGCTAGCACCAACCGTCGGAGTACAGACCTAGTACGTCTATATCTTCAAGAAATTGGTCGGGTTCGCTTGTTGGGGCGCGATGAAGAGGTTTCAGAAGCACAAAAAGTCCAACGCTACTTGCGGATGCGGATAGTACTTGCTAAGGCCGCCAAAGAAGGGGATGAAGTGATTACGCCTTATCTTCGGTTAGTTGAAGTTCAAGAACGTCTAACCTCGGAACTAGGACATCGCCCGTCTTTGGAAAGATGGGCTGCCACTGCTGACATAATTTTATCCGATCTTAGGCCAACTTTGGCAAATGGCAAACGTCGCTGGGCTGAAATCGCCAAGTTGACTGTAGAAGAGTTGGAGCAAGTTCAATCCCAAGGACTCCAAGCAAAAGAACACATGATTAAGGCGAATCTTCGCTTAGTTGTGTCTGTTGCTAAGAAATATCAAAATCGTGGTTTGGAATTGTTGGATTTAGTCCAAGAAGGTACATTAGGTTTGGAGCGGGCTGTAGAAAAATTTGACCCCACTAAGGGTTATCGCTTCAGTACCTATGCTTACTGGTGGATTCGTCAGGGTATTACACGGGCGATCGCTACTTCTAGTCGCACGATTCGCCTACCGGTTCACATCACCGAAAAGTTAAACAAAATTAAAAAAGCTCAACGCAAAATTGCTCAAGAAAAAGGTCGCACCCCAACTCTAGAGGATTTAGCAACCGAGTTAGAGATGACACCGACCCAAGTGCGAGAAGTTTTATTGCGGGTTCCTCGCTCTGTTTCTTTGGAAACCAAAGTAGGAAAAGACAAAGACACTGAGCTAGGCGAATTACTCGAAACTGACAGTGTAACTCCAGAAGAGATGTTAATGCGAGAATCTTTACAAAGAGATTTGCATCATCTGCTGTCAGATTTGACTAGCCGGGAGCGCGATGTAATTCTGATGCGGTTTGGTTTGGCAGATGGTCATCCTTATTCTTTAGCAGAAATTGGCCGCGCTCTTGACTTATCGCGCGAACGAGTCCGCCAAATTGAATCCAAGGCTTTGCAAAAGCTTCGTCAACCCAAGCGCCGCAACCTCATCCGCGACTATTTAGAGTCTCTAAGTTAGTCATTTGTCATTAGTCATTTGTCATTAGAAAACTACACTTGACAAATGACTAGGGACAAAAGGGTGATTTTATTCCCAGGCCGAAAGCCTTTTATAGACTTACAGCAAATAATTAGCATTAAGCTGTATAAAAGTTTTCCCCAATCTTTGTTCAGATATCTTGAAGGTGGGGAGCAACTAAGAATTCAAATTTAACTTATGCAAAATCCAAAGTCAAGGGATGCAATCGTTACAAGTATCCTAACTATTAGCTGTATGCAAATTAAATGCATTACAGCTTATTACTTGAATTTTGCTCAGGATTTGATGAATTGTTCTTAAATATTTAGTAAGAATTCTCAATAGGCAATGATTGTTGCAAATTGCTCCCAAGATTTGTTATATTCTCAACTAACAAGCTTTGTTGAGAACTATTAGTATGACTGTCTACACAACTACTTCACTCAAGGCAGAACTGAATGAACGAGGCTGGCGATTAACTCCCCAGCGCGAAACAATTTTACACATTTTTCAAGAACTTCCGCAAGGTGAACATCTGAGTGCGGAGGATCTTTATCATCGGCTAGAAACTGATGGTGAAGGGATCAGTCTGTCAACTATTTATCGGACTTTGAAGTTGATGGCAAGGATGGGAATTTTACGGGAATTAGAACTGGGTGAGGGACATAAGCATTATGAAATCAACCAGCCCTATCCTCATCATCACCATCACTTAATTTGTGTTAGATGCAACTCAACTATTGAGTTTAAAAATGATTCAATTTTAAAAATTGGGTCAAAAACCGCTCAAAAAGAAGGTTTTCACCTCTTAGATTGTCAAATGACCATCCATGCAGTGTGTCCCAAGTGCCAACGGGCGCTGATGCCGCTTTAGCACTTGGGTGAATAAATAAAACGAAACCACTCAAATTAACCAAATAAATGGAATCTGAGCAGTTCGTAATTTGCTGTTACTGGAGGCAAGCAACCAGTTGGGAACTGATACTAACGACACCAAAGCGGATGTTAAAAGCGTCCGCTCTTAAGATCCTTAAGACTAATCCCGTAGAATTCTTGGGCTTGTTTAATCGCTTTTTTGGTGTCATCTGCCATTACACCATTGAGCTTGCCTTTATAAAAACCCCGCTCCCGTAGTCGGGTTTGAATTTCTAAGGTATTAAATTCGCTTTTGCTAGTAGTATTAACTGAGCTATATAACTTAGCTCGCGTAGTTGGGCCAGCAACACCACTTGCTGCTAAGAAATTAGCCGCCTGAAATCTCTTGACAGCATCAGCAGTAAAGGGGCCATAGTAGCCATTTGGCTCTCCCTCTAAATATCCTGCCTGGATCAATTGTTCTTGAAGAATTCTAACTGGCTCACCGCGATCGCCTACACGAAGTTTGTCTCGATTGACTACCTTTTTGGGAGCCTCTTCTCCATCGCCGATGCCAATTCCTGGCAATTTAGCTAATGTTGCTGGGCCAACAACTCCATCAACGCTTAATTTGTAAGAATCTTGGAATCGTTTAACAGCTTCTTCGGTAATTGGGCCAAATATGCCTGTGGCGTTTCCGTAATAAAAGCCTGCGACTCTTAACCGTTCTTGCAAAGCTCTGACATCTTCACCTTCATCCCCCTTAGTAAGGTAGTTGGGATTGCGGCGTTTGTTGGTGGCTGAACTAGTAGTGCTGGACTTTTTCGCTTGTGCGCTTACAGCAGCGGTTCTTTGAGCTTGTGTAGCCCTAGTTGTGGGCTTTTTCGCCTGCCAATTTTCTAATTTTTGCAGGGTGCTTGCTCCAACAATGCCGTCCACTGGTAAACCAGCGGCCTTTTGGAAGCGCCGCACAGCTTCTTGTGTGGATGCGTCATATACTTGGGTAACAGAAGATTGGTAAAAACCTGCTGTTTTCAAATTTTGTTGTAGATTTCTGACAGAAGGGCCTCGATCGCCTTTTTCTAGTGCCATGACGCTGCTAACAGCGCCAAGAATAGATAAAGACAGAGCAAGGGGCAACATATACTTCCAAGCCCTACCCGAAAGCCTTTTCCAGTCTGGTGCAGCTGCGTCCTTAAACAAAGAACTGAGGGAGACCAATTCACTGGGTGTGCTCTCTTCGTAGGCGAAAGCTAGGTGCAAATACGCAAGATTCTCCATATTTGTTTCCTACACCATTGATTTTTCTTCGATAACTGCTTCAGCTTGATGTACTAGGTTCCTCAAAGCTTCTAATGTTCCTATATTTACATCCTCCCACAAATTGCGCTTGTGTGCTTCTAATAATTTTTCAGCAATATCACGCAGTGCGTAAGGGTTCTTTTGCTGAATAAATTCTACAACAACTGGATCGAGTAAATAAGCATCTACTATGCCTTGATACATGTAATCTTCAGCACATTTTGCGGTTGCATCGTAGGCGAATAGATAATCTACCGTCGCCGCCATTTCAAAGGCTCCCTTGTATCCGTGGCGCATTACTCCTGCAATCCATTTGGGATTAACTACGCGAGAACGATATACTCGTGCAATTTCTTCTTTCAGTTGACGAACGCGTGGTTGGGCGGGTATAGAATTATCTCCAAAATAGGTTTGGGGATTTTTTCCCTGTAGAGAACGCACCGCTGCTGTTAAGCCACCCTGAAATTGGTAATAATCATCAGAATCGAGTAGATCGTGTTCGCGGTTGTCTTGATTGTGCAGGACAATTTGCATTTGAGACAAGCGTTGCTCGAAAGCTTCGGGGGAGGGAAGTGGGGAGTTAGGAGTTAGGAGTGAGGAGTTAGAAGTGGGGATTGGGGACTGGGAGTTAGGAAGAATTTCTGCTCCCCTGCCCCCCTGCTCCCCTGCTCCCGAAGAGTAGGCGTAAGAACTCCAATTAATGTAGGCGCGGGCTAAATCTTCGTCATCTGTCCAGTTTTGCGATTCGATTAAACCTTGGAGTCCAGCGCCGTAAGCACCTGGGCGAGAACCGAAAATGCGATAACGCGATCGCACCACGGCTTCTTGTATAGTTAATCCTTGGCTTGTCCACAAATCAGTCTCTTGGCGAACTGCATCCGCTAGGGGATTTTGTTCTGGCGGTTCATCCAAGTCTGCTACTGCTGATACTGCTTGATTGAATAAGTCAATTAAGTTGGGAAAAGCATCGCGGAAGAATCCCGAAATTCGCAAGGTGACATCTACACGGGGACGCCCCAAAATCGCTAGGGGCAAAATTTCAAAATCCACTACTCGCCGTGCTGCACCATCCCATACAGGTTGGACTCCGAGTAAAGCTAAGGCTTCGGCAATATCATCACCGCCTGTTCGCATGGTGGCTGTTCCCCACATTGATAAACCTAGTGTTTTGGGATACTCGCCATGTTCTTGCGTGTAATATTCTACGAGGGTTTCAGCGGCTTTTCTGCCGATATCCCAAGCTGTCTCTGTGGGAATGGCACGAATATCGACAGAATAAAAGTTTTTCCCTGTTGGGAGAACTTCTGGGCGGCCGCGCGTAGGTGCGCCAGATGGAGCGCTGGGGACATATCCGCCATCGAGTCCGTGTAATAAATGGGTGATTTCTTCGGGGGTTTTTTGTAAGGCGGGGAGGAGGCGATCGCGTATCCATGTAGAGACATGATTCATCGCGTCTCCCCCGCCAACACAGACGCGATTCATCGCGTCTCTACAAGATTTTTGAATTCTGAATTCTGAATCCTGATTTATTAATTGTTCTACTACAAGGGCGGCGTGTTCTTCTAGGACTTCGACGATATCGCCGAGGGTACGGCATTCTGTGCCATTGACTATTGAGTATTCACCACTAGGCATTGACAAATCGGCTGTGAGGGGATCGAAGTCTAGTCCCCAATCTTGAGCGATCGCGCGGGTAATACCTGAAGAATGGCGATTGGGGATGCGAGCGATCGCTACTATTAAATCCCTCAATTGCCTTCCTTGGGGACATTGCCCAAAAATATGCAAGCCATCGCGGATTTGGGCTTCTTTCAATTCACAAAGATAGCCACCGATGGAATTCAAAATTAAAGATTCAGAATTAAAAATTTCCGTTTCATTTTGGATTCCTAAATCTAGATGGAGATTTTCTTTGATCACCAGTTCGTGGATGCGATCGCGAATTACTGGCAAACGCGAAGGATCTAAACTGTCGGCTTCATAATACTCATCAATTAAATTTTCTAACTGTTGCAACGAACCGTAGAGTTCCGCGCGAGTCATCGGTGGCGTGAGGTGATCTATAATCACGGCTTGAGCGCGACGTTTGGCTTGGGAACCTTCACCAGGATCGTTGACAATAAACGGGTACAGGTGGGGAAGTGCGCCGAAAGCTACTTCTGGATAACAATTACTCGATAAAGCCACACTTTTACCCGGTAGCCATTCTAGATTTCCGTGTTTCCCTACATGAACTACAGCATCAGCACCAAAAGTTTCTCTAACCCAATAGTAGAAAGCTAAATAAGCATGAGTTGGTTCTAAATCCGGCGCATGATAATTCAAACTGGGGTCATTATCATAACCCCTTGCTGGCTGAATTCCCACGAAGATGTTGCCGAGTTTAATTCCGGGAACGGGGATTGGGGATTGGGGATTGGGCATCGGGCATTGGGCATTGGAAATTAGGGTACTACTAAACTCTTCCCCATTCCCCATTCCCCATTGCCCATTCCCTATTCCCCACCTTTCACTAATACCTTGCTGCACTGCTGGCGGTAATGAAGCGAAATATTCTTGGTATTCTTCCCAAGAAACACTTTGGTGTACCGGAAGCGATTCTCTACCTTCTGGATCGTTGGTTACACCATCTGTCAGCCGTTGAATCAACTCGTCTCCTTGAGCAGGTGGATTTTCTACTTCATACCCAGCTTGACGTAAAGCTTGTAGGATTTCTACACAACTAGCTGGAGTGTCGAGTCCCACACCATTAGCGAGGCGGCCATTGCGGTTGGGGTAGTTTGCCAGAATTAAGGCAATTCGACGTTCTTGAGGTGGTTTGGAACGTAGACGCGCCCAATTTGCTGCTAGTTTAGCAACGAACTCGATGCGATCGCTCACTGGTTCATAAATTACCACATCTGTCTCTAAATGGGGATTACGAGTTTGCAATGCTTTAAAAGACACAGCACGAGTAATAATCCGCCCATCTACTTCTGGTAGCGCCACATTCATCCCAATATCGCGGGGAGAAAGCCCTTGAAACTGTGACTCCCACTGCTCAATCGATCCGCCACTGAGGATTACCTGCAACACAGGCACATCTAATTTTTGCCAAAGTTCGGTTTGGGGTGTTTCGCTTTCCAAGCGTGCTAGAGAAAAACTGGTGGTATTTAGCAGCACAGCGATTGATTCGGCTTCTTTAGGTTGGAAAAATTCACTCAACTCAACTTGCACATCTGGTTCGCGCAATGAAGAAACAAATACTGGCACTGGTTGTAAATTTTTCTGTACCAAAGCTTCGCATAAAGCATCAATTACTTTAGTGTTTCCCGCTAAATAATGAGCGCGGTAGAAAAGGATACCGACTTTAGGAATTGGGGATTGGAAAATTTGAGGTTCAAAGGTGGATGAACGAGTATTTGATCTGGATTCATCCGGTTCAAAGGTGGATGAACGGAGTTCTGAAGTGGATTCATCCAGTTCAAAGGTGGATGAACGAAGTTCTAACTCTCCCCTGCCCCCCTGCTCCTCGGTCACTGAGCGTAGCCGAAGTGCTGCCCCCCTGCTCCCCTGCTCCTTTACTCCCCACTCATATAATCCCACGCGCGGAATCGGCTGAGGTGGTGGGGGATTATATGCAGTTAATAAGCAACTATCGGAGATAAATTGCAGAGCATTAATGAAATTTTCCACGCCGCCTTCGCTAAAATACTGCCATACCTGGTTAACAATACCCAAGGGCACGGTAGACTGGGAAATTAAATCGGGATCGAAAGCGTCATCCCCTGGCATTACAATGAGGGTTCTACCATTTCGTTGCACAATTTCTTGCACTACTTCTAAGCCATATCCCCAGTAAGAACGTCCTCCTAATAGGCGCAGAATAATTACTTGGGCATGTTCTAAAACTTGCTCTCCATAAGTATCTATGCTTAATTGTTGCTGCAACTGCAACAGGTTGGCGACTCTTAATGCAGGAAAGCTTGCAGGTAATTTTGTCACCGCAGCTGCCAAGGTTTGAATGTCAGTATCAGCAGCCGTAATCAAGACGAAAGGCGCGGGAGTTTGTTCTAAAAAAATTATACCTTCTGACTGATTCCATCCACCCGATGTGCTACTTATACGATGCATAATCCTGTGTTACCGTTTTAAGTTGTTGGTTAGTACATAATCAAACTTTTTTCCCTGGATTCAGCCCCCTCTTACCAAAACGACTGAAAATGCTTAGTTATGCTGATTTGAGCTTTTCTCGAACCTTGCCTATTGTTGTATTTAATCAGCTTGGCGAATTGTTAGAACAGATGGCTCAAACGGTGGGAAGTGCCACTCTGGTGTTGACAGAAGCTGCATTAGTACGAATTGGTATACCTGTGGAGTGGCAAAGGCAAAGGTTTACGCTAGTGGTTTCCGAGCAGTTTAGTGCGCTCCTGGTAGGAACCTTTGAGGAGGGGCAGGGGAGCAGAGGGGCAGGGGAGCAGGGGGGCAGGGGAGCAGGGGGGCAGGGAATTTACTCGGCACTCAATGCTCAGTTGACGTTTAATTTGGAGGCGATCGCTTCTTTTGTCTACGAGTTGAAAGACTTGTTTGAGTGCGATTCTTATACTCACCAAAATCTCGAACGCTATCAGCAAATTATTAAACCTAATGATGCCACGCTCCAAAGTCAATTCACGCTGTTGTTATTAGAATATCTCCTAACTCAGCCAAACCAAGAAATAATAGCACCTCCCAGCCCAATTGGGCCAGCAGTTTATATCTGTCAGCCAGTGGAAGATGCTTTAAAAAAACAGATTTCCCAAGAGCGGTTGTTAAATCAGGTAACAACGCAGATCCGCAAAAGCCTAGATTTGCCGGTCATTATGGCAACGGCAATTACACAGGTGCGTGAGTTTTTAAAATTAGACAGATTAGTAATTTATAAATTTGCAGGTTCCCAAGTCAATACTCAACAATACCAGTCTGATAGTATTCCCCTCAATGAAACGGCATTGACAACAGGTATAGAACTATCAGTTAATGAACCTGCCGAAATCTATTTTTCTATACATGATAACCAGGGTGAACACTCGCCTTCAGTATCAGTTAATAATCAAACATTATTAGAAGATTACCAACAGTATGGAGGTTATATTGTCTATGAAGCTCGTGCTAGAGATGCTATTACATCGGTGTTGAATTACACGGAAAAAAATTGCTTTGTCCGAACCTCTCAGTGTTGGGAGAAGTATCAGCAAGGTTTTACCTTAGCTGTGGATGATGTCGAAAAAACTTATGCTCTAGAAGAGTGTTTATTGAATTTTTTAAGGGAATGCCAAGTTAGAGCTAAGTTGGCTGCACCGATTATGTTTGAGGATAAACTGTGGGGATTGCTGATTGCTCATCAGTGCAATGAACCTCACCAGTGGAATGATAGCGAAAAAACTTTGCTGGTTGCGATCGCAGAACAATTAGCGATCGCTATTCACCAATCTGAGTTAATGCAAACCCTCACCCAAGAAAAACAAACTCTCGAACAACGAGTTATTGAACGGACAATGGCGCTGCGTGATGCTCTCCTCGCCGCCGAAGTTGCTAACCGTCTTAGAAGTGAGTTTCTTGCTACTATCAGTCATGAATTGCTCACGCCTTTAACTTATGTGATTGGGATGTCTTCGACGTTATTACGCTGGCCTTTGGGTGAATTAAGTCAACGACAACGGGGTTATCTGCAAACAATCCACGACAGTGGAGAGCATTTATTAGAAATGATTAATGACATCCTCGATTTATCGCAAATCGAGGCTGGGAAGACAGCTTTAAATATTTCGGAATTTTCTTTGGTGAATGTTGCCGAAAATGCTGTGAAGTCACTGCAAAAAAAAGCAACAAGCGAACAAATTAATCTTATACTTGATTTGCAAATCGATCCCAAGCGCGATCGCTTTACTGCCGATGCCGAACGAGTAGAACAAATTCTTTGGAATCTGTTAACTAACGCGATTAAATTTACCCCTGAAAGTGGCAGCGTTACCTTACGTCTTTGGGTGGAAGATGATACTGCTATTTTTCAAGTGGAAGATACCGGGATTGGCATTCCTGAAGAACAATTGCCATTACTATTTGAGAAATTTCAGCAACTCGATACACCCTATCGCCGCCGCTACGAAGGCACTGGGCTGGGATTGGCTTTAACTAAACAACTCGTGGAACTCCATCGAGGTCGAATTGAAGTAGAATCAACTGTAAGTATCGGCTCTATTTTTACTGTATGGATACCAACTCAGACAATGAGAGTGGTGAGTTAGGAGTTAAGCAAGAGACGCGATGATTTATGAAGAAGGGGAAGGGGTAAAGGGGAAGGGGGAAGGGTAAAAAGCGAGTGGAATTGTGAGCGAAATAATCCTTATGAAGAAAGTTTGGTAAAAATCTTGCCTCTTGTGAGCAACCTAATTAATACCTTTACCCCTCTTTTTTATTTCTTCAATTTGAGGCTAGGCTAACAAGCATTTTTTCAAAAATTTTCAACACATGCTCCTCTCCATTGTCTCTAATAAAAATGCCAAAATTTGGGTGAGAGTTGATTTCAATTAACCAATATTGATTATCTCGATCTAATACAATATCAAAACCACCATAATCAAGGTCTAACTCTTCAAAAATTGGTTGAGCAAAATTAGCAATCTCTGACAGGATTTGTGGATCGTTGATATACTTGGCTTTCGCACCATCCCAGTGTAGAGGACTGAGATTACCGACAAATTTGGCATCAGTTATATCTTTTTCATAGAGCAAAACTAACTCTTTATTTAAGAAAACGGCTCTATATTCAGATTTGATCTGAATAAATTCTTGAGCAAGAGCGATATAATCATACTTATGATTAATCTTAAAAATTTCTTTTAACGCAGTTCCAATTTCATTTATATTTTCACATAAAAAGACATTATGTCCGCTCGCGCCAGAATTTCTTTTAATAATTACTGGTGTTTCAAAGTTTTCTTTTATTTCTAATACGATATCTTGAATAGTTGGAAATTTTAAGTAAATCTTATATTTAGTGTCACAAAAAGGGGAAAGAAAACCCACTGTCCGAGGAAGTTTAACTTTTTTATTTAAAACATGATAAGTATATTCTTTATCTTTAAGCAGGTGTGCTACTGCTTGATTAAGTAAGGGAGTGCTATAGTTACAAAAATAATGCTGTTTACTATTCAATTTTATTTTGACTAAATTTTCCGAAGGATGAAGAATTTCATAGCTGATATTTAAATTTTCACAAGCTTTCAGCAATAGCGAAACATTGTCTAACATAAATACTTAAAGTTAAACTCCAAATTACGAATTACGAATTACGAATTATTTTAACTTGCTGTTTGCCGTTTAAAAATTACTATCTCAGTCCCAACAACCGGGTTACGAGCTATCAGCGTATTTTGGGAGTCGATAATTTCTAAATGAGTAAAATCAAGTTCTTGAGAGCGTTGTAATATCTCCGCAGCTAGTTTGTCTTGCTGAGATTCATTGAGAGTGTACCAATCATTACTAATTTTGACAGTCAAGTTACTGGTACGGAAGTTGGCTTGAATTGACTTTATCAGACCAGAGGCAACGCGATCGCTAATTTCAGCTACCTGATTTTCAATAGCCGCAATCAAAGCTTGTTCAGGTGTCAATTCTATGATTGGTGTCGGCGTTGGTGTCGGTGTTGGGATTGGCGTTGGCGTAGGAATTGGTTCTGGTTCTGGTTCCGGCGTTGGTGTAATTTGTACTTCTGGCGGTGGCGTAATTTCCTCTGGTGGCTGTGGCGGTTGTGGTTCTGGTACGACTGATTCCGGTGGAGTAGTTATCGTTGGTGTTGGTATGGGAACCTCTTCAACTGGTGGAACTGTTGCTACTTCAGTCGGTTTAGCAGTAAGGACAGTTGTAGTCGCCCAAACCAGAATTACAGCAACTCCAGTCACAATTCCCGTCAAAGCTGTATCTGATAACTTTGTTGACAAATTTGATGGTAAAAACAAGCGGATTGTCCTTAACAGTCCACCCCACCTCAATTGAAGCTGCTGGAAAAAACCAGGTTTTTCCTCAGTTCCAGGCGGGGGTGGTGTCTCCAGTTTTTCCACCGTTACTTCTAAAACCCCAATCGTCCCTTGGAGAAGTTGGATAATTTTAGCCTTCCAAAATGGCTGAACTCTCTGGTAAGGTTTTTGGGGAGGTTGAGTTATCTGCTCATCCGTCGGTTTTGACTGATTGTCTTGTGACATGGAACTTTCACCAAAAGCAGCGAATCAAAGACAAACAACGTACGTTATTACTGGTGCTGCCTTCTTTTGCATTAATGTATCACTTCATTGCTCATTGTTTCCGCTAAACTGACTATTTATTAAATTTGGTGACTTATGAACCTGAAACGCCGTCAATTTATATTTTTAAGTAGCGTCAGCGCCATTAGTACAGGCTTTTTAAGCTGGATGTTTGCTCATGAAAATCATCAAAGTGCTGATATTAGCGATTCAACAACAGCTATAGCCGCAAACCCAGCCAAAAAAGACTTGTTATTACGTTTTGTGTCTGTAGCAGATACAGGGACTGGGGCTAAAGGACAGTATGCTGTGGCTGGAGCGATGAATGCGTATCATCAGAAAAATCCTTATGATTTAGTCGTTTTAGCTGGAGACAACATTTACAATAACGGCGAAATTGAGAAAATTAATGCAGTTTTTGAGCGTCCTTATCAAGGTTTACTCAAGCAAGGTGTGAAATTTCACGCTTGTTTAGGTAATCACGATATTCGTACCGCCAATGGCGAGCCACAAGTCAAGTATGCTGGCTTTAATATGAAGGGACGTTACTATACATTTCGCCGGGGAACTGTGCAATTTTTCGCTTTAGATACTAACAGTAATGCTGACTGGAAAAACCAGCTACCTTGGTTAGAAAAAGAATTAAGTCTTAGTAATGCTCCTTGGAAAGTAGTGTTTGGTCATCATCCGATTTATTCATCGGGTCAGTATGGGAATAATCCAGATTTTATTAAAACTTTTACTCCCCTATTTCAAAAATACGGCGTTCAACTTTATATCAATGGTCACGAACATAATTATGAACGCACTCGTGCTATTGATGGTACAACTTACTTAATTTGTGGCGCAGGTGCTGGTAATCGTCCTGTAGGGCGTTCTGAGTGGACACGGTATTCTACCAGTGACTTAAGTTTTGCTTCTTATGAAGTGTATAAAGATAGAATAGAAATAAGTGCGATCGCTACTAATAATCGCATTTTTGATAAAGGCATTATTCAATTAAAATCAGCTTAGTTATATGACTCAGCAAGAACTTCCTTCTGGACTCAAAAATATTGTAGAATCACCTCAAACACTGGATACTCTATTTTCTGCACTGTTACCAGCTGTAGGCGATTTTTTGCAGTCTGATAGATGTTTTCTATATCTGCACAATCCACAAAATGACCTTGGTAGAGTTGCTTTTTGTTGGATTCGCACTCCAGATGTACCTACTGTTTATAATGAAGACTGGGCAGCACAACCCCCAACTTTAGTAGAAGAAGATCCGATGTTTGCGGCTGCGCTACGTGCTGAACCTTCAATCTTTGTCGAAGATGTAGAAACTGCTGCTCCTCAAGTATTAAATCGAGAATTTGAACAGAAGAATTTTGGACATCGCGCCCTTATTCATGCCCATATCCGTCAGGATGGCCAACTCTGGGGAATTTTACAACCATGCATTTTTGGTCATCCCAGAACTTGGACTGAATATGAACGAGGGGTGATTAATAGTCTTGTCGATAAAATCACACCTTTTGCAGTTTCTTATGTCAAGTCTGCTTTTAATTCACTGGTTTTGCTTACCTATTTATTAACTGTATTAAATTACGTTCAGCGTTTTTACATTTTGCAACCCACATTGACTAACGGTATATGCATACCTCCGATACGTGGTTTGAGAAAAGACGGGGAAAATCATAACACTTCCCTCGTCTTAATCTTTCGTCACCCCTATCTATAACTTTTCAACAATCTGGTCTCTAAGACTATTGGCAAATCCCAACACTTCGTTTTTCTCTGGTTGCTTGACCCCATTTTTATCAAGGGCTAGGCCTATATCATTAACAAAAGCATAAAATTCCCCATTGGTGAGACCTCCACCAATTCCACTATGAGAAAGCTTCATAGTCCGCCCAGTATACACACAAGGTCCACCTGCTGCTTGGCAGAATTGAGCTATCAGCAACTCACGCAACCGCTGTTTTGAGTTGGTACTTAAGCCAATAAAGTATTTACCAATCAATGGGTCAGCAAATATGTTTTTTGCAGAGTCGTCAATGACTGCGGCAATTGCGTTGTAGCCTCCTAATCTATTATAGAGAGACCTTCCTATTGAATTATGGGCTATAGTCACTTCCGCTGCTGGTATTGGAACTAGCGGTGTTGTCGTGGAACGAGCCAAACTAGGGCTTAACCTGAAAATAGTCACAACCATGATTGTGATAGAAACCAATGTCAACCAGAAAGCCTTTGTAAATAAGTTTTGTGTTTTCATCGTCAAAGTTCCCCTGTTAAGTTTGATGCTGGATCAGTTTTGTTTGTTACTTCACACAATAAAATTCGGCTACAAAGATGAAGCCTAAAAAATAACCGAATTTATGCCTACTAAAATTTGTATGGAATGTCTAGAAAAGTTTGTAGTTCTGACTTTATTCCATAGTAAATATCTGAGAAAATCCAATATTTTCTCGTCTATTTAATAGCCTTTTTAATAGCAATGCCTGAAATATATAACGCGCATTTTTAGAAAAAATTGCGCCCAAACATAATTTATTTCAAAAGCACTTACTTTTAAAATAAGTTCTGTTTGATCGATCGAGTAATAAGTATAGTACCACCGATATTGCAAATATTTAATAATTAGAATAAAACAACCTACTTTTCCTACTTTTCCCACTTTTTAAAATACATATAATTTATTGAAAGGTTTGCTTAGAAAATCAGTTCATCTTCAAAAAAATTAATGCCCATATTTTTATGAGTAAATATACTTAAAATTATACTAAATAACATTAGTCCAATTGTCACCGCAAAATTTTATGATTCTTGAGGCAGTTATGCTTAATATCAAATCCGGGCTGGAATTCGATTTTGAAGCTACTTTTAAAACAATACGGTTCAGTTAAGGCTGAAAGACTGATTAGTGATATGAAATTTAGGAGCTTCAACTCGTTGTCCAGTACCTCTATGTTTTGGCTTTTTA
>NZ_JBALDN010000054.1:0-41524 GCF_036917375.1 Nostoc sp.
CGCTCTAGTTTCAGAGGCAGGTCTTTTTCCATAATTGTGATACTCCACCTCCGATGTCACACTTGTCAATACCTCCTGACCTGAATCCTTACAACTTCACTTTCTACCTTTGCAGATAAAAAAGCATTATTGGTAATGTTTATTTGTCGGCATTGCCCGTTTGTAAAACACGTCCAAAACGAATTAGTACAGTTAGGAAGAGATTATTTTACAAGTGATTTAGCGATCGTTGCGATTAGTGCTAACGATGCAAAAAATTACCCAGATGATGCGCCAGAGTCGTTACAAGCATTTGCAACAGAACAAGGGTTTAATTTTACCTTCTGCTACGACGAGAGCCAAGAAACAGCGAAGGCTTACACAGCAGCTTGCACACCAGATTTTTTTGTATTTGATGACCAACGCCAACTTGTGTACCGGGGACAATTAGATGATAGCCGCCCCAGTAACGGTAAACCTGTAACAGGTGCAGATTTACGCGCAGCCATTGAAGCAGTGCTAGCGGGTAAACCTGTTACAAGTGAGCAAAAGCCGAGTGTTGGTTGCAATATTAAATGGAAACCAGGAAACCAACCCAGTTATTTTGGTTAAGAGGGATTGGGCATGGGGCATTGGGCATTGGGCATTGTAAAAACTTTTCCCTACTCCCTACTCCCTACTGCCCACGACTATCAATGTTTAATTTCCAAATTCAGTATGTAGCATCCTAATTGGACTTTTTCTGCCCACAATTCATATTCCAGCCGCAAATTCTCTGGCAAAGGATGTCCATTGAGAGTTAGGCTACGAGTAAAATTTCGTAAACGAATCGGATCGTTAGGTTGCAATGACTCAGTTGGCAACCAATAGCGACTAATGCCATAAACACCCTGTTCCCAAAAGTGACGATAACTCACTTGAGCGTTACCTTGCATAGTCATGATGACTCGGTAAGGTGAAATCTCCAGCCATAATATTCTGGGACTGTTAGGGGCGTAAGCTTTGCTCTTGCTTTGAGGAAGTGTGTCTTCTGGACTTATGACACTCTCTACTTCGCAGCTAATTAAAGGCGGTGCGGTCATCAGTAAATGAAATCGATCGGTGTCTTTTTGATACAATGTCGCGGCAGTTTCGACAACTGACCAGATGGGTAGGTCAGTGGAAATAAGTGATAAGCACACGGGCTTGCGGTGATGGGTCAGCATGGGAGCGATAAGGGCTAAAAGCTATTGAACAAAGTGAAATGAACACTCTAGCTGTCTAATAGGTCGGGCTAAGAAACTAAATAGTAAAGCAGGCTTAATATTAATGAATCCGTTGATTTGTTAATAAGCTACACAAATCTGGATGGAACAGGTAGAATGTCAGCTTACACAGTAAAAATGGTACTTTTATCTAGAGAGAGCTAATTCGTAAGTAAAGCTTGTAAATATTCTAAGGCTATAGCCTCAAAACAGTGGCAGTCGTTTTAGATGCTAAAAACCTTCTTCAGGGAGACTTACCGTAGATTGGAGTAAGTTTCATACAGCCAAAAGCAATAGGATACTAGGAAGGAAGTCACCAGAAAGAAGCGACAAACTAAGTCGCTGATGAACTTCCGGTGTATTCAAATGCCAGTGTATCCTAATGTCGGCTTCTGTTATATCCGTAAAAACTCACGAAAACCTTTCTCACCAAAATATTGCTGAGTAAAAAGTAAAATTTATTGACTCAGCAATATTTTGGTCTGCCCATTACGCGTCTCGCAGAGGCTGAAGCTTCATAAAAAATCATTCTGATTTATTTTTATTCATTACTGATGCCATTGCACCTGTAAACAAGTCATGAGTGTTACAGGCTGGTACTTATTTGGGAATACTTTTATAGGAGTGATAAGAAAGGCGATCGCACTAACACTTGTAATTCTAATGTACTACTACGTCACCTTATAATCACTCTTATTTTACAAAAAAGACCTATCAATACTCACTAATCTATCAGGAGCAAGCTAGATGGCATTCACTGAAGATATTACCAAACTATCTGAACAAGTGCGTAAGCGGGCTGACCAAGTTGTTGGTGAAGAATCTACTAAGATGGCACTGATTGTTCCTTTTTTGAGTGTTCTTGGCTACGATGTCTACGATCCTAGTGAAGTAATACCAGAATACGTGGCAGATTTTGCTATCAAAAAAGCAGGGCAGTTTGAAAAGGTAGATTACGCCTTAGCTATTAATGGTACTAAAGTGATGCTCGTAGAAGCAAAAGCCCGTGGTCAAAAAGCTGAGGCACATGATGGACAATTGAGTAGATATTTTAATGCACTTTCGACAACAAAAGTAGCTATTGTCACTAACGGTATTGAATACCGTTTTTTTACAGACTTGCGTGAAACAAATGTCATGGACAAGGAGCCATTTTTTACTTTTAACATCCTGGAATATGATACCAAAGATATTGATAACCTCAAATTCTTTCACCGTGATAATTTTGAGGTTACAGCTATTACCAACCATGCTGAAGAAATGGTTTATGTAAAAGGCATGACTCAACTTCTAGGAAATCTTTTACGTTCTCCTTCTGAAGAATTTGTTCGCTTTTTAGTGACTGAACTTGGTACAGTTGCTCCTAGTTATGAAATTAAAGGTCGAATTACAGGTAAAATTATTGATAAATTCAAACCAATTGTTAAAAAGTCGATTCAGGGAAGTTTAGTAGAGTTAATGACTCGCTCACTTACTCCAGTAATAGATCAGCCTGTTGAACCTCCAATAGACATAGATAATGGAGAAGTGGATATACAACCAAATCCTCAAGAATCAAAAGTAGTAACAACTGCTGAAGAAATCGAAGCTTTTGAAAAAATTAAAGCAATTACGCAAACCTCAACGAGTTACAATTATCAACTCCAATACAAAGATACTGTTTCATACTTTGGTATCAATCTTGTTGGCAAAAGTACTTGGTGGTTTCTGCGGCTGTATCTATCTTCGCAGAAAAAAAGTTTTGTTACTCGACTAAGTGTAGATGAAGTAAAGTCGCTAGCTTCAAACTTTGAAGTACAGGAAGTAACAGCTTCTCTGGGAGATGCCGCATCAAAAGTAATTATTTCCTCTGTCAGTGATTTAGATAAGCTGACATCACTGATTCTCAGATGTTACGAGGCAGAAGCAGCCAAGCATCAAACATTGACTCCAGACTTAATCAGAATGGAAAAATCAGCTTAACTCAAGGTATTTACTACAAAACTACACCTAAGCAACTATCTCCGATTTTTGCGTGCCAGCAAATTAGCGATCGCAGTACTAATTGCTTGACATATCAGTAATCATTGACTTGGAAAAAGGACAAAAAAAGTGGCTCTGCAAGCAGCAGAACCACCAAAGTTTTCACAAACTTTTTATAAATTAACGAACTGCCCCTTGAGCAGAAACAGTATCAATCGGTTTCATCAGGTACAGCCGCAATAATTGCCAGCCGTTGGAGATGTAAAGCGGCAGTTTTTGGAAGATTTGCAGGAATTTGGGAGTGTTGGAGTTAGCGATCGCACCCAACTTCTCATTATTGCTTATACAAACATCCAACCGCTCATAAAACTCTGGATTCTCTACATCCAGCATCAGTGGGAATACCCGACCTGCGTTTTCGTTGGTCTTCTGAATTACATGGATATCGTATTCTCGTGCATCTAATCCAAGGGTGGCATAAAAGTCCTTGCGTTGGATGTCATTGAGATACATTGTCGCAAACACCGACAACAGGAAGAACCGACTCCAGAGCCGTGCTTTCCAATCATTCAACATTTGCGGCTGAGATTTCATGATTGCATCAAAGAAATCGCCGTGACGGTTTTCATCCTGACACCAGTTCTCAAAAAACCGGAAGATTGGATAAACCCGATCTTCGGGATGTGCTTCTAAATGGCGATAAATCGTGATATAGCGCCAATAACCGATCTTCTCAGAAAGATAAGTAGCGTAGAAGATGAATTTCGGTTTAAAGAAGGTATAACTGCGGCTCTTAGTCAAAAACCCTAAATCTAGGGATAGATTAAAGTCTGACAAAGCTTTGTTCAAAAAGCCAGCGTGACGTGCTTCATCCCGTGACATCAGGTTAAAACACTCTGCTAAAACAGGGCTTTTTCCCTTCAAGCGACGACCAAGTTCTTTATACAGCAAAAAGCCGGAAAACTCTGCCGTACAAGAACGTTCTAGAAATTCAACGAACAATCGGCGAGTTTCCCCGTCAATATGATCCCAGGATTGTTCAAACTCGGCATCCCGAACAAAGTGGTGGCGGTTGTAGTCAGTGCGGAACTCTTCAAGAATGGCTCTTAACTCATCTTCGTTGACGGAGATATCCATCCGTGCCATTTCATCAAAATCGGTAGTATAAAACCGAGGTGTTAACAGGGTTTCTTTTGCCGGGACTTTAATCCCTGGCCGGATTTCTTCAAAGCCTGGTTTTTTGAGGGAATCTACCATGTCTTGATTTCTCTTTCGTCTTTATTATCTTAAGTAGACCTTTCGGGTGACGTTCCTACGTCTCTACCGCCACGGTAACGGCAGTTCCTCATCGGGAGCCAGTGCGTTGGGCGGCTGTGCCGACTTGAAGCAACTGGCGTGGAAACCCCGTTGGCGCTAGCCTTTCCTTTTGGGAAAAGACCGGACTGCCTCACCAAAAATTCTTTGGCAAACCGTAACAGCCCACAATAATCCAATTGTATAAAGTTCAGTCTACCAAGGTGCGGGTGAGAAATTTCTAAGCAAAACATTAAGAGTTGCAACAATCATTCAATATTTGCGGAATCAAAAATCGCGGATTGGTAGTCAAATAAATATAGTTCAGCAAGCAGTATTATCTCGTTCAAGTGGAGTAGCACTCACCTCTTGATTCTCAAAGCACTACTATCTCAGTAATTTTCTCTGGTTGTTACTACAATAAATTCATAGGGTTCTATTAATACGTTGGGCATCTTAAAGTTAACAATCCATGAGTAGCATAATTACTGAAAAAATCTAAGTACTTTAGTGATTTTTTGCACCTTTCTTAATAATTATAGATTAGACATTGCCGACAACTTCAAATCATAACAGCAGTGTCTATTAACAAAATTGTTAGAAAGCAACTGGTGCAAGATGTAAGTCTAGCTATTAGCACTTGGTATAAAAAACAGTCAAAAAAACCATTTCAAACAACAAGAGTAAATCCAAAAGGTTGAAAACAAGATGAATCTTGAAAACAATCAGCAGCAGAAAGACCGACTTCTTGTCTCTTATATTTTGTGTGCAGTCGGATTTATGGGGGTGGGAGGATTACAGCGTTTCTATAATGGCAAGATCGGAACTGGTTTGTTATGGCTGTTGACTGGTGGTGTGTTTGGTATAGGGCAGTTTGTGGATTTGTTCTTTATCCCCAATATGGTTGACGAATACGAACACAACTTGAGATTGAAAGCGGGTGTATCTCCCTTTGGTGTGCCGTTGAATCAAGCAGTAGTTGCTTCTCAAGTCCACCGACCAACAGGCAACCAATTGATGATGAAACTGATTGAAGCGGCCGAAAACAAAGGCGGTATTTTAACTGTCACTCAAGGCGTAAAGTTTACAGGAGCCAGCTTTGCTGAAGTGGAAGCTACTCTCAAAGAGATGTACAAATCAGGTTATGTAAAAATTGATAACGACCCCAATACTGGAGCCGTTACCTACCATTTCCACGAGCTTTAATTATTAGTCATTTGTCATTTGTCCTTTGTCATTTGTTAAAAACCAATGACCAATGACCAATGACTAATTTCTACCTAACCACTTTTGACCGTCCAAGCGCTGAACTAAGCCATATACCAATAAATCGAGGGTAATTTTGCGCTCATCGATTAAGAATGACTCAAGAGTACTAGGTTTTTTGCCTTCATTACAAGAAAATCCCTTTTTTCCTTGAATATCTTCATCGGGGAAATACAGGTTGAACTGACGCTTACCAATTTCTGACCAACTGCCAATAATTTGCCAGCATTCTTCAGCAGATTCAAAGCCAGTGATTGGCATCTTCTGCTTGGCAAAAGACACCTGTAAATCTTGCACACCTTTTTGAGCGATCGCTTTTTGTAAAGCTGGCAAGTAGTCTTGCTCAATGAACTCTACAAATGGCTTATTTTCAACAGCTGGGGCTTTTTCCTTTTTGGCGGCTTTAGCGGCGGCGGGTTTTTCTTCTGTTGCGTCGTCGTCGGCGGGTTTTTCTCCTTTTGCGGCTTTAGCTGCGGCGGCGGGTTTTTCTCGCTTGGGTGATGCAGCTGGTTTGGCAGCATTGGGGTTATCTTCGGGGTTTGCGGCTTTAGGATCTGGCGCGTTGGCAGTAGGAATATCTGTGGCTTCGGGTGAATCTGTACTAGGAGCGTGTTCTTCAGCTACACTGGGAGCTTGCTGGTCAACAGTGCTGGGAGCTACTTCTCCCGCTTGATTGTGATTGGTTGGGTCTGCCATTGCTCAGGTCAATCCTTTAATCTAGCTTTGGGAGCGATCGCTCACCTTGATGTATCGGGTATTTTTATTTTGACATACTACTACCGCTGTGCAGAATTCGTAATTTGTATTTGTAATTTGTAATTTATATACCGCAAGGGTTTCATTTATTTGGGATGGGTGGTTTACTTCAGCCATGCTGTACCAATGCAACACAGCAAAAATAACTGTACAGTTAGAAATAACGCAAAGGCTTAGGATATAAGCTTTTTTACCCTTCGCCTTTTTCAAATCCCTTTGAATCTCATACCAGTTTCTACCTGTTGCTGTGCTGGAGTAGAACTCACTTTGCCAGATGCAATCCTAGCAGTCTGACGCCCGGTTGCCAACTTGGCTCAAGAATATATCTCCTAAAATCAAGCTAACGCCAATATATTGAGGTCGGGTAGGGGCTTCACTCAGTCCTATAGTTTAAGATAACGCCAACAAAAGCTGCGAAAGTAAAACATAAAATTTTATTTTTTATTTTCCTCTTAAACGATTATTGAACTATTTGTATGTCAGGTATTTTAAAATCTTAATTTTAAAAGCGATCGCGCCTGCGAACAAAAATTTTTTAATAGCTATTAAAGCAATTATTCTATGCTAACTCATAGTTAATTGGTAGCAATTCCAGATTAATGTAGTGGATAATTTTCCTTTCTCGAAAAAATATAAAAATCATATAATCCAGTCAAAAAGTCAGCAAAAACTAAACCTTAACCAAGATGCTATTCAACCTTAATGATTAGGATAAATATTCTTAACATTATTCAAATACACTCCTGCTAAGATAACTCCAAATCCAGATTACAACCTTAGTTTTCGACTTTTAATGGGCAAATAGAAGCGAAAAAGTGAAGAGAGCTAAAGAGTAAAAAGTGTTATTTAGCAAACTCACTGTACTTTTATTTTTAAATTTATCCAATAGATATTTTAATCCTAAGCTATCAGTAAATTCGCTTAAATTAGATTACAGAATTCGATATGCTTCCTAATTATGATAAGTTGCTATTAATAAATTCTTTAAGGAAGTTTACCAATAGTTAGTAGCTTCATTTCAGATAAAATCTTAATTTCTATATTTTATGCTAAAATTACCAGCTTTTTATTGTATTTAACAATTAAAGTGGCGTAATCCAATAAGTAATACCTCGAATAGCTTGTTTTTTAAAACCAAACTGAGGTAAGTTCTCTTCAGATAAACCCACATAAGTCCAATGTGGAACATCGTTTTCTACAGTTTGAAACCAACCATTTTGATTAAGAGCTTTTCTCTGCTCTTTACTACCTACGCGTAAATCAATGGCTAACCCCCAGAGATGTTGTGAAGTTCCTGGAGGCGCAACTAAACCGAGAATTTTTGTTTCTTTACCTTGTTGAACTTTTGCTAAAACTCGATCGTTAGCATACTTGTGCCAAAATCTTAAATTTGTATTAAAAGTGCGAGTACAATCACCAGAGCCATAACCAGATTTTAGCGGAATTTGTTGCTGGATTCGCGCTTTGTTTAAAGCATCAGCCGCCGATTTTTGTAAAGAACAGTCGTTAGTGCCATCAACATGACCCATTGTTAAAGTAGCTTGAAACTCTTGGGTTTCTTGTTCGTTAGCAAAGATATCTTTTGGCGGTAGTTTAATCCCAATATCGGGATTTACGAATACTGCACCATAGCTTCGCAGCAAAGTATATTCATAAGTACCAGGCTGGGGAATTGTGGGTAGTTTTCTAGCGATCGCAGATAAAAAACGCTGTTGAGCATTTAATTTAGGATCGGGAATAAATGGTTCTGATGTTGTGTTTTTAGAGGCATTTATACAAGGTAATGAATTATTAATCAAGCATTCTTGTAATGGTTGAGCAGTTATAGCAACTTTGTGATGGGTAATCTCATTGCTAGCAACTAATACAAATATCATCAATATAACGATACTGATGAAACTTGTCTTTCTAATAAACCTAGTAATATTTTTTTGCTTTTTGAGGGTGAGTTTCATTTTAAATAATTGGCTTAGATAGATGATCAAGAATAAAATTAATAAGCTTTTGGTAAAAAGCTATTATTGATGATTTAAAATCACAAATGATTTGTCAGCATTGAGCTATAGTCTTATACAAGCTAGAGAAAGTATTTAATATGTACCAGTCATAAATTAATTTATGCTGGCTAACGATATGAACAATAGCTGCGATCGACAAACCGGAACGTTGTCACAAATTTTAAAAAGATGAGATTTTTCACCTTACTACTAAACTTAAAAAATGGAACCTTGCTTTTAATTGAGTACTAGTAAGTTTGATAACTTTTTTATCAGAAAGTTACATCCATGAAACCACTGGAACAGCTAAAATTGAAAAGAACTCTAAGCTTGCCGATCCTGTAAGTATGACCATGCACAATTCCGTTGAATTCCAAGACGCTTTTGATGTCATAGTCGTCGGTGCAGGTCACTCCGGTTGCGAAGCAGCTCTCGCCTCTGCACGCCTCGGTTGTCGTACCCTGTTATTGACGCTCAATTTGGATAAAATCGCTTGGCAACCTTGTAACCCAGCAGTGGGTGGTCCGGCGAAATCCCAATTGACCCATGAGGTAGACGCACTCGGCGGGGAAATTGGTAAAGTCGCAGACCGCACCTACTTGCAAAAACGTATCCTCAACTCTTCACGGGGGCCTGCTGTTTGGGCATTACGCGCCCAGACTGATAAGCGCGAATATGCAGCGGTGATGAAAAATATTGTTGAGAACCAAGAAAACTTGACAATCCGCGAAAGTATGGCAACAGATTTGGTGCTGGGCGCTAATGATGAAGTCATTGGGGTTGAAACTTATTTTGGTGTAGGGTTCCAATGTAAAGCAGTCATTTTGACAACCGGCACCTTCCTGGGAGGCAAAATTTGGGTTGGTAACAAATCAATGCCAGCTGGGCGTGCTGGAGAATTTGCAGCTGAAGGATTGACACAAACCCTAAATCGTTTGGGATTTGAAACCGGCAGACTTAAAACTGGAACTCCAGCACGGGTAGACAAGCGATCGGTAGATTACAGTAAAATGCTCATCCAGCCAGGAGATGAAGATGTGCGCTGGTTTAGCTTTGACCCAGATGTGTGGGTAGAACGGGAACAAATGCCTTGCTACATCACCCGTACAACCCCCGAAACCCATCGCCTGATTCAGGAAAATTTACACTTGTCGCCAGTTTATGGCGGTTGGGTAGAAGCTAAAGGGCCGCGCTATTGTCCCAGTATTGAAGATAAGATTGTCCGCTTTGCCGATAAAGAAAGCCACCAAATCTTTATTGAACCGGAAGGAAGAGATATACCCGAACTGTATATCCAAGGATTTTCTACAGGGTTGCCAGAAAATTTGCAGTTGCAAATGTTGCGGACTCTCCCCGGTTTGGAAAAATGTGTGATGCTGCGTCCCGCCTATGCAGTGGAATATGACTATTTACCAGCAACTCAGTGTTATCCCACACTGATGACTAAGAAGATTGCGGGGCTGTTTTGTGCTGGGCAAATTAATGGCACTACAGGTTATGAAGAAGCTGCTGCTCAAGGGCTGGTGGCGGGAATTAATGCCGCTCGATTTGTTCGCTCTCAAGAAATGATTGTGTTTGCCCGCGAGCAAAGTTACATTGGGACGCTAGTTGATGACCTGTGTACAAAAGACCTGCGAGAACCTTACCGAATGCTCACCAGTAGGTCAGAATACCGATTGCTATTGCGTTCTGACAATGCCGACCAACGCCTGACACCCTTGGGGCGGGAGATTGGTTTAATTGACGATCGCCGCTGGGATATGTTTACTCAAAAACAGGGTAATATCACCACAGAAAAACAAAGATTGCAAGCCACACGAGTTAAAGAACATGATGAAATTGGAATAGCGATCGCATCTGATACCCAACAAGCAATTAAAGGTTCGATTACCCTCAATGACTTGTTGCGGCGTCCAGGATTACATTACGTCGATCTCGACAGGTTCGGACTGGGAAACCCTAACCTCAACCGTGCCGAGAAAGAAGGCGCAGAAATTGACATCAAGTATTCTGGCTATCTTGCTAGGCAACAAAATCAAATTGACCAAATTGCCCGCCAAGCTCACCGCCAGTTACCTGGGGATTTAGACTACACAACAATTGATACTCTTTCTAAAGAGGCACGGGAAAAGCTGACTCACATAAAGCCACTCACCCTTGGTCAGGCTGCACGTATAGGTGGTGTAAACCCAGCCGATATTAACGCCTTATTATTATATCTAGAATTGCGTAGAACCAAGAGCCAGTCAGAGTTTCCAGCGTTAGCTTAACACAAGCTTGATAAAGACTGAGTATAGTAGTAGGGAGAGAGATTGGTATGATAGATGACATAAGGATTAGTAGTGGCATCATCAACAATCCCCAGATGAAAGTTGAATTTAATACCAACACTCAATCAACTTATCTCAATTAGATGGGGGATTGGATGTTTCATTATTCAGGAGGCAGTGTTTCGACTACGCTCAACAACCAGGCAGAAGTAACCCACGCACAACTGCATAGGATTGGCGCAAGACCAAAGGCAAAGCGGCTCCTCTGTTTGTATCTTGCCCGATACAATTCTTCTTTTTAATCAGGGTAATCACTCAGGAGTAAAGTTTTTATTCATACTTATTTCCTCCAGTAAAAACTGCCCTCGACCTACTGCCTCCTCTGATAATCCTAATTTCCAGGCAGTCTCAATGAAACAAGTTTCACCACCAAGTATGAAAGAGGGACTGGGGACTGGAAACTGGGAACTGGTATTTTTACTCAGCACTCAGCACTCAGCACTCAGCACTTTCAAGTCAGTAGGGGTGGCGTTTCCTCGTCCAAGCAACAACCCAGAACGTCTATGTTACAAGAAGCCAGCACCCGTCTCATAGTACCAGAACCATCAGAAGACTTAATCACCAACGAGCCTTGGTCGATAGAAAACTATGCTGATGGCCTAATGGATGAACTCTTTGCCGATATCGACTGCATTCTGGATGCTAATGGTAATCTGCCTTCTCAAACTGTTAGGCACAGTAGTCAGAACAGATCGAGCCACTCTGTTGCTGGAGTTTCCGCCCAAGCTCAACGCCAATCGCCTCCAGAATACGTGCCTCTGCAAACAGTTACGATACCACAGATTACTTTGAACCAAGGAGTACAGTCAGTTGCTCAAGATAACCACAAGCAATTGAGTACCGTTGTATTTGGCACCTCTACTGTTAAATCAGTTAGTAGAAAGCGTCAAAACACTAGTTCGGTTTTGGGCAAACTGCTAATTGTAGGAACAACTTTAGGCGTGGCGATCGCTAGCACGATCTACTTGGTGCAGGCTGGAGTCGTATATCTTTTAAATAACAAATTGCCTGAGTCAGCGCTTCTATTGCCGCAATCGCAGTCACGGTTGCCCGTAAAAACGGAAATAGAGGCAGAGTTAGTTGACTATATGCTCCAAGCGCTGGCTGTCATAGATAAGCAAGGAGCAAAAAGCAATCAAAAATCTTTTAATCTAGGATTCTCCAGTCAGGCAAATACTAACCAAATAGCCCTTGGTCGCGAGCAAGCAACTGGTAATTTACCAGCACTTCCACTTTTAGCGAATAATACACCACCAGCCCCCAATCGTTCTGGAAGCGTTGTTGAGCGGATCTACGTCCCCGTTTATCAAGCGCCGTCACCAATGCGCTACGCCCTTCCAGCCATTCCGGGGACTCCTACACTTTTACCACAAGTTGCCAGTGCGTTACGGGCATCTCAACCTAATGTTGTGAAAACTGCCCTGAATACAGTGCGGCAAGCTGCCAAGCCTGTAAGCGTCAACACAATGTTTGCTGCGGCTGTACGAGCCGAACTCAAACCGGTGGCAGCAAAAACTGCACCCATTACCGTGCGCCAAACACCCAAACCTCTGCCTGCATTACCAGTAGTTCCATTGCGTGCTGCACTCGCACCAGAGTCAGAACCAACTATTACCCAGGAACAAGTATATCCGGCAACTGCGATCGCAGAAGCTCCGAGTAATACCTTAGAGGGATTACTAGAGTTGGGCAACAAATCTGCCGCTTTGTTTAAAATTGATGGTGTGACTCGCCGCATCAATATGGGTGAAAGTATCGGCTCAAGCGGTTGGACGCTAGTAGATGTCAGTAATGGCGAAGCAGTCATCCGACGTAATGGCGAAGTGCGATCGATTTATGCAGGACAGAAACTATAAATTTTTTAACCCACTGCCTGATTGAGGAGAGTTTAATCTTTAAACTCATCGAGCGCCATTAATAGTACTGCGACCAGAATAATTGATTGAAATAATTCGATCGCGTCAAATAGTTCTCTGTCTCTATCTGCACTGTTAGGATTGCCTACTTATATGTAGCCTAACGAATGCGATCGCGCCTTAATAGTTTTAATATTATCAGCTTTATTGATTGCAAGATCGCTTTTACCTCCAACAGACTCTAGTAACTATTGAGCGAGGATTACTTTTTTGGGAATTTGCCGATTGATTTCGGTAATTTTGATACTTTCAATGCTAACTTGTGTAAATCCTGTTGCTAAATTTTTATTAAAATAAATTTCAACTAAATCATCTAGTAATTATATAGTTTTGTCCTTTTAAAAAGTATTTGCATAACCCTTCAGCCAATAATGGTTTTTCTCAAAACGGACAGCTAAAATTGGGTAACTCACTGGCTTAATATCAAATTTCATTGGGTTTATCTCCTTTTGTAGCTTGAGAGTTACGCATTTGCTACACTGTTATTAACCCAAATGTTTAGGTGTAGTCCGTCGTAGGCATCGATTTGCCGATAAAAAAAAGTAAATATTTACTGTAAATAGCTGGAAATTTTGTCTAATTATCTCATAAATCAGTGAAATACCACAACATTTAATCAATATAAGCAGAAAATCAGGTGTGTGGTGGAGAATTGGAAGACAATATTGAATTTCCCTACCTAAAGATGGTTCACAGAAATAAATTTCAATGTTAAAACTATAATTTGTGTTTATTATAGTTACACTATAGTGACTATTTGGAAACCTACATTTTGCATATATCTTGCTTAAGCAAGATATATTTAGCTCAAACAGTTAGTTTGCTAATTGATGTAATCCTCAAATCTTACCAATATGAAACAACCTAACTATTTTCAAAATAATTCTAAAAACTCTTTAAGAGAAAAGTATCATCTTTACAAAGGCGAAAAGCTGAACTGGCTTCAAGTAACTCTTCGCCTTGAAAGGTCAATTATCTCTATCATTCTTCCTTGGGTAATTTTTTGTACTATATATGGTACTTTCATATCATTTTTAGCTCATTTAGGATTACCAATCGCATTTTCCGATTCCAGTAATATTCTTACCAATGCTGTTTTAAGCTTTAATATTGGCTTTACATTACTATTAGTCTTTCGGACGAATACAGCTCATGATAGATTTTGGGAAGGTCGTCAACTATGGGGAGCTTTAGTTAATACATCGCGTAACTTAACTCGTGGAATTGCGATAATAGTTAAAGAGAAGACACCACAAGATAAATTAGAAAAAGAAGCAATGCTTCGGTTAGTAACTGCTTTTGCAGTTGCAATGAAGTTACATCTTAGATCGGGGCCTTTAGACACTCAGTTAGCATCATTAATGTCTGAAAAACAATATTTACACCTCCAAGATAGCGATCATCCTCCACTACAAATTGCTTATTGGATAGGAGATTATTTGCAGTATCAGCATGACCGAAATTGTCTAAATGTCTATCAACTGACTACTCTACATAATTGTGTAGATGAGTTAGTAGATATTTTAGGTGGTTGCGAACGTATTTTAAAAACGCCATTGCCTTTGATATATACTATTAAATTAAGACAACTGTTATTAATTTTTTGTCTTATATTACCTTTGGAAATTGTGAGCTTTTTAAATTGGTGGACTGGTATAGTAATGGCTTTTGTAAGTTTTACATTATTAAGCATTGAACAAATTGGCTCAGAAATAGAAGAACCTTTTGGCTTTGATCCTAATGACTTACCTTTAAATACTATTTGCAATACAATCTCTAACAATGTTGAAGAATTAATCAAGCTTACTTCTAACAATGTTCGTTCTTATTAAATCTGTAAATAAGTTTAGTTTTATCAGTCAACTTTTGATGAGAACAGAGAGGTTTTTCCTTTATTAAACATAGAAAATACTTGGCTGAAAAATGCGATCGCTTAATAAATAATTCGCCAAGCTTTTACCGTCCCTTTACCAATTTCGCTATCAACAGTTTGACCTCCTTCCAAAACTAGTCTAATATCTAAGTTCTCATCTGGAGCATTTTTTAAAGCAGTGGCTAATTCTTGACTGATAGCAAAGGTGCCATTTGAACCGTCTAATCGAAAAACTTTTTCTTTGACCTTGAGCAAAAGCTTATCGACTTTTTTAGTCGTGATAAATCTAAAATAGTCAGGTCTAGGATACACACGGCCTGCGGTGTAGAAAGAAGACATTGCTTGACCCGAATTTACTGTTACGAGTACTCGAATGCTCGAAGGTGTCCACAAACTAATAACTTGCGTTGAACCCTCACGGTACAAATAGCCACCTAACGAATTGCGGTCGAAAACTCCAACAAACTCTCCTTCAAAGGGGTCAACAATTTTTACGGCTTTCGACCAAGGTACATCCATATCGGGGGACAGTCCAGCCGATTTGACCATTGGTAAATCGCTTGATGCTTGAGCAAGAATAGCTATTTCTTGAACAGTGAAAGCAGCACAAACTTGAGGGGAAATTACAGCCAAGCTAGCCCCAAAAAGAAGAACTGGAATCGTTTGCGGTAACTTCATCATAAGTCAGGGGTATAATCTTCAAATGCTTCTTACTGCAAAACAGTTTGCCTCACTTCAACTGGTTCACCTGTCAAACTAAAAGGACGGACTTCAGTAATTTTTACCTTCACTAACTGCCCTTTGAGTTCTTTGATGTCACCGCTAAAAAAGGTCAAACGATTACCGCCAGTACGTCCCATCACCTGGGTTGGATCTTTCGGATTTTGGTCTTCTACTAAAACTTCTTCAATGCGTCCAAAGTAACGTTGCGATCGCTCTGCTACTTTCAAGTTTCCCAAATGATTGAGCCGTTGCAAGCGATCGCTTTTAATTTCTTCACTCAGTTGATTGTCCCACAAAGCGGCTGGTGTCCCTGGACGCGGCGAATATGCTGCTGTATTCAACATATCAAAGCCAATATCTTCTACCAGTTTCAGGGTATTTTCAAACTGTGCTTCTGTTTCCCCAGGAAAACCGACAATCACATCGGCACTAATGGAGGCATCTGGCATATACCGCCGAATGGTATCGATAATCCGGCGATATTTCTCATGAGTATAACCCCGCGCCATTGCCTTTAATAGTTCGTTATCCCCAGATTGAAAAGGAATGTGGAAGTGTTCGCACACCTTGGGTAACTCAGCACAAGCTTGAATTAATCTCTCAGTAAAATAACGGGGGTGGCTAGTAGCAAATCTTAGCCTTTCAATCCCTGGCACATCATGGACGTAATAAAGTAAATCTGTAAAGTTATGCAGATGCCGACCTTCTGCTGTGACTCCAGGTAAATCTCTGCCGTAAGCATCAATATTTTGACCGAGTAGAGTAATTTCTTTGTAACCTTGCCGTCCTAATTCTTCCATTTCAGCCCGGATAGCTGACGGCGTGCGAGATTGTTCGACACCACGCACGTTGGGAACCACGCAATAGGTACAGCGTTCGTTACAGCCGTAAATCACATTCACCCAAGCGGTCACTGTACTATCTCGTCGCGGCTGGGTGATATCTTCAATAATGTGAACTGCCTCGGTTGCGACAACTTGGTTGCCCTCAAATACGGACTCCAACAAATCTTTCAGACGGTTGGCGTGTTGTGGCCCCATTACCAAATCTAATTCTGGGACTCGCCGCAACAGCGCTTCTCCTTCTTGCTGGGCAACACAACCAGCAACAATGAGGGTTAAATCAGGCTGCTCATGTTTACGCTTTGCTTGTCTGCCAAGATAGGAATATACCTTTTGTTCAGCATTATCCCGAATGGTGCAGGTATTGTAGAGAATCACATCTGCATGATTCGGATCTGGACACCACTCAAAGCCCATGTCTTCCAAAACGCCAGCCATGCGCTCTGAGTCAGCTTTATTCATCTGACAACCGAAAGTAGTAATGTGATATTGGCGTTTAGAAGTGGTCATGGGCAATTCTGCTGAATCAGCGTAATGTATGTAAGGTTTCTTTCTATTCTATAACGCTGTTAAGCTGCTTCAGGAGTGCTGAGTACCTTGGCTCAGATTCCTTTTGATATTTCAATATAAAAACCTCAATAAGTTACAAGCTGCAAGCATTAGCGGTGATGAAATTCAACTTCTGTTTCCAGAATTTTAATATCATAGTTGCCAAAGAAATCGTGACCTAGTAGCCCGATGCTTGCTTTTGGGGCGATCGCTACTTGAAGATTATTGGCTGTAACTCCACCTACTGCAACAGATTTTACCTTACTGGTTGAAAATTTTACTTCACTACCATCAGCAATTTGGGCTTGCATTGTACCTGTAGCCTGTAATTGCAGTGTATTCGCCATATCTTGAGTGATAATGGTTCCACTAGCACCTGTATCTACAATCATTTCAAAGGTTTTTTTGTCGTTGAAAGTGACATCAATCACAGGAGTTCCACCAAAACGGCGTTTGATTGAGACTCGAAAAACTTTATTGTCTGAAGGTGCGGCTATGATATTGCCACAAATTCTTCCCAATCCAACGGTTTTCCCAGAGGAAGTTATCATATAACACGCTCCTGGATCGTCTCCTGTTGCCCGATGAGAGAATGCTAAAAATATCAGCGTTGGCATTAGTGCAATTGCAGCTAGATTAACGGTTGTAATCCAACGCCTCCAAGCATTCTTCATGTTATACTGCACTCCAATTTTTTTGACTACTCTTAATCTCTAAACTCATCATGGTGGCTGTAAAACATGGTGTTAGATAACAGGCTTTTAATATATAAATTCAAATTGCATCTATTTTAAATAGACATTTATAACGACTTTTTTAGTTTTCAATTAGTTAATGTTTTATATATGTATCTCACAAACATGAAATTGCATCTTACTCAATACATCTTACATATAATTACTGATTGGTAAATTAAAGATTAGGTAAAGACATGATGAAACTACTTAGAGCAGATTCAATCTGATATACTAAGAAGTTGGATTAGGAGAAATTTGTTAGCTTACTCAAAGTTTGTTGCTGCATTTACAGCAGTTGCGATCGCATTTTTAACAGCAATATCTTTTTGTTCTAAGATGATATTTTCACTAACAGTACGTCCAGCTACTACACCGCAAATAGCAGCAGCAGCAAAATTATACACTCCTGCCATTTTGAATAGTGTGCCGCATTCCATCTCGTAATTCAAGATATTCAAGCGCCGATATTCTTCTGTAATGCCATGCAGCGATCGCATTAAATTTGGATTGGCGGAATCAGTGCGTTCTTGTCCTTCGTAAAAAGTATCAACTGATGCCGTAATTCCGATGTAATGTTCAACCTTTAATTCTCGTGCGCCTTTAACTAAAGCAACTGTCAGAAAAGGATCGGCTGCGGCTGGATATTCCACAGGTGCAATGTCATTCGCTGCACCTTGGCGGCATAATGCTGCACTGCTAATAACAACGCTACCGACTGGTATATAAGATTGAATGGAACCGCAAGTTCCAATGCGAATAATTTGCCGGATTCCTACTTGTACCAACTCATTGACGACAATACTTAATGAAGGCGCACCCATACCACTTGTAGCTGATAAGATGGTGCGACCATTAGGCAAATATCCTACATAGCTATTGAGTCCGCGATTTTCTGACAACACGCGTACATCTTGTAAATAAGTTTGGGCAATTAGACGCGATCGCTCCGGATCGCCAGATAATAAGGCAATGCTGGGAGGCGATGAACCTAAATCATCTTGTCCAAAGCCAATGTGATAGAAACGTTTATTTGCCATTCAATGCTACTCACACACTTATTGCTGGCTTCTACAACTAAGAAACCAAAAATTGCTCTCAATAGGTTGGGCGATCGCTAAATTATTAGTACTTATGCAATTAACTTGTCACGAATGAACCAACAAGTATTGACCGTTACCAAGAATTTCACCATCACAACCGTCAAAATACACAATGCACAAGAGCAAATAAAGTCTCCACATCCGGCAGAACTTGCCATAGTTCATGCCATAATTTAAATCTTTGACTTTAGCTTGATTTTGATCAAAATTTATCAACCAATTTATCAGAGTCTTTGAGTAGTTAGCACCATTTAAATACCATTGATTAATAGTTTTCAGGTCTGTATCAATCTTTGGGATGACATCATAATTCCACACCCGCATGTTTGGAAAAACATATTTGTCGATAAAAGGATGGGTTATATTATAAGGTAATGTGGTTGTGATTATGTGAATTAACACCTTGCCATCATCTTTAAGGAGAGAAGCCAGTTTTTGAAATGATTTCGTTAAATTCCCTACATGTTCAAACAGGCCAATCGCCATAATTTTATCAAACTTATTCTCAAAATCAATATCATTAAAGTCCTTTTCATATAGAGTGAATCTATCTGAACTGAGGTAACTGGTAGGGTCTCGCATTTTTTTTCGCATATATTCGCATTGCCCGTGGCTCAAATTAAGAGCCGTTACTTTCACATGCGGAAACCGGGAAAGAATGTAATTTGATGCAGAACCCCAACCGCATCCCAAATCTAAGATTTCATCTCCGTCTTCGATGCCTGCTTTTGCGATCAAATCATCGAGCATGTGCATTTGAGCTTGCTCAAGGTTAGATGCTCCTTTTTCCCAAAAAGCCATTGTGTATTTGGGATATAAAAGTTCTGTTTCTTTTAACATCAGAGTGAACATTTCTTCGGGTAGGTTGTATTGAACCTTCATTAGTTCCTGTGACCCTTCTGCAAGGCGATCGCTTTCTTGCAACAGCCATTCATAGGGAACTAAAAGAGAAGGAAAATATTTGTAGCTGATTTGCATGGAGAGATTTAAAAGGGATTTAAGCAGAGTATCGGGGATTTTTAACCCATTGATATAAGCCTCTGCTCCTGCCATTACGATTGCATTGAATGCAGCGATCGCTGTGCGGTTATCTTGGTAAGAAATTCGGTTTTTTTTATTCATATCTACTGAAAGATTATGTCTGTAATGCTGGAAGTCATGCAATACTTCTCGCTTTGTGCATTTTTAATCCGGAATTGGGTTTTGGGAAAAGGTTAAAGGGGAAGGGTTAAAGGTTTTTTCTTTCTCTTTTCCCCTTCCCCTTTACCCTTTAACCGAGAAGTATTGGGAAGTCATGTATACATTACCTTAGATTTTTAGTTATATTAAATTTATGACAAAACTAAATACTCGTCTTTTACAATTTCGACCTGCGATAAATTCAAAACTCCCATAAAATCAAGGATTTATCACTCTCTGATGCTACTTAAAGTGGTAAAAGACAAGAAATAAAATTGAGAGTTAGAAAATCAACTCATGTATTAAACCTTAATATTTTTTATAAAGTTTAATAAGCACATAACGCTCCCTTAATTAATAGTGTTTCCCTTCGGGTTGCAAAAATATTTGATAAATTGCATTTAAATTTTTAACACCATAGGAAACACCATATTTTGCCTAGTAATGAACTCAGACTATTATCCAAAGTCCTGCTTTACCTAAAATCTCCTCCTTCCCATATCTGAAGTTGTCTTTCAGCCGCAACTATGCAATTGAGATGCTTGGGTGGATAGAGAAAATGATCGTAAGCTAATGCCATCTGTCTAGCAGCTTCAGTATATGGCACTCGTCCTATTCCCGTACCCAATCCAGGACAGGCAATGGTGTTAATTTTTTGCCTAGCGTGTTGATTATGGTGTCGAACTGCCAGCAGCATCGCCCACATCGCAATATAAGGAATATCTGTCCCAGCAATAATCATGGGAACTCGCATAGTGGGTGTATGAGCCAAAAAAGGATGTTTGTGATGGCCTGTTTCCACAATCATTGATGTTCCCACAGGCTGTTCGCCCAAATAATCCTCAAGAATGCGCTGCTGGACTTTTGCCATTAAGGAACGACCGAAAAAACGGATAATTGCCGCATCTATGCCACCATCCATCATTCCGAAAGAGTTAGCAGGGCTGACCATACAATCAAAATCTGGCAACCACTCGAAATAGTTATTCACTATTTCTACATTGGGTAAGTAATTAAAATGCTGTTGAAAGGCTGCACACAACAAAGAATCGGGAGCTACCAATATCAATTTCAAGCTTTCATTTCCTCCGCTTGAATACCTATTTTAAACGTCAGCTAGTAGTTCGCTTTCGTAACTTGGCGGGGTAAAGGGTAAGGGGTAAGGGGGAAAGGTTTCAAATCCCTTGCCCTTTCCCCTTTACCCTTTCCCCAGCCCTCACCTAACAATTTTGGGTTTGCAGACTACTAGGGCAAATATCAACGGTTTTTTTGTATTATCAGCCTTGTCTTTTATTTGTACTACATATATAATACAAATATATCACCACTCAGTTGGTGACTGTTTGTCGCTTGAACAAAAGGAAATTTTATGATTCCCCGAACACGCATCCGAAATATTGGTATCTCTGCCCACATCGACTCTGGTAAAACTACGCTGTCAGAGCGAATTCTCTTCTACACGGGCAGAATCCACGCTATTGAGGAAGTGCGGGGAGGCGGTAAGGGTGCAACGATGGATTTTATGCCAGAAGAAAAACTACATGGTATAACCATCACTTCCGCTGCTACCACCTGCCAGTGGCACGATACTCAAATTAACCTGATTGATACACCTGGACACGTAGATTTCACAATTGAAGTGGAACGTGCCTTGCGGGTATTGGATGGGGCAGTGATGGTGCTGTGTGCTGTGGCGGGTGTGCAGTCCCAGTCCATTACGGTGGATCGGCAAATGAAGCGCTACCGTGTGCCGCGTTTGGCGTTCATCAACAAAATGGATCGGACGGGAGCAGATCCATATCATGTAGTACAGGGAATACGCGATCGCTTGCAACTAAATGCAATGTTGCTCCAGTATCCTATCGGCAGTGAAGACCAATTCCAGGGAGTGATCGATCTGGTAGAAATGACTGCTGACTACTTTGAAGGTGAAAACGGCGAAAACCACATCAAAAAGTCAATTCCCGAAGCTCTTAAAGATGAGGCACAACAGGCACGGGAGAAACTACTAGATGCTTTGTCGCTGTTCTCAGAACCGATGACAGAAATGTTGTTGGCGGGTGAGGAGATTCCCAAAACATTAATTTGGGAAACCATTCGACAAGCAACCTTGAGTCTAGAATTCACACCTGTACTGCTGGGTTCGGCATTCAAAAATAAAGGAGTGCAAAACTTATTGGATGCAGTTACGCTTTATCTACCATCTCCCATAGATAGAGAAGTGGTCAAAACCGCAAATTCGGTGAGTGTCTACCCTAACCCTGATGCTTCCTTGGTGGCATTGGCATTTAAACTCACCGTTGAGTCCTTTGGGCAGTTGACCTATACGCGGATTTACTCTGGGACGCTCAAACCAGGCGATACCGTCTACAATTCGCGGACTGAACAACGAGTGCAAATCGGTCGCTTGGTGAGAATGCACGCCAATAAGCGAGAAGAGGTAAAAGTTGCGGTAGCAGGGGATATTGTGGCTCTGTTGGGTGTGGATTGTGCTTCTGGTGATACATTCTGTTCTGGAGAACCACTGGTATCTCTAGAGAAGATGTTTGTGCCGGAACCAGTGATTACGCTGGCAATTACGCCCAAAAAACAGGAAGATAGCGATCGCCTTTCCAAAGCACTCAATCGCTTTCAAAGAGAAGACCCCACCTTCCGGTTGAGTATCGACCCCGAATCAGGAGCAACTCTGATTTCTGGGATGGGCGAACTCCACTTGGAAATCTACCTCGAACGCATCCAACGGGAATACAATGCCGAGGTTTACGTCGGTACTCCCGCCGTGGCGTACCGGGAAACCATTAGGCAACAAGCTACCTTTGACTACCGATTCAAGAAACAGTCAGGCGGCCCCGGTCAGTACGCCCATATTACTGGGTGGATTGAACCTACAGATGAACCGTTTGTCTTTGAGAATCGGGTGGTTGGGGGTGCGATTCCTAAAGAATATATCCCGGCGTGTGAGAAAGGTTTCCGTGAGGCGATGCAATCAGGACAGCTGGAAGGCTATCCGGTAACTGGGGTGAAAGTCGTTTTGGATGGTGGTTCTTATCATCCAATTGACTCTTCAGAATTGGCTTTCCGGTCAGCTTCCCATCAAGCAATTGAGGGTGCGATCGCTAAAGCAAAACCCTACATCCTCGAACCTATTATGCTTGTAGAGGTGGAAACACCCAACGAGTTTATGGGAAGGGTTCAAGGTGACTTATCCTCCCGTCGGGGTTTGTTGTTGGGTTCCGAGACAATGCAGGGATACACGGTGATTCGGGCAGAAGTACCACTAGCGCGAATGTTTGGGTATTCTACAGAATTGCGATCGCTTACTTCTGGTATGGCTACTTTTTCAATGGAGTTTACCTGCTATCGGCAGTCCTAGCATCTTGAAGTAGCTTTTAGGGACACAGCCTAACTGTGTCCCTTTCAAGTATCACAGGAGGTTTATTGTGCCTACTTTGAAAACTCTGCAACCTGGAGATGAAGTATCGCTAGAAGCATTTCTCTTGCAACACACTGATACTTCTATGTTTTTGCGCTCTAATTGGCGAGCTGCGGGACTGCTTGACCAAGGTGCAAGATTTCAAGGAACTTACATAGCGGCCTACACAGATGAAACTATAGTGGCAGTTGCAGCCCATTTTTGGAATGGGATGATTATAGTCCAAGCCCCTGTATATTTGCCAGAGGTGGTGCAAGCAGTTGTGGCACAATCTGGACGTGCTATTTCTGGAATTAGTGGCCCAGCAGCACAAGTCGAAGCGACAAAAAACATTTTGGGATTTAACAACCGACCAACTCAGCTTGATGAATCTGAGATATTGTTTTCTCTAGCACTCCAAGATTTGCAAATACCTGAAGCTCTAGCATCGGCAAAGGTGCAGTGTCGTTTGCCACATCCAGATGAGTTGGAATTACTCACCCAATGGTGCGCTGCTTATAGTGTGGAAACTTTAGGACAAAGAGATACTCCCACTTTAACAACAGCTAGCCGTCTCGTAATTGAAGCCCGTCACTCTATGGCAATGCATTGGGTTTTGGTAGAAGGAGATATCCCAGTTGCTTACTCTGCTTTCAATGCTAGCTTACCTGATATTGTGCAAATTGGTGGAGTGTGGACACCGCCAGCGCTGCGGGGTAAAGGCTTCGCCAAAAGTGTGGTAGCAGGTTCATTGTTAGATGCGCGATCGCAAGGAGTAAAACGTGCCATCCTATTTACAAGTGATAAGAACCAAGCAGCCCAAGCCGTTTATCGAGGAATTGGCTTTTTGCCTACTGGCGAAAAGTATGGCTTAGTCTTATTTGAAGAGACTTAGGATTGAGAAATATTGGGTTGTTACCTTGGAAGCACAACACCTTACGCCCTTGCTATGTATTTATAATTTCCCTGTTTCTGGATTTGCTGGAATTGATTTTGTCGCTTCTACCGAATTGATTGTAATACTTGAACTATGAGCCAGTATCGTTTCAAACAGTCATTCTCTAACGATCCCAGCTTAAGCGATAAGCTTTTTGACTTGATGGAATCACATTTCCCGGAATCAGCAGTTTAGCAGAATGTGCAAGAAAACTAGGTGCATCCTGAGAAACAGCTTCAACTCCCTTTATTCGAAGCGATCGCAGTTTTGTAAAAATATCTTTTGAATAATCCGAAAAGCAGCAACTTCAGTTTGGAGATTCAGCATATACCTACAAATAAGTCATGGTAAATATGAATCTAAAACTGAGATTTAAACCAGTTTCACACAGTTGGGTCGCTCTACATCCAAAGCCTAAAGGAGTAATTCAATTTATTGCCGGGGCTTTCTTTGGTACATTTGGCCCTATGCTTTTTTATCGTTATCTGCTTCAGTCTCTATTTGAGCAGGGATATACAATTATTCTTTTGCCATTTAATTTTACTTTTAACCATTATGTAGAAGCTGGTTTTCTCATGAGAGAACAGTATGAAATTTTGCCAGAGCTTGTGAAGATGGCAAGTGTTGCAGGATATGATTATGAAGCCTATCTAGATGATAAAAACTTTTCTTGGATTGGACATAGCCTTGGCTGTAAATATATCTCGTTGTTAGAAGGATTTACTGCTCTACCTCCAGATGCTCAAGATAGAGAACAGTTTATTCGGAACCTGCTATCTAATACTTCCGATGAGTCAGAGATAGAAAGCGTTATTGCAGACATTAACATTCTCTTTGACGAACTAACGCGAAAAACGGATGAAGTTAAAAAATTAATTTACACTTATGTGCATAAGAATATCAAAATTAACAGTGTCTTCATTAAAGGACAGGTTTCTATCCTCTTAGCACCTGCTATTGCTGACACAGGGAGCGCAATTCGTCCTCAATTTTTAGCGGATATCATCGACAATCTTGGTTGGGGTGTGAAACCAACTGTTAAAGAAACTCAGTATTTAATCAAGGATAGTGGGCTATTTAATATCATGGGTTTAGTCTGTTTCAAATCAGACAATATTGCTAAATCAACCTGTGAATGGTTTACTAATATTCTGCAAAAGCCACCTCAAGATTTTCGCAACACTGTAGCAGGTGGGCATTTAAGACCTTTAGGTATTCAGCTAGCTAAATATGTTGTTAATCTTTTTGATAAACCGTTAATTGAATCAGTTCAAGAGCGAAACAAAGCATTTGAGCATAATGTAATTCAATTGCTTGAAGAACTGAAAGAAAAATCAAGATAATGGGCATTGGGCATTGGGCATTGGGCACAAGAGGCAGAGGTGCAGAGGATTTCCTCTAAGAATTGGGGGAGCGATCGCTTAGTTTCCTCGCTTGAATCGTGTGGGAGCGATGTCTACGATCTGACTTTTCCAATATCCTGCGGCTCGATACCTAACAAGGCGTTCAGCGATGCCGAAGGCGGCAAGCATTGAGTGTCGCCTTCGGCATCGCTCTCTTTTCCTCGCTATGAGCAGCAATTACTAGCTTAGAGGCTATGCCTTGAGCAACTATGTTACCTTTTTCAACTTTAGAAGCTCTACCTATTGAGCGACAACGAGCAGAGGATTCATAATTTACAATGCAGCCAGGATTTAACTATCAATTAGTTAAATCCTGGCTGTCTTATAAAACTTATAGCATTAACAGAGAGATACTATAAAACTCAATTAATTGTGTCTTTGGAATTTATGCAGCTAAATGAAGATTATGACTCTTAAACTTACATTGTGGTTACTGTGGACTGGATTTATCGCCTATATTTTATTGTTGGCACCGCCCTTGCACTTAGATGAAACGCTAACGCTGTTGAAAAATATATTTACTTTTCAGTGGGCTGCTATTAATCCAATTATCCTTTCTTTATTTTCTCTAGTGGGTATTTGGTTATTAATTTACAGTAGTTTATTGTTCATTGATGGCAGAATGCAACCAATTCCTTTTTGGCCTTTTGCCGTAGCATCAGTAGGTTCCGGTGTAATTGGTCTTTTGCCGTATCTGGCTTTGCGTAAACCTAATCAACAATTTTCAGGACAAAAGGATGCTTTTTTGAGTCTGCTGGATTCTCGCCTTTACGGTATCGTCTTAACTTTCAGCACAGTTGTCTTACTTATCTATGGTTTTGCCTTTGGTGATTGGGGAGATTATGTGCAACAGTTCCAAAACGATCGCTTTATCAATGGTATGAGTTTGGCATTTTGCCTGTTTTATCTTTTATTTCCTACCATTGTTGGTGATGACATGGCTCGTCGCCGTTTCCCTGATGCCCAGGTATTTTTAGCAGTAGTGTTTGTTCCCTTACTCGGTTCTCTTGCTTATCTTTGCCTGCGCCCACCACTAGTGTCATCAAGTATTCGTGAAGAATCATTAATAACTAATCGCTAAATATCGGCATTTTTCAATTAGTTCTGTGAGTCAAGATTGGGTGATCTGGGCGATCGCTTGGTTGACTATTTTTTGTATAACTTGTGCTGATGGAGGGTTACGGGAAAAGTGTCTCGAATGAGTAGGGTGGAGCCGCAATACCTCAAAGCTATATCGCAATATTTTTTTATATTTAATATAAGAAAAATCGTTAAAAAATAAAAGTTTTAATTTCTACAATGTGCAGGAGAATAAAGAATGGCGTGGGTGTATTTGTTGATTGCAGGGTTCTTAGAGATTGCATGGGCAATTGGTCTGAAATATTCACAAGGCTTTACTAAGCTGGCTTTCAGTATTCCCACAGTTGTTTGTATGATATTGAGTTTTTTCTTTTTATCGATAGCACTACGCACATTACCAGTAGGTACTGCTTACGCCGTTTGGACTGGGATAGGAGCAATGGGTACGGCTTTATTAGGAGTCTTGTTATTTGGTGAACCTGCTTCTGTAAAGCGTTTTATTTGCATTGGCTTAATTTTGGCAGGTGTACTGGGACTCAGATTAGTATCAAGTCGTTAATCCTGCCAAACAGAAGCCTAATTCCTGTTATCTTTTTGGTAGAGCTATCATTTATTATGCACATATCCCGAAACAGGACTGATGGTATTTTAACAAACATCCCCATACTGCTTTTTGTCCTTAGCTAAGTCAATCATAGGAGTTGGTAGTCTTGAAATAGTTAACTGTAACGCTTGCATTTGAGGAAAGTCACGCTTAATAATTTCGATAGCTTTTCTTTGACTCTCTTGATTTTTAACGATCAGTTGTGCAGTGCCATCCCCCTGAGAACCTACGCCTTTTCCTCCGAAGATATAAGGCTTAAGTGGCTCGTGATCGAGAAGCAGATGCAGCTTTTTTGCAGTTAATTGATCGGGACAAGCCGGAACTACGTGCCGATCGAATTCCGCTTGGGCTTTTGTCATTAAAGCTCCAAGAAGTTGGGCATCTCCAAGTTGTATTGCTTCAACTGCTGCTTGAGTAATTTCAGAGCTAATAGAACCAAAATATTTTTGGACATTTTCCTCTATTGGATTAGTAGCAAAAGGATAACAATGATTCAATTTTTGTAGTATTTCTTGTGTGTTTTTGCTGCCGCCAAGATCGACAATCAACAAAAACAAATCCTCACTCACTTTCAGTTCAAATAGATCGATTTTTTCACCATCAAATATCATCAATATTGGGCGATTTCCATAAGCACAAGCCTGATCCATACGACCACAAAGGCTAGGAGTGGTTCTTTCTCCCAGATAGGCAAACTCCATTTCTGAACGAATTGTCATCTTCAAGTCATACACACGATTAAAAGCCCTCGCAATCAAAACGCAAAAGGCAGCACTCGAAGATAATCCCTTTTGGATAGGTAAGTCGGTTAGATAATTATCAACCTCAAGCCCACCAACATTATAGTTAGTCAGAATTTGATATGCTGTACCAGCAGCATAACTAAAAAAACCACCCTTTGCTGCTATGCATTTCAGGGTATTAGATTCCATAGGTAATCTCAACGGTTCATAACTCTTGCCATCATTGAGAGAACTACGAATAATTAATTCAGTAGAATTAGGTTTGACCGAGGCATAAATTCCTTGATTAGTACCAACAATTAAGGTGTATCCCTTTTCGATAAGAGGATTAACACTGCGATATTCTCCTGCCCAATCGCTGTGTTCTCCGAACAAACAAAGACGCCCTGGAACAAAAATTCTCATTTGAAGTTTCCTGTTTTTAATTGAGGTATATTATTCTGATTAACTTGAATAAACAACATACCATTCATCACTCCAATAGCTCACATCAGTAAAGCTTTCGGCAGTCTTGGGAGAATCGATTGGGAGACGATGGACTAGCCTCCATCTAGCGAAGCGATCGCTCTTTGAGAAAAAACTTTTTGGTTTACTGTTTTTTAGTTAATGTGTCAGTTTAATTATTGTCCACTCAGTAAATACAACAAGCTTTAGGCTAAAATTACATTGTTAGTAGGTGCAATTATCCAAAATATCCTTATTTTAGATAATATTACTATTGTCTAAAATCAGGAATACAAGGATTAGCGATCGCACTGAAATTTGGTTGTTTGCCAATCGTAAGATTTGTAGAGGGTACTACTATGCAAAATATGTTAAAACGCGCATTCCTACCTGGATTGATGGCTGCTACTTTAGGTGGTACTAGCTTAATCCCGGTTCAACCTGCTTCTGCTGATGACCGAATTATTAATAATGCAGCCATTGGAGCTGGGGCAGGTGTATTAAGTGGGGTTGTAACAAATTGTGGTTCCGTATTAGACAATGCTTTTAAAGGTGCTGCTGCTGGTGCTGCTGTTAATGCTGCCAATGGTGCAAGAAGTGCCAGAGCCAGAAGAAGAAACGGACGTTTACCTGTTCAAGATATCGGTGTAGGTGCTGGTGCTGGTGTATTGGCAGGTGCAATTTCTGGTGGTTGTGGCACTACCTGGAAAAATGGTGTCAATGGTGCTGCGGCTGGTGCTGCGGTTCATTTATTAGATAAAAGACCCAGAAGAAGATAATCTGTCATTGATAATTCGTCATTTAGTCACCCAGCACGAATTATCAATAAAAACCTTCAGGTGCAGAGCGAACATAGTGCCTTGCGGTACTCTTTAAAAGATTGGGCACACGACCTGCTTAAATAGCCAAAGTTGCGTATGCCGTCTGTAATGTAGTGTATTTAGTCCTGTTTTATCACTTTTGAAAAACAATAATCGAAGCCAAAGTTTAAAACTTTGATTTAACCAAGACTTAAAGCTTTATTTTCTAATAGAAACTAAAATTTATAGAAAAAAACTGGAAAACAAAACTTCACAATTTTGGTTATCGCATTCTTTCAAAGGGAGAAAACAGGGTTAAGTTTAAATATTCAAGCAACCTATAATACAGAGCAAACGCATCTAAATATTGATGAGCATAGATAAAAGTAGAATGCACTAGAAGCTAAACCCCATTGTCATTTTGAAATTTTCCTTAGTTTTTATTAGTAAATAAGAGACGTTTGCCCTGGCAGAGGGGCAGAGGGGAAAACTTACTGCAACTTCTCCTCGGTCACTGAGCGTAGCCGAAGTGCTGCTCCCCTGCCCCCCTGCTCCCCTGCTCCTCTGCTCCCCTGCTCCCCTGCTCCCCTGCTCCCTACTCCTTAACCCTTTTTCATGACAATCCCAACTCTTCTGGAAAACCGAGCATGATGTTTAGGTTTTGGACTGCGGCTCCTGATGCGCCTTTACCCAGGTTGTCAAGACGAGCAACCAGCAAGACTTCTTTGGTGGTGTCATTGGCAAATACAAAAACCTGAACAATATTAGTACCGTTCAGTGCGATCGCATCCAGAAATGTTCCATCTCTAAGCAGTGTAGAATCTTGGAATGGAGCAACCTGCACGAATTTTTCACTTTGATAGTAGTTAGCGATCGCTTCATAGATAACCTTACCTGATGGTGGATTATCTAAACTTCCTAGTGGCAAAGGTATTTGTACCAGCATCCCCTGCTCAAAATCTCCCACGGCTGGTACGAATAGCGGCGGTGATGCTAACCCTGAATACTGATGCATTTCTTTGACGTGCTTATGCCCAAACTGCAAACCGTAGATGCCATAAGGGTAGAGCGACGTTGTACCGGCTTGCTGTTCGTGGAAGGTATCATACTGTTTAATCAGATTCTTTCCGCCACCAGAGTAACCTGACACTGCATTAACGGTGATGGGAAAGTTACTGTTCAGGATTCCTTTAGCAATTAACGGACGGATACAAGCTAAAAATCCTGTGGGATAACAGCCCGGATTGCTGACAAACTGGGCACTGGCGATTTTCTCTCGCTGTCCTGGATTTAGTTCTGGGAAACCATATACCCAATCCTTAGCCGTGCGATGGGCACTACTAGCATCAAGGATCTTAACCCTAGTATTACTAACTAAGCTAACAGCTTCGCGGGCTGCATCATCAGGCAGGCAAAGAATAATAACATCAACAGCATTGATTAGTTTGGTTCGCTCAGTTGCATCTTTACGTTTAGATGCTTCAATGCTAACTAACTCGATGTCATCCCGTTGGTTCAGGCGTGAGTATATTTGTAAGCCTGTGGTTCCTGATTCCCCATCAATGAAAATCTTCGGTTTAGTAGTCATGCGTTTTTTATTATATGAGAGTAATATTTTGACAAAGTAAGAGTTATTTTAACGATCGATTTTTGAATGAAATTAACCTGCTTTCACCATCCACACCAAAAAGCTCAGAATTAGTTCGATAGGAGGCAGAGAATAATCCATCAAATCAATTGTGACTGTTTGACCCTCTAGTTTCAGAAATCGCCATAGGGTTCCACTGCTTACAGTACCGTAAACTGCTGTTAAAGGTTGCTCTCTGGCTTGATTGAATCGCTGCGCAGCTACCATTTCTGCAATACATTGTCCCAACCCAGATTTTAAATCTGATTTTTTCGCTTCAACAATGACAATTGCAGGTGCTTCCACCGTTAATTGTTCAGGTGAACGGCAAAGTAAGAAGTCACATACACCGTTGAGTCCAATACTTGCATCAACGTTAAACTCTTCCCCTGAAAACACGCTAATTGTGGAATTGAAGATGCGTCGCACTTCCAGCAAGATAGGATTAATTATCGCCTCTGAACGAGCTTTTTCTGTATCTACTGCGATTGCCCACGGTAAATCCTCTAAAATACCTTGCAGTCTGAAACTTGGAGTAATGGGTTCAATCGAGTCTGGGAAAAAGCGGACTCCTTCGACAGTACTCAGATGAAAATCTTGTTTCACTCGGTCAATGGTGAATTGACTGTAGGGCATGATAAATCAATACTCCATCCATTTGCTTGATTGTAATAGTGTTTGTTTCTTCGCCTTCCCCCATTTCAGGATATGAATTTCGCTTTAACTCGTTTTTGGCGGTTACTCCTCCCAAGCTAGAGTACGTTTCACAGCTTTTTGCCAAGTACCAAATTTGGACAAGGGGAAATCACTTTTCGGCTCAAACACACGCTCAATCTGCCGTTGTTTTGCCAATGATTCATAGCTCTCCCAAAATCCTACAGCTAAACCTGCCGCAAATGCTGCACCCTGAACGGTGGTATCGCGCATTATCGGGCGTTCAACTGGAATACCTAAGACATCAGCTTGAAACTGCATCAAAAAATTATTCTCGCAAGCGCCACCATCTACGGTTAATCGCCCAACTGGAGTACTGCTAGATGCGTTAATTGCTTGCACCACTTCCAGAACTTGATAAGCGATCGCTTCCAGCACAGCGCGAACTAGATGCTCTGGTTGTACACTGGCGGTAATGCCGAAAAAGGCTCCCCTGGCGCTCATATCCCAATAAGGTGCGCCCAGTCCACTAAATGCTGGCACAAAGTAGACTCCGCCATTATCTTTTACCTGATTGGCCATCGCTTCAGTTTCAGCAGCAGTTTTAATCAATTTCAGGCGATCGCGCAACCATTGAATACAAGCCCCACTAGTAAACATACTGCCTTCTAAGGCATAGCCGACATCTAAAGTATCGCTGGTATTTGCTTGTGTCCATGCCACTGTCGAAATGAGTTGATGGTGCGAGCGCACAATTTTTGTTCCTGTGTGAGCTACTAAAAAGCTACCAGTACCATAAGTGCATTTCATCAAACCGGGGCGATCGCAGCCATGACCAAATAGAGCCGCTTGCTGATCTCCCAAGATGGCAGTAATGGGAATTTCAGCACCCAACAAAGTCGCATCAGTGACTCCAAATACTCCTAAACTCGGCTGAATCTGGGGCAAAATATGCGCTGGAATTTGAAATAGATCCAGTAAAATCTCATCCCACTCACAGGTTTTGAGATTCATCAACATTGTACGGCTGGCGTTGCTGTGGTCAGTGGCGTGGACTTTTCCACCTGTGAGATTCCACAACACCCAGCTATCAATAGTACCTGCTAAGACATTGTTCAGGTCAATATCAGTCACATTGTCTAATAGCCATCTGAGCTTAGTAGCAGAAAAGTAAGCATCAATGATTAATCCGGTGCGATCGTAAATTTCATCAGCGTAGCCTTGTTCTTGTAACTGGTGGCAAAGGGGAGCAGTGCGGCGATCTTGCCAGACGATCGCTTTATGGAGTGGTTTACCAGTAGTTTTGTCCCAAATCAAACAGGTTTCGCGCTGTACAGTTAGTCCCAAAGCTGCGATCGCTGATGGTGCAATCTGGGCATTTGCAATTGCGGTTTGCATTACCCAACAGGTATCCTTCCAGATTTGTTGAGGATCATGTTCTAACCATCCTGGCTGAGGATAATACTGAGTTAATTCTTTATATGCCTGCCCAACAATCTTGCCGTCTGCGTTAAATACAAAGGCGCGGTTGCCTGTCGTACCTAAATCCAGTGCTAAGATGTAGCCCGATGATGAAGTTTTTTTGCCAAGTGTGTGCATAGCCGCTTTTAATGTTGCGTAGGCGTAGCCCAACCTAGACATCGCGATTTTAGCAATACGCCTTCAATCACATATACATTATTTTGGGTACATTTTGAATTTCCTGTTTGGATAGCGTTATGTCTCTGTAAGTTTAAAAACGCTAAAATTTTATGCAAAGTTGTACTTAGGACAATGGGTATTGATGTCTGCCTCAAATCCCAGACCTTCACAACGTTGCAAGACGCTGTGCATTGTAATTATGTGTAAGTAAGTATATTGGCACAGTAATTAATTATTAAAATGCTGCGTTCAAAAGAATATTACACACAAATTCATAGAAGTTTTAGGATTAAATTTATGTGGCAATATACAAAGTGTCACTTTATTAAAGTCTGATTATGATACTCATGTTTTATAGTTTGCATATAAAAATTAATAGTCAACCAATACGTTCACCAAGATTTGAAAAATCATCATCAAGACACAAATCGCCGTATCTACGAAAGACTAATTATTGTAGAGACGGCAATTCATCGCGTCTCTTGCCTTAACCAACAGTATTAATAGTAAACCTGGTTGATATAGATTTGATTACAAATAATCATCCTAACTTGATATAAAAACTATGAATTTCAAAATAGATGTGGTTTAAAAGTTAAAGCCATCGAAATACAATAAAACTTTCCCATGTTAAAAGCCAACCAAAATCAAAATGCACTACTAGCTCTGTTGTTACTTGTGCCAGTTCCGACCATTGGTATTGCAACTCAACTATATATACTCCCTGGCTTGCAAGGACATTTAGTAGCTTTATTAGCTAAAATCTGGTTATTGCTAGTACCCATTATTTGGTTGTTATTTGTCGATAAAGAGAATTTAAAAGTTGAATATCCTAAAAGCCGCGATTTATTAGCTGGAGTCGGATTAGGACTATTAATGCTAGGCATCATGTTGATTGTTTATTGGTTGCTGGGCGCAAAATGGATAGATGTTGAATATGTTCGCGATCGCGCAACACAAGTTGGATTGAACAGTTTTGTGATTTACTTAGTAGGTGCAGTGTATTGGATATTTGTTAACTCTTTACTTGAGGAATTTGTTTGGCGTTGGTTTGTTTATCGTAAATGTGAAATTTTGGTATCAAGTCCTTTAGCTGTAGTACTATCTGCACTCTTTTTTACAATTCATCATGTTGTTGGTTTAGCAGCTTACTTCGACTGGCGTGCGACAACATTATGCTCATTGGGAGTGTTTCTAGCAGGGGCAGTTTGGTCATGGTGCTACTTAAATTATTGCTCGATTTGGACTGGATACATCAGCCATATTTTTGTAGATATAGCAATTTTCCTGATTGGCTGGCAACTGATCTTTGTTTAACAAAAATGTAATCAATCAACATCTCTCAAGATAATATGTTTTTTTGAGTCAAAACTGATTATACCTTCTTCTTGAAATTTACCCATCAATCGTGTAATTGTTACTCTGGTGGTACAGCAGGCGCTAGCAATATCTTCGTGAGTAAAGCGAACATTTAGGCGAGTTCCCTCTGGTACAGTTTCACCCACTTCTCGTTTCAAAACTTGTAATAGATGCTGTAAACGATCTTGTACTCGCCGTCTGCCACAAATTGCTAAAAAAGATTCTGTTTGCTGTAACCGCTGCTTAATTTTTGGTAGAAGTGTATGGCTCAATGTTGCAGAAGCTGATACTTCTGCTGCATAAATTGACACTAAGTCAACATCAGCAAGCGCTGTTGCTTGGTAAATGTCTAAATATGTCAAACTAGAACCAAAAACCATTCCTGTTGTTGCCAATCCGATCAGCACTTCTTCACCCGTTTCACAGTAGGTACTGAGTTTGACCAAACCCTGAGAAACATACCAAATTACTAATGGGTTGAGGAAAATAGTTTCTCCTTTAGCATATTTATGTAGGGGGCGTAGTTTACCGCCGTAGGCATCGCTGAAAATGTCGCTCTTGTCTTTAACTTTTGCTGATTCTAATTGCCGACGCTCGGTGATATTACGCACCATCCAGCGCAGAGAGATTGCCTTACCCTGCTGATTGCGGACAACTGTCACTGTCAAAGCTGCATCAAATAACTCGCCATAACGTTGTTGCAAATGTACGAATAACTCTCTAACTCTGTCTGATTGCGATAGCTGTATCAGTTCGTTGCGAACTTGCTGACGTTCTTCTAGAAGGACAAAGTTAATTATTGGTTTACCCACTAAAAAATGCTTGGAAACATTCAACAACTTAGCTGCGGTGAGGTTAGCTTCTTGGATGATTCCTTCTGTATTAGTCACTAAATAGCCGTCTGGCGCTAACTCGAATAAATCTTGGTAGTGATGGCGTTCTGCTTCTAGCCAATTCCGTGTTTTTACTAGTTCCTCGTTTTGCTGAGAAAGTTCCTCTGCTGCTAACTGTACTATCTTTGAGGTGTTATAGAGTTCCTTAAAAGCTTCCGGCAACAAATCAGGGGAAATCCAAGGTAATAAACTAGCAGTTTGGTATAAATCTGCTAAACGCTTGTGCAATATTTCTGTACGTTGGACAAATTTTTCTATATTCACCTTAAATTCCCGCTATTTGCTTACAGAAGTTGAGCAAAAAATCTACTAAGTAAATCCTTGAAAAATTGCGGCATACCTAATTTTCGTGAGTGATAAATTTAACTAATTGTAAATTGCAATTTTTATACAATAGAAGTAATAAAGTTAGATTTGTTTTAGGTTTTTAACAATTTATATTTTATAGTCGCTACAGATGGGTCAGTTTTTAAATGACATATATAGCATTCAACCTAAATGCTAAAAGTAAAATTGAATCTAGAAAATGACAAAGTGTTTTGTCTGTTGATAACTTTTGCCATCAGATGTTTTTTACAAATATACTACGGTGTTTTGATAAGTATTACTTCTATCTTTGGTGGGACAATTCTGTAAACTCAGCTAAATACAAGTGGCAAATCTACCATCTTAGATTATGCTAATTTTTGACTAAGTAGCCAGTCAAAATGATGACACTAGCAAATAGCAGATACCACAGTTGGAAAATCCTACATCTCAACCTTAATTTCTGACTATTCTTGCTGAATGCGCTTTGTCATTCCCCCAAGGAATGATTTAGTGTTGATGATAATTTTTTCCATTGCTACCAAGAATACAAGAATAATTGATAAGAGTTTCCCCAACTTCCATCACAAGCATTAACCAACTATTACCAAAGACATAGACTCTTAGTTAAGTTTATTTGTGATTTTGAATACCTTGCCTATTAATAAAATACACAACCGGATTCTCAACTTCTTTAAGAGGATATTTTAAAAGTATTATTGGTAACACCAAAGGCTTAGAACTCCTTTGTAGGGGTTAGATTTCATATCTACGCTAGCTACTTCTCCTTTAGCGCAGACCTTCCCAATTTCTTTAAGAAGTTGGGAATCCAAGCTTTTCCATCTTCAAATTCATTATGATATAGCAGTTGCCAGGTAGGTAGATTAGGACATAATGACAAGCGTAAATCTCAGGAATAGCAAGGTTTTTACCTCCTGCCTCCTCCCTGGTTGTTGAGTTTCGACTACGCTCAACTGCCGCGTAGTCGAAACACTGCCTCCTGCCTTCTGCCTCATGCTGTATCTGACACGGGTAAGAGTAAAACTACTGAGAACAAGCAATCGTCGAACTACTATATCTAGAATTGCAAAGATAAATATTAATAAGTTAAAAAAATTTGTATAGCCAATCACGTATGAACTTAATAATTATCCGCCTCTTTAGTTAGAGGATAAATGAAGTAGTAAGCTGGTGTAATTTAACAATGCGTAACAGCTAATCAACGCGCAAGTTACAAGGAGTGATGGGTGAGGTGTCAATGCGATAAAATCTCATCACTCCTTTTTACTTACATCAGTTTATGAGCTACTAACGAATGCCATCATTATCAATGGCGCTGTAGCTGTCGCTGGGGAAAAGCCCCAACCAAGGGTCAGAACTAGGAGTTAAAAATAGTTGTCCGTATACTTGTTCATTGAGCGCTTCCACACTCCTTGTTTGCTTACCCTGCATAAACCATTGATGAATTTGGCTGTGCAGCATATATTCATTTCTGACTGTATCTAAAGCCATTGTGGCTTCAAAATTTTTCACTATTATCGGCAAATTATCTCCTTGAGGGTTAGCAGATTGAGACTTTTTAGCTCTGATTAGAGAGATGCTGTTTCGATCTAGCTTGGCATCGGCGGCATAGAGTTGAGCAATTTTGTCCCAAACTTTCTGGTCAGTAATTTCAGCTAAAGCGTTTTGATTCCGTTCAGCATCAGACTGGAGAGCAGTTAGCATTGGCGTTTCAACTCTCATTTTAGAAACTGCTAGAGAGCTTGCTATTTCTGCTGTCGGTGGTTGAGTGGGATTGTTGGGAATTTCTGCCAACTTAGGGGGAGACTGGATACCCAGGCGGGATAAATCTGCAACCCATTGGGCTTGGATAGAATTTAAGCGATCGCTGTGGTATTTTCTTAAATAAGACTCGCGATCGCTTGGTGTAAGTTTACTGTAATTTTTTACTGCTAATTCAGCCTGCTCTAGCTGTCGCAAAAATGCTTTGGGACTATACAACCCTGGAATTGCATCGATTGGCCGACCTGATGCATCCAATATATAGTGAATGCTATTACCTGTAATCGTTCGCTCCAACTTGCGTCCGTCGCCAAAATCAATAGTTACTTTGGGTACAGGGCGCACTGATTGCCAATGCAAAATAAAGCGGTCTTGAAGCAGTTTAGAAATTTCAAGATTCGGATACAGCGCTACTCTGAAGAACCTACTATTAGCACAACTCAAATCTTGATCCAGCCTACCCAATAACCGCAGAGATAGAATGGGTTTACCACTGGTTCTAGCAGCAGCTTTGGCTTGTTCTATATCAGTGTACCAGTACAAACGAGAGGCGTAACAGTCCCGTTGTTGACAAAGTTCGTCTAAAGCTACCCGAAGTGCAGGAGAAGGTAGAACTGCTCCTGAAGAAGCGGTATTTAATGTATTAGTATGGGATTTAAGAAATACTTGTAACCCTTTTGGGCCCTGTTTCCGAAGTACAGAAATTTCTTGAGATAGCTTGGAGGTTTCAGCTACAGGAGTTTGAGCATCAGCTATCTGCAAAAAACCGAAGCTGACTAGAATGAGTGCGAAAGGATATTTGCAGGTTCTAAATTTCATATATTTTCAGATATTTTCAAGAAAAATAGTGGGTTTGAGTGGGGAGCATCCGGTTTTGGCAACAACAGAAAGAATTTGGTTGATACTCTCCAAATTCCACTGTTAGCCAGAAATTTTAATCCTAGCTTATCGCCTTTCTCATGGTTTATAGCAAAGTATATTTTTATACAAAATAGCTAAATAATACAAAAATATTTACGACAAATTACCCCGTTTAAATTGCACTGTTAGGCGGGGTGATGGCAATACGGTTCGGTTAAAGGGGAAAGGGGAAAGGTGAAAGGTTTTGAATACATCCTTTCCCCAGACCACAAGGAAAGTGAAAAATACTTATCCGAACTGTATTGGGGGTTGTGGAGAGGCTGTAATTCTCAGTTAAAGGGACTCTTTATATTGAGGACTAGAGACGAAACCCAAGATTTACGTTAGTTTGCTGGGTTGTGCTAAAGAGCGCGATCGCTTATTTACAAGATGCTTGACTAACTTGCTTACCCGTAGAGATAATTTCTTAATCTTCTTGATTGGGTTGAGTTAAAGAGATATTTCCTAAGTAATTGACTAAATCGCTTTGACTAGAGAAATCTAACAGCGCCTCGGCTAAATCTTCTAGTTGAGCAATAGATAATGTGCGAATCTGCTGTTCTATCTCTGGCTCAATTGCAGCAAACCGACGTGTTAACTGACGCATAATCAGTTGTAGCGCCTCCTGTTTCTTTCCTCGTTCTTCTCCTTGTTGCAATCCCTTTTGCAGAATATCTTGGTAAATCACAGATTCTTGCATAATTTCCTCTCTGAAAAGCTGTGTAATCAAACTTTTGTCAAACCGCAAACCAGCTAAAACCTGTACGCAAGCTGATATATTTTGTCGCTCGTCTGTTTCTTCAATCATATCGACATTAACAGCGACTTGAGGAGTTAACAAGTCGGCAGGTGAGTCGGTTCTGGCTAATGTCGCCAGTGGTAAAAGTGCAGGGTTAGCTAGCAGTGGTGTGGGATCTTCTTCCCATAAACGAATCACTCGATACTCATGTCTGGTTTTTTTATCTACATACTGGGTATTAAAAACAATTTCTGAGGAGGTGGGTTGTAAGAAAATCAACACCTGCTCAATATCACACCAGTATTCTCGCTTTAATCTGGTGTAGTAATCTAGCATCCGAAAATCAAGTGGGGTTTTGGATTTTGGTGTCGTTTGAAACTCTAAATGCAAGATTTGGTTGGCGATTTGCAGGAATGTCACCGAATCAGCGCGAATCGGTTCGAGATTGAGTTCGGTTTTGAGTACTTGGATATCGGAGGTGTCAGATGCAAGTAACCATCTGGCAAAGTCACCAGGGTATCCAATACTGCTCGGTTAAGGATTTTTAACTCGGAATTTGGTTTGGGGAAAAGGTTAAAGGGTAAAGGTTAAAGGTTTTTTCTTTCCCCTTTCCCCTTTCCCTTTTCCCCTTAACCGACAAGTATTGCCAGGGTATTTTTCGGCAAGGTATTTGCAGGTGTTATCGTAACTCAAGGGCGTATATTTGATATGTTGTGGTCTAATTGCATATTTGAGTGTGGAATTATGAAAAACTCCACCCATAAATGAATGGAGTTTTCCACCGCTTTCTATGAAACTAAAATCTGACGGCTTAAAATACTCATTACTTCGCCAGGGTTAGCGGTTGGTAGTAGTTGACTCCAGTCTCCAACACTTGCATAGCCAATGACCTGTAAATAGTGAATTGTACTGGTGACGGCTTTCGGAGAACCAATCAATAAGTGTTTAATTGGTTCTCTGTTGGACGATCGCATTTGAGCAGATTGTTTGAAGATAAGTGCATCGAAGTCTTCGCTACTCAAATACTGTTGCAACTGTGCTTGGGCAAACTTTTGATTTTCTACGAACTTTTGTACTTGTGTCATTATTGTAATTGACTCCTAGAGTAGGGGTTTAAAGAAAAGCGATCGCGGACTCTTCCCGGAGGGCGATCGCTTTTCTTATGCTTTAATATTAGAGTATAATTTTATACAAGTCAACTACTAATACAAAAAATATTGACGGCAATTTACCCCGTCTAAGTTGCACTGTTAGGCGGGGTGGTGGGGTGGCTATAATTCTTAGGTGATTTCTGACAAAGAATATACCCAAGTTGACGAGTTTCGACTTCTCTTCGAGACGCTACGCGAACGCTCAACTCTCGATTCTTTAGTTGGTTGAGCGAAGTCGAAACCAACGGCAGAGGTAGATTTATTAACGGAAATTGCCTTAGTTAAAAGAGTAAAGTTGTGTAAAACAGACTGGGGATTGGGTTTGTTGGCTTGCGTTAAAAAGCGGGAACGCTTCTCTACAAGACGATACGCATCGCTAACATTACAACATTGGTCATTAACATTACAACATTAAGGAGAAACATTACAACGTTGGTCATCAACATTACAACATTAAGGAGAAACATTACAACGTTGGTCATTAACATTACAACATTAAGGAGAAACATTACAACGTTGGTCATTAACATTACAACATTAATAAGAAACATTGCGCGGCTCGCCAACAAGTCATAATAAAAAAGGTGTTACATAATACTTGCACCAGACTATGAACGAACAGCGCCTACAAGCTGATTACCAGCTAATCGAAAGCCTGTTAAATTGCCCTAGTGGTGAAAAACTAGAGATATTGGCAGCTAATACAGAATTGCTTGATGCTGGTTTTTTGCAACGGAAAAGGGCATAACAATGCGCCAAATAGTAAATTGGCTGAAAAATTTGGTAAATATACTAAATTTTCGCTCAACAACGGTTAAAACTCAAACAGAAGCTACTCGCATTACTCCAGAAGATATAGAGACTTACGAGCAATTTCTACAAAAAATACTGCAAGTAACAGCCGAGAGTTACGGCGATGCTCAAGTAATTTACCCATTGCTGGCAGCAAATACCGATAAACTCAATGATATCTTTGCTGAATTATTGCGTGACTGGGCAACAAATACCTTAGCAGAAGCGGAAGCAGATCAAGTAGAGTCCATTGCCTACTTGATGGTTATATTCAGTAATCGAATTAGCAATTTTCCTTTGGGTAGCAAAGCTAGCAACATGGAAATTGCGATCGCTGGCTACGAAATCGCCCTAACTGTTTACACCAAGAGCGCCTTTCCTGAAAAATGGGCAATGACGCAAAATAATCTGGGGATTGCTTACCGTAACAGAATATTAGGAGAACGAGCCGAGAATATTGAAAGTGCGATCAAGGCTTATAATCAAGCACTCCAAGTATATACCAAGAGCG
>NZ_JBALDN010000055.1:0-80921 GCF_036917375.1 Nostoc sp.
TCACCTACATGGTCATTCAGTTGTCAAGGTTATGTACCTTGCGGCTAATCCTCCAAATCCTTATGGATTTTAGTTTCTAGCCAACGATTCGCACACCAAATACTAAATCTGAATTCTAATGAGTTACCAAAAAGCGGTACTTTGGAAAATTTTGTCGATTTTTACTCCTATTGACTCAATGCAGATTAACGTCCATCAGTCAAACTGAAGTAATAGGTGCAAGTATATGAATGAGGCAAAAACCATGAAGAAATATAAGGAAATATTACGTGTCATCCTTGCTATATCCATCATTGTGGTTGGAGTAACACACTTTCTTGTTCCAGAAGAATATGTCAAAATTGTGCCGCCGCCATTACCTTACCCTTTAGGATTAGTTTATCTCAGTGGCTTTTATGAAATTTTGGGTGGTATCGGGTTGTTAGTTCCGCCTGTAAGTCAAGCTGCTGCTTGGGGGCTTCTTGCTCTTTTTATTGCTGTTTACCCAGCGAATATTTACATGGCAGCTAATCTGATTAAGATTGAACATATACCAAATTCACCTTGGGTACACGTAGTTAGGCTTCCCCTTCAAGCCGTTTTAATTGCTTGGGCTTGGTGGTACACAAAATCTTCGTTTGGGGAAAAACAAGCTTCGATCGTTCCTCAGTCATTGATTCCCAAGGAACTAGAATGAGAATAAGTGCGTTTTTTATATCTGAATCATGCGCCTTACAACTTTGTTTGGAATAACGCTCTCGTTAGCAATTGGCATTGGAGAAGTAACGCTTCCGGTGACTCAAGCTGTGCAGCTTAGAGATGGCCTAGTCTATTTTGTCCAACCGCCAACACTTGTTGAGGCGACAACTACTTTCAAAGAAGTGGATGTTTTGAGCGCAACTTACTACTTCACTATCAATGTGCCAGAGAATGCTGGAGAATCACTCCAAAAGGTAACTATCGCCCAAAAAGAGGGGTCAGAATACATCCGCTACCGTCTTGATGATACCCGTGCATTTGTCGGAACACGCAATCATAAAGAAACGCAACTGCAACTAGGTTCAGTCATAAACGAGAGCAAGACACGCACTGTTTCTGTAATCTTTGATCCACCTGTAACTCCAGGACAGACAATTACCATCGCCCTTCGCCCTGTGAGTAATCCAAGCTTTTCTGGTGTTTACTTATTGGGTGTTACAGCATTCCCTGTGGGTGAAAAATCTCACGGTCAATTTCTTGGCTTTGCACGGTTTCAGTTTTACAGCAATAGGGGAAGTTGGTGGTTTCGATAGAGGGAATAGGGAATGGGAAATGGGGAATATTTTCTACAAGTACGGCATTGGGAATGGGTGTGGAAATATTTGTGAGATGTGTGGAGAAGTTTTTACATTAATTGAGTAGGTGTAAATTAGCTGTTTTCAATAACACTGGTTGCTTATTAAACCCGAAGAACCCCACCTCGCCAAAGCTACGCTTCGTCTCCCCTCCCCGCTTGCGGGGCTACAGTGTACACACATCTCTAAAAATCCTACCCACCCAATATTTCTGTTCAAGTGAAAGTCTTACACTGAGCAAATATCCCGCCCAGAAGTCAAGTTTCGGGCTGATAGCTAAAGTCCACTCAAGTGGACTGAACTAAATTTCTTCTTTAGTCCTCTAAAAGAAGACTTTCGCTATGAGACTCGGAATTTATTCCGAGGCGGGATAGATACACTGCACCAACATTTGTGTGTACACCGTAGGCTTGCGGGGAGGGGATTAAGGGGTGGGGTGCAATGACTGTGGAAATCATAACTAATTATGCGAACATGATATGACCAAGCGATCGCAAGTGATTTATAACGCTAGGCACACCTTCAAACAGTGCCAGGTAACGAAAAGCTAGAACCCGCAAGGCTTCGTGGTTGGCGTTGCTGAATAAGCTCACGCAGAGGCACAGAGAGGAAAGTTGAGGTCTTCTGGCTACTGCTGAACTAACTATTGGAGTCGCAAAAGCAACTAATGTGACTTGAAAACTAACTTTTGGAGTCGCAAAAGCTACTAATGCGACTTGAAAACCAACTTTTGGAGTCGCAAAAGCTACTAATGTGACTTGAAAACCAACTTTTGGAGTCACAAAAGCTACTAATGCGACTTGAAAACTAACTTTTGTCCAGATGCCCAAGTCATTAGTTGATTATCTTAGAGACTTGTATTAATTTTTGCATATAGCAATTTTCCTGTGGATGTAATACAGCTTCTCTCAACAATTGTTCTGTAGCTTGTACCCTGACATCTAGTAGTGAAGCTATTATGCTTCAAAAAATATAATATGACGCGATCGCAGAAGTTGTGTTATAAAAACGGGCAAAGTCTTACAAAATACGAAAATCTTTACTGTGAAGCTTTTTCGGTAAATGCGTAATTTCTACATCAATGGCATCAAATGCTACTGTAAGCAATCGAGCTTTAGCGTTTAATCATCAGTAATCTTTAAAAAATTGAAAAAATAATGTTAAGTATACCTATTAACTTAAATTTACCTCGTATACCCCATTTAATAACTTCCTTACCTGGGCCTCGCGCTCAAGCAATTGTACAACGCGATCGCGCCGTAACTTCTCCTTCTTATACCCGCGATTACCCGTTAGTTGTATCTCGCGGTCAGGGCTGTATGGTAGAAGATGTGGATGGCAATGTATTTCTGGATATGACCGCAGGTATTGCCGTTACCGCCACTGGACACGCTCACCCGGAAGTTGTCAAGGCAATTCAAGAACAGTCGGCGCGGCTGCTGCACATGTCAGGGACAGATTTTTATTATGAGCCGATGGTGGAACTAGCGGAACAATTAGCAATTCGCGCTCCCTTTCCCCACCCACAGAGTGATACTGGGTTTCCTGCAAAAGTATTTTTCACCAATTCCGGGGCAGAATCCAACGAAGGAGCAATTAAACTCGCTCGATATTACACTAAGCGATCGCTAATCGTAGCCTTCTTAGGTGCATTTCACGGACGCACTTATGGGGCAATGTCTCTGACTGGTTCCAAAGCAGTGCAGCGAGCTAATTTTGGGCCTTTAGTTCCTGGGGTAACTCATATTCCTTATGGCACTCACGCTAGCTTAGATTACTTGGAACAACAGCTATTTACGACAATTTTACCACCGCAAGAAGTAGCGGCGATCGTAGTCGAACCGATTCAAGGAGAGGGTGGGTATATCGTACCCGAAGATGGTTTCTTGCAGCGAATTCGGGAGATATGCGATCGCCACGGTATTCTGATGGTAGTGGATGAAGTGCAAGCAGGTATGGGGCGGACTGGTCGCTTATTTGCGATCGAGCATTGGGGTGTGATGCCTGATATCATTACTACTGCTAAGGGTATCGCCAGTGGTATGCCATTAGGAGCGATACTAGCTAGACCTGAGTTAATGACTTGGCCTCCTGGCTCTCACGCTACTACATTTGGCGGTAATCCTGTAGCTTGTGCTGCTGGTATTGCTACGCTGCGACTGCTAGAAAGTGGTTTAATGACCAACGCTACCCAGATGGGAGAATTCTTGCAAGCTAGTCTTACCCAGTTGCATCAAAAATTTCCGAGAGTATCATCGCCACGAGGTAAAGGTTTGATGGTAGCGGTAGATTTATTAGATGAGCAGGGTAATCTCGATCGTAAATTGCGCGATCGTATTATTCAAGAAGCTTTTTTACGCGGTTTATTATTGCTAGGTTGCGGTAAAGCAGCAATTCGTTTCTGTCCCCCTCTAGTTATCGACAGCGACCAAATTCAAATTGCCCTTCAGATTATCAGCGACATTTTAACTTCTTAAAAGATAACAAAGAGTGGAAGTAGGGAGACAAGGCAATACGGTTCGGTTAAGGGGGAAAGGGAAAAGGGAAAGGTTTTGAATACATCCTTTACCCTTTACCCCTTCCCCTTTTCCCAGACCGGAGGAAAGTGAAAAATGCTTATCCGAACCGTATTGGGAGACAAGGGGGAATTATTGAACAAATATCTCTTTTATCTCCCCCCTTTACCTTGTCTCTTCTCTATACCCAATGCCCAATGCCCCAATATATTATGAAACCCGAAATAGCCCTCAATTTATGGAAATTACTTTGGCAAAAATACAGCGCCAGGGTAAATCATGCTCGTACCTACCAGCAAATGATTACTGCTGCGGGTGGAACTGTTGCCAACGACCACATCGCCTTTCGGTCTTTGCGTTTATTAGTAGATACTCCACAAGGTAAACTTAACTTAGGAATTGACTACCTTGGACAACTTGCAGAAGCTTTGGGTTACGTAGCGGCTGGAGAGTATACTTTTGCTCAAACTCATTTGTACGCCCGTCATTATCGTCATCCACAGCAAGAGAAATTTAACTTACCCAAATTGTTTATCAGCGAGTTGATTGTCGATGAATTGCCTGCTAATATTGCCCAACTCATCTCTAAAACAGTATCTTCAATCCCAGATGAACTGACCTCAAACCTTACTCTTCTACAAAAAGACGCAGACTTGGAAACCATCGCCGAACAACTCCAACAAGTCTTCACCCGCCCTTGGCTACCTCCTGTGCGTTCTGTTGTCGAAGAGGTGAATGAGGTTACTCAGTATGGTGCTTGGGTATTGCTGCATGGATATGCTGTCAATCATTTCACAGGTTACATCAATGCACATAATACTCCCGAATATCCAGACATTGATACTACCGCCAGTGGTTTGGCTAACCTGGGTGTACCAATGAAAGCAGAGATAGAGGGAAATGTTGCTTGTGGTTTGCGGCAAACTGCAACTCAAGCAGTAACAGAAATGGTGACGGTGTTAGATGATAACAGTGGTGCAGAAATTCAGATTCCTTGGACTTATGCCTATTATGAAATTGCCCAGCGCTATCTAGTAGAAGTGGAATCTGGAAAGCAGGTACTTTTTGATGCTTTTTTAGGAAGTAATGCCCAGCAATTGTTTGAAATGACTCGTCTATCTAAGTAGCCTAGAACTCGATCCTGTCGGTGTTGATATCTCCCGCACTAGATATTGCACTCTTCTTACGATTGTCTTGAGAAATGAAATCCAACATTTGTGCGTTTGTTTAGTTAAAGCTTGGGTTCAGCACGACTTAAATTACAGCCTTTGTAATGAAAATAATAATTTTACTAACCAAAAAGGTAATTTTGTAACGAAAATTATGATGTTTGTAACGAAAATAACGACTTGAGTTACTCAAGTCGTTATTTTTATAACTAAAACTAGGACTCATGTTCAGAAAGTATCGCGCTTTGCCAAATATTGATACATCTGCCAACGGGCATCTACCTCAGTTTGGGCTTGTTCTAACAAGTGCTTGGCAACGTCGGGTTTGCTTTTGGTGAGCATTTTGAAGCGATTTTCTTGATACATTGAATGTTCTACAGATTGTGTAGGCGATCGCATATCTAATTGCAAAGGATTTTTACCCTGGTTAAGCAACTCTGGATTATGCCGATACAGCAACCAACGACCTGATTCTACCAAAGTTTTCTGATGATTCATCCCAGTGGTCATGTTGATGCCGTGGGCGATGCAATGGCTGTAAGCAATAATCAGTGATGGGCCATCATAAGCTTCTGCTTCCAAAAATGCTTTCAGGGTATGTTCATCTCTAGCACCAAGAGCTACACTCGCTACGTAAACATTTCCGTAGGTCATAGCAATCATTCCTAAGTCTTTTTTAGGTGCAGGCTTGCCACTGGCGGCATATTTTGCCACTGCGGCTTTTGGCGTGGCTTTGGAAGATTGACCGCCTGTATTAGAATACACTTCTGTATCCATCACCAAGATGTTGACATTGCGACCACTAGCAATTACATGATCGATACCGCCAAAATCGATATCATAAGCCCAACCATCACCGCCAACAATCCAAACGCTTTTTCTCACCAAGTAATCTGCAAGGGATTTGAGATTTTGAATTTTAGATTTTAACTTGGGATCGAGAGTTACGATTTCATCTAACTTCTGCTGCAACAATTCTATTCTTTCGCGCTGTTCCCAAATGTCAGCTTCGGATTTTTGTTCAGCTTTCAGGATGGAGTAGACAAGGTTCTCATCTATTTCACTTCCCAACTGTTGCAACAATTCCGCCGCAAACTCAGCTTGTTTGTCAAGAGAGAGGCGGAAGCCAAAACCAAATTCGGCATTATCTTCAAATAGATTATTAGACCACGCGGGGCCGCGTCCTTCGGCGTTAGTTGTCCAAGGAGTAGTAGGAAGATTACCACCATATATTGAAGAACAACCTGTAGCATTGGCGATGACAGCGCGATCGCCAAACAATTGTGTTAATAATTTTAGATAAGGTGTTTCACCACACCCTGCACAAGCACCGGAGAATTCAAATAAAGGTTCTTGCAGTTGTTGTTGGCGAATCTGATTTAATTTTAGCGATCGCCTGTCAGGATTAGGTAAACTCAAAAAGAAATCCCAGTTCTTGCGCTCTTGCTCCCGCAATGGCAACTGCTGTGCCATGTTAATCGCTTTCCGCAATGGCTCAGATTTATCTTTAGCAGGACAAATATTTACACAAATAGTGCATCCTGTGCAATCTTCTGGGGCAACTTGAATGGTAAATTTTTGATTGGCAAAGTCTTTATCTTTTGCACCAGTTGACTTAAAGGTTTCTGGTGCATTAACTAACTCATCAGGTTGATAAGCCTTTGCACGGATGGCACTGTGGGGACAAACCATGACGCACTTACCACACTGAACGCAGACATCTGGCTCCCACACAGGTATCTCTTCGGCAACGTTGCGTTTTTCCCACTTGGCAGTACCTACGGGAAATGTGCCATCAACGGGTAGCGTGCTAACAGGTAAGTCATCACCTTCCCAAATCATGATTTTGCCCAGAACCTCTCGCACAAATTCGGGAGCGGAGTTAAGAGGAGAGTAGGGAGTTAGGAGCGAGGAGTTAGGACTTGTACTGAGCGGAGCCGAAGTAGTGAGGATTGTTTGGGGGACATCTACTTTATGCAAGTTGTCTAAGGTGTTATCTACAGCTTGCAAGTTCATACGGACAACTTCTACGCCTTTTTTACCATAGGTTTTTTCAATTGCTTGTTTGATTTTAGCGATCGCTTCTTCTTGCGGCAAGACACCCGCTAAGGCAAAGAAGCATACTTGCATAATGGTGTTAATTCTGCCACCCATACCACTTTCACGGGCAACCTGGCTAGCATTGATTACATATAACTTCAAATGCTTGTCGATAATTTGCTGCTGCACCTTCAACGGCAGATATTCCCAAACGGTATCTGCATTGTATGGACTGTTAAGCAGCAAAGTCGCCCCAGGAATAGCAGCCTTTAAAATATCTATGCGTTCCAGAAATCCCCAGTGATGACAACCAATAAAGTTAGCTTGGTCAATCAAGTAGGTGGAACGAATTGGCTCTTTACCGAAGCGTAAATGAGAGACGGTCATTGAGCCAGATTTCTTGGAGTCAAAGACAAAGTAGCCTTGGGCGTAATTGTCGGTTTCTTCACCAATAATCTTGATGGAGTTTTTGTTAGCCCCAACAGTGCCATCCGCGCCCAACCCATAGAACATTGCCCGAACAACGTTATCCGATTCTGTAGAGAAATTAGGGTCAAAGCTCAAGGAAGTATGACTAACGTCATCATTAATCCCGATAGTAAAGTGATTTTTCGGTTTAGCTTGAGCAAGATTGTCAAAAACGCCCTTCACCATCGCCGGAGTAAATTCCTTAGACGAAAGACCGTAACGCCCACCGATGATTTTAGGGTATGAAAAAGTATTTTCTCCCCCTGCCTCCCCTGCTTCCTCTGCTCCCCCTGCTCTCTTATCTCCCCACGCTTCATGAATAGCAGCCACAACATCCAAATACAAAGGCTCACCGGCGCTACCTGCTTCTTTGGTGCGGTCGAGAACTGCGATCGCTTTTACACTAGTTGGTAATACTGCAACAAACCTTTGAACATCAAAGGGGCGATAAAGTCGCACTTTCACCACGCCAAGTTTTTCACCACGGGCGTTCAGGTAATCTACTGTTTCGTGGACGGTTTCACAGCCTGAACCCATAAGAACGATAACGCGATCGGCATCGTTGGCTCCGTAATATTCATAGATTTTATAATGCCTTCCGGTGCGTTCTCCAAATTCATCCATGATGTGCTGGACAATTTCTGGACAGGCGTTGTAATAAGGGTTAGCGCCTTCACGTCCTTGGAAGTAGACATCGGGGTTTTGAGCAGTACCGCGCAATACGGGACGATCTGGGGTGAGAGCGCGGCTGCGGTGGGCGAGTATTAGGTTATCGTGGATAAGCGATCGCAAATCATCATCTGACAGCAATTTGACTTTCTGCACTTCATGTGATGTGCGGAAGCCATCAAAGAAATGCATAAACGAGACTCGCGCCTCTAAAGTAGCAGCATGGGCGATAAGAGCAAAATCTTGACTTTCCTGCACCGAGGCGGAACACAGCAAAGCAAAGCCAGTAGCACGGGCTGCCATCACGTCGCTATGGTCGCCAAAAATTGATAAAGCGTGGGTAGCCAAGGAACGGGCAGCAACGTGAACTACGGCGCTAGTCAGTTCACCAGCAATTTTGTAGAAGTTGGGTATCATCAACAATAATCCCTGAGATGCCGTGAAGGTGGTACTCAGAGAACCTGTTTGCAAAGCCCCATGTACAGCACCAGCCGCTCCCCCTTCGCTCTGCATCTGCACGACGTTGGGAACAGTACCCCAGAGGTTGGGACGACTTTCTGCCGACCAAGCATCTGCCCATTCACCCATTGCTGAAGAGGGGGTGATAGGATAAATGGCAATAACTTCATTTAATTTGTAAGCAACACGGGCAACAGCCTCATTCCCGTCGATGGTTGCAAATGTTTTGTTCATAATATGATTTTTGTCCCCGCCTCTAAGCTGCATTATTCAGAACACGTGAATATAAGAATCAGAAATAGCCAAAATTAGAAAGAGAGTGTATTATCTTGCATTCAAGATATAGCGGTAGGATTTACTCCGTTTTTAAAGGATAATTTATTGATTGCTTTCGGTTCTTAAGTTAACTTTCGACCAATACTGCATCTATTAATATCTCATCCGCAATACTGCATCTATTAATATGTATTAATGATGTACTCAATAATCAAAGTCTCTGTTTTAAAAGACTTTCAGATAATTTATTCTTTTTTGTGGGGTATAGGGTCGGGAATCTCTGATATACGGCTCCTAATACTGCTCGGTTAAGTCTAAAAAATAAAAATGTGTCGCTTGGGTTGAGAAACGAAACCCAGTAAAATGTTGGGTTTGTTGGGTTTCGCTATCACTCAACCCAACCTACGCATATTCTTAACCAAGCAGTATTGATACGACTTCTATTTAATTTTTTAAATACGCGTAGACAGGTTTTAATGGGCAAAGCAAAACCTACATTCCTAAAAGCTGATAGTTGATATCTTGATAGAAATAAAAGTAGTTATTGACAGTTCAAACATAGTTACAGTTACAGGTAAATTGTCTGACGACTTAGCCAATGGTCAAACATCACTTCCAATCCCATAGCAACTGAAGTCAGATGGCAATAAAAATTACATCGTTAATCGTCGATTTCCATACCATTGACTCAAATCATCTTCAATTGCCTCAATAATCGCGATCGCCTCAGTTATTGATTTTGCATCGGCAGCTAAAAGTGCAAACGCTTGCTCAACCCGTTGTTGATAGTCCTGCGGGCAAATAGCAAACTTATTAGCGATTGCGATCGCCCCCTTTTCATTCAACAGGTAATTTTCATTAACCGCGAATAAAACTTGCACCTTCTACCACAAGCCAACCGCCGCCGTTAATCCACTTTCCCCATTCACCGATCGCAGTAATTAAATTTACGCGATGGTTATCATCAAGCTCACAGGCGAGGCGGTTTAGAGCAATTAAATCGGGTGGGTTTTCTGGATTGTAATAAATCCCCAAATCCACATCTGACTTTAGGGTATGGTTGCCCCGTGCCCGTGAACCACCCAGTGCGATCGCTGTAATTCCCTCAATTGACCGCAAACTGGAAACAATATGGTTGATGAACTGAGGCGATTCTTTATTCATAGATTTTTGCATTGTCACCATAAAGTTTAACCAAAGGCAAACCTCTCTGGGGAATACTACTAAAAAAAAGTTGTTTTATATTGTTAGATTTATCTGATAAAAAATAACTCAATACTGTAATTATCGTTGATATAACCACTAGAGTTACGTTTGCACCTATCGAGACACAAACCAGTGTTAATAGGGCAAATACAATAATGCAAATATTACTAAAAGTTTGTAACTTTTCTAGAAATACCACAGAATTACGACAACTTGGACAATGCTTTGTATGTCTATGCCATCGGTTATATAGTTGTTCATCATTCAATTGTTTAACACTGCCTTCTACGCATCCTTGCCATGAAGGACTACCTCCAGCAAATTCGTCTAGCCATTTTCTGAAAGTTATAATACCTACGTCAGAAGGAGAAGGCATAAAGTATGACTTTTGCCATTTTCTATCTAATGATGACTGATTCACTTCCTGCGAATGCATAGCTGATAAATCTTGGTCACTTAGCTTATATGTAGATAAGTGCTGTAACCCAGTTTGTAAATCCTTTGGGAGAATCTCAAACCAAAAATTTCTTTTAACTGCACTTCCATCAGAAATCGACTTGCCAATATACCTACAATAGCCCGGTTGTGTAGGAACAAAATACAACTGAAAAATATTGGTTTTGCCGTTTGGGTAACGATATATAGTAGTATTAGAAGAGGGTGGAGTAAACTTTCGTATCGCCTCCATATCTTTGTTGAAGAGATTGTAGCCTTGATGTTTGAGAGTAAAACCTTCTTGAGCAGATATTTCTCCAACAGATTCAAAATATTCCATAGGTACAGCTTTTTTAGGTGAAAAAAGACCTATTCCTTCATGAAGAAATTCTGCATGAGAAGGATCAAAAGTACTTTCAACAGACACAATGTAACCAACTGGAACTTCTGTCATCTGCCAAGAGGTGGAAATATCTAATTCTGATTCAGGGATGGTAGCTGGCTGCTTTGAGTTACAGTCCTCAAAAGCTGTTGAACTATCATCTGGCCATACCCAAAGCAATTCTTGGATAACTTGTGTAGGATATGTTGTAACTCGTGACCTGAAACTATCACAAGCAGTTACTTCTGCTTGGCTACCAGCCAACATGGGAATTTTAGTGCATTTCCCTTCACCGTTAAAACACCAACCGTGATGTCTACACATTAAGTTTCCATCTTCAGTAATGCTTCCCATAGATAGTCGCGCCAACTTATGAGGACAAACATCATCCATTACGATCCACTTTTGATTTTTGTCTCTCCAAATCACCAGTTTTTTCCCCAGAAGAGTGACTGGGGTGGGATTCAAAACATCTAAGTAGCTTAAAGGAATAATAGGATACCACTGTTTAGTCCAGGAGAACTGAGTTGTCATAATAAGAGTTAGAAACCTAATTTATAAAACTATAACAGTAAGTTAATTTGGCAATATAACGACTCAAAAGTTGGTACTGAATAGCTAGAGAAAAGTAGAGTCACTGGCGATCGCATTACCATCGACAGCAACATAAGTACGATCTAAAAACCTCATAATTTTGCTACTATCCAGTGCTGATTTAGACAAAAACTAACTATTTATTATCGAATGAATCTTTATTATTAAGGATAGTATGTTTCCCACTAGTATGTAAAAGTCCAGTTAATTGATGTAAGTTGATCGTGCGTTATACTTTAACATTTTTATATTGTGTAATGAATGTGTGAATTATGACTAAACCTTAAAAAGTATCAAAATTTATTTTGTAATATAATCTTATGTGTTTTTTATTAACTACAATTTATGCCTTATCGGAGAAATTTTTTAAGAAGAGCAGGATATACAACCCTTTCTGCCTTATTAACTATGGGGTTTTTACAAAAAGATAACCAAAAAGAAAATCAAGGCACGAATGCTATTGCAGGAAATTATACAAGTAAAAATTTAAATACTCCTCTTCGGCAATTAGCTGCTGCCAAAGGAAAGCGTTATGGCGCAGCAATTTCTAGTGAATTTTTGCAAACAGAGAAAGATTACGCTGACCTGATGGCTCGTGAATGTTCCATTGTGACACCGAACGGTGAATTAAAATGGAACGCTACTGAACCACAGCCAGGAAAATTTACCTTCGAATCAGCAGATGCGATCGCTGATTTCTGCCAAAAGCATAATATAGATATGCATGGGCATACTCTTTTCTGGCACATGGGAAGACCAGACTGGGCAACATACCCTCCTACACTTAAGATGATCGAACGCCATGTTAACGGAGTCATGGGACATTATCGCAATAGTCCCGTTTTAAAGTCTTGGGATGTTGCCAATGAAATTATCGCTGATAGTGAAAATGAAACTGATAATGCAACAATCGGTTTGCGTAAAGGGGTAAAACCAGAATTAATTCGAGACTTATTTTTAATTGCCGCTTCAGTTGATAACAGCAAGAAATTTTACCTAAATGATTTCGGCATCGAAGGCGCTACATGGAAATCAGATCGTTTCTTAAAAATGGTCGAATATCTAAAGAATAGTGGCGTTAAAATTGACGGTGCAGGTCTCCAATCACATCTATGGTTTTCTACTGCATATCCTTTTGACGAGAAAGGACTTAATTCAGTCTTAAAACGGCTTAACGATCTTGAAGTGAAACCAATAATTACAGAATTAGATATTATCATTGATACCCCGCTACCCGATAGTATCAAAAGCCTAGACCAAATGGTAGCCGATAGTTACAAGCGATATCTTGACCTGTGCTTTGCAGCTAAAGTCGATACTGTGATTACATGGGGACTCAGTGACCGTCATACCTGGATACGTCATCCTGAGTGGATGCCAAGAAAAACCTTTAGAAACAATCCAAGTCTCTGGAAATTTCTGCGTCCGCTTCCCTTCAATGAGAACCTGCAATCTAAACCAGCTCGCAATGCTATAGCCCAGGCTCTTCAGGAATCAACTTAATAATATTGCTTCTTGAACCAAATTCATGGTTTTTACCTTTCTCTACTTGATTAAAAACAAAAAGCCTGAAATGATTATCTGGTATTCATTTCAGGCTTTGTTATATTCAATTTTATAATTATTCAATCCGCTTCAATATTTGCGAAATGTGGGTTTGAAAATGTACCTCACTATGCCGGGAACTACTATAGTATTTTTAAGTATTATTCTAAGCAAAATAGATGGAAATATTTTTTACTATTCACGATTATGAAAGTTGAATAAGACTTACTGACTAATTGATCGTTAAACCTTAGTACAACATTTCATAAATTCGTGACGAATTGAGCAACCTACTGGTAAGAGTCTGAGAGACTCGATCAAGCTACGAACTTTTGAAATTTCGTACTTATAAATACTAGAAGGTTATTTTTTTTTCGTTTACTTGAGATACTCCAAATTTCTCGTAAAAATAATGTCCCAACAAACCAAGGCTCAAGTAAGTAACGTCTCCAAAGTCTTTTCGGTTCAGATAACAAGCGATACAACCATTCCAACCCCACTTTTCCCATCCAACGAGGAGGAGTAGGTATTGCTCCTGCTATATAGTCCATACAGGCTCCACTGGTTAAAATAGTGTTGGTATGAAGATGTTCGAGATTTTCGTAAATCCAATACTCTTGGCGTGGCATACCCATTCCCACCATTAATACATGGGGTTTGTAAGCATTAATTGCAGCCACAGTGGCGAGATTTTCCTGACTATCTTTATCTATATCAATATAGCCATGAGCGCAAGCAATCTGTAAACCAGGAAATTTCTGGCATAAAATATTTGCTGCTTTTTCAGCAACTCCTGGCTTTGAACCTAAATAGAATACACGCCAGCCTTTAGTAGCAGCTTCTGCCATCAGAGGCCATACCCAATCAGCATAGGTTACTCTTTGTTCGCGTTTAATTGGAAAACCCAACAGCTTTCCAATAAACACTAAAGGCATACTATCAATATGTGTATATTCAGCCTTAGAATAAAAAGCTTGCATTTTGAGATCGTTATGGAAGAGATAAAGACTATGTAAGTTGTGATTAGCAATAATCCATTTTTCATCCCGATCAATAGATTCTTCAATCAATGAATTTAAGTCAAGGATAGACAGTGCATCCACTTGAGCACCAATAATTTTATAAGAAAATCGCTTTTTCATATCTTTGTTTTTTGATAAATATGAGATGTTATCTCAAGGTAAAAGTGAGTATGGTAAAATTAACCAGCAAAATTTCAATACAAAATTACTTAAATATTGAAATACCTAAATTGTTTTTTAGTTAAAACTATTATCTAAATACAACTAAAAAGCACTTGTTCTCATAAGGACGTTTGCGACATTTTGTGCTTTTGCATTCCAGGAATACTTTTCGGCAATTAAAGTATATGCTGTATCTACAAGTGATTGATATTTATCACTATTTGAAACAGCATCCAGTATTGTGTTAGCGACTTCTTCGCTAGAGTATCCTGTTACCAAAAGATGTTCTAAGTTGCGAAATTCTTCTAAACCTCGCAAGCCTTCTGGTGTTGATATAACTAATTTTCTACTAGCGAAATAATCTAGTGCTTTATTGCGAGCGCCACCTGCTACTGCTTGTTTTGAAAATGGCAACAAAGCAATATCTGCATATTTCAGATGGGCAACAAAATCTTCCCTTTTAGGTAAAAATCCTAAAAAAGAAATGTTAGAGGGTATTGGTTCTGAAATATCATTACTATCCCTACCAATGACAACAAAATGTACTTTTTCTTGATGACTTTCAAGGCATTTAGCGACCTCAATAGCCATTGATACAGACATATCATTAGTTGGAAATTGAAATGTTTTTGGAGCAATAATAACCACTATTTTAGCTGGTCTGAATGCTTGATAGGGGTCTTTATCTGGAAAAACTTCAGTATTGAGTAAGTCTTCAGTCACTCCATTCCCGATAGAATAAATTTGCTGTGGAGTTTTTCCATACCATTGGGAAATTAGTTTAGGAATTGATTCACCTGCTGCAATAATTGGACTACCAGAGAATATTAAAATTCCCTGAGCAATATATGTCTTAATACATTGTGCAAACTCTTTGAAAGGATTGGCGACTGAAAACAAGCGCATCCAGTATTCATAAGGCGAAAATGTATGAAAATCTAAGACAAGAGAGGAACTACTGTGTTTTCTAAGCTTTAGTGAAATTAAAGCAGCCAATCCAGGTAGTGTTTCTTGAGCATACACAATGTCTGGACAAAACTCGTCGATGCACTTTTCTATGGATTGAATATATGACTTCAAGCTTCTTGATCTAATAGAAAGAGAAGGTGCATAATCCACAGATGAACAATCTAAACCTAGCTGAAAAACATCAAAATGTTTAGTAAGATATTGTCCTAGATAAAAAGGTCTAGTAAATGCACCAAATGGCTGACTAGAATCGAGAGTTGAGACAATTAGTAAGCGTTTACCCATAAAATGATTGCTGATTATTATTTTATAATTTGAAATTAACTTTGTCAAATTATTAAGTGTTATGACTTATCCAAATATCATCTACCAATGACTCTCGTGCAAGTATTAAACTTCTGAACCAGTTTAATTAATATCTTCAGAAAAGGTAGGAGAGGTAGCCAAATTTTTGTAACCCATAATTGCTCTGATATAAGGTAAGAACCAGTAAAATATCCAGAATGGTCCAGAGTGTCTGCTACAAAATATAGTCCATGATTTCAATGGAAATCCTTTAATTTGTAGTACTTTTTTCAAGCGCTCTAATAGATTTAAATTGGTATCTGCCCAACTATTGCGGATAGAATTTTTAGTACAAGTACCAATATACCCAGGAGCTATCCATATTTTACAACCCAATTTACGCGCTCTCAGGGCATAATCTAAATCTCCTAAACTATGAACAAAAGCTGTATCAATATTGCCAACTTTGGCGGCAACACTTTTAGGGATTAACACGCAGTTACCATACATAGCATCGCATTCTTGTATATCCGAGCTTGGTTCTAAAAATTCAAATTTATTAGAATACCACTTTTTGGATTTTACTGCTCCTCCATAGGTTGCTTTTCCTGTAATTGAGTCTTTAGTTGAACCAACTACAATTGAGTCTGGATAACCAAGTTCTGTCAAATTTTGATGAACATGTAATAGTTTACTCACAGCATTGGCTTCCAGAAATGTGTCATCATTCAACCACAAATAATAATCATATTGATATTTGATTGCCTCACCAAAAGCGAGATGCATTCCTCCAACCCAAAATAAATTGCCATTACCCTGAAGAATTTCTACTTCTGGATATTCTGCTTTAACAGCCTCTGTAGTCCCATCAGAACTCCCATCATCGGTTAAATAAACATCACAATAATTCTTTTGCTGATATAAAGCATTTAGACAGGCAAGAGTTGTATTCCGTCTGTTATAACATGTCATAATTACAGCTATATTCGCTTTATTCATCTCATTTACCTCCTAATAATATGTACAAAAAAGTTAATCCAAATAATAAATTTAGATACTTTGTTGATTGATTTTATTCATAATCCCCATTATCAAAATTTTACCTTTCATATATCGTGATGTCAGTTTAAAATTTAACTATGTTTTCTATCCATCCACTGAAATTAATATCTAAGTTAAAACTTTTTAGTTTTTGTTCCATTCTTCTGGCTCCCAACAAATATCTATGCCAAACTGATACACGAGGCATATTAAGTCTGACAACCCCTTCAGATAACCATTGATATTTCTCTGAATTTACATTCAAATTTTTCAATCTTTTTATTTGTTCATACCAATCGTTATAAAAAAATAAGTTGAAATAATGAATGGATACAATATCATCCCAATGCTTAATTTGGATTTCTTTTGATAAACGGTTATGTAAAGGTAATGGATAACTATAATTAGGGGGAAGATGTTCAACGTTTTCTTCCAAGGCACATAAAGTTACAGACAAAACAGACTGCTCAACAAAATAAATACCTTGAGGAGGAGTAATATCCAAGCGCATTACTTTTTCAAAGTTCTCTTTCCAAGTTGTAAATATACCTGCACTTCTTCTTACAGCAACCAAACCAGAATTCCAGTATGCTCTGATTCTTTTATTACCAATAGGTGTGTCAACAAATATCTCACGCTTTACTCCCAGTACTTCATATAGTTTTTGCCAATACCATTCTTGAGGATCTTGCAGACCTGTAGAACCAATTCCTTGACCATACTCAGGACGCATCCGTACATTACAATCTACGGGCAATAAAAATTCTTTTGGTTCAGAAAAAAAGCATTTGTCACTGTCTAAAAAAACCAATATTTCTGCATCGATATTTTGTTCTGCATAGGCACAAACTAGCGGCTTATTAGCTAAATAATATTCATGAAAGTCTCGATTTATGGGAATTTGTTGATGAATTACCTGCAATGCTTCAAAGGCTTGTTGGGTTTGTTTTAAAATCGGTTCACCTACTCTAGGATGAAAACTATATATAGGTGTATTTTTCAATTCGCCGCAGAACTTACGAATACTTTCTGCAAGCATCAAAGATTGACCTTCCAAACGACCAGGTTCTGTACAAATTATAAAAGCTATAGGTATTGACATATTATGAAGTATTGATTTACTAAGTTAATTACTCAATGAAGATTTCTTTGCTATCATCAATATTTCCTCAAACAAGGCTGAATAACGACGTGCTTGAAGTTCCAGGGTAAATTTTTGCTCGGCTTTCTCACGAGCATAAAATGACAGTTTTTGCAACCTTTGTTCATTTTCAAGAACCCAGGTAATTCCTTTGCCAAAATCCTCAACTTCATAAGGTTTAGCCAAATAGCCGTTCTGCTGATGATCGACAATATCTTTTAAGCCAGTAGAATTAAACGCCACAACTGGAGTACCACAAGCGAATGATTCTGAAGCTGTCTGTCCAAAAGATTCTTGAAGAGATGGTACAAGCATTACATCAGCAGCTGAGTAAACAGTTGCTAAAGATATAGCATCATGTAAGTGTCCCAAATAGTGGGTTTTAAAGCCTAAATCAGGTGGATTTTCAGGTTGAGATGCTCCAAAAATCACAACTTCCAAGTCATTCTTCCAGCCAGATTTACTCAATTCTTGTAAAGCTGGTTGCAATAAATGAAATCCTTTATTTCTATCGCTTGTTGCTTCTATCGCTCCAAATAGTATCAGCTTCTTATTTAGGGGAAGATTGAGTGTTTCGCGGGCAAAATGTTGATTAATCGGTCGATATTTTTGAGTATCTAATCCGTGGGGAATGACCTCAATTCGCAAATTCTCGAATAAAGAGCTAGAACAAGCGCACTCTGCTAGCCAACAGCTTGGTGAAACTAGAGTTAAATTTAAATTTTTCCAAGCTTTTACTTTGCGCTGCCATACCCAACGGGATAAATCCCATTCATTACCACTATTGAGCTGAGGACAAGCCCCGCAGGATATTTTGTAGCGATCGCATTCTCCAGTAACGTGACACCCTCCAGTAAAACCCCACATATCATGGAGAGTCCAAACTAGAGGACGCTTCAGTTTAGCAAATGTTTCTATTTGCATAAAACCTCCGCTAATCCAATGCAGATTGATTATATCTGGATTAATCTGAGCAACTTTCGGAATAACTCTATCTGGCAACCATTGAGTAAAAAATGGAGTATTTTTCTTTTGACGATAAAGCTTTAATGGTAAACTTTCAACTGTCAACTTTGCCTTGGCAATACCTTGAAACAGCCTAATTTTAGGTGCAATTACTGTTTTATCATTACTATATTTTTCCTGAACTAACATTTGTGACTGTAGTCCTATATCCTGTAAACCTGTATGTAAACGATATGCAGCCCTTGCTGCACCGCCATTAATATCATGGGTATTAATATGTAAAATTTTCATTTTTATTAACTTAATGAGCAATAAAACTATTTCTGACTGCTATAAAAACTAATTGACTAAAATATTTTTACGATTTCGTTGATATTCAACAGTTAAAGATAATGAAGTGGTGACATACATTAACCAATTCCAGCTAGGAGTTAATAATCTTGCTTCTGAGAAATTAACGATGACTATGATAATTAGCATTTGCATTGGCCAATAATCTTCCGGTTTCTTAGCTACAGAAATAATTCGAGTCAATGCCATTGCAAAAAAACGGACAAACCCTGCTGCGAAAGTCAAAAAGCCTAAGAATCCTAATTCTAACAATAATTCTAAAAACCCATTATGGGCATTACTTGCCCAATCATAAGTAGCTCTTAATTTAGATGCAGCATTACTAGTCCAAAATCCAGAAAATCCATAACCTAACCAAGGTCTTTCCAAAATCTTGGAAATTACTAGCTCCCAGAGGTCAGAGCGTCCATTGAACGTAAGGTCTTTACCAGAAGTACCAACTACAGTTTCGGCATTGTTGAGAAGTAATATTGAAAAAATTATCATTAACATCAAAGTTGAAGTAATCATAATAACTTGTAATTTATAATTAGTTCTTTTCAGCGATCTGTAGAAAGGTAAAAGTAATACCATTGTCAATAAGATCGTTAAAGATGTTGTTGAACGTGAGAGGATAATTAGACATACAGATATCCCACATAGTGCCCACATCAACCAGCGATATCGATGACCACTAAGGGCAAGGTGTAAAAAAACTCCTGCACTCCAAGCCATCATGTAACCTAATTCATTTTTATGACCATAAATTCCACTCCACATACCTAGTAATTCAGGTGATTCGTGAATATAACCTGGTACGAATGCAGAAAATAACATAGATAATGATGCAGCTATGCCAAGTGCCCAAGCTATCAGCTTAATTTGTTCCTTAAGGGAATAACGCATTGCTAAATAGATCGCAAGAAAATATATGCGTATTAAACCTCTTAGATAAGTAAGACTAGAACTTAGGTCTTCTGACCATAAAAGAGAAAATATAACTATTGCTAGTAGAAAAAACTGTAATGGACTGCTAGTAATTACATAAATAAAACCTTTCCAGTATAAAATTAGAAAATAAAATAGGACTAAATATGAAACTATATTGAACAAAGTATCTAGTTTATCACCTCCAAGGGTAGACATGGAAACTTCTTGTGCAGGGTGTATTGTTAATGCCCCTACAGCAACGAGTAATAGCAAGATAGTTAATATTTTTTCTGTTAGTTTTACTTTCATTTGAGATATTTAATTAATCTATTTTTTTATCGTTGAGTAATTCAATCTTTTCTTCAGTTCTTCTTTAAAAATATCTAATGCAGTTGCTTTATAAACTGTTTTTTGTATAAAATTATCTGCTTCTACATTCCTGACAATAAATGGTGGATGCTTTAAGGGGAATTCCATTGCCTGCATGGGCATATTGATGAAGGAAAATTCTTGATTTGAAGTGAAATGAGTTGCGTCTGCACCGACACCAACATTAGAGATTAAATTAACACTGGGAATAATACTTAAGCTTCCCTGCATCCAACAAGCAAATGTCCATTGGTAATCCCAGGTTATACCTGTAGGATTATCATAAACAGATTGAAATATTCGTTGCCAAGAATTTACGGCTTTTTGGTCTATAAGAATGTCATGTAAAAGGTTTTCTGCTTGCACCTCTTTCCAGAGTTTGATAGTCAAATCATAATGTTGCCAAGCACGTCTCCAACTTGCCCAACCCCAGCAGTGGTTGTAACGAGAAAAATAGTAGCTGTAATTTGTACGTTTTTGTCCAATTTGAAGATTTTGAGCAGAAATTGTGGCGATTCTGGTATCATTTCGATATTTTTCCAGCAGTTCTTCACTAAACCTGAAAAAAGTTGGGTGAGGAATACAATCATCTTCTAAAATAATTGTCTCTTCAACATTATTAAAGACCCAATCTAAACCACTTGATACCCGTTTTCCGCAACCTAAGTTGATATCAGAATAATTTTTTATTACTTCACAATTCCAATCAACTCTCTCAATAATTGCCCTAGTCGCTTCGCATTTTTCTGCCTCACCTTCGCGGTCAGTGCGGGGACCATCTGCAATTACAAAAAGTTTTGTTGGCTTGGCTTGGCGAATAGCTTCAAAGACTTTCTCTGTTGTTTGTGGACGTTTAAAAATAATAAAAGTTATGGGTGTTTGCATAATAATAAAATTTAAATAACAACGATTAGTGTTTATAAAAACGATTAGTGTTTATAAAAATGAATAAGCGATCGCACTTGAATTTTAAATAGCTTTTGTGTTCTTGAATCAAATGCGTTACATATAAAAGCAGCAGCAGCTTGGGATATTATTGTTGCGATCGCAGCCCCAAGCCCTGCATATTTAGGAATAAGTAATAAATTGAGAATAATGTTTAGTATCGCTCCAAATAAAGTTTTACCTAAAGAAACGTGGTTTAAACCTTCAGCAATAAACCAAGGTGATGTTGCAAGGCCCATAAATACAAACAAAGAAGTCCAAATATGAACTGCTAATATTGCTCCTGCATCTGCATATCCACTTCCAAACATCACCGTAATTATCTTGTCAGATAAAAAGGACATTGGAAGAGCAATTACTAAAGATATACATGTCATGAGACTGAGTAATTGTCCTATTCGCTGATAGTAAAGACTTTCTGATTTTTCTTTTGCTGCATAAATTGCCGGAGCAACAGAAGAAACAATAGCCCCCGGAATAAAATACCAAATTTCAGAAACACGTACAGCTGCTGAATAAACACCAACCTCACTATCTCCGATCATTTGGCCTAACATTACCTGATCTATTCTCATAAAAATCATGATGGCGAACCCCGAAAAAATTAGAGGTAAGCTCTCTTTCAGAAGAGTTTTGGCAGCTGTCATGCTCCAACGCCATAACCACAATGAAGACCCTTTGACTTGGTAAACAATTAGTAAGCCAATCGCACTCATTGCAAATTCTGCTAATGTTACCAAAGCAAAAGCTAGCAACGGTGCTTTTGTCAAAATTAGTGCGATTTTGATGAGAGTATTTAGCAGAAACGCCGTGTTTTTAGCGATCACAGTATATTTTGACTGCACCTGTGATTGGAACCACAGTTCAATAGTATCAGATGCCCTAAAAACTCCTGCTATCCCTAAAATTGCAACTAGCCATATCTTTAGTGTTTCATGCTCACCTAAGAAAAACATCGTGCCAACTGCCAATAAAACAGAAGCAATTCCACCTAAAAATTTTAGCCAAAAAGTAGTTCCTAAAATTTCCTCTTTGTTTGATGATTGACGCACAAGATGGCGAACTACTACGTCGTCTAGTCCGAGAGTAAAAATTGGGCTGAATAAGGCAACAAAAGCTAAAGCATAGTTAAATAGACCATACTGTTTTACTCCTAAATAACGTGCTACCCATACTCCTACAACCAAGCTTGCACCCATACGTAGAATGCGATCGGCAAATAACCAACCTGTATTAGCAATAACTGCACGCAGCCCAGAACGAGATTTAAATTTCGATAAGTTTTTAATTTTTAATTTGCTTAACATTATTTTTATGAATTAATCACATACCATTATTTATATTTATCAATCTCGCTCATGCAACTTTTTCATTTTTTCAAATACAAAATAAAGTGTATTTATTCAGTAACTTACATTATTGCTCGCTTACAAGGTTTTTAATTTCCCACTCATCAAAATTTTCAAAAAATAGCTAAATAAGAAAAAAATACCCTTGATTTTCCAATACAAACTATGCTCAAATAAAAATATTATTTTCAAATAAGTAACAAAATCCTGATATTTTGGGCATGGTATTGTTTGTAACTCCCTGATAGATGTAAAAGCTAAGAATAATGGGGAGCTAAAATTGTTTTTTTGTAGAATGTAATTAAACAGGGAATTGCGTTTCCAGAATCTTTTGTATTCATAGTTTTTGTCTCTATCTAAAAAGTTCTTATTATGATAATGGTTATTTTCATGTATTCTATACATCACTAAAGGTTTAGACATATAAAACTTTTTAGCCCCCACCAAAGAAGCTCCCCATACTAAACAGTCATCAGCCCTTACACGCCAATCTTCTAAATTTGGAATAGGTAAAAATTTTCTGACTATTTCTTTACGTATTGATAATGTTGAAGTTATGGAACCAATCCATTCGCCATTATATAAAGTTCTAATTACTGAATAACCCAAATCTAAATCAACTGCATCGTCTTGAAATGTCTCTTCTACTGCTCCAAACTTTTTATACGCACAAAATACAAAATCACATTCACTGCGTCTATTGTAAAAGTTTAGGGTATTTTCTAAATACTGAGGGTCATAAATATCATCAGCATCTAAAAAAAATATAATGTCACCAGTAGCAGCTAAAAAACCTTCATTAAAAGATGATAACTGTCCTTGGTTTTGTTTTTTTAAGATAGATTTAACATTAGATAATTGAGCAAATCTATTGATAATTTCCGCAGAATTATCTGTAGATGCGTCATCAACAATGATAATTTCATCAAATTTGATTGTCTGATTTAAAACGCTATCAATTGCTTCAGAGAGAAATGGAGCATAATTGTAATTATTAATTAAACAAGAAGTTCGGATTTTAGTTTTATCCATTATTCCTATAGTCACAAAATTGGGTTTAGATAGTTGTAGTGATGGTAGCTTTTACTTTTTCTAAGACAACTTAACTCTCTTTGCGAAATTTAGTTAAACTGCTAGAAGATACAAAATCTTGTTCAATTTGTCGTTTTTTATTGTCATAAAAATAATTATTAGGTTCATTTTTAGTATTCACACCATTGATGACTATCCCTAATACCTTCTGACCTGACTGAGTTAAAAACTCTTTAGCTGCATTTGCACTGTTTAAGTCAACCACTCCAGGACGAACGACTAATAAGATACCGTCAGTCAAAGTGCTTAAAACAGCAGCATCTGCTATTCCTGATAGTGGAGGAGTATCAAAAATTACAAGATCGTAATCTCTCCCAAAGCTATTAATTAATGTTGCCATACGTTGAGAATCTAGCATTGCCACTGGATTGGGAGGCAAAACTCCAGAAGTAAGAACTTCCAGATTAGGCATAACTTCATGAACAACTGTATTTAAAGAAGCTTGATTAATTATTACATTACTTAGTCCCATTGTATTTGTCAGCCCCCAGATATGATGCTGTATGGGATGACGCATATCTGCATCTACCAACAACACCCTACGCCCCGCCTGAGCCATAGTCACAGCTAAATTTGCAGATACGTCAGACTTTCCTTCTTTGGCAACGGAACTTGTAATTACAATGCTTTTGAGCGGTTTATCAGAACAGAGAAACTTCAAGTTCACTTGTAGTATTTGATATGCATTACCAACAGGGAAATAAGGAATATCTCTGCCAATAACTTTAGGAATAGCTCTATCCAGTCCTGGTATAAAAGAATGATCTCTACCATTTCTACTTTGTGTAGGAATCACTCCCAAAACACTGTATCTCAAGACTTCTTTGGCTTCTTTGACGGTCTTCACCGAGCGGTCTATCAAGTCTAAAGTAAAGGCGACAATGATACCTAAGAAAAAACCAACTCCTGCTCCACCAATAATAAACAGCATTTTCCGAGGCCCTTCTGCTTTATCAGGGATTAAAGCATAGGAAATAACACGAGCATTTGGAATCTTTTGATTTTGTGCAATATCAATCTCTTGGCGTTTCTTTAAGAGTGTTTCGTAAGTCGTTTGAGCTGCTTGCAGTTTCCGTTCTAGCTCTCGTTGACTTTGTTCTAGCCTTGGCAAATTATTTGCTCGTTTGATATAGGCATTTTGCTGTTGTTTGAGTGTGGCTATTTGTCTCTCCAGACCAACCCGTTCTGCCTGAGCACGAGTAATATCTGCAATTAGGCTTTGCCGCAGTTGTCCAACCTGTAAACTTCCCTGTGTTATCTGCGCTCCACCAGCTACTTGTCCTGTCCGCTCTTTTAACAAGTTCTTAAGAGCTAAGACTTTTTCTTCTAAGTTAGTAATTGTAGGGTGTTCAGGTGAAAAACGGGTACGCTCTAGTGCAAGTTGGCTTTCTGTTTCTTGAAGTTGGGCTAGCACTTTCTGAACTCCAGGTGCTTGACTCAATTCAGATTCAATTACCCCTTGCCGTGAATCTACCTGAGCTTCACTGCTTAACTGTTCTAGACGGCCCTTCACATCATCTAGTTGAGCTAAAGCTTGAGAAATTTGGTTTCCTAACTTAGAAATGGTCTCGACTGCTGCGGCTGCTTCTTGTTCCAGAACAACAACTTTATTCGTTTCTTTAAATAGCCGCAGTTTTGATTCGGCTCTTCTGACAACTTCCTCAGCTTTAGGTACTTCCGTTACAAGAACCTGTTTGGCTGTCCGCGCTTCATTCTGATTAGCCTTGATATTTAGATCGATATAACTGTCAATAACTTCATTAACGATTTTGGCAGCTAGTTCTGGATCGCCACCTTTATAAGAAAGTTGTACAACATCAGTGCCTTTAATTCCTTCTATTTTTAGTTGTTTTGCCAAATCGGGAATCGAGAGCAGTTTGCCTTGACTATCTTTAAGGTTGAGGGAATTAATCGTTTTCTCAATTACTGGATTCGATCCAATAACTCTCACCTGAGTTTCCAGGGGATTGTCGTTCACATTCAAAGCTTCTAGGCGTCCTATGTCATCCGGTAAGCCCGTAAGTGAGGAAGAGCGATTTGTTTTAATCATCAAACTTCCTTCTGCCTTGTATGAAGGTTTTAATGAAAAGGCATATAAGCATCCAAGGCTAACAGATATGGCGAAAATTCCAACTAAAGGTAGCCAACGCCGTTGAAGAACTTCTAAGTATTTCTGAATATTTACTTCTTCAAAATTTGGTAAAGATTCCATCGTCATAATATATGTAAACTTTTATAAAAAGACTATTTACTTACAGCAGATTGTTCTCATTATTTGGACTACAGTGCTAATGAAGTCTATTTTGCGATATTAATATTTGCGTTGATTCGTAGCTAATAACTTGCTGCTGAGGTTCTTTAATATCTGAAGTCAACTAATAGTTTTGCAAGCCACGATTTTAACTTATGTTGATATTTTAATGAGAGCAAAAACGGGATAAGTTACAATTTTATCCCTAATTTAGTCGCTTTCCATTTTTTGGGCTTAATTTTGGTTAATTTCATTTTATGTTACTACTAATGCAAGTATTGATTAGTAAGCTAACAATCACTATCATATTCTGTGAGAACACTGAATTATATAACTTTACAAAAAATTTATACAATATACTAATATATTCACTCTCGGTTTGCTGATTTTGAAAAGACAAGAGGAGTTAATTCCTTCAGGGTAAGGAATAGAACAATTGTGCCATTCTACAAGCAATGGAAGCACTTCAGAGATAGGCTTTGGACAGTGAAAACAGATACCTATAAAGACTGGACGAATCTTTACATAAGCTACTTCAAAACTTTAATTATCAATTAATTCTTGCTTTAAATAATAGTCAATTTTGGGAATAATACTAGACTGGCAATCATAAAATTGCATGATTTGAGTATTGAACCCATAAGGACTCGCAATCAGTTTAATTTGCCTTTATGTAGAAATACATTAAATTTTGTAATATATATGTAACACAGGTAGTATAAAAGTGAATATAGACGGCTAGTAAGTAAATTGGTTCTAGCTTAAATTAAACATAGCCCAGTAAAAAAGCATCAAATAACAGCATGGATAGCTCAAGAAATTAGTTTACATCAGACTAGTACAAAACAGCGGAAATCCAGCTACTATCTCAATTAAGCAGACAAATAGCTCAAGCAACTTGTTCAAGGTAGGCAAACTTCCGTCAGATTATACTAAATTTCCCTATATTTTTTATGAAATTTCCCTATATTTATTATTACCTGTGTTAATCTGAAGTACTCAAGCTAGCCTGCTATTTATTGGTTTTTGTATCTAGAGAATTGTAATTATTAAACTGACATTAAATGTTGAGAGATTGAATTATGAAATCCTCTTCTATTATTTTATCCGTTGTGATTAGCGCAATCACTCTCAGTCAGAGTGCCTATGCTAACCAAGAGAATGTTCCCATAACAATAGGCGATCGCGATCTGGCTGGAGTTTTATTGACAGAACCAGCTACGATTAACGCTACATGGAGCAATTTTATTGGACAGACTAATAATCCAAAACAAACTGCTGAATCAATTTCGCTAATGCAGGAGCGAGGATGCCAAAAAATTAACCCGCTTGAGTTCATCAATAACCCCAGCGCTTTTTTTAAGCAATGTCAGGAGCCAACCAAGACTCAAAGTACTGAACCAATTGAGTATCTTAAGGTTCCAAAACTGGATTCTGGTATTAGGGTGACAGTTACTAAGTTTTGATATGGGAACTTTTTTAACAAAAAATAGCTAATTCTTGGTAGTGTGATTTATCTAGAGAATTTACGCTCAAATATGGATGAAATATTTATGCTGGCTGCTTTAGCTCAAAGCAGAAAAGCTTTGCCGGAATGTTTGCCGAATCCACCAGTAGGCTGTGCGATCGCATATGGCCCAATACGGTTCAGTTAAGCAAATTTATCTGTTAAGGCAGGCAGGGGGAGCAGGGGAGGCAGGGGGAGAGAAAAAAGGCTTAACTGAACTGTATTGGCATATGGCCAAGAGATAGTAGCTCAACGATACACGCAAGCACCAGGAAAACACCATGCTGAAGCTGACGCACTTAAACAGATTTAAGGCAAAGCTTTCAACTTATTGAAAATGTATGTAACTCCTGAACTTAGGAGTTTTAGACTATTTCCGACTTCTCCAAAAAGTGGGAATGTTGTTTTTCAAGCTATGCTGCACAACAATCAACTAGATACCCTTACACAAAAATCTTTTCGTATCAAGAGGATATTAATTGGGGCGATCGCAGGTGTTACTGTCTTGCCAAGTATTATCCTTGATGTTAGTGTTACCACTGTTATTATTTTTAGTCCATAAAATCTCTCTCGGAGTAATCAAGTTGATAATACCGTATTCAGTACAGATGTCTGCGTACAATTATGACACAAGTGCAATTGTCACAGATATCTGCGTCTTCTTGGTCATCCTAAATCCCAGGACAGAGATATGAGTAAGAATGAATGTAAATATGTACCAGTGCTACGTCTGCGCAAGTGTTCTGAATACTGCATAATTAATTTCACTAGACTCCTAATTACCAAGTATTTGACCAGATTCTTAAAGAGAGCTGTTATTAAATAGGGAGAGCAGAAGAAGTTATTTTTTCATGTTTAACGAACGCCCCCTATGTACCTAGCTTGATATAATTAGATTATTTTACAGAAAAATGAGGTAAAAATGGATATTTTATGTTTAATGAGTTTTTTTATTTAATGCGATTAAATCTATTAATAAGCAGACTAGGAACATTTCAATAAATGAAAGTTTCGTAGATTTTAAACTTTGCTAATAATTTATTTGTTAGGAAATGAAATCGTTGGTCGATATTTTTTCCTTCTTTTCAGTAACACCATTGGATAACTAGACTAAATTTAATTGTTAATTGTATTTTATATGCAAAAATAAATGATAAAAGAATGTAATTACTTCAAAGGATATGCTAATAATACTTTAGGTAATTGATTTGTGACTGGTGATGATGTTATTATTAAGGAGTAGGTTGATTTTGGGTTTATTATCTCCAAGAATTAACTTGTAATGTATCATAGACCAGAATTCATCAGTGTTGCAAATTGTGATTAGACCTCTTGCATAAATTACAAATTAAGAACCCCACCCCGCCAAAGCGTAGCTTTGTCTCCCCTCCCCGAAAGTGGGAAGGAGATTAAGGGATGGGGGTTAAGTAGTTTTGCAAGATATCTATTGATTAGCAGTGTGAAATGGCTGTGGGTCTGAATATCTAGACTTGATACCAATAAATTGATGAGGTTACAGAGGAGCAAATAACCATGAGCAACTTAACATCTCCACATACCGAAGTTCAAAAAACGAAGAAAAAAAGTTTAGTCGCAGATAAAAAGCCTCGAGCTACAGATGATATTGTGCGTAGTTATCTGCAAGAGATCGGGCGTGTAGATTTGTTGACTCGCGAACAAGAGGTTATTTTTGCCCAACACGTGCAGCAAATGATGAATTTATTAGCTGCTAAGGAAGAATTGGCTGTGACATTAAACTACGAACCCACACTGCAAGAATGGGCAGATCGGGTGGAGTTAAGTGTGGAGGTGCTAGAGCAACAGCTAAATTTAGGACACCACGCCAAGCAGAAAATGATTCAGGCTAATCTCCGGTTAGTGGTAGCTGTGGCAAAGAAATACCAGCACCGGAACCTAGAATTTATGGATTTAATTCAAGAAGGTACTTTAGGTTTAGAACGAGGGGTGGATAAATTTGATCCCGCTCTTGGTTACAAGTTTTCTACTTATGCTTACTGGTGGATTCGTCAAGGAATTACACGGGCGATTGCTCAACAAGGACGTACAATTCGTTTACCTATCCACGTCTTTGAGAAACTGAACAAAATTAAACGGGTGCAGCGAGAATTATCTCAACAGTTGGGTCGCGTTCCTACTACTGGTGAAATTGCCACTGCCTTATCTTTAACACCTAGCCAAGTTCGAGAGTGTTTATACTTAGCCCGTCAACCTTTCTCTCTAGAGGCGAGAGTTGGCGAACAACAAGATACAGAATTGCAGGACATATTGGAGGATGATGGCCCTTCTCCTGAAGATTATGCCGTTGAAGAATCTCTCCACCAAGATTTACAAGACTTATTGGCAAAGCTGTCTCCACAGCAGCGAGAAATATTAACCCTGCGCTTTGGTCTAACGGATGGCTATGAACTTTCTTTAGCACAGATTGGCGATCGCATGGGTATCAGTCGAGAACGGGTGCGTCAGATAGAACAAAAAGCTCTCAGTCTCCTCCGACGCCAAAAGGAACAAGTACGTAGTTATCTAGCTAGCTGAGGTTATTTTTTTATAATTTAAGGCATTGAAATTTAGGAAGTCACCATAATGGCTGTATAAAATTCAGTCATTCTGGGGGAAAATAAACCTAAATAATCTCTCTTAAAGATTTGATATGAGTACACCAAAGACAGTGCAACAATTGCAGGTACAATGGGTGACTTCTGAAAACTTTCGGCCTTATGGACAGGTGATTTTTGCAAGTCTTGATGGCAAAGCTTACGGCGGAGAAGATGCCCAGTTAAACTTGCAAAACGGGATTCCACGATTTTATCTTATGCGGTTGGAGAAGATAGGGCGAAAGTTCCACAAAATTACTCGCCATGTGCAATGCACTCAATGTCTGGGTTCTTTGGAAGGGAAGGATTGGTTAATTGCAGTTTGTCCTCCTAATAATGATGTGAATGAACCAGCATTAGAAGATATTGCTGCTTTCCGCATTCCGGGGAATTGTTTTATCAAGCTACATGAGGGTACTTGGCACGCTGGCCCCCATTTTGACCATGAAGCTGTAGATTTTTATAATTTGGAACTAGCTGATACCAATATGGTGGATCATTTCACCCATGATTTTCTCAAGAGTCATCAATTAGAGTTTGAGATGGTTTAGGTAAGATTAGTTTAATTATAGATATAGACAAGCTCTTTTCCTGAATCAGTTCAAGTATTACGTCAGTTTGGTTATGATGTATGGATGTGTAATGTTAGCCTAGAAATTGCATCCCAGCAGAATGGTTGCGTAGAAGTTTCCACTGCTTTTGAAATTTTTCTTAAACATTCATTTTATGTCTTCTTCCAAGTCTCAATCTTCTAACAAAAGCTTTGTTTACCGCGAATTTGGCAATGACAACTCCGCCGCCACAGAAAGAACGATTCCAGAACTACCCCCACAACAACAAAATCTAAAAGTACAAGCTTCTCGCAAAGGACGCAAAGGCAAAACCGTCACAGTCGTTAGCGGTTTTCAAGCCAAACCCGAAACCTTAACAGATTTGGTGAAGCAGTTGAAAACCCAATGTGGGACAGGTGGGACACTTAAAGACAACGAAATTGAAATTCAGGGCGAACACAAACAGAAAGTTGTTGAGATTTTGACCAAGCTAGGTTACAAAGCCAAAATTAGCGGTGGCTAATGTGTTGAGTGCGGTTTACCGTATCTTCAGCGCTATCTAGATTAAGAGAGGGAATGTTATCTTTGAGAGGTACAAATATGCTTGAACAATGGTAAATTACTTTGCCAACAAGCTGTTTTTTCTGAGATTAACAGGAGGTTTAAATGGATTTAGTTCGGATTCTGTGTGCCATTTTCCTGCCACCTTTGGGAGTTTTTTTACAAGTAGGTTTTGGTATAGACTTTTGGATTAATATACTTTTGACGCTGTTTGGTTACATTCCTGGGATTATTCATGCAGTGTGGATAATTGCTAAGAAATAATTCTTTGTAGAAGTAGGTTAAGCGTACCAATATCTGTGTTAGTGATTGTTATAGAGGCAATTCATGAATTGCCTCTATAAAAAAGTTTTTAAAATTAACTACTTTGTATTTGTAACTTTAATTAAACAAAAATCTCTAAAAATACTATTTTATTTTTTAAATATACATAAACACTACCCAACAAAATCCGATATCTAAATAAAAGTTGTAAAAACAATATTTATCAAGTCTTTAATGTAAGCTTGTGTGTGACGGTAAATACCGAATTAACTCTAACTTTTTAACATGGCATAGAGTCTAAATTCTAGAAGCAAGGGGCAGATGTGCAATTGCCATTGCACAGTTGAAACGTTTAAATCTTTGATTAACCCAGTGCGTATATCTAATACCCAGCCGTGAACCATAGGTGCTTTTCGCTCATGGAGTACTTGACGCATGACGGAAGTTTGGTAAATATTTTTCACTTGCGCCACAACATTGATTTCCGCCAAGCGATTCAGACGTTCTTCTCTTGTTGGCAAGGCGTCAATTTCTTCTTGTTTCTCTAAATACAGTTCCCGAATCGGATTTACCCAGTTATCAAGAATTCCGATAGTTCTCCCTTCTAAAGCTGCCTTAATTCCTCCGCAATCGTAGTGACCACAAACGATAATGTGTTCCACTTTCAGGTGTAAAATTGCGTATTCTAAAACGGCTAAAAAGTTTATATCCGTTAGAGAAACTTGATTGGCAATATTACGATGTACAAATAATTCTCCTGGTTCTGTACGGGTAAACTTTGTTAATGCCAGACGACTATCAGAACACCCAATGTATAGAAAAGGTGGTGTTTGTCCATTAGATAATTCTTGAAAGTAAGTTGGATCTAAAGCTAACTTTTCGGCAACCCAAGCCTGATTATTTCTGAGGAGTTCATCAATGCTGTTGTATTTCATCTTTCGTCAACTTCGAGAGAGAATCTCATCAATATTTTATTTTAACTGATCTACAGTTTTGTCTAAATCAAGATGAACTTTCTCAAAACTAAAATCTTATAAAGATGACAATTTTTTTCAATCGGGAGCAACAACTTTGTTATCGTTATGATGGTTGATTGACCAACGGTGATCGATAGTTACAGAGGAAAACTCGCAAATTTCTTCTAGTCGCTTTTGCTGTACAGCAGCTTTACGGAGAGTAATAATTAGCTGATTCACCTGATGCCGTAAATCTGGGTTATCATTTACAGCTAACATAGTTTGTCTTTCTAAGAGTTGAAGTATAAGTTCGTAGTGAATAGGCGAAGGTAGAGGAATTTGCTCCATGAAGTTAACTTTTGATTTCATATTTGGGATTTTGTATTAGTCACAGTTTATTTCTTGTTAATAAATTGTTACATAATAAATAACTAGTTGCTTATGGCTTTGGTTTGATTAGCAATGAAGATTTGGCAAAGATATTAATGCTATTTGATAGCAAAGTGCTGCGTGTATACGCATAGTATGCCCAACTGCTTAACTATTATGTGCAGTTGCCCTGCGCCTTTTAGGGCAGGTGGGGTGTTTATTTTAAAAATTCCTCGGTAAAATACGAGCGATCGCAGCGCTGGGATCTGGTTGTTTTACCAAAGATTCTCCAATGAGTACAGCAGATGCACCTGCTGTCAGCACTAAACTCAAATCCTCTGGGTTGTGTAGTCCTGACTCGCTGACAACAAGGATATTTTTCTCTTGCAATTGTCTACCCCTTGCAGCCAAAAGTTGGCAAGTAGTTTGCAGATCGACAGAGAAATCTTCCAAATTGCGATTATTGATTCCTATCAAGGAGACTCCATCTAAGGCTAACACACGGTCAAGTTCTTCCAAGCTATGGACTTCAATCAAGGCTGCCATTTTCAGGTTGTTAGCAATTTTCAGGAAGTATTGCAAATCTCGATCGCTCAGGATCGCTGCAATCAACAAAATCGCATCTGCACCCTGAACCCGCGCTAAGTACATCTGGTAAGGATAAATAACAAACTCTTTGCATAGTAAAGGTAAATCTACGGCAGCCCGGACTTTGGCTAAATTGTCAAAACTACCTTGAAAGAACTTGACATCTGTGAGTATAGAAAGACAACTAGCACCTCCTTGCTGATAAGACAGGGCGATCGCTACTGGGTCAAAATCTGCTCGTAAAACGCCTTTACTCGGTGAAGCTTTTTTAACTTCGGCAATCAATGCTGGCTTTGTCTTACCTTGACGCAAAGCGGCAACAAAATCACGGGTTGGTGGCGCAGAAAGTGCTTGATGTTGCAATTCCCGTAAAGGCAGCCTTTCACGCATTTGGTCAACTTCTACTTCTTTATGCCAGACAATTTCTTCCAAAATGTTGTTTGGCGCTGCATCAGGTACGGCAGCCTGATAACGTAACATGGACACGGAAATAGCTGGGTTAGGTGAACGGCGACGGATTTGCATAATTAGTCATTAGTCATTGGTCATTAGTCATTGGTCATTAGTCATTGGTCATTTGTCCTTGTTTATTGACAAAGGACAAATGACGAAGGACAAATGACTTAAATGGCTCGTTTATAAGCTTCGTCTAGGACTTCCGAAAGTGTTGGGTGGGCGTGAACTAGATGTGCAAGATTGTGGATAGATTGACGGTTGGCGATCGCAGCTGACGCTTCATGAATTAAGTCTGAGGCGTGCAGTCCGAAAATGTGAACGCCCAAAACTTCTCCGGTGTCTTTGCGATATATCACCTTGGCAATACCGTCGGCTTCATTTTCTGCCAACGCTTTGGAATTTCCTTTGAAGTAACTCCTACTTGTGGCAATTTCAAATCCTTCAGCTTGTCCCAACTCCTTAGCTGCTGTTTCAGTTAAGCCTACATAGCTGACTTCTGGGTGGGTAAACGCTGCTGCGGGGATGCTGCGATAGTCTACTATTCTTTCCCTCCCAACTATATTTTCTACCGCGATGATGCCTTGAGCAGAAGCCGCATGTGCTAACATCATCTTCCCATTAGCATCGCCAATTGCCCACAAATGCGGCACAACTTCACCTGCTGATAGTACTGCCATGCGATCGTCTACTGGAATAAAATTCCGTCGATCGACTTCCACACCCACAGACTCTAAACCAAGATTTTTGGTCGCCGGGATGCGTCCCGTAGCCACCAAGCAAGCATCTACTTCGATGACATCTACATCTTCCTTTGTTTTGAAATCTGCTAACTCAATCACCACAGGTGAACCGGGAATGACTTTTTTGGCGTATATCCCGACTTTCGTTTCAATATCGCGGGGAGTAATTAGCACGCGTTCGGCAAGTTTGGCAATATCGCGGTCAAATCCTGGCATTAACTGATCTAGGGCTTCAATCAAGGTGATTTCACAACCCAAAGCTGAGTAAATATCAGAAAATTCTAAGCCGATATAACCACTGCCAATAATTGCTACCCAGTCTGGTAGAGACTCCAACTTAACGCCTTGATCGCTGGTAAAGACAGTTTTACCGTCTACTTCAATCCCTGGAGGTACAAAAGGAATTGAACCTGGCGAAAGGATAATGTCTTTGGCTGTGATGGTTTTTTCACCACCGTCTCCGATGATCGAGACTTTTTGCGCCCCAGCGATTTTTCCCCAGCCTCTGATTATATCGACTTTTAGACGTTTGAGGCTGTTGGTTAAGTCGCCTTGAATTTTCGAGACGAGATCGTTAGCATGATTAGCGATCGCTTGGCGATCGAATTCTACGCTACCAATTTGAATTCCTAGTGACTTGAGGTGGTGGGCATTGCGTAACTCCCGCACGCGTCCAGATGCTGCCAGCAGTGCTTTAGAAGGAATACAGCCCCGATTAACACAGGTTCCTCCCATATCAGCAGCTTCAATAATTGCTGTTTTCAAACCACAACTTACGGCGTGTAAGGCTGCGCCATGTCCGCCTACACCAGCGCCGATAATTACTAAATCGTAATCATATCCTTGACTCACGTTAGTTTCCCCGTGTGCTTCGCCTATTTATTCTCAACTTGACCGACAATCAGCGCAACCCTTTTAACAGTTATCAGTTATCAGTTTTATCGCTGAACTCTAAATCCCTTACCTTACATTACCCTGACTGTTTACTGTTGACTGTTCACTGATTTCAGGTTTGGGTATTGCTAACTCAAATTATGATTCACTCACTTCTGGCGAAAATATGGATATTTTCATTATATGGGTTGGTTTTCCCAGAAAAGCGACAAGAAATTAAGTGAGTATTTGCAGGGTAATGAAGCTGATTTCCAGTTCTAAGCTAGTTAATGAATAAAAATTGCAGTCTCATTCAGAATCTTCCACACCTTTTTCTTTACAGCGCGTTAGCGTAACACTAAGCTGGGTTTAGGATTGATCCAGAAGATTTACGCAGGCGATCGCTCGATGTCTATTCCCAAAATTAGTGAATTTACTATCCGCCGTCATGCCAACGCCAAATCTTTCCAGCGGGGCGAGGCATATTATAACGCTGGTGCTGTTAATGCCGTTATCCAACGTGGTCATCGGCTTCAGGCAGATGTTCTAGGCACCGAAGCTAGACCTTATCATGTCAGCCTGAATTTCGATAGCAGTGGGTTAACCTCAGTAAAATGCACCTGTGCCTACGACTATGAAGGGTGGTGCAAACACATAGTAGCGACGATGCTCGTTTGTGCGCGTAACTCAGAAAATATTGAGCAGCGCCCCACCCTTGAGGAACTACTAAATCGCCTGAATTATATCGAAACTCAAAGGTTGCTGCAAGAGTTGGTAGCAGAATACCCCCCTCTAATTGAGGCGATTGACCGCCATGTAAGTTGGATGACGAATCCTGCTGACAACCAAACAACCATAAAATCCGTGCGCCGCAGTACTATCGATCCGGCTGCTTTTCGGCGGCAAGTACGGCAGATTCTCAAGGATACCGTGCGCTACTTTGAGGAGGGGTACGAAGATGACCCGATTGGCGAAGATTTGCTGAGTGTAGTGCAAACTGCGGTAGATTTTAGCGAACGGGGAGAAGGTGAAAATGCGATCGCTATTTTGTCAGCGATTACCTCTACCTGTGCGGAAAATTGGGATGATGTTGCCGAATACGGCGCTGAAAATGATGAAGTTGTCGCAGAATTAAATAATGCTTGGTGTGAAGCAATTCTCGGCACCGAACTTACTCCAGAAGAAAAAGTTGATATTCAAATAAATTTAGAAGCTTGGCAAGATGAGTGGAATGCTGATTTTGGTCTAGTTATGGAGGCTTTACGCCAAGGTTGGGATTATCCGCCACTGGTACAAGTTCTCCAAGGTAACATTACTGAAAGGGGAGCATGGGAAGAAGACGTACCAGATTATGCTGATGATTTGGCATTAATTCGCCTAAAAATTCTCGAACGTCAAGAACGTTATCAAGAATACCTGTATTTAGCAGAAGCGGAAGGGCAAACCCAGCAATATCTGACAATGTTGGGGCGTTTAGGCAGGGTGGAAGAAGCAATTGATGCTGCTCAAACCCAGATGAACTCAATGGAAGAAGCTTTTGCTTTAGCGAAAACACTCAGCGTTCAGGGGGCATTACAGCAAGCACTAGATATAGCCCAGAGTGGATTAAATTTATCAGGTAATTGTCAGTACGAATTGGGAATTTGGACAAGTGATTTAGCTGTTGAGTTGGGTAATAATGAAGCTGCTTTATTAGCAATCAAAGCGGCTTTTGAAATAAAGCCCTCTTTTGTGGACTACCAAAAAATGGCAGAATTAGCTGGGGAAAACTGGGAAAGTGTCAAAATAGACCTGCTGAGAATTGTCCGTACTTATAGTGGTTGGGGAACAGAATCAGCCAAGGTGGATATATTCTTGCATGAGGGGCTAATTGATGATGCAATTGCGATCGCTAGTGAACTAAGTTCCGATCGTTCAGAGTTAATTCATCGAGTTATGGATGCTGCTATCCCTCATAATCCGAGTTGGGTGATTGCTAATGCTCGTCGCCGTGCTGAAAAGATTATGGATGCAGGTAAAGCCGAATACTACTATTACGCAGTTGAATGGTTAAAAAAGGCGCGTAATGCCTATTTGGAATCTGGGAAGAAAGCTGACTGGTTAAGCTATCGGGAAAACTTGATGCAAACTCACGCTCGTAAACGTAAATTGATGGGAATGTTTAAGCAAAGTGGTATGGAGTGAAGAAGGCAGCAAGTAGGAGGTTTCAATGAGCGGTGTATGCTTGTCTTTCAGAGACGCACAAGGAAAGACCTACACTGATTGCAGCACACTAAATCAGAAATTTGGTATCAGATTTAAACTGTAAAAAAAGCACGGAGATACTAGTAGTCTGCCAACCCAAAAATGCGCTTGTGAGGGTTGTGAGGGCTGGGGAAAGGGGAAAGGGAAAAGGGTAAGGGATTTAAACGCTTTCCCCCTTCCCCTTTACCCCGCTTGCGTTCGCTTGGCGAACTACTAGGCGTAGCTTGCTTCCACATAGTGGTAGGGAAGCCTTTGACTACATAAATTTTCCCTACCAAGAATTTCGGGCAACGCATAATTTATTTAATTTCACCAGATATCTTATTGATACTTTTAAGTCTGCAATCATCAGATGATGATTTAGCTTTTAAATTGAGATTTGCTCAAGATATCAACTTTAGCGACAAAAGATGAAGTAAGATTCACATCTGAAGCAGTCCCCGTATAATCTCATAGTTACTGACATAAATAGTCCAGTGCGATGATTGATAAATACCCTCAGAATCTTATACTGTCCTGCTTACCGCTGAGTATGTTTCTATTACTTAGCAGTACATCTTTAAGTCCACTGAAAGCTCAGGCTGTTGATACTACACAATTACCAACTAGTGATTTCACCCTATCACAACAAATTCCACCACCACAGGATATCCAACCACCCACACCTTCACCACTTCCCTCACCTGAAGTGCCACAGCCACTCCCCCCACCAGCAGAACTACTTCCACCCTCTGCCCCAACTCCCACACCTGATACACCACTCCCTGGCAACTTTCCTCAAACTATTGTTGTTGAACGCTTTGAAGTTGTTGGTAGCACAGTTTTCAGTGCCCAAGAATTAGCCCTCGCCACTGCTGAATTTACCAAACGACCGATCTCACTGACTGAAGTGTATCAAGCACGTTCTAAAATCACCGATTTATATGTCAAAAATGGTTACATTACTTCTGGTGCCTATATTCCACCTCAAACAATCCAATCTGGTGTTGTCAAAATTCAGGTGGTCGAAGGTAAATTAGAAGATATTCAGGTAACTGGGACTCGGCGGCTGAATCCGAATTATGTCCGTAGCCGACTAGCGATCGCGACATCACCACCTCTGAATCGCCAGCGTCTATTAGAAGCCCTGCAACTTTTGCAACTTAATCCTTTGATTCAAAACGTGACTGCTGAACTCTCAGCAGGATCGCGGACGGGTACGAGTCTTTTGGAAGTTAAAATCAGTGAGGCAAAAACCTTTAGTGGGCAAATAGTTCTTGATAATGGGCGATCGCCGAGTGTTGGCAGTTTCCGACGTGGATTACGATTGAATGAAGCCAACTTACTCGGATTGGGGGATGGTCTGAGTGTAGGCTATACCAATACTGATGGCAGCAACTCCTTTGACGCTAGTTACACATTGCCTCTCAATCCCCGCAATGGAACTCTTAGCTTTAACTATGGCACTACGTCGAGTAATGTCATTGAGCCTCCTTTCGACACTTTAGATATCGAATCGGCTTCTCGCTACTACGAACTGACATTCCGCCAGCCAATAGTTCAAACTCCTACACAAGAGTTCGCCCTTGGGTTGACAGCCTCCCGACGCGAAAGTGATATTTCGTGGAGACTACAAAAAGAGAGCGAAGGAGGGTTTCCCCCCTCTCTACTTTCACCTGGTGCTGACGATCGGGGACGCACTAGGGTATCGGCGTTGCGATTTTTTCAAGAATGGACGAGTCGTAACAGTCGTGAAGTCATCGCCCTACGCTCTCAATTCAATTTAGGCATAGATGTGTTGGATGCCACAGTTAATCAAGATGCTCCCGATAGCCGTTTTTTTGCTTGGCAAGGGCAAGCGCAGTGGGCGCGCCTTTTAGCTCCTGAAACCTTACTATTACTTCGTTTAAATACGCAACTAGCATCTACAACACTTCTGCCGATAGAGCAATTTGGCTTGGGTGGACAGGATAGCATTCGCGGCTACCGTCAAGATTACCTGTTAACGGATAATGCCACTTTTGTTTCTGCGGAAGTTCAAGTACCGATTCTGCGCTTACCGCAGATAAATAGCATCTTACAGGTTATCCCCTTTGTAGATTTTGGTGTTGGCTGGAATAGTTCTGGTAGAGAGAATCCCGACCCTAATACTTTAGCTGCTGTTGGTCTGGGGTTGCGTTGGGCACAGGGCGATCGCTTCACCGTTCGTCTTGACTGGGGTATTCCTTTGGTATCTGTTAACTCAAATGAGAGAACATTACAAGAAAACGGTTTGTATTTTAATTTACTCTATAATCCTTTTTAAGCGCTGCTCGTGTCCACCCTCAACTCTAAATAGGGTGGATATGGACAGTAGTCAATGATGAAAATATAAACATTATTTAAGCTTTTATAAAAAAGACCCTGGGTTATGATTCCAGGGTGAATACACGTTTTTCAGGCATTAATAGGTTGAATAATAACTTTGTAAAATAGTTATTTCTACTATCTATAGAATGATACAACAGTAAATTTAGTTATTTTAGTCTATGGATATATCTGCCATTGGGAGTATACAAATATTGGAAAAGGCAAGTGATGCAGCAATATTCTGATTGGATTAACCTTCAAAGACTGTAATTAATCCATATAATTTCAGCTAATTTTATTTTTGTTGAGGGCATCAAAATACATCCAAAATTAAATGTAATTTATTGGGAGATATGCGCAAAATAATCGGTGGTGAAGGAGAATAACTTAAGTATTTTTAGGTAGTTGCACAGTAAATAAACTACCTTTCCCTACTTCAGAAGCGACCTTGATAGTTCCTGCGTGCCCTTCTATAATGCGATGGGATAAATGTAGTCCTAAGCCACTACCTGAGCGTTTATTTCTGCCTTGGCGAAATCGCTCGAAAATTGTTGCCCGATCTTCTGGTGCAATTCCATATCCTGTATCTTCTACTTCAATTATTACCGAATCTGGATCTCCTGGATTAGATGATGTTTCATAAATGCGGATTGTTATGCCTCCCGTATCTGTAAATTTGATGGCATTTGCAATCAGGTTGTTTAACACTCGCCGTAATTCTAAACGATCGCCCATGATAATAGCAGCGTTTGGACTCAGTGGATCTAATTGACGGGTATCAATTTCCAGAGTCAAGCCTTTTTCATTGGTTAGAGGACTTAGTTCGCTGACTACTTCTTGAGATATTTCACATAAATCGCATTCTTCCCAATTCAAGGTTTTTTTACCCGCCTCAAAGCGATAGACCTCTAAGAGGGTGTTGACCATTTCCATCAAGTTTTGGTTACTGCGAATCATGACTGCGATCGCTTGTTTCATTTCCGGCGAAATTTTGCAGAATGTTTCCATTTCAAACAAATTCAACATGCGATCGGCGGCTACTAGGGGAGTTCGCAAATCATGAGTCAGACGGGAAACAAAGTCTTCCCGTTGGCGGGCCATTTTTTGTTGTTCGTCGAGACTGTGCTTGAGACGTAATAGCGATCGCACTCTTGCCAGTAGTTCATCAGTATCAAATGGTTTACGAATAAAATCGTCAGCACCAGCATCCAAACCTTCGACAACGCTGGATTGGTGAAAGGCAGTAATTAATAGAATTGGAATATAAGAGATTGCAGGGTTATTCCGAATTCGACGCGTGACTTCATAGCCATCTATCCCTGGCATCATTACATCTAACAGAATCAGATCGGGTGGAGATTGCTCAATTTTCCGTAAAGCCTTGATTCCATCTGAAGCCAAATCAATTTCATACCCCTCACTTTCTAAAATTGCTTGAACCAAAATAAGATTATCTTGAGTGTCGTCAACTGCTAAGATCCGATAAATTTTATTATTTTCAACTACAGACATGATTTATAAATTTTTATCAGTTTTTTTGGAAGTAATTTTTTAATTTAGGATATTCTATTGGTGCTTTCCTGGCTTGAGAAGATGACTGATGAGGATTTTTAGCAGGGCAAAAAAAATCGTCGTTCTCGTTATCTAACTGTGAAGCTGGAGCATTGGCTGCTACAGCTGGTAATGTAATTTGACGTGGCAATTCAATTTTAAACCTTGAACCAACGCCCAATTTACTCTCAAGAAATATTTTACCGCCCATCATTCGCACTAGCGAATCTATAATTGCCAAACCCAGACCTGTACCTGGATATTTGCGAGTGATAGTTTGATCGACTTGCCGAAATGCCTCAAAAATATGCTTAAAATCTTTGGGGGCTATGCCTATACCTGTATCTTGAACGATAATTACTACTCGATTTGCAGGGAGTTCCTTAACCTCAACCCAAATTTCACCAGCCTCTGTGAATTTAATGGCGTTGGAAAGCAAGTTAATCAAAATCTGTTTGACGCGAACCGGATCGTTAAATATCAAAGGATTTTGCAAATCGGTTTGTACTAACAATGAAAGATTTTTAGCATCAGCGAGGGAACGCATTTCACTGACAACGATATTGATTACCTTTGATATATCAAATCTTTCCGCCTTTAAATCTAATCCTCCTCCCTCCAGCTTGGAAAAGTCGAGAACTTCATTGAGCAGCATCAGTAAATGCTTCCCATTATTCAAAATGCGCTCAACCATATCTGCTTGCTGATGCGTTAGTTGGCCGAATTTAGGACGCAAGAGTATTTGCGAAAAACCAATAATCGCATTCATCGGCGTTCTCAGTTCGTGAGATATAGTTGCTAAAAAAAGTGATTTTAGACGTGATGCCTCCAATAACTTGAAGTTTTGCATTTGAATCTGTTGCTGTTGTCTCTCCAATTCTTGGTTCTTAAAAATCAGTTGTTCGTGAGTTTCTCTAAGCTGCTGATTTGCCAAATCTGCCTGTATTTCCGCCTGATAAATCCGAATTGCATTCCGCAAAACCTGCGACAATGTTTCTGGGGATATTCTAGACTTAGAGAGATAGTCTGTAGCACCAGCTTTCAATAATTGGAGAGTAATTTTTTCATCTCCTTGACCGGTTAGGACTACTAAAGGAACTTTAATTTCTGAAGAACGTAGCTGTTGAATCAAGGTTAGTGCATTTCGATCTGGTAAACGATAGTCGAGGAAAACACAATCGTAAGTAGTAATGCTTAAGACAGAGAATGCTTCATTACCATTGTTTACTTCAGACAGTTCTATCTGAACACCTGCTTTAGTTAGGGCAGAACAGATTGCTATCCGGTCTACTTCGTCATCGTCTACAACCAAAATTTTCAGCGTCTCTTCCATCGGTTTTTATTTTCGCCGCCAAACATAGGTTGATGTATAATATTTATCTTTTCAGATTATCCAACTAAAGAATATAAGATTTTCGGACATCTAAAACCTGTAATTTGTTGATTAAGATATTTTGCATAAGATCCACTTTAATATCTGCTTGACATTCATCGCATTAACTTCCTTATCCTCCATTAGTAGTATGTCGTTCGCTCTTTCGGGCCTTTCCTTGGGTTGAATTGAGTCTGTTGTATCTTCAATCTGGTTAATTTACCAGATGGTAACTAAACTCCTAACAAATGACCAATGTCCTGCAAAAAATCAGTATTTAACAAGCAGACACCGCTAATATAAAGTAAAATAAAATACTTTACCAAGCTTAAAACTAATTGTAGATGAGCGAGCAAGCCACCGTCGTCAGTCATTGGTGAGAGTTGCATATTATTATTGTGTACCATAAGCTTGAACTGTTTTACCTATCAGGTTAGTTAGACCGGGTAAATAAAAAAGTAATATCTATAGCTGTTTGTGAATCTGAAGTAATCCTACCTCCTGAAATTTCAACAATTTTCTTAGCGATCGCCACATCTGTGTTAGTATTTATCCAGGTATATCGAACTTATAGATGTTCGCAAAATTACCAAAACTTAATTGCTAACAAAGGTTCCCGACAAAAGTTAGGCAAAAATTCAAAACCTAAAAGGGGAGAGGTTCGCACAAAGCGGCTTGTATTATATCCTGGGGAAAGTCAGACGGACAAGTTCGTTACAAAGGACTACGAACTACTTTGCTGTTTCTGATTTCAGCAAATTTTAACACTGCCTGATTCCCTTGCATGGAGGAGCTCTATTGGCTCTATCAATCGGATGAATCCAAAGATTTGATTAAAATCGCTCGCAACCATCTTTTACTTTCTCGTAAAGCAACTTCACACGGGGTAATTTTTTCATTTTCATAAGCTTTTTTTAAAGTTGTAAGTCAAAATAATACTAATTAACGCATGGAACATAGCAACTAAAAGCTGAATTGTCAGCAATGAGGAGCAATTTGGCATTCGTTTCAATATTTCATACTTTTTGTGTAAGTATCTATATATCTCCAGCTAGATTTGTCCTCTATCTAAATATAAAAATTTTGGCTATTTGTTATTTCTATCGGTGGATGCAGACAGGTTGAAATATCATCTATCTTGAGTTTGGGAAAATAATAAGAGATAGTAGTTACAAAAGGCAATACTTTGAAAGATGCAAACAGCGCAAGAGTGAGTGTAGCGATGAATGAAATTAGTATTATTTTAATTGAAGATCATGACTTAACGCGAATGGGGCTACGAGCAGCATTACAGTCTCATAGTGCATTGAAAGTAATTGGAGAAGCGGCAAATGCTACTCAAGGATTAAAACTTTTAGAAACGGCAAAGCCAGATGTCGCAGTAGTAGATATCGGCTTGCCTGACATGGATGGCATCGAACTCACTCGTAAATTCAAGCGCTCCCAGGCTGAAAATGGGCAATCTACTACGAAGATTCTCATCTTGACAATGGATCATACAGAGGATGCTGTACTTGCAGCCTTCGCAGCTGGCGCTGATTCTTATTATATGAAAGAAACCAGCATCAGTAAATTAACCGAGGCAATTCAAGCAACTCACGGCGGTAACTCTTGGATCGATCCGGCAATTGCCAACGTGGTATTGCGGAAGATGCGCCAAGGTATTCCTGGAGAAAGTCAAGGTTCTGACAAGCCGAAGACTGTAAAAATTGAAGCGCTGGCGACAGAATACGAGCAAGTTTTGGAAACATACCCTCTGACTCAACGGGAACTAGAAATCCTAGAGTTGATTGTAGCTGGGTGTAGCAATGGGCAAATTGCCGAGAAACTTTACATTACAGTTGGCACTGTAAAAACCCATGTTCGTAATATTCTAAATAAACTATGTGCTGATGACCGTACCCAAGCTGCTGTGAGGGCCTTACGTTCGGGGTTGGTGGCCTAAGGTATTAGGGACAAGGGAGATGAGGGGACAAGGGGATAAGGAAAATAACCAGCCACAATGCCCCATACCCACTGCCCCATTATCCCAATTTTTCCCGCAAGCAATTAGCAATACGTAGTGCTGCTCCCGGTTTACCCATGCGTCGCCCACCATTTTCAGCAATAATTTGCAAATTATCAGGATTTTTAAATAGAGATTGTACAACCTTCGCTACATCTGCTGGTCGATCGATTAAAATCAAAGACGATCCGAGAAGACGACTTTGAGATTCAGCAAAGCCAGGGTTATATTGTGGCCCATTACCGGGAATTGCGATCGCAGGTTTGCCTAAACCGATAAACTGTTCTGTGGCTGTACCTGCCATTGCGATCGCTAAATCTCCCAAATGCAAGCAATCATTATAGGCTTGTTGTGTCAATAGCAGATAAGCATTTCTCTGTTTAAATGTCAAGACGTTTGGATCGCGAAGTTGGATAGGAGATGCTGATTCAGCGCGCCAGCCTTGGGATTGTACACTTTGGGATAAAATATTAGAGTCTAAACCAGGAGCGATCGCACCTAAAAACACTACTTTGTTAGAACTATAAAAGATTGAATCTCGCTGTTGAAAACTTGTCATCAATGCAGATACGGCAATCATAATTGTTTCCCAGTTAGTGTATGCTTCTGGGGGACGAGAACCAGGAAGAAGAGTCACTACAAAAGGTCGAACTATCTCTTGCTGTTGGATATTCTGACTATAAAATTGTTGGCGTGAAAACCTCGATTCTAGCCCATCCATCATCGGATTACCCAAATAGAAAGCTGGAATTGGCCATTGTTTTAATGTTTCCGTTGTCAGCGCATCTCTAGGGAACACAGCCTGACAACGGCGACGACTCATTAACCAACGTTCCCAAGGATGGTAAACTGAACCAGAAAAGTTTTCCCAACCTGCGTCTTTAGATTTCCGTGGTAATAATCCAGCTTCATCTCGTACATAATATTCAGATTTTGCCGTACCGACAAAAGCATAATTAGCGCCACTGAATGTTGCAAACAACAGCGGCACAATATCCCCCACTGCTAAAATCGCTCTTCTATTACCTAATTTTTTTTGAGAACTTACCCAACGGCGGATAGCTTTAATTTGGCTGAAGGTAAGTTGCAATAAACCACCGCGTACATCCCGTGCTAATTGGCGGCCATCCATATAAATAAAGCCGCCAGAAGGCATATTCAGGACTGAACCGATAAAGGGGATATCCAACTGTTCATAAGCACGTCCTTCACCCACCAGAGGCAAAGCAAATACCTCTGGTGGGTTTGGTTGTCGTTGAAGTTCTTGCAAAATCCGAACTGCAATCATGTCTTCCCCATGACCATTACTTAATACAAGTAACCGCAAAGGAGAAGTTGCAGATTGAGAGTTAGAAGCTAGAGATGACCGAGATAGATTACTCATAGAAACAAAATATCAAAATTAACTGTCTGTTTGGGTAAGAGGTATAAATAGGGAAATCGACAAGGAACCTGGAAGTTAGTATTATCCCTATTCCTTTACTTCCCTACAACTAATACCAATTTTGGATAGGAATGTAATTGTTTGAAATTTCTAGAACAGCCTTTTGATCAATACTTTTAATCAAAAATCTAAAATCTAAAATCCAAAATTAGTATAACTCCCAGTTAATTAGGTTAAATATTTATGCGAGTTTCTACTACTGCTATTTTTACTTTAGCTACTTTAGCTGCTGGCAATGTTACTGGGCAAGCAACGGCTGCACCTGCTAAAACCGTTACTCCAACTGCAAAAGCTGGTAACTTGGTAGTGCCGATAATTGAAGACACTCCCGCACGGGTAGAGACAATTGCTTCCCCAGAAACTATAGTTGCACAACAATTTTCCCAAAATCCCGTCGTCGTGCAAACAGGTGCAAACAAAAATTCCCCAGTAGTCTTAAAATCAACAGACAAGGGAAATTCATCAGTAACACTCCCTCTCACTCCCTCTTTTTCCCCTTCATCCCCCAAAACTCCTGCGACTGAAAGCAATTTAGTTGTCACAGCTACAGATGTACAGGTGGTGGGAGCCAATCAAGAATTACAGCAAATCATTCGCCAGGTAATTAAAACCCAGGTGGGTGGAGAAACCAGTCAAAGCCAGCTACAAAGAGATGTAACAGCAATTTTAAATACAGGTTTATTTAGCAATGTCAGTGTGAATAGCTTTAGCACACAGGCTGGATTGAATGTAGTATACCAAGTCCAACCAGTGATTGTGCGTTGGCAAAGCCCGCCGCAGGCATCGCTGCAACTATCTGGTGCTAAAGTACTTACCTATCAAGTCGCCCAACAACGTTTGCAATCTCAAATTGGAACCACTATTAGTCCCAGTGGACTGCAACAAGCAGTAGCACAAATTAACAAGTGGTACGCCGACAATGGTTATAACTTAGCACGGGTGTTATCAATTAAACCTAGTTCTCAAGGCATTCTCACTGTGAATGTCGCTGAAGGTTTGGTGAGTGATATCAAATTTCGCTTTGTCAACGATGAGGGTAAAACCCTTGATAGCAAGGGTAATCCTGTTGGAGGACGCACCAAACCAGATTTCTTACAACAACAACTCAAGTTGAAACCCGGTCAAATTTTCCAAGAAAATGTCGTTAAACAAGACATTCAACAGCTATATCATACTGGTTTATTTGAGAGTGTGAATGTTGCCTTAGAAGGAGATGCAACAAAACTTGATTTAGTCTACCAACTCAAAGAAACTGGGGCGCGTGGTGTTAACTTGGGTGGTAGTTACAATGCCGATCAAGGATTGGTAGGTACAATCAGCTATCAAGATCAAAATGTCGGTGGTGTTAATGATACTTTAGGTGTGAATGTTGGTGTAAGTAGCCGAGACTTGCAGTTTAATACCAAATTTACCAGTCCTTATCGGATAACTAACCCCGATCGCTTGGGCTACACTGTAAATGGTTTTCGCAGTCAGGAACTTTCGGAAACCTTTGATGACAAGATTAAGTTAGCCAACGGCGACAAAGTGCGAGAAGGGCAAATTGGCGGTGGTGTCAGCTTGCAGCGACCAATTGATGATTGGAATACCTCATTAGGATTAAATTATACCCGAACTAGTATTCGCGATCGTCAAGGTAATATTACCCCAACCGACGCTCAGGGCAATCCCCTCTCTGCGAGTGGAACTGGTATTGACGACCTAACGACCGTATCCTTCACCGCCACCAAAGACCAACGAGATAATCCCCTCAATCCAACTCAAGGTTCCGTTCTAAGTCTGAGTACAGAACAATCTATACCCATCGGCGAAGGTAATATTTCCCTTAATCGCCTCAAAGCCAACTACAGCCAATATTTACCAGTACAGCTATTTAACAGCAAACAGCCACAAGTATTTGCAGTGAATCTGCAAGCTGGTACCGTCCTTGGGAATTTACCGCCCTACGAAAGTTTTAACTTGGGTGGTTCCAACTCAGTGCGCGGTTACGATTCTGGCGAAGTTGGCAGTGGACGCAGTTATGTATTAGCTTCCGCAGAATATCGTTTTCCCGTTTTACCAATCGTCGGCGGTGTATTATTTGCTGACTTTGCCTCAGATTTAGGTTCTGGTGATACTGTATTAGGAGATCCGGCAGGTGTACGAAATAAACCAGGTTATGGTTTTGGTTATGGGGCGGGAGTGCGATTAAATTCACCACTAGGCTTAATTCGGGCTGACTATGGCATTAACGACCAGGGAGAAAGCAAAGTGCATCTGGGAATTGGACAGCGATTTTAATTTGAGTTAAGGCGTTGCGGAGAAAGTCATATCCCAATACGGTTAGGGGAAAGGGGAAAGGGTAAAGGGGAAAGGGTAAAGGGGAAAGGGGAATAAAAAACCTTTAACCGCAAACCCATTCCCCTTTTCCCCAAACCCTATTCTGAGTTCAAAATACTTATCCGAACCGTATTTCAGTCATATCCAGAATTAAATATGCGTTATCCAGAACCCTTGTAGAGACGTAGCACTGCTATGTTTCTACATTCTTTTTGGCTCATACAGCAGATTTCAACTTGGTGAGGTACACAAAAGCTTAAGTCTGTTACCCAGGTATAAAGCGTGTTTTACTCCTGAATTCTGAATTCTGAATTCTGTTGTATCTCTATTAGCGATCGCCTTTGAAAATGACTTTTATAAATTGGCCAATTTATTACACAATATTTAATAATATATACATTTCAATAATCAAAGGAAAAAAGCTATTGTCACGTTTTCACGAGACATTAATTTTTTAATAGTGCTAGTCATGCAGAATATAAAAAAATATTATAAGTAATAGCATGGAAAAAAGTGTTATTAATGCCAGCCTTTCTACTCAGAACCTAACCTTTCGTCCAGGTGATACTCCTGTATCATTTGAGGTAACTGTCAATAATGACAGCGATCGCTTCGTCAATTTTCAAATAGAAATTACCGCCGCCGGAGAAATCCGCAACACAGGATATCGCTGGTATAGGCTCGAACCAGAGGTAGCGGCAGCCAAGCCACCGGGCAGTAGTACTATCTTCCAAGTTTTCGTCTTCAATACACCCATGCCGGGATTTGTTGGTACTGTCAACCTGATGGTAAATATTTTTTCACCGCAATTAGCACAACAGTCCAGACTTGTGCTACGCCTGAAAATCGAGCGAGACAACAGACCAACACATTTAAGTGTAGAATTACCTGTACGAGAGTTCCAAGTTTATCCCCGTAATTCTGTCGATATACCAGTACGGGTGCGAAACTTGGGGCAACAACCAACTGAGGTAATGCTACGTTTTACAGGTGTCGATCCGTCTTGGCTGGCTGGCAGCGCAGAACGCCGATTACCCTTAGATCCAGGTGGTTTAGCAGAAGCTACATTCCAATGCCAACCTCCTTCTGTAGTGCAAGCGCCCAGTCAAAATTATCCTTTTACTATTGAAGCTGTTAGCAATAATGGTTATCCAACTAATGCTGAAGGCAACATTGAAGTTTTACCAGTGGGGTTTATAGACTTTACTACCACCGAAAAACACTTAAAAATTCCCAGGAAATCGGCATGGTTGCCTGACTGGAAATCTGATACAGCTTCCTTTGAATTACTATTTAAAAACGCTAGCAACCTCAACCAGGAAATTAATGTGCAGGTGCAGGGTAAAGACTGGCGAAAATGTAGTTTTAAAAAGCTTCCCGAAACCGCCAATCTTCATCTAGGAGAAACAAGTAAAGTCATTCTCGATGTTAAAACAAAACGTCCTTGGGTCGGAATCGGCAAAACTCTATTGCTGGAGGCTAAATCGGAATTATCCGATCAACGTTTAGGGAGTACAGACCCAGCCACGCAGACATTAGAAGTAGAGACTCTGCCAATTATACCTTTATGGCTACAATTAGCTGCGATCGCACTATTAGCCGCACTCTTAGCATTAATCTTGCAACCAAGAGGTGTAATGCATACACGTTCTGTCAACTCAGTGCGTTTTAGTGGCATTGGTTTATCTGTGGTCAGTGGCTCAGATGATTGCACCTTAAGGCTTTGGAGAATTGGCGCTGATAGCTTAAACCCTGATGATACGGTGACATACACTGGGCAGCCCCTTGCTTGCGACCAAGCACAACAGCCCAAAGGCTTGATGGCGATTACCGATGACGCTGTAGAAGTCTTGCGCTTCATGCCGTTACAAAATAATCGTGTTGCTGTTGGTTTAGATAATGGTGTAATTGAACTTAGAGATGTCCCTTTAGGTGCTAAGATTAGCCAACTTCAAGACCTTAAAGATCCGAAAGCAAAAGGCGATCGCGTTTTTGACCTAGCTTTCACCTCAAACTCACTTAACTTATTCAGTGGCTATGGCAGCGGTAAAGTGAGACTATGGTCAAGACCAGCGCCTAACAGCGATTTTCTGCCAGAACCAAAAGTTATCGACGTACAAAGTAGATTGAAACTCTCAGGTTTCCAAGTCCGGGCATTAAATCTCAGCCCAGATGCAAAAACTCTAGTAATTGCTGGAAACTTTAAGCGTTTTGTATTGTGGCAATGGAATCAAACTCAATCTGATAAACAATCCCCAAGTTTATCGGTGCAAAATCTCGAAAAACTAGACCCATTAGTTGGGCCTGAAGACTTTATTTGGGGATTAGCTTTTGTTCCTGATTCAACAGGAAAAATCCTCGCAACTTCTGATTCTGCGGGATTTATTACCATTTGGGATTTAAATCGGTGTCAAACTATCAAAAATCCGAATCCGCTAGAAAAAGTAAATGAGCTTAATTGTTCGCAACTAGACCGTTGGTCAGCATCAAAAACATCTGTGCGGACTCTAGCATTTAGTGACGATGGTAGTCTCTTAGTAAGTGGTGGCGATGATGGACGAGTCGTAGTTTGGTACTTAACTCCCGAACATAAGCTAGACAAAGCAAGAGCAGCAGAAGGTAAAACAATTTACCAAAGCTCTAAAAAAATCAATAGTATCGACTTGAAAACTAATCAAGAAACCATGATTGTGAGTGGTGGTGAAGATTTTCAGGTCAAATTACACCGCATCAAATAAGGGAATCAATGACATGCAAGCTAAATTCAATCCACTGCAAGTTATTATCAACCCACCTGGAATTCAATTTGGGATGCCAGGAGATACGATTGAACTCTATATTGTTGTAATCAATCAGGGAAATCAAAGTGCGGTTATTGACTTATATTTTGTTTTTGATGAAGTATTTCAAAATTTAACCGGCTGGTCTAGTTCTCCCAGAGAAAGTTTAGCATTAGCTCCAGGGCAAAATAGTGACGAAGTAAAATTTGAGTTTCAAATTGCCGCAAATGCTCTCCCAGGAACCTATGACTATACACTAGTCGTAGATTCTCCTCTACATTATCCACAAGATACTCCCATAACTTTCGCAAACCAAATTAAGGTTCTGCTAAAAGAACAGACTGCAATTCGGGTGAACGACCCGACATTTTCCATTAGACCTAACACCAACCCCAACAAACCGTTAATTTTCAATCCTAGTGAGCCTCTGCAAGTAGAGGTAATAGTTGACAATCGCTCTTATCTTGTAGACAGATTCCGCTTGAGTTGTCCAGATTTAGACGATGACTGGTTCACAATTAATTATCCTGCAACTGGATTTGAGGGGCCAGGGTTAATGTCTGACGTGACTGCATTAGAACTCAATCCTGGTACTCAAGGTCAAATATTGTTGAAATTTCACCCACCTGGGGATACCCTTGCAGGAAGCTATTCGCCGACAATCCGCTTGTATTCAGAAAACTCTCCAGATTTAGTACTACTGGATTTGGTGTATATTCAAATTCCGACAAATTATCGCTTAGATATACAACTTAATACCATCTTGGGACAAGTTAGCCGTAGTCTTGGCAAGTACGAGTTATTACTAGCTAACCAGGGCAATATTGTCCGCGAACTGATATTAAACTTAAAAAGTCGAGACGAAGAAGAACTATATACTTACAAATTCGATCCTACTGAAGTCAGATTATTACCTAATAGAAGTGCTGTAGCCGATTTGACGGTCAAACCCAAACCTTGGTGGCGACGACCGTGGTTTGGTGCAGGGCTAGCGATCGACTTTCAACTCGACATCAAAGACCAACAAAGTTTACCCCTACCGAATACACTGCCTCAAGGAACTTTGGTATGGAAACCCCGTCCTTGGTGGCAATTTCTTCTGTTAATTTTGGCAATTTTGGGGTTATTAGGAGGGATAGGATTTATCATTTGGCGAATTTTAAACCCCGATCCTTTGAGATTAGAAAACTTTAGTGCAAATGACTCTCAAATTACTGAAGGTGATGAGGTAGCTTTAAACTGGGAAATTCATCAATATAAACAGTTAAAAAAGTTAGTTTTGACGGCTAAAGGTTCCCAACCTATTCAGCCTATTGCTTATGACTTTAACAATGGCATTCCTGAAACACTGGGTAAAGAAAGTGCTAATGAAATCCCTCCTTGTCAAGTACAAGATAAACAAGAGTTAATTTGTAGCAACGTAAAAACTGGAGTGAAAACAAAAGGTAATTACACTTTTGAATTACAAGCCTTTTATCGCAATGGCATCCAAATATTTTCCCGAACTAACCAAGTAGTAGCGCAAACTACCCAAGTAGAAATTGCAGAAAAACCAATTGCATCAGTAGTTAATTTTCAGCTAAATAAGCCCCAGTACACAAAAGGTGAAAATATTCTTTTTAGTTGGACAGTTGCACGTCCATTATTGCTGTCACAACTACAGGTTGTTGGCAATGCAGATGATGGTACATCTTATGGCGAACCAGTTACTTACAAATTTAATCAAGGCAATATTACAGATCCTAAACTTAAAAAACTATGTATACAACAAAATCAACAACTGCAATGTAAAAATATTCCTTTATTAGCAAATAAAGTGGGAAGTTTTGCATTTGAAATCAAAGCTGTTTCTAACAATGGAAGTGAAAAAATCAGTTCTAAAAAAGCGGAATCAAAAATTCCAATATTACCCAAACCATTTAAGATTGTCTATTTCAAAATTAACGGTAGCGAACAACCAAATTTGGTTCTCAATGAAGGAACATCTGCTATTCTGAGTTGGAGAGTAGAGGGAGAAAATATTCAGGTTAAACTTCTACCATACGGCAATGACGTTCCAGCAGTTGGTTCAATGAAGTTTCCAGTAAATCAAGCCTTTCCCGCTCAAATCGGACTGCTAGTCAATGATTTATCTGGTAAGCAACAACCCCAGCAAAGAGGATTTGCAATCACAGTCCTCAAAAAAGTAGAGCCTACTCCTATACCTGGCATTAACCCAATTCCACCTACTCTACCACCTAGCAATAGCCCATTTAAGACTCCCTTACCTCAGAGGTAACTTTTTGGGCAATATGAAAAGCAGAGATATATGAAAGTTGCAGACTGCCTCCAAAATCATCTTCTATGCAACGCCTCAATCCTAAAAATAAAGATTCTTTGGTTTCTGAATCTAATTTTATGTATGGCGAGTAAGTGTTCAAAAGTGTTAAATATTCATCGACAGTGTAGGTTAATTCTGATATAACTTGTCCTGTTCTCAAGTTTTGGAATTGCCCCGAATCAATGGCCATATTTCCTAATTGTCTCAAGATATATTCTTGAGTTTTTTGGTCTTCATATCGGTCAAGAGATGGAGTATGTAGTTGATAGACTTGCGATAAACTTTGGTATATTTCGTAGCTGGGTTGAAGTTCCTTATTCCACAATAAAATTAGGTAGCCATTTTTTTTTAGAGCATTTGCGGCTTTTGGATATCCAACCTCTGGTGATATCCAATGAAAAGAACTCGCTGCTAAAACGGCATCGAATTCAAGTGCCTTGAGTTCCCACTCTTCAAAAGATGTGTTCTGTATCTCTACATTGGAATAGGGTTGACAATTTTGTTGAGCTAACCGGAAAAAATCTGGATTGGGTTCTAAGCAGATTATAGAGCAACCCAATTGAGCGATGCCTGCGGCGGGCTTTGCCAACGCTACTGTTGCAGTTCCAGGACCACATCCCACTTCCAGAATTTTTGAGTTAGTGGAGAGTTGAGCAAGTTCCACAACTTGGTGAATCAAATCTTGAGGATAACGTGGTCTTGCCTGATTATAAGCTTCTGCTGCCGGAGAATACCAATGTTTGCGCTGTTCTAGGTCTGTGCTGGAGTAGCTGATTATTGTTTGTTTTAAGTCTTCCATAATCTATTCAATTCCTGCAAAGAGCGTAATTTGTCTATTGTGGCTTTTGCTAGCTCAACTCCTGGTTTTATGAAAAGCTCGGCGTCTGCGCCCATTTTCAAGCTGAGGTTTTCGTAACGGTACTACCTCAGCTTCACTACTCTCACGTGCTACCCGAATCAACAATCCAGCAGCTATTAAGCTGGCAATCATAGAATTACCACCATAACTAAACATGGGTAAAGGTAAGCCAGTAGTCGGTAGAGAACCTGTAGCAACACCGATGTGGAGCAATGATTGTCCCACCATCAAAGTCGTCACACCGATCGCGACTAATCTATGTACTATATTTTTAGCCTTCAGCGCCACAACTAATCCGAGAGTAGCAAATGTAGCTAAAAGTACCAACAATACCATACTGCCAACAAAGCCAAACTCTTCAGCGAACACCGCAAAAATAAAATCGGTATCTTGAATTGGTAAATAAAACAGCTTTTGTTGAGAAAGCCCATATCCAGCTCCCCAAGTTTTACCGGAACCTACAGCTAGTAGACTTTGCACCAACTGGTAGCCATCTCCTGTAGCATCCGCCCAAGGATTGAGGAATGACATCACTCGCTTACGCTGATACTCTTTAATACTAATACTGAGTATTGCCAACATTACTCCACCAATTGCTGTCCCTCCCAGATACTTGTAAGGTAAGCCAGCGGCTAAAGCAATTAACCAGATAGTCATGCCGCAAAGTGCCGTTGTACTCAAGTTCGGCTGGGCAAGAATTCCTAAAAGTACCAAACCAAAAACGCCCAACCACGCAAAGCGAACCCGCCAACTAATTCGTTCCCATTGACCAAAAAGCCGCGCACTTTGCAACACCAAAAAGGGTTTAATTAGTTCTGAAGGTTGAATCGGAATTGGCCCGATCGCAATCCAACGCGCTGCATCAAAAGCTTTTCTTCCCAATCCTGGGATCAGTGTGACAAAAATTAACCCCAAAAACAGCAACAAAAACCAATGGGATAGTCCCAAAATTTTCTGCAACGGCGAATTAACAATAATATTGAATCCGATTAAAGAAACTAAGACCCAAAGCAGTTGACGTTTAAAGTAGTACAAACCATCATTCTGACGGGCATCAGCGACAGGATATGATGCTGAAAATAGCATGATCAAGCCGACGAACAGCCAAATCAACGTTAACCAGCGCAATAACCGCGCTTCTAATGCCCAGTTGGAGACTGAACTATCAAAAATTGGAATCAGGCGGCGTAGATTCACGATCGGTACAGGTAAAAAGTTAGAAATTAGGAGTTAGAAATAAAACTCATAAATCATAACTTATAACTCATAAGTAGGCTTTACAACCATAAATCTTAGAGTTGTTAACTTCAATACACCACTAGTAGTCTGCCAACCCAAAAATGCGCTTGTGAGGACTGGGGAAAGGGAAAAGGGGAAAGGTTAAGGGATTTAAACCCTTTCCCCTCGCCCCTTATCCCCAGAGGGGGCCCCACCTTCCCCCTTCCCCTTTATCCCGCCAAGTTCACTTGCTTGGCGAACTACTAGTTCAATATTTCTGACAAATTGCCATCTTTACTCTGTAACAAAAAAGTATTTTTTTATACTATAAAACTATGATTGCTATAGTTAAAAGCGATCGCTCGAAAATTGACTAAAAGTATTCCTATAAGCTGGATTCCGAGGATATTTATTTAATTAAACTTAATGATTTAACGCAATTAACTGCTTGTCTGTCTATAGACAGGGGAATTTCAATCCAGAACTCAGTTCCCTGCCCCGGTTCTGATATACATCTTAGTGTTCCCCCATGTTTTTCAACTACAATCTGATAGCTAATTGATAAACCTAATCCCGTACCCTTACCTACAGGCTTAGTGGTGAAAAATGGATCGAACAGTCGTTCTTTAACTGCTTCGGTCATTCCTGAACCATTGTCAGCGATTCGGATGGCACACTTTGTTTCGATGATTTCTGTAGTAATTGTAATTGTATTAGAATTAGCATGAATTTCTGCGATCGCGCGTTTACTATTATAGTTATCAAACGCATCAATTGCATTACTAATAATATTCATGAATACTTGATTGAGTTGACCAGGGTAGCAATCTACTAAAGGCAAATTTCCATAATTTTTTACTACTTTGATCCCAGGATGATCGACACCCTTTTTGAAGCGACTCTGTAAAATCAACAAAGTACTATCCAGTCCCTGGTGAATATCAACACTTTTCGTCTCCGCTTCATCAAGACGAGAGAAATTCCGCAAAGACAAGACAATTTCAGAAATTCTTTCGGCTCCTACTTCCATCGAATTTAGAATTTTTGGCAAATCATCTAGTAAAAAATCTAACTCAATTTCCTTAATGTATTCTTGAATTTCTGACACAGGATTGGCATAAAATTGTTGGTAAAGATGCACAAGCTTCAGCAAACACTGCGTATAATCTTTTGTATATTTCAAATTACCGTAAATAAAGTTAACGGGGTTGTTAATTTCGTGAGCAATTCCTGCAACTAATTGCCCCAGACTGGACATTTTCTCAGCATGGACTAATTGGGCTTGAGTTTTTTGTAGGTCACAAAGGGATTTTTCCAATTTTTTGGATTGAGCCTCAGCTTCTGCTAAATTTTCCTTGATTTGTAGCGCACTCCGTAGTTCTGCCCTTTGCTGTTCCAGTTCGCTTGTTAACTTTTTGGCATCAACCAAAGCAGTATTCTGAGCTTGCAATAGAAACAGAAAATCAACAATTGGGTCGTGAATTGCAAAGTCTTTCAGTTTGATACCCAGAGGAGCCAGGCTAGTTGTATCTGTAATCCAGGGAGAACCTAAAAAAAATATCACCTCCTGCTCTGGTTGATACATCATCTGACCCTTAAGCTGCATTCCATTGTGGATCAACTCTAATATGAACAGAGCGCGAGATTGTTTAGTAATAGCGTCAAAATCGACCAAAATTTTTGGTCGATTAATCTGAAAATGCTGCTCAATCAATTTACCAACTAGCGGTTCAGGACAAATGCGCTCTAAGACATCACCAGCTTGTACAATTTCCCGATTACGGCTAAAGGCAAAGTGGAAGGGAAAAGCTTTCGCCAGCAAATCTGGCGAAAGTGTAAGGTGAGGAGAAGCCATGCTAATGTATTCAATTTGGTTTATAAATCACTAAAAATTGATCGTGTTCAGCACCTTCATCTCGACTCTGAGTTTGGGTAATATTAACTTCTGTATCAAACCTGGTTCCCAATCCCTTAACTAGTCCAAGAATCATTGGTGTTAAACCTTCTCTATCAGAGCGATAATGTAAGCTCAGAGAATTTTCCTCCATATCAGTACACTCAAATGATGGGGGTTGGAGTTTAGAAAAGCTAACTCCCACGCGAGCATGAAGATTATCAAGGTTTTCTAAAAACTCAGGTAGTGTATCTCCACTCATATGCATCATTTCGCCATAGCCTTCTTGGGCTGTGTACTGAACCCAAAATTCTCCAAAAGCTTGCATAATCTGCGAGGGAGGTAAGCCCAGAATGACACTAGCAGCTTTTACCAGCTTGTGGGTGATGTCATCGGGGTAGCCTTCCATACTGAGGAAAACATCTACATCCACCTCTGCTTTGTGCTTAATTTTTTTCCAAGTCTCTTCGCCAAAGCGACTGCACACCATATCTTGAATCGCCTTGTTGACTAATCCGTACATGGAACACTCTTCTTGCTGCGCCTAATTTTGTTTGTGAATTTGCCCAAGACTCGATAACTAATTTCTTAAAAGGGTTATTTAAATAACAAAATTTTCTGTATCCAAAACTTGAAATGTTTTATTACAGCTTTAAAAACCGAAAAAATAAGGAAAACTATTCATATTTTAATGCTACAAGCCTTCGGTCTTACAACCGTATTTTTACTTATTACTTTTACCCAGCTATTTTTGAGGGTTTGATGGATGGGGAATTAAAATTTTTAAGTATTTATATTTAAGTTATGTTTGTTTTAATCAATTTAGGGATAACTTGGAAAAAATGGTGCTAGAAGAACTTTTAGGATAATCACTAATGCGCGATCGCTTAGAATATGTTGTATCCAAACGAGAACTGCTATATTGTTCAATTACCAGGTTTTTTGTAGTATCAATTCTCAACAAAAAAGAGGTCTTTCTCGACCTCTTACCAATTCCCTAAAATAATATTCTATTTACAGAATTACGACAAGCCAGTATTAGCGCCTTGCTTACCAGTTGCCAGTTCCACTTTGATAATTGTGCCACCTGCTTTTTGAATACGTTGCTGTTCGCGGAACCAGTTCTCATAAGGAACTAACTTAGTAAAGTAAGTATTTTGCAGTTCGCGTTGGGTACGAATTCGGGTTTGGCTGGGAACTAGAGCAGTAATTTTAAACAAACGGGACATATTTTGAAAATCTCCTGTATACCTTGTGAAAACTTTTTTATCTCAAAATCTTGAGTGCAAATCTTTTAATCATTCAAAGGCTGGAAATCAAACATCAATACTAGACCACCAACACTCATCACTGATAATTTACCAAGATAAGCAATATAACGTTCTAGTACTCACGGCTGATTTCCAGACCTTAATAAAGCCGCACCTAAATTTTTAAGTGCAAACTAGTTCTTAGCTTAAGCCAGAGGAGATATAGTCTAAGTAAACGCCCATTTCCTTACCAGCATCAGAACCTACCAAACTGGCGGTTACTTCTTTGATTGCTTGGATAGCTTGTACGGTAGCACCGACGGGAACGCCCAAGGAGTTGTAGGTTTCCTTCAAGCCATTGAGCACACGCTCATCTAGGATGGAAGGATCGCCAGCTAACATGGCGTAGGTGGCATAGCGGAGGTAGTAGTCCAAATCGCGGATGCAAGCAGCATAGCGGCGAGTGGTGTACATATTGCCGCCGGGACGGGTGATGTCAGAGTACAGCAAAGATTTTGCTACAGCTTCTTTAACGATCGCAGCAGCATTAGCGCTGATGGTGCTAGCAGCACGTACCCGTAGTTCGCCAGTAGCGAAGTAGCCTTTTAGCTTTTCTAAAGCAGAAGAGTCAAGGTATTTGCCTTGAACGTCTGCGGAGTTAATGACAGCGGTAATTGCGTCTTGAGCCATGTTGTTAATTCCTTATTTCCAACCGTATTGCAATACTTCTGTTTAAGTAGGTAAACAGCTTTACCCTATCCTAGAAGGGCACCAACTAGGTAGTCGAAGTAGCCAGCAGCTTCACTAGCGTCATCACCAGAGAGCAAGGATGTAGAGCCATTCTTCAGCCCGCGGATACCTTCAGCAACACCATCGATAGGAGTTCCCAAGGACTTGTACAGTTCACGAGCACCAATAACACCAATTTCTTCGATGGGGGTGACATCACCAGCAACGATACCGTAGGTAACGAGGCGGAGGTAATAATCTAGGTCACGCAGACAAGTAGCAGTCAATTCTTGACCGTAAGCGTTACCACCAGGAGATACAACATCAGGACGCTTTTGGAACAGTTGATCGCCAGCTTGCTTAACGAGCCGTTCGCGATTTTCTGACAAAACTTGAGCAATCCGCACACGGCGCTCGCCACTTGCAACAAAGGACTTGATCCGATCTAACTCACCAGGGCTGAGGTAGCGGGCTTCTGCATCAGCATTCACGATAGCTTTCGTGACAATACTCATTAATGGATTCCTCCAATACGAATGAAACCAGGATTTGATTAAACTGGTGCGACTTTGAGTTTGGTTTACTGAGTTTGTTTTTTCGTCCTTTTAAACACAACAGTTTCACAACTGCTACGGCTAAAAAATTACGAGTTTGCTTGAGTCAACATTAGTACACAAGCTTTCAAACTCAGTTACCTTCCGCAAAACATTTTCCGGCATTCTGTTGAGCATTTATGACTGCTCTTAATACTTTGTAATATTGCTTTTCAGAATTTACTGTTTTAACTGCAATCTGAGAGCGGTATTACGAAAGGTTAAGAAGGGGACAGGGGAAAGGTTACAGGGGATAGGGAACAGTAAATAATCTGTACCCTATTCCCTAATTCCCTAATCTCTACTGCTTAATCAACTGCTACACTGCCGAGGTAGTTACCTACTGGCAAAGATGGGAAGCGGTTGTAAGGTACAACATCTTCACCGAAGTAGCGGTTATATTCTGGACTGTCGACTATTGCTTGTACAGCAGCTGACAAACCACTATCGACTAGCAGCTTGTGATATTGGCCAATTTCTTCCTGAGTTGCGGGTGTACGCCCCAACAGGTGACGGAAAAGGAACTCAATGACCTTGGCATGAGGATAAGGTGATAAGAAGCGCTGGCGATAGATTTGGGAACTAGCTAGTTCGCGCACAAACTCCCGCACGGAAATTTCACCATTTTGGAGTTTGCTATCTAGGTCAGTGCGACGGAAACGATCGGGCACTTCACCGCTAAATACATCCAAGACTTGACGATAAATGGCGTTGATTGCCTGTTGTTTTTCGTCTTGGTTGGTGTTTTCTGTTAGACGGTAAATGCGCGCATGTTTACGCACACCCATTTCCACGGTTTGTCCGCTAGCATCGTTGTAGGAACGACCCAGTTCAGCAAAGGATGGCTGACCATTTGTTTGGGCTGCAATATCTGCGATCGCCTGTGTCAAAAGCGGTGTATCGTTACTAACTCCGACACGGGCTTGTACTGGCTTAAAGCTTGGTACAACCACGTCATCGTTTTGCTTGGTCAGCTGGTTGTAAAGCTTCTCTGTATTCGGGAAGTTTGCCGCTGGGAGGGTTGGGAAGCGACGGTAAGGCACTGTATCTTCGCCAAACACCTGGTTATATTCCACACTATCTACCAAAGCACCAATAAAGGCACGAATACCTTGAGTAGCCAAAATCTGGTTATACTTGCGGATTTCTGCTTGGTCTAGTGGCGCACGTCCCAAGAAGTGTTTGGTTCCCAACTCAATTACTTTGGTGTTGGGGTAAGGTGTGTAGAACTCTTTCAGGTAGAGGTTAGAGTAACCCAAACCTTCAATAAATTCCTTCACGCTAATTTCGCCATTCCCCAGCTTGCTTTCCCATTTAGTAAATTCGTTTTTGGCAATATAGGGTGCAATATCCCGCTCAAAAATCTGACGATATGCAGCACTAATCAAAGTTTTGACTGCAACTTTGTCGCTGGTATTGGCCACCAGCTTGAAGATTTTGGTCTGTTCCCGTTGCTTGCTGACACCTTGGTTAATGCGGAACTGAATATCTGGTTCCGATCGCTTTTCTGTCACTGTACCCAGTGTCACAAAGCTTGGTGTTACTTCCTTCTGGACTTTTGCGGCAATATCATCACGAATGCTACCAACGCGTAATTGTCGCCCGGATACACCGCCAGGAGTCAAATACCGTTCGTAAGGAATTGTATCTTCACCAAATGCTTCACTGTATTCTACGCTGTTAATAATGGCATCAACGACAGCGTAAAAGCCCTGTTTAGAAGCAATGTCAAAGTACTTGTTGATTTCTTGACGACCATAAGTCGGACGACCCAACAAGCGGCGGTGAATATACTCGATCGCTTTACAAACATACAGCGATGACCAGTACAGATTGCGGAATACATCCGATTTAGCTAAACCACGGATAAACTCACGCACAGAGATGTCGCCGTTTTCCAACTTGATTTCCAATACTTTCGGGCGCTGACCTTCGTAAAGATCGCGACCGAAAACTTGCAGGTAAGCAGCTCTAATCACTGCTTGCGTGGAGCTTTCGGAGTATCTGACGCTAGAATTTTTGGCAGCTTTTTTACCTCTAGTACCAGGCAGTTGGTCTAATTTGAACACCTTGGGCCCAAGGGTACCAGGAGCTTCACCCCGCGCTCTGGGATTACTATTTTGGTTATTAATCCCTGCTCCTTGGTGAATCAGGATACGTTTGGTATCCTTACTAAAAGGAGCTGGACTGGTACTGGGGTTGCGAGTTTCTTTCGGGAAAATCGCCCCAAACTGAATTTCCAAGGGGTCGTTACCAGAACCGTAAGGATGTTGATCTGGTAGCGGTTGCTCGTAAGCCGCAAATGTGGTAATAAATTGAGGTATCTTGCGGAAAGGCGCACTGTAGTTAAACAGGTCTTGCTGCGGTCCCCAGTTGCGACATTCTTGTGCTTCTTGACCCAGACCCCGCAGATAGGGTACTGTTTCTTCACCAAAATAGTCGCTGTATTCAGCAGAATCTACTAAGGCATCTACTAAGGCTGGTAGACCACCGTTAGAAATAATCGAGAAGTATTTTTGTACTTCTTCGCGGCTACTTGGCCCTCGTCCTAAAATGTGACGGAAAGCTAGTTCGATGACTCGGCTGTTAATAAAAGGCTGGTAAAACTGTTTTTGGTAAAGGGGAGATTTAGCTAAACGACGGACAAACTCTTTCACAGAGATGTCGCCATTCTTCACCTTGGATTCCAGGTCAGATATGGATAAGCTATAAGCACGAGTAATGTCGCGCTCAAAGATTTGCCTATATGCGGCCTTGATTACCTCATTTTTTTCGCTACTTGATAACCCAGTCTTCATCACAAACTTGGGACGACGTTCTGAGGCATTGAAGTAGATTTGCGGCAGTTCCAACCCTTGCTGGTCGCTAGAAGGGCGTTGGCGTACTTTATTTGAAGGTGTGGCTGCTTTGAATTCTGTTAACAAAACATCCATGTACTGAGACACAATTTCTGTCGCCTCAGCATCGTTGCGGAAAAATGAAAGTGCCCCGGCTTTGATTTCTTGTAAAGCTACTAGCGTGGCTTCTCCAGAGCAGGCATTTTCAATGATTTCCCGCAAACCCCTTGTATTCACCGCTATGATGTTGGGGTCGCCAGCAACGATCGCATAAGTAGCGTAGCGCAAGAACCAGGATAAATCCCGCAAGCTCTTGGCCATGTTGCTTGGACCATATCTAGCAATGTTAATTGGTCTGAAACCTGGAGGTGTCGGGCCGCTGGGGGATGAGTTAAATATTGAGCGTAAATTTTCTAGGAACCCACCACGACTTTCAACGTAGGTTACGGTTCCTAGTTGCATCCCTTGTTGAACGTTAGCACCAGCAGTAACAGGTACTATTTCTATTTCTCTAGGCTTTTCTAAAAAAGCCATTGGCGAACCACCGACAAAAATCCGGTTGGCAGCCCGAGACACAATAATCTCGGCATTGTCCGTCAGCGTCTGAGAAATTTCTAGACGCTTTGCACCAGATGCAAAATAGCTTGCTAGTTCGTTTAGTTCACCATTTCCCAAGAAGCGGTCTTGCTGCTCCGCTTGGGTAATTGTGGATACAGTTAGAGTTTGATATAGTTGCGGACGCGCAACCGAGCTTCCACCACTCGCCTTAACACTCATCGGATTTGTAAAACTCCCATCATAAGCGTTTATATGTTAAGTCTGGATTGTTTTGAGGCTTGACACATTGTTGTGTCTATGCTTTATGAGCTTGAGAGTATTGCCTGCAAAACTGCCAGTAAATTAACCCAGTTAGCTTTTAGATTAGAACGTTTTGCGTTCTCAAGGCGGATTTATTAAGAAGTATGTAGAACCTGTATCTTAAATGTCTCCAGTCTTAAAAGTGCATACTCCAGTTTGTCTGAGATTAAGTCTAAGTTTTGTAACTAAGTAGTAGGGTCGGCACAGTCTACCGATGCGAAAATATCGATTTTGATGTTTGTGGCAGTGTCCACCTTAGAGGTTGTTTGAAGTGTTTTAGAAACAGTCAATTATAGTGATATTTACGCAGATAAGGGTTTTATCTCTGCTGATTGGCAACTCGCGATGCCTACGGCGGGCTGCGCCTACGCTCGCCGCACAGGTAATCGGATCTGGACACTCACCCGTGATAACCAACATCTTCAACATTCTCATGCACTCAAGCGTTTTATTAGTCGTGTTCGCCAGCGTGTGGAAGGCGTTTTTCACGAAATTCAAAACACCGGACGTAATCCCGAACGCTTACTCAACAAAACTGTTGATGGCTTTTGTGTACATATTGCTGCCAAAATTGCATCGCACACACTACGTTTATTACTTCGCCGCCGTTTTGGTATCAATGTTCTCACCTTCCAGTCTCAACCTCTTTAATTCACATTAGGCGTAACTTATCACCGAACTGACTGTGGATGAGGAAGAAGCGTTGCGTGTTCTCAGAGCAGCAGTTTACCCACCAGAGGTCATTGCTCATCGCCCAGGACGGCACATTAAATGGTCTTTACCACAATGGAGATTACTTGTAGAAGATGGAAGTGGATCGCTTGTTTCGCACATCGGGATTGTTATCCGCAAGGTAACGCTAGATGATGTATCAATCCGCATTGGCGGTATTGGTGGAGTAATGACAAGCTCAGAAGCACAGGGTCAAGGCTTTGCAACTGCTGCCTTTCGGTATGCAAAGACCTTCTTAGATAAGTGTGGTTTAAGTTTCGCATTACTCGTATGCCGTCAGGATTTAGTACCCTTTTATACTCGGCTGGGATGGCAATCTTTCAATGGCATTCTTTTGGTTGAGCAACCAGGTGGCACAGTCCCCTTTACGGTCAACGAGCCGATGGTATTGCCTGTGAGTGACAAAGCTCCCCAAAAAGGAACGATTAACCTCTGCGGTTTACCGTGGTAACACATTGATTTTTTATATTTTAAAGGATTTTAAATGTTACTAATTTATTGATAATTAATAATATTGATAGTTGAGAGGTTAATTTCGTAATAAATATAGGGTAGTTATCTATTATTCATTATTTTTTATGAGATATCCTTTTTAAAATTTAGTCGCTAATAATATTAGAATCGTAAGGTTTAAGCTCTATTATATTTATGTATCAAAGTAAGATTTTTAAATAAATTGATATTGATTTTAGCTATATTTTTGTTTGTTTTAGATATAATTTCGATGTTAAAGTCGGACGAAAATTTTTAAGAATCAACAACTACCTCAAGGGGGCGATCGCCCCTGCATTCTAAACATGATACGGAGGGACAATGAGCAGATCGAAGCAATTAAAACTGGGTGCTTTCATGCGTCCGGTAAGCATACATACAGGCGCTTGGCGCTATCCTGGGGCTTTGCCTGATGCTAATTTCAACTTCCCGGCGCTGAAACAATTTATTCAAAAACTAGAGCAGGGCAAGTTTGACGCATTCTTCATGGCAGATCACTTAGCAGTGCTAAATATGCCAATCAACGCGCTCAAGCGCAGCCATACTATCACATCCTTTGAACCTTTCACCTTGCTTTCTGCCCTTGCCAGCGTTACCGAACACATCGGCCTGGTAGCCACCGCTTCCACGACTTATGACCAGCCTTACCACATCGCTCGTCGCTTCGCGTCTCTCGACCATATCAGCGGCGGTCGCGCTGGCTGGAACATCGTCACCACAGCCAATCCAGACGCAGCAATGAACTTTGGATTAGAAGAAGAGATAGAGCATGATGAACGCTATCGGCGGGCTAGAGAATTTTATGATGTCGTCACGGGTCTTTGGGATTCCTTTGCTGACGATGCGTTTATTCGGGATGTGGAAGCAGGGATTTATTTCGACCCTGCAAAGCTTCACGTTCTGAACCATAAGGGAAAATATCTCTCGGTGCGGGGACCATTGAACATCGCCAGACCTGTCCAAGGCTGGCCGTTAATCGTTCAAGCGGGCGCATCCGAAGCTGGACGGCAATTAGCTGCCGAAACCGCCGAGGCTGTGTTTGCACCTGCTAGTAATCTGGAGGCTGGCAAAGCTTTATTTGCAGACATTAAGGGACGAGCGCGGGCAATTGGACGTGACCCAGACAGTATAAAAATACTTCCGGGTGCTTTAGTCGTTGTAGGGGAAACCGTCGCCGAAGCACAGGCCAAGCGTGTTTATTTGGATAGCCTAGTACATTATGACAGTGGAATTTCCAGCTTAAATAGTGCGCTTGGCTACGATGTTTCAGGTTTTGATCCAGACGGCCCCTTGCCAGAAATCCCACCGACTAACGCTGGTCACTCTTCACGAGAAAGGGTAATAGCCTTAGCGCAACGTGAGAATTTGACTATTCGACAACTGGCGCAACGCGTTGGCAGTTATGGCGGGTTGGCTTTCGTTGGTACACCCGAAAGCATCGCCGATGAGATGGAGCAATGGCTGTTTGAGGAAGGCTCTGACGGTTTCAACATCATGTTCCCTTTTCTTCCTGAAGGGTTGAACGATTTCGTTGACAAGGTTGTACCAAAACTCCAACGGCGTGGGATTTTCCGCCAAGAGTATGAGGGTAAGACTCTGCGTGAAAATCTCGGACTAGCGCGCCCTGCTAACCGCTTCTTCCAGACCACCACCGCATCTGTCAGTTAGGCATCACACAACAATGTGATGAAAATCTCTTTTCCCAGTCAGAATCATGCCAACCTGTATGGAATGGCACTAAGAAAAGGGAAAATCGTTGAGGCAGCAGGGGTGCAGAGGAGCAAAGGAGCAGGGGAGAAAGAAGAAATTTTAGGCATACGAACAGAAGAAATAAAAATTCTCCTCTGCACCACTGCCACTCTGTAATCCTTGCACCGCCTATCTTTCAGCTTAACTTAGTGCCATTCCAACCTGTATGGTTTTCCCTAGCCCAACCGAGTCAGCTAGTAATAAACTGGGTCGAAGTTGTCCTAGCGATCGCTTGACAGCGATGATCTGAAAAGGCATTGGATCAAATACACCTAACCCCTCCAAATCAGCTTCTTCCCCCACCGCATCTGCCTCAATTGCGCTTCTTTGCTGCGTTAGCTCGGAGTTTGAGGAATACGAGGCATAACAAATTCCTTTCGTTATGCCTCACGTTAAATTTATAAATTTACACCAAGTATGCATAGATGATCTTCTATAATTTCCTGGCCTAAATGCATTGGGTATGGCAAAATGATATTTCCCATAGACCAAGCAGGTGAACATCTTAAATAGTGAGGTACTCGACATAGTGCCTTTAAAGCTTCTTCTGTCTGAAAATCTGAGCGTACAAAGAACGGCACTATCTCCACCATCTGTTGATGTTTGAATGGAATGTTAGCACCGTATTTATCCTCTTGGAACCCAAGTTTATAAAGTTCGGGTATTGGCGTTTCATCTTGCGCCTTCTGTGTTTTTGGTAGCCTTCCCACAGAGAAGTAATGTAGTAGTTCTGGTGCTGACTTATCGTAAAAACCGCTCAGATGTTGGAAATCTCGTGCTGGACAATCTTCGTTCCAAGCTTCTCGATTGGTAATGTACTGCGGTGTTTCCTTACCAGTGCGAATACGAATTACTGCTAATAAGTTCTGTAGTTGTTTGTTGTCACGCTTATACTCGCAACTGTTACCAGGAACATGGCAGAAGTCGAGAACGTTGCGTTTTGCCAGAAGGTTCTCATTTTGCAACTGGGGCCAGATTTTGCCATCATTGCCTTCGCCTCGTCCATTACGCCACCCTTCAGTTTCAATTAGAACAATAGTTGGTCGGTTTAAATGTTTAGTTAGTACGCGTGCAACAAACTGTACTAATTCCGTGCCGTTCAACTTGATTTTACTTTGAAGGCGCTTTTTATTTTCTTGGCGATCGCGACGTGCTTGAGCAAAAATTTCTCCAACAGCAATTCCCACCTGTGTGTAAGGAATCCAATCATTAGCATCGGGAAGTAGTACATCTACAGCACCCGTTGCACGCAGACGAACCGCAAGAGCATAGTGAATATCACCTTGATATTGGCTAGTTTTGTGACGATAAAAGGCAATTACATCTAAGTCTTGAGCAATTTCTTTTGGTATCTTTGCTTCTTCGCACACCTTAGAAGGTAGTCCGTATAGCGCCCCAATTTGACGTAATGTTCCATCTAGTACAGCACTTATCACACGTCCTTTTGTTGGTTTGCTGTAGGATGGTAATTTATCCTGACCATCTTCTGTGTCACTTGCTTTTGGTGTAACCGTCTGTATCATCTGGGAACTAATTCCCTCTCTGATACAAGCTTCACGAATAGCTCCTTTGATATTTTGTTGGGGGAGAACTCCCTTTATTTTGATTCGGCCAATTTCGATAATCGCTAAACAGTGGGGAGCAGTCTCAAAATTTATCAGAGGAATAGAACGTTGCTGGAGAAAGGTACGCCATAAGTCTCGCTTCGCTTGATGTTCATCACGCATCCGTCTGTCAAATTGGCTACCATCTTTAGGCTTAAGTCCATTTGTATTAAATTTTTCTAAAAGCTTGGCATTATCAATCAAAATTTTTGAAACTGTAATGTGTGCTGGAAAATCCTGATTTTCATTGAGAAGGAATACATCACGTAATTGCTGGTAAACAGTCTCACAAGTGTCTTGTTCTCGATAAATGAGAAAGATATGCATTGGCTTACCTTGCAATGCTCGGCAAATAGTATCAGCAACAATTTGTTGATAAAATTCGCGTCCTTTACGAGGTCTAGAAATAAATTCGTAATCGCGCATTGCTAGTGGTACTTTCTGACCAGATGGCGTAGGAATATCAGATTGCATTGGATTATCTGGTATCAAAACGCCGTTGAGCGGTTCCAGTAACCGTGCAATGATATCGCCTCGTTCTAGAAAACTAAATCCTGTTTTAATACTGTGTCCTCGTTTACGTTTAGTAAGCGATGAAAGTTCAAAACGTAGTAACGACCAATATTGGTATAGGCAAACAAAGATAAAGCATTTTCGCTGCTATTCTCAGATTGGTTGTGATTGTCATCCTTGCGAGAATAGTAAGTACCAAACTGCCGCCCTGTTGGAGGTAATGGTAAAATATTTAACATTGCTGTTGGCATACGGCGATGTGGTGGCTCATCATCCAAGATGGGTGGTCGATGATGCCATTCGTAAAAAACAATGCGTGTGTGCCGATCTAAAAGGGTGATAGTAAGCGCAAACTGTAAACGATAAGCTAGGGTTTCGAGGGTGTCCACTGGATCTGTTTGTTCCTCGTTTTTTGAGGAGTTTCGCAGCTTTTTCTTAGCTGTCTGCGGTGGATTTTGACGTTTTTTTAGTTCTGCTCGCAGTCGCGCTAACCGTTTTCCTGTATTGGGGAAAAAATCAACTATCCAGGCTTTGCAAGCACGATAAATGCTGTCGTCAGTAGCACTTTCACCGATACTGTTTATCTGTTGGATCAGAAGTGCTAAACTATTAACTTTAAAATTGGATCTAGGTTGCCTAAGTAATGGATCGTCGTCGAGTAACGCGTCAAAATATTGCATTATCTGCTGTACGCGTCGGTTGTTAGCCTTAATTTCTTGCTCAGTGACATCAGGATGATCTAACTCTTCAAGCCCAGCAAGGCGACGAGCAAATTTGTAGAGGAGAGAATTAGGTGTGAAGTAGCCACGTTCTATCCATTTACGTAAAAACTCGTGTCCTAAATGCTTATCTAATAGAGTTAATGTTGCTGTGACTACACTTTGTACATGACGTTCTGCGGTTGTCCATCGCTGCATCAATGGTGGGCTGACACGGTTAAATCTCATGTAATCCTCAGTTTTCACCCCAATGTCATCAAAAACGCCACCATTTGTGAGTAAAACTTCCTCAGCATACACGTCATCAAACCACTTGATCACTGTATCTACTTCATCGAATACAACAATATCGGAATGCTGATAAACGAGTTCTCCTATCTTGATCGGACGTAATTCTAGATGACGTGGCAAACCTGCCATTGCCATTGCACCAGGAGTTGTAATCCAAACACGGGCAGCTGGCATATCACGGTATACTTGCTGTGATGGGCAAGTGGAAAAAAACGGACACAAGTGTGATATACCAGGGTTATTGTTTTGTTTTTTGCGATGGGCTACGCCCCGGTGGAGGCGATCGCTTTCACTTTTTGGTGCTTCTTTCAAAGAGTGACATGGCTCGGTTCCAGGCTTGAGTGGCTTGCCATGCAAACGGTCGAAGATGTCGCTAGCTTGTAGTAGTCCTTGCAAAGCACAAGCTGTTCCCAAAAAGCGATCGCCCCAGTGTGGTTGTCCGCGTTGCCAGTGTTCCTGAAAGTCTTTCGAGGCATAAAAGCTTTGTAGGTGCGCGTCTCGTTTACTGCGTCCTAATAACGGTACAGCAACTGGCTCATCGTTTTCTGGATCGTCACAGAACCACCAATTAATTTGATTCGCTAGCTGAATTGCCGACTGTACATCACTGACAACCAATGTAATGCGGCGATCGGGCTGATTTCGCAAAACATCGACGGACTGCAACGTTGACAGGGTAGACTTTCCCGAGGCGACTTGTCCCGCAAGATGTACAAAACCATCCAACTCTAATGGTTCTGTATTCCGCTCACTCAGCGTACCGTCTTCCTGAATTTTATGAAAGTTGATTTTGCGAAAACGGCTTACCCAGTGTCCCTTTTGTGTCTCATTCCAACCATATCGACGTGCTAGTAATTGTTCGCGGCGATCGAGAAACTCTGCATCTGACTCTAAATCTGGAATTCGCAATGAAAAAGGCTCACGAGAGCGTGGTGTTGTAGTAAACCAAGGCTGTTGTCGTGCAGTACTTAAATGTTCTGGTGTGAACTGTACTTGCATTGTGACCGTTTCTTTTTCTGTCTTAGCCTGAAATTGATAGGCAACTCCAGCCTGTACTGGTTCAACCCTGCGTTGGCGAAACTCCAAATTGGCACTCAAACAGCTTTCATATAAATTTTGGTGGACTTGATGGCGCAGACATTTCGCCGCATGAATAATCTGAGAATCTAAATCCTGGATATTAAAATCATAGTTACGTCTGTTTTGCGGAATATTGCGGATATATGAACGTAATGCGTTCAACCAGGCAAAACGTGCAGAAAATGGGATAATTTGCCGAGCATTAGCAACTGCACGCCGTTGCATCTCATCTAAATTTTGTAAGCGCGGGTGTCGCAAAGGCATACCACTAAGTATTGCCCAAACTGCTGTCACTGGTTCATCATCAATTCCTAAACACTCCATCAAGGCAAAGCCAAGTTCTACCTGAAGTAATAATTGCGCTTGCTCTCGATTTAGCTCAGAGTTATCTTTCAACTCTTTGACACGCTCTGTAAAAATATCAGGTAGCTTAAATAATGTCATTTGACTCATAATGCTATTTCTCTTTACTCAGGTGCATTATCTTGGCGACGACTCGCTCTGCAAAAGCTGTATCGCTGAAAAGATGGGTGCTTTTTGGTAATCCTGTTGCTTCTTCACGTAAGATGTCGATGTAATCTTGGCGTTGATGCAGACGATGGTTAGGAATCACATAAAAACTTTCGTCATAGTGCAAATCCCCTTCCCCAAATATCGGCTTCAGTTGCAAAGCCAAATCATACGGATTTCGATAGTCTTTGATATCTACAGCCCACACTGAGCCGTCACCAAAACGTAGTTGCAAGTCGTAACGATCAATACCAGGCCACAGTTGAACTTCGCAAAGATATTCTGGCTGTTGTTTATGCAACTTTTTTAAAGCATCAAACAGACGTATCTCTGGGATTCCAGGTAAACAGACACGCCAATGAATGCCAAACTTGAGACGACGCAGACCTTGCTTCCAAGAAATGCGCCGGACATGGGACAGGTTTTTACGATGGTCATTGCAGACGCTGGGCTTAATGCCACGTAAATGTCCATGTTTTTTAATTAAAGGGCCGCAGCGATCGCAGCACCAATAAGATTCATTTGCCTTACAGTCTTCATACAGTTCACCAACATCATCAATAGAGACATAACGCGTTTGAGAAAACGTGTTACGAAGCTGCTCTAAAGTAGTGTAAGAATGCGTAATTAAAAATTGACGCAGCAAAACATATTCCTTTTGAGAGCGTTCAGCATCTTTTTCATTGGCTTGTTGCAGCTTGTCCAGCAACCTCAGAAACTGAAAGTTCTCCAATGCAATTTGTTGTACTTTCACAGAAGCAAACTCAGGAAGTTGCCCTCGCTGTAATAATTGCTCGTAGAAATACTGACTGGCTTCCTCACTTATTGCTCTATCGTATACTAGTCCATATTTTGAATCAAACTCCTTCGGTATAGACAATGGATACCATGTTTGCAAAGGTTTTTCTAGAAGATTAAAAAGACCTTCTAGAGTACGTGGATAAGGAATGTCTGTAATCTTTAATGCCAAAGTATTACAAACACGCCGTAATAAATCAGGATATGGATATTTAGGAAGTTGGTATTGAGTATCTGGACGGAAAAACTCTGCTAAACCAACGACCAGGAAATCAAATATGATTATTTCACTGTTATCCAAGGAGTATCTCCTTTGTATAAAGTAAGCTTGTCAATTTAAAAACACATAACGACTATAGCTTATAAATAACAACAGAGATACACTGTTTCATAAGTGAAACAAAAAATATATATGGGATACAACTTAGACACAAATTTATTAGCCGCAATGGTGAAAACAAAGCGAGGGAGGAAAGGGCTGCGAGACACAGCTAAAGAAATAGGTAATATTAGTTCTTCTACACTGTCACGGGTAGAAAATGGCAAAATACCCGATATGGAGACCTTTTTATTACTTTGCGATTGGCTGCAAGCCTCACCTGCTGAACTCTTTAAGAAAACAGAGGAATCCGAAGACCCCTCCGACTCAAATACACCAGAAACAATAGAAATTCAATTGCGAGCATCCAAAAAACTCGATCCGGCGATCGCCAATGCACTAGCAGAATTAGTCAAAGCAGCGTACCGGGATAGTTCTCAACAAAGCGACAACTAACAGCCGGATTACAGCGCTTCCGGCTATTATGCAATATAGTTTTCTCCTTGCCCCTCTCCTATCAATGGCTTTCAGCTTTTAGGATGTACCTCATAGCTGCCGGAAGTGCTGTAAAAACAATCATGACACTAACAGAGAAATTACCAACTGAGTTTAGGCAAAGGTGTGAAGGGATTGCTACCGAGCAACGTAGTTTATTAAAATTACGGGCATTTGACCCATTACCAGCAGATTTGCTGGCGGCTCAACTGAATGCAAAGATTTTGACACCTGAACAGATTCCCAGCTTAGACCCTTGTGTAGTAGCGGTATTGCTCGATAGCGACCAATGGTCAGCAGGAATTATTAATCAAAACCCACTCTGGATTGTCAACAATCCACGCCATACTCCCGCGCGACGCGAGTCGAACCTGATGCACGAGTTTGGACATCTGCTATTAAGGCATAAAATTGTTCGCTTTGATCCAAATACTGGGCTCCCTCTGCGCCGACAGAGCGATGAAGATGAAGCGACTTATTTAGGTGGGTGTTTCCAGATTCCTCATCGGGGTCTACTGTGGGCTGTTCAGCGTCAAATGACACAGACGGAAATAGCGGCGCATTTCAATGCAAGTGAGGAGATGGTGCGATTCCGTAGCAACGTCACCGGAGTAAATATTTAGCTAAATATTGTATAAAAAATCTACATTTTATCAAGGTAACTTCAATTTAAATTTCTCAACAATTTCTTTGCATTTCGCCACATTTATAAAGATATTTGCGGGATAGGAAGTTGGAAATAAGTTGCTACTTTCACTCATAATACTTCTCAATAACTTTGAGGTCATAGAGCAATACGGTTCAGTTGAGAAATTTATCCGTTGAGGCAGGCAGGGGGAGCAGGGGATGCAGGGGAAGCAAGGGGGAGAAAAAAGCTTATCCCAAGCGTATTGGGTCATAGAGCAATACGGTTTGGTTAAAGGCGAAAGTGGAAAAGGAAAAGGTTTTAAATATATCCTTTACCCCTTACCCCTTAACCTTTTCCCAGAATAACGAGGCAAGTAAAGAGTGCTTATCTAAAGCATATTGGGTCATAGATTGAATATCATTAACGTCCCAACATCTTATCCCACAGATGTTTAATGCGATCGCCTCCTAGATTTTTCGCAATAATTCCCGAATAGCGATGTCTACGACGGGCTACGCCTACGTACAATCACCAAAAGCTAAAGGCGAAATTGTCACATCCTCTGCGAGTATGCGATCGCTTTTACTTCTTAGATATAAATATTTATACTTTGTTGTTATCACAATGCCTAGCTTCACTGGTGACAGATAATATATAAATGAACCCAGCGTGTCTGTCCGGTGTAAGTGTTTCTTAGGCATTCAAAGGACTGGGATTGTTGGGTTTCGTTTCATACCTCAATCTAGTCTACTAAGTGACTTAATTGCACTAAAAGGAGAGTAGTAATGAAAAAAGTAGCGGTGTTTGGCAATACTGGAGGCGGTAAATCAACTCTAAGCAAAAGATTATCGGAAATCACTGGTTTACCACTTCACGCCTTAGACAAGATTCAATATCAATCAGGCGGTATTGAGGTTCCACAAGAAGAATATAAGCACACCCATGAGAAAATTTTGGTTACTGACCGATGGATTATTGACGGGTTTGGTTCCATAGAAACCGTCTGGCTAAGACTGAACAAGGCGGATACTCTAATTTTTATCGATCTACCACTATATATGCATTTCTGGTGGGTGACTAAACGACTAATTACAGGCCGTTTTAAACCGCCAGAAGGCTGGCCAGAAAATAGTCCAATATTTAAGAGTTCGCTTAGTAGCTACCGCGTGCTTTGGTTATGTCACAAATATTTGACCCCAAAATATCGTGAGTATATCGAGCAAGCTCAAAGCACTAAAAGTGTTTATCACATTCGCTCGACTGAACAGATTTCGCAATTTTTTGAATTAATTGAAAATAAGACTAAGTTTCAAGATGATGCATCAGTCTAATGCCGGAGTCGAACCACACCTCCGGCTAAACGTAATTCATATTATTAGAGTATTGGTCAGCAGAAGATTTACGTTAATGTCCTAGCATTTTATCTCGCAGATGTTTAATGCGATCGCGCAATTTTGCCGCCTCTTCAAATTCTAGTTTCTTCGCCGCTTCTTTCATCTGTGCTTCTAACAGAGTAATCAATTGGGGAATCTGTTCTAATGGCAGTTCATCTAGATGTTCATCTACAACTTTTAAATCAGTTGCATTTAACCGCCGAGATACATCTAAAAAAGCCAAAATCGCATTACTTGATTTTTTCACAATCGGTTGTGGTGTAATCCCATGCAGTCGATTATGTGCTGTTTGAATACCACGCCGTCTGTCTGTTTCATCAATAGCTTTAATCATGCTACCTGTCAGATTATCGGCATACAAAATTGCTTGTCCCTGAATGTGACGCGCGGCTCTACCAATAGTTTGAATTAAGGAACGCTCGGTTCGCAAAAAACCTTCTTTATCTGCATCCATAATTGCTACTAAGGAAACTTCGGGTAAATCCAAGCCTTCCCGCAGCAAATTTACGCCAACCAAAACATCAAATTTCCCCTCGCGCAAGTTCTGCAAAATTTCAATGCGCTCAATAGAAGTAATCTCTGAATGTAAATACCTTACCCTGATACCGTGGTCTTGCAAATATTCGGTTAAATCTTCCGCCATCCGCTTAGTTAATGTGGTGATTAACACTCGTTCATGGCGATCGGCCCTATCTTTAATTTCTCCCAATAAATCATCAATTTGTCCTTCTGTGGGACGCACAGAAATTTCTGGATCGACCACCCCAGTTGGTCGAATCACTTGCTCAACTACATTATCTTCTGAAACTTCTATTTCCCAACTTCCGGGAGTTGCTGAAACAAAAATACACTGATTCACTTTTTGCCAGAATTCTTCTGCTTTCAAAGGACGGTTATCAGCAGCGCTAGGAAGGCGAAATCCATGTTCAATTAAAACTTTTTTTCTCGCTTGATCGCCGTTATACATACCGCGAATTTGGGGTACAGTAACGTGAGATTCATCGATAATTAATAGCCAATCTTTGGGAAAATAATCAATTAAACATTCTGGTGCTTCTCCAGCTCGTCTTCCTGCTAAGTGACGGGAATAATTCTCAACGCCGTTGCAGTAACCGACTTCGCGCAGCATTTCTAGGTCATAGCGTGTACGCTGGTCTATGCGTTGCGCTTCTAATAATTTCCCAGCTTGTTCTAAGTCTAGTTTTTGCTGTTTTAATTCTGCTGCAATGTCATTACAAGCTACTTCTAACCGTTCTTCTGGGGTGACGAAGTGGCGTGCTGGGTAAACATTCACCGCTTCCAAACTCTTGAGAATTTCACCTGTCACCGGATCGATATAGCGAATCGCGTCAATTTCATCACCAAAGAATTCGACGCGAATAATTCGGTCTTCATAAGCTGGGCCAATTTCTAAGACATCACCCCGGACGCGAAATTTTCCTCGGCCCATTTCGATGTCGTTGCGGCTGTATTGAACATTTGCCAAATCTCGTAAAATTTGACGCTGATTTACTTCCATACCTATCTGAAGAGGGATGGCAGCTTTCAGATATTCTGCCGGCATTCCTAAACCGTAGATGCAACTGATGGAAGCAACGACAATGACATCACGACGTTCAAAAAGCGATCGCGTCGCTGAATGCCGCAACATATCTATTTCATCATTAATTGCCGCAGTTTTTTCAATATAAGTATCGGTGACGGGAATATACGCTTCTGGCTGATAATAATCGTAGTAGCTGACAAAATACTCGACTGCGTTGTTGGGGAAGAAATCCCGCAACTCGTTACAAAGCTGTGCTGCCAGGGTTTTGTTATGCGCCAGAACTAAAGTAGGCTTGCCAATTTTCTCAATAACTGCTGCTACCGAAAATGTCTTACCAGTTCCAGTGGCTCCTAGTAAAGTTTGATAACGATTACCCGCTTGGATACTAGCAGAAAGTTTAGCGATCGCTTGTGGTTGATCGCCTGTGGGACTAAAGGGAGCTTGAAGACAAAATTCTGTCATACAGTTTTGCTGTAAATACCCTATCTCATGGTGACGATTCCGCCCTGTATCCATTGTAGCTGGCTTATTAGACCAAATAAATAGTAATGATTATTTACAAAAATTATTAATTTACATTTACTTATGTATTGGTTTTAAAGATTCTTATATCTATATGGGGTTTTTTAAGGTTAAACTCTAAGGTATATGGGAAAAAATTTCAGCTTTCCTTAATTATTGTAAAATTCAATTAACAAACTAGAGGTGTTCGTTTATGACTGTTAGCAACACTGGCAAAGCAACCAGTTCTCGGCAGAAGTATGCCAAGTCTACAGAGGAAGTTGAAAATCAACAAGACCAGAGCTTGAATGCAGATAAAGTCGAGGAAGTTAATGAACTGCCAGTAGGAGCTTCTGGAACACTCGCAATTTCTGGAATTCGTCCCATAGGCGCTAGCGACTTAGAAGTTGCTGAACACCTTTCAATTTCTGGGGTGCGTCCTGTTAGTACCAGTACCTTGGAAGTAGTTGAAACCTATAACGCAATGGGTATTCGTCCAATAGGTGCTAATACATTCCAAGTTGTTGAAAGTATTAACCTCTCTGGGATTCGTCCAATTTCCTCAAGTTCATTGGCAATTTCTGACAGTTATTCTACCTTCGGGAATCGTCCCATAGCACCAAATGAGATTGACAATTCTGAAAGCCTAATGGGTTTTCTAGATTAAACAAAAAACATCCCCATAACTTTAATTAACCCATTTTCTACAAGAAACTGGGTTTTTTATTTAAAAAGTAGACTTTACATTTTTTCTATGTCTTTTAGCATAGGTAACTAAACTCGCCTGACTTGAATTTACATTTCAGTCAATAGCCAGGATGCTTACTACAATTACTTTTCTTCATTTTTAATTTTTAATTTTTAATTTTTAATTGTTTAATATGCCTTGTGGTGGAAGGCTTTAGCAAAAACTTTAAGTTAGTGTGTAAAGGTAATAACAAAGCGTTTCAAAGTTATTTATAGCTTTGAAATGATTTTTAATTAAATCAGGAGTATCAAAATGAGCATAGAAGATCGCGCAAAGGCTGCTGCTAAAAATGTTGAAGGTAAAGCCCAAGAAGCATTAGGAAACGTTACTGGCGATCCAGAAGATAAAGCTAAAGGTAAAGCAAAGCAAGCCGAAAGCGAAGTACGTCACGGAATTGAAGACGTGAAAGATAATGTAAAGAAAAACATTGACTAGTAATTCGCGATTTTTTTGCATAAAATCTAGGGATATAATGGGTTGGATTCCATTTTTGCAATAAAAAATTACGAAATGCTAAACATTCAATGCTATGCACCTTTATTCTATTCTTAGCAAGTGTTGAAAGATAAAGGACTAGCTTGATTGACAGAAATTTTATAGAGACGTAATTAATTACGTCTCTATATTTATGTTTAATTTATTCTTATAATTATTAGAAAGCAATAATGGCAATGTCTACGACGAGCGTAGCTGGGGCAACTTTGCAAATCTAAAAATTATCGAACAGAATTCAGGAGTCAGGAGTCAGAATTCAGTAGGGTATTCTGTATGACTGGCGAATAGCGCAGCGTAAAGCTTTCTCTAGGAGAGGCTGCGCCAACGCTTAGAGCGAGTCTGCGTTTGCTTTTAGCGTCTTGTAGAGAGCGTCTATCGGCGTTTTTGCACCCCCAACAAATTGAAAATTTGGTGGTGCAACAATTCAGTCTTGGGTCTGAATCCCCGACTGATAGCGCAACGTTAGCGTAGTATTCGAGCCTCGCGTCTTGATTCTGACCGGAGACGCTCTGCCTCCGGCTCCGCTCCTGAATTCTGGCTTCTAAATTCTTCTTCAATTCAAATCTCAAAAATTGTAGTAATATACCACAGGCATTAACTATCTTCAGCTACATCTGATTGTTAGCGCTCTTAAATTCACAATCGATGAGAATATACCGTGAACCTAACTCTTTATTTCCTCCGTCACGGACAAACAGAATGCAGCCGCAATAATTCCTTTTGCGGTTCTATAAACTCAGAACTCACTCCAGAAGGGTTGGATATGGCAAAGGCTTTTGCTGACGCATATAGTTCTAAGGATTGGACAGCAATATTTTGTAGTCCTATGCGGCGAACTGTATTGACAGCAAAACCTTTGTGTGAAGTAATAGGGATAGAACCACAATTTAGGGATGGTTTGAAGGAAATTAACTATGGCTTGTGGGAAGGAAAAACGCCAGAAGTAATTAGCCGTGAATATCACGATGATTATATTCGCTGGTCAGCAGATCCGGCTTGGAATGCTCCAAATGGCGGAGAAATGGCGGTTACAATTGCTTCTCGCGCCTTGCAGGTAATTGAAGAAATTAAGCAAAATTACACTAGTGGGAATGTTTTAGTGGTTTCACACAAGGCAACTATCAGAATTCTTCTGTGTAGTTTTCTGGGGGTTGACGTGGGACGCTTCCGTTTTCGTTTGGGATGTCCTGTGGCTTCGGTCAGTGTTGTAGAATTTAGCTCACATGGGCCGCTGTTAAAGGTTTTGGCAGACCGTAGTCATTTGGATGAACGTTTGCAAAATTTACCGGGAACGTGAGGGAGTTAAGAGTTATTATTTTTCCCTTGTTCTTCCTAATTTTCTGGCTCAGTGTATTTGCAGAGAACGTTTATTCCAATTTTGATAATATATAACACGACAATTGTTGCGATCGCACCATCAATCGGTATTCCATGTACTGCTGCAACGGCAACCAGGGAGCCAATGATACTATTGAGCAGAGAAGAACTACCAGGATTCTTGGTGTATTCTTTGATTGTGCCCCTTAAACCATCATCACCACAGATTTCCGCGCGGATTTCGTCGAGGGTCAGTTGTAAAAGAGATTTTTTGCCCCTACTATAATCTGTTTTGCCGACTTTCTCTTGCCAGAGTGTATCAAAACTTGCTTCTAGGTTGCCGTTATGCTGTTGCAGAGTAGTAAGTGCATGTTGTGCTGGGGTGTCATTTGGCAGAAGTTGCTGAAGTTCTTGAATTTCGACAGAGGTTAATTGGGCATTCATATATATTTGTGGATTTTGTCGTCTTGATGCGTAATCCGCAACCAATTCTGCGCCATAGCTATTGCCAACACTAGTTAATGTGATACCACTTTAGTCTAGAATTCACGCAGAAGTTAGCTGATTATACAAATGAAATCAGCTAATTCCATTAGGCTAGGCTTTTAATTCACTACAGATACAGCGATAATTTACTCAAATCATCACCGAGTTGTTTCATGCTGCCAGTTATTGAAAGCATTGTATTACGTCAAATGGCTTCGGGCGATCGCCTCTACTTACAATTATACAAATTCATCGGCGCTCAACCTGGTAAAAAGGTTTATATTCAATCTAACCTGCACGGTGCAGAAATTGCTGGTAATGCCGTTATTCACCAGCTAATTGAGTTTTTATTATCAATAAATGATACAGATTTAACTGGAGAGATTTGGCTAGTTCCCGTTTGTAATCCAATACGGTTCAGTTAAGGCTGAAAGACTGATTAGTGATATGAAATTTAGGAGCTTCAACTCGTTGTCCAGTACCTCTATGTTTTGGCTTTTTA
>NZ_JBALDN010000056.1:0-208785 GCF_036917375.1 Nostoc sp.
ATCGAAAAAGCGATCGCTGCTTTTACTGCTGCTTTAGATGTCTACACTCCTGAAGCTTTGCCTCAAGAATGGGCAGCAACGCAAAATAATCTCGCAAATGCCTACAGCGATAGAATAAAAGGAGACAGGGCAGATAACATCGAAGAGGCGATCACTGCTTTTACTGCTGCTTTAGATGTCTACACTCCTGAAGCTTTGCCTCAAGAATGGGCAGCAACGCAAAATAATCTCGCAAATGCCTACAGGGAGAGAATAAAAGGAGACAGGGCAGATAACATCGAAAAAGCGATCGCTGCTTTTACTGCTGCTTTAGATGTCTACACTCCTGAAGCTTTGCCTCAAGAATGGGCAGCAACGCAAAATAATCTCGCTGTTGCCTACAGCGATAGAATAAAAGGAGACAGGGCAGATAACATCGAAAAAGCGATCGCTGCTTTTACTGCTGCTTTAAGTGTCAGAACCAGAGAAGCTTTGCCTGTTGATTGGGCAATGACGCAAAATAATCTCGGACTTGCCTACAGAGATAGAATAAAAGGAGACAAGGCAGATAACATCGAAAAAGCGATCGCTGCTTTTACTGCTGCTTTAACTGTCAGAACCAGAGAAGCTTTGCCTATTGATTGGGCAGGTACGCAAAATAATCTCGGACTTGCCTACAGAGATAGAATAAAAGGAGACAAGGCAGATAACATCGAAAAAGCGATCGCGGCTTTTACTGCTGCTTTAGGTGTCTACACTCCTGAAGCTTTGCCTGTTGATTGGGCAGCAATGCAAAATAATCTCGCAATTGCCTACAGCAATAGAATAAAAGGAGACAGGGCAGATAACATCGAAAAAGCGATCGCGGCTTTTACTGCTGCTTTAGGTGTCTACACTCCTGAAGCTTTGCCTGTTGATTGGGCAGCAACGCAAAATAATCTCGCAAATGCCTACTATTCTAGAATTAAAGGAGACAAGGCAGATAACATCGAAATTGCGATCGCTGCTTTTACTGCTGCTTTAGATGTCTACACTCCTGAAGCTTTGCCTATTGATTGGGCAGGTACGCAAAATAATCTCGCAAATGCCTACAGCGATAGAATTAAAGGAGACAGGGCAGATAACATCGAACAGGCGATCACTGCTTTTACTGCTGCTTTAACTGTCAGAACCAGAGAAGCTTTGCCTATTGATTGGGCAATGACGCAAGATAATCTCGCTGTTGCCTACAGCGATAGAATAAAAGGAGACAGGGCAGATAACATCGAAAAAGCGATCGCTGCTTTTACTGCTGCTTTAGGTGTCTACACTAGGGAAGCTTTGCCTCAAAACCATGCAGAAACTTTGTGGGGACTGGGAATTGCTTACCAAAATGCAAACCAGTTTGCCTTAGCGTGCAATACTTTTGAGTCTGCCATTGCCACAGTAGAATCTTTGCGGGAGGAAATAGTTTCTGGGAAGGAAATAGTTTCTGGGGAGGAAAGCAAACGTAAACAAGCTGAACACTTTAACCAAGTTTATAGCCGCATGGTAGAAGTTTGCAGGGAATTAAATAAGAATACCGAAGCAATTGAATATGTTGAACGTAGTAAAACCCGCAATTTAGTTGAACAAATCCTCGAACGTGACTCTAAAACCATCTTCCCTTCAGAAGTATTCACTCAATTAGAAAAATACAGGGATGAAATAGCCGTAGGACAATATCAAATCCAAAATGGCAAAGCTGAAAATCCCAAAGTCCTTGCACAACATCTACAACAGTTGCGAAACCAGCGAAATGAATTGCAAAACGGCTATTTACCCGTTGGTTTTGGTTTCAAATTTGACTCATTCCGCTCGACTCTGAGCGATCGCACTGCAATTGTTGAGTTTTACATTACAAACAATAAGCTGCTCGTCTTTATTATTACCAAGCAAACCCAACAACCAATTACTTTATCATCCAATTTGGTAGACCTGAACAAATTAGCAAAATGGACAAACAGCTATTTGAAAGCCTATAGTTATAAAAAATCCTACTGGCAACGCCGCTTAACTACCCGTCTGCACCTGCTAGCAAAAATTCTGCACATTGATGAAATATTGACCCAGATACCAAACCACTGCGATAAACTCATCCTAATTCCCCATCGGTTCTTGCACTTATTCCCCCTTCATGCGCTCCCAGTAAATCAAAATTCTGAAAATTCGTCTTGTCTTCTGGATTTATTTGCTGGTGGTGTCAGCTATGCACCCAGTTGTCAACTACTGCAACAGGTACAAGAGCGCAAACGTCCTGATTTTCAATCTCTATTTGCGATTCAAAATCCTACAGAAGACCTGAATTACACCGATTTAGAAGTACAAGTTATTCAAAGCTACTTTAATACTTCCAACGTTTTTAAAAAAACAGCAGCGACACTCACAGCTATTAATAATACTGACTTAAATACTTATCACTGCGCCCACTTTAGCTGTCACGGGTATTTTAACTTCACAAATCCCGGTAATTCAGCCTTAATTTTGGCAAATGCACCCGTCGCAGACACACCAACAAAACCCGACTCTGAACGTTATCTGAATTTGCGATTGGGTGAAACCCATGATTTAGAAAAATGCCTGACTTTAGATAAAATCTTCGCTCTCAAATTAGAACAATGCCGCCTTGTCACCCTTTCCGCTTGCGAAACTGGATTAATTGATTTTCAAAATACCAGCGATGAATATATTGGTTTACCTAGCGGTTTTCTATTAGCAGGTAGTCCCAGTGTCGTTAGTTGCCTATGGAAAGTAGATGACCTTTCCACCAGCTTTTTGATGATTAAATTCTACGAAAACTTATTCAAACTCGGTCGATTGGAAGCAGGAGATGTTGCCATAGCCCTGAAGGAAGCTCAAAACTGGCTGCGAAATCTGACTATTGAGGGATTAGACATATTTCTGAAGGAACACAAAACCCAGATTGAAAAAGTCCTTGCTCAACTAAGAGTAGGACAACGCATCAGATTTCAAGAATCTTTGAAACTAATCAAGCAACGTCAACCCCTACCTTTTGCAAATCCCTACTACTGGGCTGGATTTACAGCTTCTGGACTTTAAGCACCAGATTCCGGTACTTTACAAAACTTTTTCGCACCCAGTTTAAACACGCATATACTGAGTGCAGTTGCTATACCAGGAGGAATGGCAATACCAATAGCGATCGCTTCTATAGCTGGAGCAAGTAAACCAGATTCCAAGGCTTGTCTAACTTCTTCCTGACAGACAAATTGGCGGGATTTTTCCAACCAATCATTTAATCCTCTATCTGCTTCCTGTGCAGTTTCCCGCATAACCAGCAGTGGAACTGCATCGTCTAAATAGCCTTCACACTCTTCTATAGTATCCAAAGCTGCTAAAGCGCCTGGACTATCCGCCAACTGGCTGCGAAACTGAGTAATTTCCTCTGGTGTAACGGTAATCATTTAAATAAATACACGAAGTTTCAGCAATTATACCTCTAATAGTTTTGCAAAAAACTTTTAACAGATCGATACAATTAGTGATCGCCTTCATCGCTAGAAACAACCAAAAACTATAATGAATGCATAAAGCAACCAATACAAGCAAAGTTAGGAGAATCGAAATAATGCAGGCTGATAGCATTTCAGAGCAAAGGTTACTTCAAAAAATTCGCCAGCTACCTCCCGAAAAAGTTTTGCTAGTTGAAGATTTTATTGATTCTTTGGATCGGCAAAGTACAGATCATAGCCTTACCTTTGCAGCAGCAAAACTTTCTGAACCAGTTCTGCTCAAAATCTGGGATAACCCTGATGATGCAGAATATGACAAACTATGAATTTGGTGATGTTGTTTTAGTGCCGTTTCCCTTTACTGACCAGACTACTACTAAAAAACGTCCAGCAGTAGTTGTGAGTTCTGATAGCTATCAACGTGAGCGTTCGGATTTAATATTGATAGCGATTACCAGTCAAGCAAATCCAGCAACTTCCTTTGGTGAAATCACAATTGCTGGATGGCGAGTGGCTGGTCTTCTCAAGCCTTCAATTATTAAACCAGTTTTGACTACCATAGATAAAGGGTTAGTGATTAAAAAGTTAGGACGACTTGAGGAACCAGACCTTCAGACTTTGCAAAACCTTTTTCTGGCTATTTTGGGTTGATATGCGTAGGCGTAGCCCGTCGTAGACATCGCTCTTTCAAATTAAAGCCTCGACAAATCACTCAAACTCAGTTTTACAGAAAGCTTTTAACAAATCGATACAATTAGCGATCGCTCCTAAATGAGCAATTTCATAACCGTGGGTATTTTGTGTAGGAAACGCCAAACACGCAGCACGCTACGCACCAGACTTCTACATCCACGCCGCAAATCGTTGCATCAACAACTGGTTAATCTCGGCTTCTGCACCACTCAGAGAATGGTGCATAACTAATTCTTCAAGTATTTCAAATAAGCGATCGCAATCTCACATCAATTAGTTTAGTTTTTAACTGTTATATGAGAAAATTGCGCATCCATAACCCGGACTGCTGACCTTTTTTGTTGACGCTTCAGCACTCCTACCGCGCCAAAAGCACTAAGGGCTAAAATCCCTAAGTTTATCGAGGGTTCAGGAACAGACTTAGCCTCAATCGCCGCCAGTGCAGCATCTGCTATCACCTGATGAGCAGCAGTGGTTGGGTGGAAATCGTCCCAGAGAAGAAACTTGTTATTACCTGGGTCACATATATCTAGCCTAGATAGACAAGACTCGGTTACATTCGTAAAACCTAATGCACTTGCCTGATTAAATAAAGAATAAGTATCAACCGAGATGATGTTGAGATTCGGGTTTTGGCTCAAAGCACTTACAGTTTTTGCTAAACCCAAGTTAAACTCATTAGTAGATTTGCTAAGGGTTGCAGGATTGCGACCGTTGATTTTAGCTGCTGGTACTTTTCCCAAATCGGACAAGTTAAACACCAAAATATTTTTCGCGCCGACTCCTACCAGAGTATTCAACGCCAGGGATATATTATTAATTGGCGTGGTCGAGTCTTCAGGGTTGAGAAAAAAGAAATCATTAGCACCTCCCCACAATGTATAAAGTGCATTTGGGTCAGCAGTTTGATTATTTGCTTGCAGAGTTCCGGCAAAACCAAGGACTTGTTTGAGCACTCCCGGTAATCCTACTTTGGGAACAACAGCATTATCTAAACCAGAGCTAGCACCACCGAAAGCAAAGTTTATTCCTTGGGTAGGAGGAGTAGCAGGAATAGTAGTGAATAAAGCAGGCTTTAACCCTAGCCGATCTCCCAGATACTCTACCCAGAGCGGCCCATTGGAAAAACGCCCTTGAAAATAAGGTGGGCTTTGAGGAAATGTTTTACCAGTAGCATTGTATGTATTGCCTGGATCGGAAAGACTATCGCCAAATACAAAAAGCCGATCAAAACTCGCAGCCGAGGCTTTGGTCGGTAATATGAAAGATAAGAGAATAAATCCTACCGCTACAGCTTGTTTTTTCATATTTGTTTTACCTGTCATATTTTTAATTTGTTTACAAGTGATGAAAGGGCAATAGCCTAACAACTTCTCTTTTGACTTACTTCACAAGTAAGTACATCTATTGAGTTAATTTACGTTGTTTTACCTAACTATGCCTCAAAAATTCATTCAACACAGGTAAAAACGCTGAAAATACTTATATTTACATTTTCTTGATAAAAAATCAGTCTATTACAAAGAAATCGCAAACTTTCTATGCTAAACCGTGGGTATTGACCACTTTTCTGCTAAAGAGGAACTAACGGCAACAGAATGACGTAACCCATCCTAGACTTCGCTTTAACTTCGCTTTAATTTCAAAGCCTCAGTCGCTGATACACCCTCACCCTGACTGCCGAAGTACCACAAAGCCGTAGCAGCCTCAGCACGAGTTACTGGTTTTTTGGGTTGAAACAGAGTCGTATAACCAAACACCCGCCGAATATTCGATTGTTCGCCGTTTTGGTAATCAGCCAACACTGCTCTTAAAGCCTTGGGGTCAATTCGTGCTGCATCTTGAAAACCCCAGGTTTGTTTGACCGTATCTAAATTAGCAGAGGGTAGAGCTTGACGACTATCTAAAGGTAATTTCCACAGCAGCAACTGTTCCCGCGTTAGGGGTGCATCAGGACGAAACAAAACTACTGTAGAATCTCCCGACAAAGAACTGGGAATTAACCCCGCTTCGGCTAATCCCTGAATTGCTGGAAAATCAGGGTCTTTTGCGGACACATCACTAAAAGCTGGTTGAGTAGTTTCTGATGCCAAGCGAATTTGTTTAGCTGGATTGTTTGCATATACAGCATTGTTAGCAGCAATTAACCAACGGGCGTATTCCCGATGTGTAACGATTTTACCGGGTTCAAACTGGTTAGTTGTATTAGTCGAGTTGCTCTTATTTATCTTTGCTTCTATAGATAAAACACCTAATGCAGCTAAGTCTTGGATATGTTGCCGCCATTCTTGCGGTGCCTTATTCAGATCGTTGAATTCCTGAGATTTAGGGCTACTTGTAGGGATTATTTGGTTATTAGCTGTGCTTGGTGGCTGTGCTGCCAAGTTTGCGGGTGGTATTGGGCCAATGAACTGTGAATTTCCCGGTTGAGGAACGGCGTTAGCAGTTTCATTAGGATTTGTAGTTGAAGTAGGTTGTGTTGTTGCAGTACTATTCGGTAGGTAATCAATCAGTAATTCAGTGGCTGTTTGTGGTTGATTAGGTGTGGCGTTAGTAACTGATTTGGGCTGAATGGAAACCTTCAACAGCAAATCGTTGCGACGTGCCTCAAAAGCGCCTCCTGTATCATCTGTTGGCTGTTGTAAAATCTGCCAATTATTTGTTTGAAACTGGCTGCGATAAAAACTAGCAATAAAATTACTGGGGTCAGAACTTAACCAACGAGTTGAGATTTTGTTTTCTGAGCCGCTAGCAGGTGTAACTTCCTGTAGTTTGGCATTGGAATATAAGGGGATATCTTTAGGAAAATCAGCTGGTAACTGAACTGCTGATTCATTTTGCTGTGCTTGCGGTTGATTACCTGGGGATTCTCCAAAGACAACTGGATTGCTTTGCAGTTTCGGATCTGCCGCCAAAGATTCTTCAAGGTTTTTGGCGACTGGACTATTAGCACAGGCTGTTAACGAAGTGAGTATAACAGCCCAAATTAGAAATACAGCTGGACGTTTACAGGGAAGCACAGGAAATCACAAATTGAGTTTCAATTCCTACCCTAGCGCAGACTGTCCATTAAATGGGAATGGGGCATGGGACATGGTTATTCTCCTTTATGCCCCTGCTCTCCTCTGACTCTCTATAATCACCAAAAGACACTACCGATTTATTACGTCTTCTTCCTAAATGTCTATGTTGGTGATGATATCTCGAAAAATGAGTAAACGGTAGCAAAAGCTACCGTATTGTCTTCGTTTTACAGCCATTAGGTTTTGATAATTCCTATGCTTATTTATAGAGTTCCCTAAAATTCTGAAAAACTAACATTTTTGAGAAAAATATAAATAAATTCTGAAATCCTTGCTTAATAAGAGTTTTATGAGTTGAAGGTTCGTAGTAAAGAATTTAGTCTTTAGATGAGGAATCGGGCCACCGACTACAAACCGATCGATACTTGATTGCGAATCAATTTTTCAGATAGTTATCTAAACATCCAAGTTGTAGAGCAGATAACTGATTGATAACTGGTCAAAAAACAGTTTAGCTAGCAAAAGCTTGAATCTACTTCCAGATACACTAGTTGTAATGCGATGCCTACGGCAGGCATTGCCTACGCCAAGCAACTGAAGTGATAGACTAGGAATAAAGCCCCCTCTTAGCCTCACCCAAAAGGGGAATAAATCGAGTTAACTAATACTGGCTGACAATCGATTCTGGAAATTATTCATCTGACCATGGTAAGGTGACTAAGGCAATCTCTGGAAAATGCCAGTGTTAAACAATTCCAGGAAATTAGCGTAAGTTCTGTTATTGTTGGCGATTGGGGTAAATAGGTAAAGCAGTCAAGTGTCGCAGCAGTTTCCCTAGTATCTCTAAATTGATTTTCTGGAGAAAGCGCTACTTGTGCTGTAGTCAAGAGTTTCTTGACAACCTCGAAAGCAGTGAGTGCTTCCTCTAAAAGTGCGTAGTTTACCGCCGTAGGCATCGCCTCTATGTTATCCAAAACTTTCCCTCAATCAACCCATCCCCTGTTATTCTGGGATAGGGCTGTGGTTTTTTAGGAAGGCTGGAAGGTGCGCTTCGCAAGTTATAGAAGTAGTACATAGTTATCTATGGCTGTTTTTCCCAATCCTAGTTAATGATTGGCTTGAGGCGAAAAAGACACTTCATCAAATGCACTGGCGGTTGAAAAAACCTCTACAAACTTGGTCTGAACAGTTAACAGCTTCCTGATAGATTAGATACAATTAGCATCTGTATTTTCTTGGGCGATCGCTTGCTGAAAGCGAGTACTCAAATTGACATAGTGCTGGACTAGCCGATTTGACATAGCATTAAACCTTTCACCTGCTGGCTCTGGCGAAAATTTTTCATTCAGGGCAAATTAAGACTTATATTCAGGGACTTGGGTGTTTCTTGGAGATAAAGTTAACTAAACGGGAGCAAAAGGCTGAATCAGATATGTCTGATGTCAAAAACGCAGATCGGATAGGAGTATGAAAATCTAAAATAGATATTAAGAAGAAAAAACAACGACCATCGACAACCGTCAGTCCTTTTTACTTTCTGTAAAGCGTCACCGGGTTGTTACCAGTGCTGAAACACGATTACATGCAAGTTTCCCAGGATCAGCCTATTTATTCTGAAGCTCCACTCCAGCTGTTGCTGTTTGTCGATGGACGCCCCAAGTCCCGCCAACAGGTGCAGCGAATACGTGCTTACTTAAAAGAATTGCAGGCTGAGTATAGTTTTGAACTTCAAACTATTGATGTTGGTCAACAACCTTACTTAGCAGAACACTTTAAACTGGTAGCAACGCCAGCTTTAATCAAAATTCACCCGGAACCACGACAGGTTTTGGCTGGGAGTAATATCATAGCGCAATTGAAAAACTGGTGGCCTCGCTGGCAAGCCGCTGTAGACGCCTATTTGAAATTACAGGAAGACTTACAAGAACGGATAGACGATACTGCTAAGGCGACATCACCCAAATCCACTATCCGTTCAGTTGCTGTTTCTGCCGAACTCATCCGACTCTCAGACGAAATTTTTCGCTTAAAACAAGAAAAAGATAACCTTCAAGAGCAGCTACAGTTTAAAGATCGGGTGATTGGGATGCTGGCACACGATCTCCGCAATCCCCTAACAGCCGCCGCGATCGCCATCGAAACTCTCCAATCTAACTACAATTTAGAAACAGGGCAATTTCAGCGCCTCAAACCATCCTTAACGGCGCATCTATTAAAACAAGCCCGTAATCAAACTAAAATCATCGATCGGATGATTGCCGACCTTTTGCAGGTAGGTCGCGGCAAAGATACTGAGTTTCCAATTTTACCACAGAAGGTACAGCTAGGTAAACTGTGCTTAGATGTACTAGAAGAGTTGTGCGATCGCTACACCGCCAAATCCCAAGAGGTCGAAACAGATATTCCCAACGACTTACCTTATGTATATGCTGACCCAGAACGCATCCGGCAAGTGCTAGTAAATCTGTTGGATAATGCCATCAAATACACCCCAGAAGGTGGCAAGATTAGCATTGCCGGATTGCACCGCACTACTCAAAAAGTTCAGTTTAGTATTGGCGATACCGGGCCTGGTATTCCTGTAGAGAATCGCGATCGCATCTTTGAAAACCACTTCCGCCTGCAACGGGATGAAGGTACAGAAGGTTATGGCATTGGCCTTTGTTTATGCCAACGTATCGTCCTGGCACACTATGGTCAAATTTGGGTAGACTCTGCCCCCAATAACGGAGCATGGTTTCACTTCACACTGCCAGTTTATCCTTCTTAGGTAATGGGTATTGACAAATGACCAATGACTAATGACTAATGACAATTAAGAACTTGAGACAAAGCGATCGCGTCCCCCGGCTTTTGCTTGATAGAGTGCTTTATCTGCCAGCACGATCAACTCTGAAGGTGAAGATTCCCAAGTCGGGACAACAGTTGCCACCCCCATGCTGAGAGTGACGTGCTGACTCACCGCAGAACCGTCATGAACAATTTGCAAATCTTTGATTCCCGCTTGGATTGCGGCGGCAACGTGAAGTGCGCCAGATGCAGGAGTGTATGGCATAATCACAGCAAATTCTTCGCCACCATAACGCGCTACTAAATCCTGATGTTTTTGTGCCTTAAGGCTTAAGACAGCACCCACCTTTTGTAAACATACATCTCCTGCCGGATGGCCGTATTTATCATTATAAAATTTAAAAAAGTCGATATCACACAAAATCATTGACAAGGGAAATCCCTCTTGTGCAAGATTAATCCATTGAGTATTAAGATAATCGTCAAAGCGGCGACGATTAGCCAACTCAGTTAAGCCATCTACATTGGCAAGGTGATGCAAAGCTTCGTTTGCCGCCTCTAACTGTTTGTATACTTGTGCTTGCTGTAGCAGTCGGCGCAATCGCTGGCGTAATACAGGCCAGTGAATTGGCTTAGTGACATAATCAGTCGCTCCTGCTTCAAAAGCACGGTTTACAGATTCCTCATCGTCCAAGCAAGTGATCATCAAGATGGGAGTACGCTCCCATATCTTGGAGATAACCGTATTGTTAAGAGTCGAGTCAGTATCAAAGGTGGCAAGGGCTGAGATTAAATTATTCCTGGCAATCTGAAGCAAGTGCTTACAGCAAGTAAAGCCATCCATCACAGGCATTACAGCATCTAGCAAAACTATATCCGGTTTGATAGTCTCGTAAGCATCTAAACATTGCTTACCATCATTAACCTCGACCACTCGATAACCTTCTTGTTCCATTGCTTTACGCAACAATACCCGGATGGTCTTGTCATCATCAGCCACTAGAATCAGTGGTGGTTGCTTAGAAACAGAAAATGGGCTTATGCCTGACATGAGTTGCCTTCCATTTGCGGGACTATCCTGAAAAAGGCTGTGCAACTCAATCGCATGGGGGCGATCGCTATTTTCATCAATGCCAGGATTTGCGGCAGAGGCGTGTCTGGCTTCACAATCAACTGTTTTTTGACAATGGACTGCCCAATATTATTGGGCCAAGCAAGCGGTAGATAAATAAGTTGCATAGACAATCTGTAATTGGAACGCGAAGGCAATTGCTGCCTTTTTGTTCAGCGATGGTTGTGGGAGAAAATGTTACTTTTATATTTCCCTATTGTTAAAGTCAAATTACGATTTTTTTGAGAATTACAAATACACACCTTAATTCTTTAGTTCTGTAGTTAGTTGAGAAACTTAGCAATCCAGAACAAGGCAATTGCCAAAGTGCCCTCAGAAGATAGTTAATACTAAATACTAATATCACCTGACTGAAATTTATTCAGTCTATCCGACAAGGCTTGCTAAGGTTTAGTATAATTACATAAGATTGAGATAAAACTTAGTGCAAAACTTTATTTTCAAGTGACTTCATAACCATTCCATTCTAGCCATAAACCGCCCAGAACTCACGTTGGTTATACAAACAAGCAAAAGCTCTTACAAAAACCATCCAAACCTATTGACATTCGCTAAATCTTTAAAATGCCAGACTCATTAATGTACCAACAAGATAATTTTGTTGTTCTAGAAACAAATCAACCAGAACAATTTATGACCCCATCAGAGCTATTAGAAAAGCTCAAAACAACTCTTCAGCAACTCATACTTCAAGATTTACCACCTGACTTGCAAAAGTTTGAGACTGTGGAAACTCAAGCCCAATATTTAATTGACACTAGCTGCGAATTAGATATTGGCCCTGGTAAATATTTACAGTGGTACGCAGTTCGTTTAGAAAAGTAACTTTTTGGTAAGTGCTGAAGAGAATCCCAAAAAATCTTAAGCAAAAATGCTGAGTACCTCCCCAACTTATTGAATAAATTGGGGAGTTAAATCGTGGTTAAGGGAATTCCCAAAAGAATAATTACTAATTCATAATTTATAGTTAAAGACACTGTACACAAGACTACACACTCATCAACAATTTAGTGGTCAACAAGAGAATGGAGAGTACAGGAGCCACCACTAATTGTAATTATGAATTATTAATTATTTTGACTGTTGCAAAAATATGGGTAACAACAAGTCATAAAAGAATGAAGTTTGGGAAACGATAGTTTTTGCTCTTGACTATTGACTACTTACTAGTGATTCTTTTTGAGTATTGATTAGCGCTAGCTCAATTGTATTTTCAGATGGCTGCGTTATTTGAATTTCCAATCCAGGACCAAAATAATTGGTCATTTTTTCATGCTTTTTTTGCCACACATCAATTGGTATTAGCGGTGAATCAAATTCTAAAATTAGGGCATACCTTCCATTAACTTCTGTTTCTCGTAACCCTGTGACTGTTGGCCGTTCCTGGTCATTGGGACTTAAACCCAGAAAAGAAAGTGTTGTATCTAGATGAGCATCTTGACCGTAGCAATATCGGGTGATGTCTTTGCGAATTTTATTTTGAGTATCAGTTGCTTGCTGCTGACGCAGTATCAATGCTGACGGTGACGTAGTTTGGGTAAATGGTACTGGCTTAAGTTCATTAGCTTTTAGTGCCAGTCCTCCCAATAATAGAGGAATCCCGTAAAAAAATCCGACAAGATTGAGTGTGGCATTGTTATCAGCATAGGCGACGAAGCCAATGATGGTTAATATACCACCGATAGTTAGACCGAGTGTTCCCAAAGAGATTTGGCGTAGCATGAGCTTAAATTAGTATAAAGTCTGAATACCTTAGTTTTATTATCATCGGCTATGAGTAACAAATTAGGGAAGAACATCGTCCCCAGGCGTCAGTATTCAACTAATCCTAAATTGCCATATTAAGGCAGTTAGAAACCACACGCCAGTTGCTAAAGAGACGGAAGGGAAACACAGTAAGAGCGAACAAGTCAGGCATTACATTACCGCCTAAAGCATTGGCTTCGTTTAAACGAGACTTTACTCACCTTTGTCTTTGTGGTTTTCAAACACTCAATTTTTCCTTAGTCTACATTCGCGCAGCATCTCGTAGGGAAGGCAAGTGACTCTAAGTTGACCGCTAAGGGCCTATAGTGTTCCAGAATATTAGATTTTAAGTTAACTTTAAATTTAAAGGTAGTTAAAGACAGGAAAAAAATAATGGATCTACAGACTATAAAAGAACGAATTGTCGCAGTTCAAAGTAAACGCGATTACCTATTAAGCTTACTTGAGCAACCAAACCTGGGAACTTTGAGAATTGACGTAAATCAGGCTTTGGAAGAACTGGATGAACTAATCGATGAATTTACACGCACTATTCCGGTAGAGTAGAAGTTATCAAAAATTACGTCGGTTTAACCTCAATTTCTGGTTAGACCGACGTTATTTACTAGTCTCATGTCTTCAAACCCCCGCAATTTAACTAAGCCTGAGTTGATGAAGCAATAATCACTGCATCATTTATCCTGCCAGTGAACCATCTCCTGCACGCTGACCCAGCTGCCTAACTAAGGCAATAAGTTCGCTTGTTGGTACATCTTTCTTACAAACGTCATCAAAGCTAGACATTGCCTTTGTCCCGTGAAAATTCACATCTTCCACTGAGGAGTAAGCAAGTATCTGGGTGTTCGGAGATATAGCTTTAATGTGACTAGACGCACTCCAGCCATCCATGACAGGCATCTGTAAATCTAGAACAATTACGTCAGGATGGCAAAGTTTAACCATTTCTATAGCTTCTTCACCATTACTGGCTAAACCTACGACTTGAATATTTTCCTGACAAGAAAAAACCAATTGCAAGGTTAAACGAGTCAGTTCGTGATCGTCGACTACTAAAACACGCAAGGTAGAAAGCTCGCAGGATAACATTAACATTGAGGGGAAAGACAAATTTATTCAGAGTAACCCCTCCAGTTTATGAGAACAAGTGCCAGCACTAACTCTATCCTATGGTTGAATAATACCAGTTCAATTAACGATTGCAACACATCCTTGGGTCAAGACGGGATGAATCGCGTCTCTACAAGATGTTCTATTTGTTACATTCTTCTTTCAAATTGGTATAACTTGTGTGAACCTATGATGATAAAGAACTTAGACAACTGCTCAAAAAATTCAATTTTTGGAACTAAACTAAGTCGATATAGTTGTCAAGGTATAAGTAACTTATTTTTTAATCAATCAGGTTGGGACGACACCAGTTGAGCGTAATGCCATGTTCATAAGAATTTTTTGTGAATTAGCTTCTGGAGAATCATCATAAGGACGCCGTTGAATGTAAGTACCATCAGCTTGTAATTCCCAAGCTTGGCGATTATCTGCAAGCATAATTCCCATAATTTCTTGCAAATCTTTGGCAATATCTGGGTCTTTTACTGGGGTAATTACTTCGACTCGGCGATCCAGGTTGCGGCGCATCCAGTCAGCACTGCCGATATAAATTTCCTCCTGTGTATTGTTATGAAAATAATAAATCCGAGAGTGTTCTAAAAAGCGACCGACAATACTGATGATGCGAATATTTTCACTAATGTCTTTGATTCCTGGGCGTAAACAACAAACACCCCTAACAATTAAGTCTATTTGCACTCCGGCACGGGAAGCTTCATATAAAGTGGCGATAATTTCTGGATCGACTAGGGAATTCATTTTGGCGACAATCCGTCCAGAAAACCCATTTTGAACATTTTCGATTTCGCGGTGAATTAATGCCAAAAAGCGATCGCGCATATTCACAGGCGCAACCAGCAACTCTCGATAAGATTTTTGCAGAGAATATCCAGTTAAGAAATTAAATAAATCTGTAATGTCAGCACCCAATTCTTCACGGCAACTAAACAATCCCAAATCTGTATACAGTCGTGCTGTTTTAGGATTATAGTTACCAGTCCCAATATGTACATAGCGACGTATCCGGTCTTTTTCGCGCCGTACCACCATGACGGTTTTACTATGGGTTTTTAGCCCAACTAAACCATAGACAACATGAACTCCAACTCTTTCTAGTCGTTTTGCCCAGTAAATATTATTTTCCTCATCAAATCGCGCCTTTAATTCCACCAGTACAGATACTTGCTTGCCATTTTCAGCAGCGGCAATTAAGGCGTTGACGATGGGTGAGTCACCAGAAGTCCGGTAAAGGGTCATCTTGATGGCTAATACATTCGAATCGTAGGCAGCATGGGTAATAAAGCGCACAACTGTAGCCGAAAAGGATTGATAGGGATGGTGTACTAGTAAATCCTTTTCCCGAATTACAGCAAAAAAGTCTTTTCCTTCGTCCGTCTCCAGCGCATCTGGGTCTAAACTCGGTTCTCTCAACCTTTGCAGGCGTAATGGTACAACAGATTGGCGTGGTGGATCTTTGAGTTCCGGCAACGGCAAAGACATAAAGTACATTAAATCCCGCAGTCCCAAAAGACCATCTACTTCGTAAACATCACTTTCTGTTAATTCCAAATCTTGCAATAATCGCGATCGCACTATTTCCGGAGTTTGCGATTGAATTTCTAGCCGGACTGGACTACCACCCAGCCGCCGTTTTCGCAATTCCTGTTCGATCGCTAACAACAAATCATCTGCTTCATCTTCTTCTAAGACCAAATCGGCATCACGGGTAATGCGGAACGGATGATATTCTTGAATGTTCATCCCCGGAAATAGTGATTCCAAGTTATGAGCGATCGCCTGTTCTAAGGGTACACCAGTCCAGTGGGCAGGTTTTTCGCTGTTCTGATCTCCTAATTCAGGCGGTATGGGTAAAAATCGCGGCAGAACGCTAGGGACTTTGATTCTGGCAAAGAATTCTTCTTCGGTGTCTGGATTCTTGACCACAACAGCCAGATTCAGACTGAGATTAGAAATAAACGGAAAGGGATGACTAGGATCGACAGCCAGAGGAGTCAAAACTGGAAAGATTTGTTCCTCAAAATAGCTGTTGAGATGAGTCCGCTGCTTTTGATTTAAATCTATGTAATTCAGAATATGAATGCCATGATTTACTAGTAGAGGACGAAGCACTTGCTCAAAATGTTGGTGCTGCTTGTTGACATGGGGAGTGAGGGTAGACCTAATATCGTCTAGCTGTTGTTGTGGTGTGCGACCATCAGGAGTTAACAGGCTAACTTTTGCCTCTACTTGTTGCTTTAAGCCAGCAACGCGCACCATAAAAAACTCATCTAAATTAGAGTTAAATATTCCCAAAAACTTAAGACGTTCCAGAAGTGGGGTGCGCTCATCACAGGCTTCATGTAATACCCTGGCATTAAATTCTAACCAGCTTAACTCTCGGTTAAGATAATATTGTGGATCGCTGAGATTGATGGGGGTAGCGCTTTTCTTAGATTTTGCCATAATGACCTAAAGGCAGGCAGATGTAGCCCATTCAACTGGGGGACAATAAATATAGTAAGTTAAATGGTGCTTGAGGGTAACGCTGAGGCAATTTTTGGCTGTGCTGATTCTCTACCTCGCTACTGGTAAAGGACAGACATCATAACTTTCAAAAATCTATTTGTATTTAAATAACTTTAGTCAAAGACTCAAAAATTAACTTGTGTAGGCACGAAAGCCAACATTCCTAAGAAATTTTTGGGTGCTTTGCGCGTAGGCATAGCCCGTCGTAGACATCGCCTTGGCTATCTTCCAGATAACCACCCTAGCCACCCAACCTATAACTAGATTTTATAGCCGTTTTCAATTTTGTGGAATATGGTATTGGCGTATAGTTATCTGCCCTTTCAAAATATTGCATCCATACAATAACTGCGATCGGTCTGGGGATTCAAATCGTTGCCCACAGCATATTACCTATAAAGATGCACTTAAGATTTAGCAAAGATATGACATAGCGATATCTAACAAGTTTTAACGAATTATTAAGCAGTGTTTACAGGGTATTGGGACATTGTAAGCAGTCTAAAGGCTTACCTACAAGACTTGATGGATTTGGCTTGGCAAAAACAAAAGTTTGGTAATCATTACTACAACTTGTATACAGGCATTTAGTAGGCATAAGCCTTACTGCAATTCGATTTTTATGAGGTATTTGAAGCTTTTATTCAAAGCTACACCAATACTTCCATCTATTAGTTTTTTTAATTTATGACCTCTGCAATTTTTTAAAACTTCAGTACAATCTCTGAGATGTTTCTGGCAGGCAATGGTTATATTGATAACGTAAAGAAAAACAACACGGGGAGTTTGTTAATCATGAAAATTTCTGCGATCGTTAAAGGAAGCATTTGTCTGCTAGGTTTGGTTGGCGTTGGTAATATCCTGGCTGCACCAGCAAATGCAGGACAAGCTTCTGCTCGTGGTGCAGTTACAATAGTTAGACCATCAGGTTCTTCTCTCAGCGTCAGTGGTGAGTTGGTTGCAGCTCCGGGTACAGACTTTACCGCACTAGATGTTGTTGTTAATAATGATACTGGTATGGGTACAAACCAAGAAACTGTCACAGGTCTTACATTAACCCCAACAACTGGAACATCTTCAACCACACCTCCCACCACAATTTCAGCAGCTATTGCAGCACAGATTGCTGCTGGTTCTTTCACAGCTGTTGAAGATTTAGCAACCCTTGTCAGAGCAGCTGGTGCTGGTGGTGGTTTAGAGTAGATTGAATTTTTGCTTTGTAAGTACTTACAAAAATTTTAACAACTGACAAAACAGTTGAATAAATTAATAGATCATAGGGAGGAGAAATAGCAATGCTATATCTGTTCCCTATATTTATTTTGTGGCTCAGATTCCCGACTTATTCAAAAAGTCGGGAATTTTGTTGTATGGGTCTTTCGCAGATACGCATAGCTGGAGTCATTAGACCTCTTGGCATTTGTGCTTTTTGCACTCTTAGGGAAAAGGGTAAAGGTTAAAGGGGAAAGGGACAATACAGAATCTTTTCCCCTCTGCCCTTTATCCCCTTCTTGGGACCCCACCTTCCCCTTTTCCCGACTTATGCAAGAAGTCTATTGGTGTCAACTAAACGTGAAAGCTAGTAAGCAAGAATGCTTTGAGACATTATCTCGTTCCTAATCTCTTGACTGGAAAGGCACATTTTGTCCACCTCAAGTCTTGAGGTAGAGCCGCAATGACAAGCATTTCCAGCTAGAGACTGGAAGCGAGGTTTTAAAAGGTTTTACGTTTAAACTCAGTAAAGGCAATTCATGAATTGCCCCTACTGAAAACTAGGATTTTAGTCCTTTATTGAATTGCCATCTAACTCCTCATCAATCTTTTACATAGCTTTAGTGATATCAATATAAACCCTGAAACTCTCACTGAATATTGAATAGAGAGCTTGCGTAAAAATACGAAGCCTCAAAATGTCCATTTTTCACAAAACGCTCCCAACAAAGGTTTTATATTTTTATACACTGAAAGAATAAAAGCCCAATAACAAAGGGTTCTGCCTCTACTTTTGCTAGTCGAGGTTAATTTTGCATTTCCAAGCAAAATCTGGAAACAAGCTAAGGCGAAGAATATGAGGAGTTTATAAAACATGAATAGCTTATCCCAAAAATTATCTATAAGTCTTCGGGGAAGTATCTGTTTATTAGGCTTAATAAGTGTAGGAAACTTTTTAGCCGCACCAGCAAACGCACAACAAGCTACTGCTCGTGGTGCTGTTACTCTTATTAGACCTTCTGGCACTTTTCTCAGTGTCAGTGGCGAGGTAACTTTACCTTCTGGCTCTTACTTTAACGGAGGTGTAACAATTTCTCCTACTTATGGAGGTATCGCAGGTGGAAATGACGAAACAATAACTAGTTTGACTATAAGCCCAGGATTAGTTCAAACTACTACACTCTCTAACCCAAACCCATTTATTGATACAACAGCAAACTTATTAAAAAATACTACTTCTGTTGAAGATTTAACAACTGTAATCCGAGCGGTCGGTGGTAATAATGGCTTAAATGGTTTAGATTAAACAAAATTGACAAATTAAAAGCTTATATCCCCGATTTCTTTGAGAAGTCGGGGATATTTTACGATGCCATCAAAATCTATAACCACCTTGAAGCTGTAGGTCAAATCCATTCTCGCCTGTACCGATTTGAGTTTCTATAAACACACTATTATCTGGAAAATTATGTCTGAGAATAACTCCATAATTGAAGCCAGAAACTCGGTTGCTCAAACCTATATTATTAATAGCATAATTTTTAAAATAAATGCCAGCAGAGAGATTTTTGCTAACTTTGTGTAAACCCTGAAATTGAAAGAAAAACTCTTTACCCATCTCTAAATTAGTCTTGAGGTTCAAACCATGACTAGTACTAAATTCTCCATTAAAAAGACCTAGAAATTCACCATTGCTATTATTCTCAACAAAAGCGATACCAGGAGCTAAAGTAAAACCAAAATTTCTTTCTTGATGCTGATATAAATAACTTAAATAAGTAGAAAAAGGATTATTTTTATTAGAAGCACTATTCCAATCAACTCTCAAAAATGGTACGTGAGTGTTAATAGCTACAGGCCTTTTGGCTGAATTTAACCGCACATCAGTTTTAATATAGTTAAGAAGTATATTAGTATAGAAACCTAAGGTTGGTTCTTCCATTCCTAAATTATTATTGGAAACGCCTGGAGCTGAGTTAGCATCTATATTCAACCATGTTCCTACATTAGCACTATAATTAAAATTTCCAGAAGAACCTGCTGCTAATAATTCAACTGTTGGTAATGAGAGATAACCGTTAAAACTATTAAAACTAACACCAATTTTGTCAACTCTAGTGAGTTCCATATAATCGAATGCTAAATCGGCTGCTCGCGCTTCAATTGGTACTATTGTCGAATCTGAGGAATTAAATTTTTGTACAAATTGTTGTCCTTGGGGACTTGTCAAAATTACTTCGGCAGCAGATGATTGATTAATAGGATTAATGGAAGTATCATTTAAAGGAATTGGAATACCAATGTAAGTCAGAGGTCCAAAAGTTTTATTAGAGAGCCTTAAATCAGAAAAGAATGTATTGCCTTCCTTTAAAATAGAAATATCTCTTCCAAGAAATTGAACTGCTCGTTTGTGGTTTCCCGTTCTTATTTGTAAAATACTAGAGTTTTGAGGAGTGACTTGACTAGGAAATGTGTAAGTTCCAGATACCTGCTCTAGTCCACTAGATGCATTAGCATAAGATAAAGTGCGATTCAGCCTGTTATTGATTTGTCTTCTTTGTTCAGATGTAGCAGTTGTATGTAAAGAATTAAAGCCTTCTCCGTCCTTGAATTTTTGTCTAGCTTCTTGTATACCTTGTTGAATATTATCAATTTTAATAGCTTCAAAAACTTCACCTAATAATAAACCTAATGTAGAATTTACTGATTGAATAGCATCAAGACTAGTATCGCTGAATTTAGCTGTTAGAGATAATCCTGGAGCAGAAAAAATATTAGAATAAGTAGCCTTAACTGCAACTGGGTCGTATTGAATTAAACTACGATTATGAGGACGGCTAACATATAGCCTATGCCAATCTGAACTATCTTGAGTTTGAGATAAAGTCTCAAATACTGGTTCTCTTCTTCCTAAAGATACCCACTGTAAAGAGTTAAAATAATGAAAGTCTTTCTCCGATTGAGAAAGAAAAGGATTGACTGCTACATTTAATAAATCATAGTTATCAAATTTGCCAAGTTGAGCAACCTTAATACCTGGTAAGGAAGAGATAGGAGCATTAAAACCAAAACCTTTTCCTGTCAAGATATTTCCCCAGGAGATACCAGTAGCTTCTAGGGCACTATTAGGAATGATTTCGCCTATTTTGAGTTTGACATTTCCATCATCTAGTAAAGGTTGTATATTCGTCGTTGGAAAGCCTTGCAAAATTTTGGGGGCATTGACAGCATCTAAAGCTTGAAACAAAGCTTGTCCACCATTGATACTCAAAGTAGAACCACTACCAATAGCTGGAATAGGATTTCTTAAAACTGTGACATTAGGATTATTTGAGTCAATTCCACTATTAATGGTAACTCTGCCAGCAGGTATCCCTTCAAGATTTACCAATTGTCCAACTATTGAGGTTATGGAAAAATTCTGAGTATCAACGTCTCCAAATAAATTCTGAAAATCTGCAGGTATAGCGAACAGAGTTTGCAATCCCCAAAATGCCTGTTGTGAAGTAACATTTTGGGTGATATAAGTATGAGTTTGTCTTCCTTGATAGATGATACCGGCTTGGGAGCCTTTCGTTTCAACTACTATTCTATTGCCATCTAAAACCCAGTAAAACTGGTCAGTCTTGGGAAATTTTGCATAAGTAAACTTATCGATAATCTGATTCTCTCCAGAAAATCTTACTCTTATATCCGTATCTATATAATTTTCATTTTTATTTGGCTTAAATAATTCTGTGGAAAAAGTAAGGTTATCTGTAGGGTTAACAATCCAAGGATACTTATCGGCACTAAATGTTAGAGCATCAAGAATTATTGTTTTTTGGATTGCCTGTGGTTGCTTTTTTGTTCGACGTAGTTTTTCTATTAATATTTGTTGCCGGGGTGTGTATGGTTTTAATGGATTTGAATTTGATGGTTGAATTGTATTTGGTTGAGGCTTTTCTCGATCTTCTTCAGGTAGCTGGGGAGGCTTTTCTTTGTATTCTTCAATCGGGATAACGTCAGCAATGGTGAATTTGCGTAACTGTCTTGGTTTTTCTAGGTTAGAATTAGACTTTCTTAAAGCCTCTTTTAACAATTCTTTGCCTTGAAAGTTATTTATTTTTTTATCAGACTTGATTAACGAGCTGTTATGATTAGCGATTAAATCAATATTGTTTTGCCTATCTATGCCTAGAGCGATCGCAGATAATTTAATAAATACAATTTTGTATAAAATTGTTGAAAATAACAAAAACATGCCCAGAATTCTGGCCTTTTTTTTGAATCTCATTAGGGAGATCTTGATACTTTTTTGATTTGAGTTTTTCAATGTTTTCAGAATAAAATTTTTGGCTATTCAAACTATTGAGTATTGGCTAATCTCAAAACTTAACCATTTTTTAATACTTAGTCTTTGGATTTATTTGATTCGATGGATTCAACAGTGTTTCAGTAAATATAGATAGTCAAAAAGTTTGATTTCTTATCCTGTTCGTAAAGGGATTAAATAGGATTAAGCAGATTTACTGCAACAAGAGTGTAATTCTTGAGCAAAAATTCAACCTCAGCAAAATCACCACAACTCAAAAATTGAGCTATTCTTTAGCCGTATAAATACGTAATTTAAGCTGAATCACTTAAAAAGTTTAGTAAAAAAGATACTTTAGGCTACTCGCTGCTGTCTGTCAATTTGATACACTTGCGCGACTACCATATTACTACTGCTGTTTTTTAGCGGAGTTTATTTATACATTTGCAGTAGACTGATGAGCTAATTGAGGATACCCTAGCCATATAGTGGAAATACTAGAGCGATATCTCACAATCAGCCTCTGTGCATCTATGCTGATATTTGAGCTAATTAATGCTATGCAGATAAATTTCGTATTAATGTATAAGCCAGTTTTCCTGAGAATCCCAAGACAGTAGAAGACGATCGCATCGACCTAGAATGGTTTAGTCCTCAGTCCTAAACTTCTCTACACTAGGATTAGGGCGATGTCTACGACGAGCTACGCCTACACAATAACTTTGCGGCATAAACAGGCAGTGGCTGATAAGAGCTTGTTTGAAAAGTTGTAAAGTATACTCAAAACCCCTCTCCAAACTTCTCCCCGAAACGGAGAGAGGCTTTGAAACAGCCATTCTCTTGTAGGGGAAGAGGACTGAGAGAGTTAGTTTTCTAAGGCTTAGATGTGATGAAAAATATTTTTCAAACATCCTTTAAGAACCGCTGAACAGCCAAAGGTGAGGAAAGGGCTAACAATTATTAAAAAACGTTAAGCTCTTTTTAAGATAATCACGCTGACGACTCGATATCACATTGAGATTTATTAAAAAAAGTTAATGAAACCTAGACATATTGATACAGAAGTAGCGAGGTTAGAAGCCCTCCGCCAGTATCAAATTCTTGACACAGAACCCGAAGAAGCCTATGACAATCTTGCTCAGTTAGCGGCCTTTATTTGTGGCACTCCCATTTCCTTGGTCAATTTTATTGATGAAAACCGTCAATGGTTTAAGGCAAAAATAGGTTTAGATGTATCAGAAATGCCCCGGACTATTGGATTATCTTATCTTTGCCAAGAGCAGCGTAATGTTGTGGTGGTTCCTGATACCCTAGCTGATGAGAAGTTGGCAAGTAATCCGGTAGTAACTGGCTATCCATATATACGGTTTTATGCAGGTGTACCCTTAATTACTCCGAAGGGAGATATGTTGGGAACTCTGTGTGCAATTGACCAAGTTCCACGACAACTAAGCCAAAAACAAGTGGAGGCGTTTGTGGGTTTGAGTCGCCTGGTAATCGACCAACTTGAACTCAGGCGTCATATAAGTGAGGTCTCTAAAGTTACAGAGAAACTAGTGGCACACGAGCAAGCAGCCCGCGCCCAGTCTGAAGCAGCCAAAACCCGCATCACCAATCTTCTCGAAAGTATCACTGATGGTTTTTTTGCCCTGGATCAAAAGTGGCAATTCACCTATATTAATGGTCAAGCAGAACGGCTGTTGCAAAAAACTCACAATGAGCTTTTGGGTAGAAACATTTGGGAGGTGTTTCCAGAAATTATCGACACAAGATTTGATTGTGAATATCGCAGGGCAATCTTAGAACAGGTTAGTGTCGAATTTGAGGAGTTGTATCTGCCACAGCAGCAGTGGCTTAAAGTTCACGCTTATCCGGCAAAAGACGGCTTGTCTGTATATCTTCAAGATGTTACTGAACGACGGAAAACAGCAGAAGCACTACGAGAAAGTGAAGAACGTTGGCAATTAGCATTACATGGTAATAATGATGGTATTTGGGATTGGAACCTCAAGACTAATGAAGTGTTCTTCTCAACTCGATGGAAGGAAATGCTCGGCTATAAAGACTACGAAGTTTCCAACCGTTGGGATGAATGGACAAAACGAATCCATCCCGATGAGCGAGATTGGGTACTTCAGGCTTTCCAAGACCACTTTGCCAAGAAAACACCGTTTTACGTCTGTGAATATCGAGTCCAGTGCCAAGACGGCAGCTATAAATGGATTCTAGATCGAGGACAGGCACTTTGGGACGCATTGGGTGATATAGTGCGGATGGTCGGTTCTTATACTGATATTACAAATCGCAAGCGAGCAGATGAAGAATTAAAGCGGCAAAATCTGCGATCGCAACTATTTGCCGAAATAACTCTCAAAATTCGAGACTCTTTACAAATAGATGAAATTCTTCAAACCACTGTCACAGAGGTACAAAAACTACTACAAGCTGACCGGGTGTTAATTTTTCGACTGGAACCTGACGGTTCGGGAACAGTCGTACAAGAAGCAGTCCTGCCTGGTTGGCCGGTAATTCTAGGAGAAAATATTTTTGACTCCTGCTTTAAAGAAGAATATATAGAGAGATATCGCCAGGGAAGAGTAAGTGCCCTTGAAGACATTGAAGCTGCTCATATCCAACCATGCCATCGAGAATTTCTTCAGCAGTTTGCTGTCAGGGCTAATCTGGTAGTGCCGATTCTTATCAGGGACGATATTTGGGGTTTATTGCTAGCTCATCAGTGTAGCGCACCTCGACAGTGGAATCAGTTTGAGATGGATTTGTTACAGCAATTAGCGAACCAAATTGGAATTGCTTTATCTCAGGCACAACTATTAGAAAAAGAAACCCAGCAAAGTCAGGAACTTACTCGTTCTAATGCAGAATTAGAACAGTTTGCCTACGTAACTTCCCATGATTTGCAAGAGCCGTTGCGGATGGTAACTAGTTATTTACAACTGCTGGAGCGGAGATACAAAAACAAACTGGATGCCAGTGCGGATCAGTTTATTACATACGCAGTAGATGGGGCCAGTCGGATGCAGACCCTAATCAACGATTTGTTAAACTATTCCCGCGTCAGTACCCGTGGACAGCCTTTTGTGCCAGTTGATTGTAATGTTGTCTTAGAACAGGTGCTTGCTAATCTTCAAGTTGCGATCGCAGATAGAAAAGCAGTTGTCACTTACGATACTCTACCTCAAGTGATGGCTGATGCTACCCAATTGACACAAGTATTTCAAAACCTGATTGCCAACGCGATCAAATTTTGCGATCGTCAACAGCCACGAATTCACATTGGCGTAAGTAAGAGAGATGTCAATATAAATGGAAAAAATTTAAATTTTATCCCGTCGGAGGATGAATGGTTGTTCTTTGTGCGTGATAATGGGATTGGTTTGGAATCCCAATATACCGAACGTATTTTTATAATTTTTCAGCGCTTGCACGGCAGAGACAAGTATCCAGGTACTGGAATTGGTCTGGCAATTTGTAAGAAAATTATCGAACGCCACGGCGGCCGGATCTGGGTTGAGTCGAAACCGGGTCAAGGCTCGACTTTCTACTTCACAATTCCAGATAAAGTAGGTAAGCAATGGTAAACACCATAACAGCGATTATGCCTATTGAGGTTTTGTTAGTAGAGGATAATCCTGGCGATGTCCAACTTACACGCATCGCCCTAGAAGATAGTAAAATCTCAATTCACTTAAACGTAGTCGAGGATGGTGTAGAGGCAATGGCATACTTGCGAAAACAGGGAAAATATGCTAAATTACCTCATCCAGATATTGTGCTGCTCGATTTTAACCTTCCGAAAAAAGATGGACGAGAGGTATTAGCAGAAATAAAAGGAGATGAAAACCTCAAACGAATTCCTGTAGTAGTTTTGACTACTTCCCAAGCTGAAGAAGATATCCTCAAAGCCTATAACCTTTTTGCCAACTGTTATATAACCAAGCCAGTAGATTTCGATCAGTTCGTTAAAATTGTCCAATCAATAGAAAATTTCTGGTTTGCGATCGTAAAACTGCCACCGGAGTAGTGGAAATGGCAGGTGAAAATATTATTAAAGTTTTGTTAGTAGAAGACAACCCTGGTGATGTCTTATTGTTACAAGAGTTATTTAAGGAAGTTACCACAGTTGTAGTTGAGTTGATGCCCGTTGAACGGCTTTATGAAGCAGTCAACTACCTAACAAACGAAACTTTTGATGTGATTTTATTAGACCTCTCGCTGCCAGATAGCCAGGGATTACAAACCTTTGTTATTGCTCACAATCAGGCAAAAGCGACTCCAATCATTGTGCTGACGGGTATAAATGATGAAACGCTGGCAACTAGAGCAATGCAACAAGGAGCGCAAGATTATTTAGTCAAGGGACAAGTAACTGGTGACTTGCTGGTGCGATCTATGCGTTATGCCATCGAACGCCAACGGGCAGACAACGCACTGCGGCAGAGCGAGGAGCGATTTCGGGTTGCTCTTAAAAGCTCTCCAATCTTTGTCTACAACCAAGATAGAGATTTACGGTACACCTGGGTTTACAATCCCCCATCTGGATTGACAGTTGAGAAAATATTGGGCAAGCAAGACTTAGATATCGTCCCAGTAGAAGATGCTCAACATCTGATCGCAATTAAACGTGGAGTGCTGACTACAGGCATTGGAACGCGAGAAGAAGTATCAATTACCATCAAAGATACAACGCGATATTACGATTTAACCGTCGAGCCACTACGGAATCAAACCCAAGAAATTGTTGGAGTGACATGCGCCAGTATAGATATTAGCGAACGACAAGCTGCGCTGCGCGATCGCAAGCTAGCAGAAGAAAAAATTCGCGAACAAGCAGCATTACTAGATGTCACCACAGATGCTATTTGCGTCCGAGATTTAAACAATCAAATTATCTTTTGGAATAAAGGTGCAGAAACACTTTACGGTTGGCAAGCTACAGAGGCTTGGGGTAAAAATGCTAGTGAGCTTTTGTATGACGAACCTTCACCAGAAATTGAAGCAGCTCTATTACAAGCTATTAGTAAAGGTAAGTGGCAGGGCGAATTAACAAAACTTACTAAAATGAACAAAGAAGTCCTTGTGGCTAGTCGCTGGACTCTGGTATGCGATGAACAAGGAAAACCCAAATCAATTCTCACCGTTGACACAGATATTACCGAGAAAAAGCACCTAGAAGCCCAGTTGTTTCGCGCTCAACGCCTGGAAAGTATTGGCACTTTAGCAAGTGGTATTGCTCATGACCTCAACAACATCCTGACACCGATTTTGGCAGGAGCGCAACTGCTGCCGCTGAAATTTCCTAATGCAGATGAGCGGACTCGTCATCTACTAGAAATTTTAGAAATTAACGCTAGACGCGGTGCTGATTTAGTCAAACAGGTACTGTCCTTTGCACGGGGTGTAGAAGGGAAGCACATCACTTTGCAACTCAGACATATAATTATGGAAACTGCCAAGATTCTTAAAGAGACATTTCCCAAATCGATAGAAATCAGTACTAATTTACCGCAAGATTTGTGGATGGTTTCTGGAGATAGTACTCAACTGCATCAAGTTCTGATGAACCTCTGCGTTAACGCCCGCGATGCTATGTCCAATGGTGGTACTTTGAGTATCTCTGCCGAAAATATGTTGATTGACGCAAATTATGCCCGCATGAACCTAGAAGCCAAAGAGGGGCCTTACATAGTGATTACTGTCTCCGATACTGGAGTTGGGATTCCAAAACAAATGCTAGATAGAATTTTCGAGCCATTCTTCACTACAAAAGATGTCGGACAGGGCACTGGTTTAGGACTTTCCACAGTATTGGGAATTGTTAAAAGTCACGGAGGTTTTGTGAACGTGTATAGTGAACTCGAAAGTGGCACTAGCTTTCAGGTTTACTTGCCAGCAGTGGGGGGAATAGAAACACGCAGCCCCGAAAATTTACCGCCACAGACAGGGCATGGAGAATTGATTTTGGTTGTGGATGATGAAGCGGCCATTCAAGAGATTACGATAATATCACTAGAAGCTCACAACTACAAAATCTTAGTGGCTAGTGATGGCATTGAGGCGATCGCGCTATATGCTCAAAATAGAGACAAAATTAGTGCCGTCCTCATGGATATTATGCTGCCCTCACTGGATGGTTTAACAGCCATACGTACCTTGCAAAAAATCAACCCCCAAGTCAAAATTATTGCCAGCAGTGGACTTATGTCCGATAAGAAGCTCAGTGCAGTAGCAGCTATTGGTGTCAATACGTTTTTGTCAAAGCCCTATACTGTCCACGAATTATTGCTTTCTTTGCATAAAGTACTATCATAAATCAAATAAGTATGTAAGTATACTGTTGGTTGTGAGTACAAAGTGCTGCTTTGTTAAGCGAGTGCAAATTGGTAGGATTTGATATGATTGAGCATCCGTTAACAGGCTCATTTTACCGATACTCACAGCTTGGCTATATTATGGGTGGAAGGATTGCTGGTTTATTTGCGATCGCCTCGCAACTTCCTTAAAATGAAATGCATATATTGAGCATTTTGTCAAGGTTTAGAGTGCGATGCCTACGGCGGGCAAAGCCTACACAACTTAATCTAAGTTGACCATTATCTTATCGATAACGGTCACTGATTAACTACATCTACACATTAAATCGGAACAACATTACATCCCCTTCTTGCACGACATACTCTTTCCCTTCACTGCGAACCAACCCTTTTTCCTTCGCGGCATTCATCGAACCAGTTGTTACCAAATCTTTATAAGCGACAGTTTCAGCGCGAATAAATCCCCGCTCAAAATCACTGTGGATTACACCAGCAGCTTGAGGTGCAGACATTCCCGCATTAATTGTCCAAGCGCGGGTTTCTTTGGGGCCGCAAGTGAAATATGTCCGCAAGCCTAGAAGCGTGTAAGTTGCCCTAATCAATGATTTCAAACCGCCTTCTTCCACACCCAAAGACGCCAGGAAATCAGCTTTATCTTCCTCTGGTAATTCCACTAATTCAGCTTCAACTTGAGCCGAAACTATCACAACTTGGGCATTTTCAGTTGCTGCAATTTGCCGCACTGTTTCCACAAAATGATTACCAGTTGCCAACTCATCCTCAGATACATTGGCGGCGTAAATAATCGGTTTATAAGTGAGCAGTTCTAATCCTTTAATAATTACTGTTTCTTCTTCATTCAAGCTTACCTGACGCACCGATTTCCCTTCATTTAAAGCCGCAACTAATTTTTCTAAGACTGTGATTTCAAACTGTGCATCTTTGCTGGTACGAGCTAGTTTACGAGTACGGTCAATTCGCCGTTCAATTTGTGCTAAATCTGATAAACCCAGTTCTATATTAATGATTTCAATATCTCGCGCTGGGTCAACAGAACCAGCAACGTGGATAATATCGTCATTCTCAAAACAACGTACCACATGGACGATCGCATCAACTTCCCGGATGTGGGACAGGAATTGATTTCCCAGTCCCTCACCCTGACTTGCGCCTTTAACTAAACCGGCGATATCTACAAATTCAACCCGCGCTGGGATAATTTGTGCTGAACTGGCAATTTTAGCAAGAACATTTAACCGTTCATCCGGTACTGCGACAACGCCGACATTCGGTTCAATCGTGCAAAAAGGAAAGTTAGCTGCTTCAGCTTTGGCATTAGCAACTACAGCATTAAATAAAGTAGATTTTCCGACGTTGGGAAGTCCGACAATTCCGGCTCTTAGCATTTTGGATTTTAGATTTGAGATTTTGGATTACATTACCAAGGTAATCTAAACAGGTTCCGGTATGGTTTGGGGAATTGGCCCTGGAACCGTCTGAGGAATGGGAGCAGGTACTGGTTCTGGTACAGGCCCCGGTAAGGGTTGAGGAATCGCTGGCCCCGGTACAGGTTCAGGACTAGGTAGCGGATTCGGCTCAGGATTGGGGCTAGGTAGCGGACTCGGGCCAGGAGTAGGAATTTGTGGTTCGGGTATAGAAATCGCAGTAGGATTAATCATCGTAAATCTAAATTAAATCATTCAACCTCCCCACGCTAGATGACAACCTTATCTATTGACATCTCCCCAAATACCTATACTCACAAACACATCCTCTAAATAATTTACCCCTCCTCTCATTCTCTGCGTCCCTCTGCGCTTCCCTTTGCGCCCCTTTGCGTTTAAACTCCAATCCTCAATTCCCCACCATTTACACAAAACTACTCCTCCTTCACCTTTTCCACCACCTCTGGCACTGGATCGTAACCACCTGGATGAAACGGATGACAGCGCAAAATCCGCCGAGTTGCCATCCAGCTACCACGCAACACTCCAAATCGCTCAATAGCTTCAATAGCATACATCGAACAAGTTGGTTGAAAGCGGCAAGTCGGGAGAAACAAGGGCGAGATAAACATTCGGTACCCCCGAATCAGCCAAATAAATAATAATTTCATTGCAGCTACCCAAATCTTATAAATTAGTAACAAGGGTAAAACTTTTCATTTGTCGCATCTTTGTTAATTACATTTTCTGACTTCACCTCAATTCCGGTTTTCTGGCTGAAAATTGCGTCGGCTGCAATCTGGGTGTTACTCATACTCGTAATTGCAGGGGTGGTAAACCGCTTTGCTGACAAGCCAGAAATCGTGCGGAAGATAGTTCATATTGGCACTGGTAACGTGATTTTAATCGCTTGGTGGCTAGATATTCCCGCCAGTGTAGGGATTACAGCTTCTATTTTAGCGAGTGCAATCACCTTATTATCCTACCGATTACCAATTCTTCCTGGTATTAATAGCGTTGGACGGCAAAGCTTAGGAACATTTTTTTACTCTGTCAGTTTCGGTATTTTAGTTGCCTGGTTCTGGTATTTACAACAACCCCAGTACGCAGCACTCGGAATTTTGGTGATGACTTGGGGAGATGGATTAGCTGCCTTAATTGGGCAACGCTTTGGTAAACATAAGTATAAAGTTTTTGGGACAGAAAAAAGTTGGGAAGGCTCCCTAACTATGATGCTCGTTAGCTATGTCGTCAGTAGTTTGATTTTAGTTGGAACTCAAGGAAACAGTTGGCAAACTTGGGCGATATCACTGATAGTGGCAGTTATAGCTACGGCTTTAGAAGCTGTTTCATTTTTAGGTATTGACAATTTGACAGTTCCTTTGGGTAGTGCAGGCCTTACCTTCTTTTTAACTCAGTTAGTTTTGAATTAGTAATTGCCTTGAGTGCTATTCCTAATTGAGCCAATAAGAGATAGTGCCAAAAATTTCTTGTTAGTTAATAAATATAGAGTTAGTGGGTTGAGTCCAATACGGGTAAGGAAGTTTGTAGTAAGGACTTTAGTCCTTCTTATTTTCTAAGCACTAAAGTGCTTACTACAAACCCTCAAAACTGATTTACTGGTTTAGCAGTCCGATCGCCATTTCAAGATACATCTTAGCCTTGTGCAAGTTAAGCAAGCTCTCTTGATCGTATCTGTCAGGGTAGCTCATCGCTTTGCCTTCCATTGTCAGCTTAATCAGTGCCGCTTGCTCATCAGTGGGTGAATTCATCTCATCTACCACCCCTTCAAGGAATTGAATAACGCTAAAGCCTGGTGACTTCAACCCTCTTCCTTGCCTTATTTGAGCCAGTGCTATCTGTGGAAATGCCATCAAGGTAACAATCCAACTGGTCTTGTACCCTCCGTTCCCAGTAGGCTTCAATCCGTAACGCCTACACAAGTCTCTCAGCTCAGCAGTGGTTTTGATTTCGAGTTCTGACCTTGTGAACATAAAATAGAGTTACCCATTTGTAAAAGTGGTATCGGTGAGTTACAAGTTTTCCAGGCAAGTACTCACCGATCAAAAACTCTAACCCGATGGTTTCATCGACTTCAAGCTATATTTACTTTTCTAAACAATGCCTGACCGCAAGGGTAAACCTGAAAATTTTGGAAACCAACCAAGCAAGGAATTAACTGAACAATTGAGTTTCCGTGTCACCAAGGAAATGAAGGAAGAGATAAAGGCTAAAGACGACCCTCCTGAATTTTGTCGCCAAGCTATCCAAAAAGCACTAGATGAAGATAAGGAGAAGTAGTTAAAAGTTCTTGGACGTAAATCAGAGGTAATATTATTTGGAAAATGACTGCTGAAGAATGGTTTCGTTAGCTAAAAATGTTGCAAAAAAATTGTAGGTTGGGTGGAGGCTTTGCGTAACCCAACATCCTGATAATCAGTTGGGTTGCGCTCCGCTCCACCCAACCTACGTCTAATGCACTGATATATAAGTATTCTGCTGAGATAAAATCCAATCGAGTAAAAAACGCACTATGAGTGTAAGCAAACCATTGCTTAAGAATGGGGAGATACTCGAACTCTACGCTACTGGGGTTAGAGATTTCACTGGGTATGAATTGTATATCGGTGGTGATATTTACTGTGTTAGTTTTATTCCTGACCTGAGTGGAGTCAAATTCAGTGGACTCGATCTGTCTGACTCCTACATGGAAAACTTTAATTTGAGCAGGGCTAATTTGAGTAGAACTGTTTTCAATTCGGTTTGTTTGGATGGAGCTAATCTCAGTGGGGCTAACTTGAGTGGAGCTATCTTGGTTAGAGCTAGTCTATATAGAGTTGATCTGACTGGAGCCGCTCTGACGTATGCAAATTTGCGATCTGCCGAAATCGTCAACAGCAACTTAACTAACACCAACCTGACTGGAGCTAATATCGAGTGTACTTGGCTCGAAGGTAATATTTATCAGAACACTATTTGGACTGATGGTAGTATCCGAAACGATTAAATCACATTCATCTGAACCAGTTAACAAGAATTCACATTTATGACCAAAGCTTCAGATTATCTTGGGAAGCATCTTTTTCGCGATTGTATAAAGACTAACCAGCAATAGTTTGCTTTTCCCCAGCATTGAAAACGATCGCATCAAAATAGTCTATTACCGCGATCGCTCCAAAATCCAATCGAGTAAAATCGGATTGACTAACTCCGGCGCTTCATCCTGCGGACAATGCCCAACTCCCTCTAAAGGAATAAACTTTTCTACTTGCCCAAAGTTAGCTAATTCTCTTCCTAATTTAATTGGTTCCCACGGATCGGCTGTTCCCCACAAGATAATCGCCGGACACTGTAACAATGGCAAAAGGTCTTCTGGTAATGGCCCTGTAGAATAAGAAGTAAAGGCAAGAAACACAGCCCCAGCCCCCGGATCGCTTGCAGGTGAAGTGAGAATATCTACCAACTCATCTGTCACCATCTCAGCATTTGCATAAGCTTGCAGCAGAATTTTCCGTACCGTTTTCGGTTTGGCGAGTTGATTGAAAAAGAAATCACCAACTGGTTTGATAGATAACAGGCGTTGCAGTAAAGGCGCTCCGTAACGACGAGATAAAGGTAAAGTTTCCCGTTTGCGATCGTGCAACAGCCGTAAAGAACAGTTGAGTAAAGCAACTCCCAAGGCAATATCTGGGTTGCTGACTGCTGCTTGCATGGCGACAATACAACCAATGGAATTTCCCACTAAAAAAGCTGGCTCACCGACAACTTCACGGCAAAAATCTGCTACTTGCTGTCCCCAGGTTTCTAGTGTGTAGTTAATTTTTTCACCAGGTTGAGGTTTTGCAGAAGCGCCAAAACCAATTAAATCAATAGTATAAACACGGCAATTTTCCGCTAATACCGGAATATTTTTTCGCCAGTGCCACCAAGAAGCACCAAATCCATGCACCAGGACAACAGCTGGCCCAGTAGTTCCTTGGGTTTGGTAACAGATCGGAAAATCTTGCCAAATCCAGGTTTTTGTAGAGTTAAGTGCTGTTTTTGAACTTGAGGTTGTCATGGTAAATTTGATGTAAAGAATGCTAAAAGCTTTTTAGCAGCAAAGTACAAATAAAATTGTTTTGAATTTGCAGAAAATTTATCAGATTTTCAAAATAAATCCTTGGCTCTAGTGATAGCCTATACATATACCACAAAAGCTTCTAAGCTAATAGTTTTATCCAGTATAGAGAGTTTTCATCTTATTGATAGAGGTAATTTACTCACAACTGAGATTATGTCAGTATTAAAAATCATAACGTTTCTAATGTGAGTAATATTTGGGCTATTTTTTAGATGTGAGCGAATTAGCATCAGTGCTAGATTCAGTAGTTTCACAATTTACGATCGCAAATTTGGTCTATAAGATTGGCGAATATGAGGCATCGGCTAAGGGGTGGTTTGCAACTGGAAACTGACGCTGAATTTAACAATATTTTTCTTGTTCCTAGTTCTGCGAGCCAGAAATCATGAATCTACTAGAAACAATTGATACTCCCGTTGGGAGCTACGCACCAGATTTTGAATTGCCAGGAATTGATGGTCAAGTACACCATCTCAGGCGCTATCTTGAGAAGTTCCGAGCAGTCGGCGTTATTTCTATGTGTAATCACTGCCCTTATGTCGATCGGTATTTAGGCAGACTAAAAAACATTCAAGCCGAATTTGCCCCAAAAGGCTTCACACTAATTGGACTGAATGGTAGTAATGTTGACTACGACACTAGGTCAAGCTTTGAAAATATGAAAGCTTTTGCCCTACGTCACCAGTTGAACTTCCCCTACCTGTGGGACTCAACGCAAGATGTGACGGGTAGTTTCGGCGCAACAAAAACACCAACAGCCTTTCTTATAGACACAAATGGTATAGTCCGTTACAAAGGTAAAATTGATAATCATCCCCAAGATCCATTATCAGTGGGAGAGGATTATTTGAGAACTGCGATCGCTTCTCTGTTTAAAGGCGAAGAAATAGCCATACCACAAACAGAACCAGTTGGGACTACATTGATTTGGCGTAACTAGACATAGATAGTCCCTGTAACTGTTATCTTAAATTGGAGGCAATTGCAACTTTTTTGATAAAGCGTAACTTCATGGGAACGAATTACCGACGGGTTTTACTCAAACTGAGCGGTGAAGCCTTAATGGGAAACATGGGCTATGGCATTGATCCAGAAGTGGTCAAAGGAATAGCACAAGAATTAGCAGAAGTGATAGCCACTGGTACTCAAATCGCCATAGTTGTTGGCGGCGGCAATATTTTTCGTGGCGTCAAAGCAGCGTCGGCGGGGATGGACAGGGCAACAGCTGACTATATCGGGATGATTGCCACGGTAATGAATGCCATGACGCTGCAAGATTCGCTAGAACACATAGGAGTACAGACGCGGGTGCAAACCGCGATCGCTATGCAAGAATTAGCAGAACCATATATTCGTCGTCGTGCCATCCGTCATCTTGAAAAAGGACGGGTGGTAATTTTTGGTGCTGGTTCTGGAAATCCCTTTTTTACTACAGATACGACTGCGGCATTAAGAGCCGCAGAAATCGATGCTGAGGTGATTTTTAAAGCCACCAAAGTAGATGGAGTATATGATGCCGATCCTCATATTTATCCTGACGCCAAGCGTTACAATAGCTTAACCTACGCGCACGTTTTAGCCCAAGATTTGCGGGTGATGGATAGTACTGCGATCGCCTTGTGTAAAGAAAATAATATCCCAATTCTGGTATTTGACCTAACGGTGCGAGGAAATATCCACCGAGCAGTCTTGGGAGAATCCATCGGCACCCTTGTGGGAGGTTCTTGTGAAATTAGCTGAAGCTGAAAGTACGATGCAAAAAACCGTTGAGGCAACTCAACGAGCTTTTAACTCGATTCGCACTGGTCGCGCCAATGCGAGTCTATTAGATAAGGTGTTGGTGGACTATTACGGTTCGCCTACTTCCTTGAAATCACTGGCAAACATTAGCACGCCAGATGCTACGACGATCTTAATTCAACCCTACGAGCGCAACACCCTAAACATCATTGAGAAGGCTATTTCCCTCTCAGATGTGGGTTTAACACCCAGTAACGACGGTTCTGTAATCCGGTTGAATATTCCGCCCTTAACGAGCGAACGCCGTAAAGAATTCGTCAAAATGGCATCCAAGTATGCTGAAGAGGGTCGTGTTGCTATTCGCAACATTCGCCGCGATGCCATAGACGCCATTCGCAAACAGGAGAAAGCCTCTGAAATCTCCAAAGATGAATCAAAAGACCAACAAGACAACTTGCAAAAACTGACAAATGAGTATACTGCCAAAATAGACTCGTTGTTGGCAGAAAAAGAAAAAGACATCACGACTGTTTAAAGTCTCAAGTCTTAAGCATAAAGGCTGAAGGATAATGGATAAATTCTTCAGCCTTTATCATTTCTTAGTGATTGCATAAATCTTAGAAAAATTGATCGAGTAAGTAACTAGACATGAATAATTATTGTAGGAACAATTCCTAAATTGCCCCTCTCAATAGAAAATAAACTAATTCTGGAGCAAAAATCCAATATGTACGACTGCATCATCGTCGGCGCTGGGCCAGCTGGTGGAACAGCTGCATATCATTTAGCCAAACAAGGTCGCTCAGTATTAGTGTTGGAAAAAGAATCTCTGCCAAGATATAAACCTTGTGGTGGTGGTGTATCTCCAGCGATCGCTCAATGGTTCGACTTTGATTTTAGCCCAGTAATTTCTGTAAAAGCCGACTCCCTTCGCTTTACCTGGAATTTGGGCGACCCCGTAGAAGCAAAAATCGCTACAAAAGAACCAGTCTGGATGGTACGACGAGATATTTTTGACCATTTCCTAGTGCAGCAAGGGCAAAAGCAAGGAGCTGAACTACGAGATAATACGGAAGTAACGGGTATTGAGTTTCAAAGCGACTACTGGCAAGTTAACACAGCTAATGGCTCGGTTACAGGTCGCTACTTAATCGCGGCTGATGGTGTCAAAGGGCCAATGGCAAAATGGCTAGGCTTCAAAGATCGTAAACGCCGTTTAGCAGGAGCTTTGGAAGCAGAAGTGGCCGCGGAAGTCAAGGATAAATCGACAATTCATTTCGAGTTTGGCTTGGTGAAAAACGGCTACATTTGGAATTTTCCAAAAGCTGATGGTTATTCCATTGGTGTCGGTACATTTGTCGGCGGCAAACCGCAGGATTTTAAGAAAATTTTAGATGAGTACGCGCGATCGTTTAATGTAGATATCAAAACTAGCAAGCAATATGGCTATCCTCTTTGCTTGTGGGATGGCAACCAAAAGTTGCATACCCAAAATGCAGTTTTAGCTGGGGAAGCTGCTTGTATAGTCGATCCAATGACAGCAGAAGGCATTCGTCCGTCAATTTTTAGCGGTTTAATTGCAGCAGGAGCCATTAATGAAGCACTTTCTGGTGATACCAACGCTTTAGAAAAATATAGCGAAGCCATTAATGAAGAATGGGGTACTGAAATGGCTTGGGCGCAAAAATTAGGTGGAGCATTTTATCGCTTTCCTAGCATTGGCTACAAAGTTGGTGTTAAGCGTCCTTCCGGTGCGAAAATCATGGGTAAGATTCTGTGTGGAGAACTGCGCTATGGCGACGTTGCCGGTCGTGCCATCAAGCGTTTAATTCCTGGTTTTGGAACTTGAGCAACTTGTTAAAGTAAGCAAACTTCCGCCGCAGTGTACTAGATATTTCTCAATATGGCAATTTACTTGACAAAACGGCTATCTGTGTTCGCTAATATTCTTGCTCTTGTCCTCTTTATGCCGGGAATTGCCTTAGCTGCACCCGTTCAAATCAATACTCCTTCTGGTATTATTTTCGCCCAAACTACCAAAACTGCAAGCTACTCCACCTCGTCAGAGATTAACCTGACTCCCTTACAACGGCAAGAACTCCAGGCTGTGCGTCAGAGAAGAAACAGGGAAATTGAGGCAGTGTTAAACTCAGCCCAGCGTGCCCAACTTAATCACAATCTCCGGGCTGGTAATAATATCAAGCAAGCCCTAGAAAAACTGAATTTGCAACCAGAACAGCAAGATTTTGTAAAGGCGATCGTGCAATTTACTAATTTGAAAATGAAGGCTGTTTTATCTAGGCATTCACTGGACAACAATAAAGGTTTAAACAATACTGGAAAGTTTTGATAATAAGCGATTGCTTTTTAATATTAGGGTAATCGCTTTGATTATTACAAGCTTATTATCAGCGAACCTTTTTAACGAGACTTAAACATTTTTAAGGGAGAAACAAGCCTCAAACCTATGTATGGGTAGAGAAATACAGCAAATGTTCAAAAATGGTTGAAACTCATATATATCAGGAAACTAAGCAAAACGATGTCCAAATCATTCTGTGTATAGTTTTTAGGCTCTTTTTTAGTTATTTTTCGTCTAAGTCTCATTAACTTCTGCTCATAAGCTTCCCGTTGCTGCTGCTGAATTTCTTGTAAACTGTTAATATACGGTTTTACCAAATCTCTTGTTAAACCACCCGATACAAAAGCTGATTCTAGATAAAATAATTGTGGTTCATAAGTTGGGTTGAGATTTAAGTAATACCAATCAGCAATGAAAGCTGCTAAAAGTTGTTGAACTGTGACGATAATTTGCCGAATGATGCGGATAGCTTGCGTCTCGTTATTACCTGCTGCTTGTAAAGATTCCTTTGCGTCTTCCCAGTTCCAAGCTGCTATAGAAAACTTCGCAATAGCGCTGCTTTGCGGATTCCAAAAAGTGACGTGAAAGTAAACTTCATAATCAGTAACTTTGCTATGTAATATAACCGTTGGCACAGGAGCCAAAATTGTCTGTAGCTGGCGAATATCTGCATCCCCAATTGCACGGTTAAAATAGTCGCCAAAACATTCAACAGGGCATAAATCACTATCCAGACTATAATACTGATTCAAGAAAGTTTTTAACTTCTCTGGTAGTTCTATTTGTAGGTCGTGTTGTAAAGATGATGGGCAACTTGGACTCACATTTGGCGGTGCAACTAATACTAATAAACGGTGTTTTCTTTGTCCCTCTACCAAAATGTTATAGCTTTCTTCTCGACTAAAAATAGTCGCTAAGTTTTTCTGGTCAAAAATTGCCTGAATTTCTTTGAGCTTACCTTGAATTTGATTGCTTGCCATTCCCGCAACAGTTCCAAAAGTTGTTTACTAAACTCCTTCTGCTGTTGTAATTCTTGTTCTTCAAGTTCCAAAAGTTGTTTACTAAACTCCTTCTGCTGTTGTAATTCTTGTTCTTCAAGTTCCAAAAGTTGTTTACTAAACTCCTTCTGATGTTGTAATTCTTGTTCTTTAAGTTCCAAAAGTTGTTTATTAGACTCCTTCTGCTGTTGTAATTCTTGTTTTTTAAGCTGATTGGCATAAGTAAGACTTTGCTCATATTTTGTTAATGCTTCCACATAACGAGGGTCTTCTTTCACTGAAGACGGCAACAAAGCAGAAATACTCGAACGCTCAACCTTGGAGCCAATATAGTCACCAGCAACTTCTCCAAGTTTTTGCCCAAGGCTATAAGCAGCATTTTTCAGCAGGGTAAAGAGGACATCCGATATAACAGGGGTTAGGAACATAGCTATTTATGGCTTCAGCAGAATAAAACAAGTTTCGTTTTATACAATATTCTGTTGTAACCTGTCATTAGTAAAAGCGTCATTGTTAATTATGCTGTTGACAAAAGTCGAATGCGGAGTTCGTCAAGACTAGGGAAACAGTTGACTAATTGGAACTTCAATTTCTGGAAATGCAATCAAGGATAATGTTGCATCCTCCTGCAAAATAAATTCAATATTATAGCTTTCCAAACCCGGTTTGTGGAAAACATAAACCTGACGCTGATTCACATCCAAAATCCAGTAGTCAGGAATTTTTGCTCTAGCATAAAGAGGCGCTTTTTGTTTACGATCCGTTTCTAAGGTTGTATCGGCTACCTCAATGAGTAAAAAGATTTCATTCGGTGCAGGATGACGATCGATATACTTTCGCGCATCAATCTGGACAACAGCAATATCTGGCTCAGGTTCCGAATATTGGCTTAACTGAATGGGGTCTTGTACCCGAACTAAGGCAACTTCTGCTAGCAGCCGCTTGAGGTAGTCAGATGCACAAAGCGTTGTCGCTGCATCGGGAGGATTTTTGGCACTCATGGGCATAACTTGCCCATCAATCAGTTCTACCCGTTCACCCTCTGTAATAATACCCGTTTCAAACATCCGGTGATATTCGTTTACAGTCCACAGGCGCACTTTAGTTTGTGTCATTGGATTTCCTTTGGCCATCGCACATCACTTTTAGGCGATTATCTTTTACTCTCAACTTTGGCAGCATCTATAATTAATCTTGCCCTATTTAGTTCGTTACCATGTCGGAAGAAGATATCCGAGCCGCCAGGCTGGAGAAAGTAGAACAGCTCAAGCAGCTAGGGACTAATCCTTATGCCTATCGTTGGGAATCCACCCATCATGCAGCACAGTTGCAAGAAAAATTTGCCGATTTATCCAGTGGCGAAGAAGTTGATTTGGAAGTTGCCATAGCCGGACGCATTATGGCGCGTCGCGTTTTCGGTAAATTGGCTTTCTTCACCTTGCAAGATGAAACCGGTACAATTCAGCTTTATTTGGATAAAAATCGCATCCAAGAAGGTATGGCAGATATTGATGCCGATGCCTTCAATCACCTGAAACAACTTACAGATGCAGGTGACATATTAGGAGCTAAAGGTACTATTAAACGGACTGAAAAGGGCGAGTTATCTGTCTACGTTAAACAATATACTATCCTCACTAAATCCCTGTTACCTCTACCCGACAAGTGGCATGGATTAACGGATGTTGCCAAGCGTTACCGTCAGCGCTACGTTGACTTGATTGTTAACCCCGAAGTGCGGCAAACTTTCCGCCGTCGCGCTCAAATTACTGCCGGTATTCGCCGCTATTTAGAACAGCGAGATTTTCTGGAAATTGAAACGCCAGTTTTGCAAAGTGAGACTGGAGGTGCAGATGCGCGTCCATTTATCACCTATCACAACACTTTAGAAATGGAATTGTATCTGCGAATTGCCACAGAACTCCATCTCAAGCGGTTGATTGTGGGTGGTTTTGAAAAGGTGTTTGAATTGGGGCGGGTTTTCCGCAATGAGGGAATTTCGACTCGACACAATCCCGAATTTACGACGATTGAAGTTTACCAAGCTTACGCCGACTACAACGATATGATGGCGTTGACTGAAGGGATTATTACCACTGTCGCCCAAGAGGTACTCGGCACATTACAAATTACCTACCAAGGGGAACCGATAGATTTGACACCACCTTGGCGGCGGGTGACAATGCACGATTTAGTTAAAGAATTTACGGGCTTGGATTTTAATTCGTTCCGAAGTTTGGAAGAAGCAAAAACAGCAAGTAAAAATGCTGGTATTCCTGGTATAGATGAAGCCCAATCAATTGGTAAGTTACTAAATTTAGCCTTTGAAGAGAAAGTAGAAGCTAATTTAATTCAACCTACCTTTGTAATTGATTACCCTGTAGAAATTTCGCCCCTAGCAAAACCTCACCGTTCTGTGCCTGGTTTGGTAGAACGATTTGAGTTATTTATAGTCGGGCGAGAAACTGGGAATAGTTTCTCAGAACTTACCGATCCCATCGACCAAAGAGAACGTTTAGAAGCACAAGCGGCTCGGAAAGCTGCTGGTGACTTAGAAGCCCAAGGTGTAGATGAAGACTTTCTAACAGCTTTGGAATACGGTATGCCGCCTACAGGTGGTTTAGGGATTGGGATCGATCGCTTGGTGATGTTATTAACTGATTGTGCCAGTATTCGGGATGCGATCGCCTTCCCCTTACTTAAGCCAGAAAAATCAGAATCATCCCCAGAAGAATCCTAATCTTACACCCCATTGCTTAATTCCCTCCTCGCTTGCGGGGAGGGGAGACAAAGCGTAGCTTTGGCGGGGTGGGGTTCTTCTGTTTGAAGCCCTTACACCATTAATACTGTTCGCTTTGTGCATTTTTAACTTGAAATTGGGTTTGGGGAAAAGGTTAAGGGGTAAAGGTTAAAGGTTTTTCTTTTCCCTTTTCCCCTTAACCGAAAGGTATTGCCTACACCACTACTTTTTCTAAGATCAGCTTAGAACGTTTCACTTGCTCAGGAATCGTCACGGGATAATCTCCGGTGAAGCAGGCAGAACAGAAACTATTGGTGTCTTCTCGTGTCGCTTCTAGCATTCCCTCCCAACTCAGATAGGCGAGGCTGTCTACTTCCAGTTGCTTGGCAATTTCTTCCACTGACTTGGTAGCAGCAATTAGCTGATCTTGAGAATCGGTATCGATGCCATAGAAGCAGGGATGAGTTACAGGCGGAGAAGAAATTCGCATGTGTACCTCTACTGCACCTGCTTCACGTAAAGTTTTAACTAATTTACGGCTGGTAGTACCCCGTACAATCGAATCATCTACAATAATTACTCGTTTACCTAGCAGCACATCTTTGAGGGGGTTGAGTTTCATCCGCAGACCCGATTCTCGCATGGTTTGGGTTGGTTGAATGAAGGTTCGCCCAACATAGCGATTTTTAATCAGTCCTTCGCCGTAAGCGACACCAGACGCTTGGGAAAATCCAATAGCAGCAGGTATACCAGAATCAGGAACACCAAAGACAATATCGGCATCTACAAAAGATTCTTTAGCTAACTGGTGTCCTAATCGCATTCGATAGCTGTACAAACTCTCGTTGTGCATGACGCTATCAGGGCGGGCAAAGTAAATCATTTCAAAGATACACAATTTCCGCTCGGACTTTTGACTCCAATGGTAAGAAGCTAAACCTTCTTCAGTAATCCAAACTAATTCACCTGGTTCTACGTCTCGCAGGTATTCGGCTCCAATGATGTCTAAACCACAAGTCTCGGAAGCCAAAACGTAACGGACTGGATTACCAGCCAAAGTGCCAATTACTAACGGGCGGATTCCATTAGGGTCGCGGACACCCATAACACCGACGGGAGTGCCAATAACTAAACTAAAGGCTCCTTGGCAACGTTGAAATGCCTGAATTCCACCTTCTAGCCAATCAGCGCCCGTATCTATGGCTTCGGCGATCGCAAAAGCGATCATTTCTGAGTCTGTTGTTGTGACTAAGTTACATTTATTTTCAAGCAACTCTTGACGTAGTTGCACAGTATTGACTAAATTACCATTGTGTGCAAGTGCTATGGAACCTAAACGGGTTTCCAGCACTGCGGGTTGAGCATTAACTTTGCGGCTAGAACCTGTGGTGGAATAACGAGTGTGACCAACAGCAAGACTACCGGGCAATTGATCCAAGACAGATTCATTAAAAACTTGAGACACCAAGCCCATATCTTTGTGGAGATGTACTTGTGTACCCTCAAAGGTGGCAATACCAGCTGATTCTTGACCCCGATGCTGGAGGGCATACAATCCAAAGTAGGTCAGTTTAGCAACGTTTTCTCCTGGGGCGTAGATGCCAAAAACACCACAAGCTTCTTCTGGCTTGTCAGGCTGATCTTCATGACTATTGATTGGGTTGTTGGTCTGGTCGGGGTATTCATCCGAAGTGACAGAATGAATAGAAATCATGCTAGCTTTGCTCCTGGTGGGGGGGGGTCAATCAATTTTGGATTTGAGACTTCGGCTACGCTCAGTCGAACGATTGACGATTTTGGATTGATCGCACCGTAGTAAAGATGCGGCTTGAGATTTTAGAATGGCGATTTTAGATTTTTTGCCCAGTAAGAGCAAGATATGAACTAGAAGCAACGCCCCTAATCCAAAATCTAAAATTCAAAATCTAAAATTGGCAGTCAGTCACTGGGATTATATAGATGGCTGGGGAGTTCTTAACAAATCTTTAACCATCCATTAAAACAGTACCGTAAATTTGCTCAGAGACGCTAAAAGTTATGAGTGAAGTCTAAATACTCAGCATTCAGCGCTCAGAAGTAGTGGTATGGATGGCGAGACGTTTGGCGATCGCATGGGAATAGCGATCGTTCATATCTTCGATACTAACTTTGATTAAGGTTTGGTTATCAGTGGTGAAAACCCCCAAACCCGTCTCAAAATTACTAACTACACCCAGTTTTTGCCACTCTTGACCCAGATGTTCCTGTAAATATGATTCCCAAATTTCTTGTTGTGCTGATGCTATAGAAACTAAAATTCTGGCACCACCTTCGGCAAACAACACCTCGTCTAAACGGTTTAACTGTGTTGGTGCTATTTCTAAATTGATTTCCGCACCCAGATTGCCAGCAAGACAAGATTCGGCTAGTGCGATCGCCACTCCTCCCTCAGCAGAATCGTGGGCTGAACGTACCCAACCATTACGAATTCCTTCACGACAAACTTTCTGGACGCGACGTTCCAAGCCAAAATCTACCCGTGGTGGTTTTCCGGCAACAGTATTGTGGATAGTGGCTAAATATTCAGATGCTCCCAAACTGATTTCGGATGCCAGAGGCAATCCCAGAAGATAAATCACATCGCCGGCTGCTTGCCAACCTTGACCACAAATTTTGGTTATATCGGGAATCAAGCCCACCATTCCGACAACAGGGGTGGGATAAATGGGTTGTGGGATGCCTTGAGAATCAAGAGTTTCGTTGTACAAAGAGACATTTCCGCCTGTGACTGGTGTTGCCAATTCTCGGCAACCTTCCGCCAAACCGCGACAAGCTTCTGCCAATTGCCAGTAACCAATGGGTTTTTCTGGAGAGCCAAAATTTAGGTTATCCGTCACCGCCAGAGGTTCTGCACCCACACAGCTAAGATTGCGTGCAGCTTCTGCCACCACTGCCTTAGCTCCTTCATAAGGGTCAAGATATACATAACGAGGATTGCAATCTACCGTCGCCGCCACTCCTGATTTGAGATTTGGGATTTGGGATTTGAGATTTGGGATTTCTTCAAGAGGGCGCAAACGGATAACAGCCGCATCTGCACCACCTGGAAGCATTACTGTATTATTTTGTACCTGATGGTCATACTGACGATATACCCAATTTTTAGAAGCGATCGTGGGTGTATCGAGCAAAGTTAAGAGAATATCATTCCAACTTTGCAGTCCTCCTTGAAGTTCTATTCCAGCAGTTGTGGAAGGAGGTAGGGAATCAGCAGTCCATTCCCAAGCTTGACGCGCATATTCCGGTGCTTCTGCCAATAACTCCCGGTTATATAGTGGGGTATTTTCTGCCAAAGCCTCAGCAGGAATTTCTGCTGCTACTTCACCCTGAAAGAGAATTCGCACAATAGGTTCAGCAATGACTGTACCAGCCACAACAGCTTGAAGTCCCCACCGATGGAAAATGTCAATTAATTCTTGCTCGCGCCCTTTATGAGCAACAAACAGCATTCGCTCTTGAGATTCCGAAAGCAGATATTCATAAGGAACCATCCCCATTTCTCTGACGGGAATCTTATCTAAATCTAGTTCAATTCCCACACCGCCTTTTGCCGCCATCTCTGAAGTAGAACAGGTGATTCCCGCTGCTCCCATATCTTGGGCAGCGACAACTGCACCCGTTTTAAACGCCTCCAGACAAGCTTCAATCAACGACTTTTCCAAAAAGGGATCGCCCACTTGCACAGCAGGGCGATCGTCTATGGATTGATCGCTCAATTCTGCACTAGCAAAACTCGCGCCTCCCATACCGTCGCGCCCAGTGGTGGAACCAACATAAAGCACGGGATTGCCTAAGCCAGATGCTCCAGATTTGACGATTTCTGAGGTTTCCATCAACCCCAATGCCATAACGTTCACCAGAGGATTTCCAGAGTAAGCAGAGTCAAAGTAAACTTCGCCGCCAACAGTGGGTACTCCTACACAGTTACCATAATGAGAGATTCCTGCCACCACACCAGTGAATAGCCGTTGGGTTTTGGGATCTTCTAAGGAACCAAAGCGTAACGAGTTTAATAGGGCAATGGGACGCGCACCCATTGTAAAAATATCTCTGAGAATACCTCCGACTCCCGTTGCAGCTCCTTGAAAGGGTTCGACTGCTGAGGGATGGTTGTGAGATTCAATCTTAAAAGCTAGTTGGAGTCCATCACCCAAGTCTACAACACCAGCATTTTCACCAGGCCCCACCAGGATGCGGGGACCATCGATGGGAAATTGTTTGAGTAGGGGTCGAGAATTTTTGTAACAACAATGCTCTGACCACATCACGCCAAACATTCCTAGTTCAGCTTTGTTGGGATGACGGCCTAGCCGACGGACAATTTCTGCGTATTCTTCTGGTTTAAGACCTTCAGCAGCAATTTCTTGGGGGGAAAACGCTGGTTTTGAGGTTGCAGTCATGGAAGTAATGCACTCTGGGGGGACAGAGCATTATTCTATCGATTTACTTGCCCTGTAAGTACAGTTTCAGAAATGCAGATAATTCTTCTTTGGATATTTCTTTCTGAACTACTTGAATCACCAAGTTGTAAGCTTGCTCTTGAGATAGGTTCAAACTGTAGCCGTTTAAGGTTATGAAGGTATCCATAACCGCAAATGCAGTGCGTTTGTTGCCATCAATAAACGGATGGTTCATCGCCAAATGGTACAGGTATGCTACTGCTTGCTCGTGAATTGTAGGATGGAGAAGTTCGCCGCCAAAAGTAGCTTGAGGTTGTGCCAATGCTGAATCTAGCAAACTTTCGTCTCTGATACCAGATGTTCCACCAAAGCTGTTGATCTCATCTTGGTGAATATCTAGGACTTGAGAAATAGAAAGAAATCTAGGAGTCTGCAAGGCGACGGTAAACCTCCTGCCATTTCTGTTTAGAAGCTAAATAAGCCTGCCATACCTCTTCATCTGAGGCGATCTGATTTGAGGCAGTATTTTCTAATTTGTCTTCATTTTGTCCAATCTCGCGGAAAGATTTGGCAAAATCAGGAATATTTAATAATACTTTTTCAGTAACTTCGTTTTCTTCTGTTTCTTGCAAATAAGCCAGAAACGCAACTGCTAATCTCAACTTTTCAATAGAAAGTTGACGCAAACGGCTTTCGGCTTCTGATAAATAAGTGCTGTGCTTTTGTTCTGTTGCCATCGTTACCCCAAGCTAGGTTCATTGCCAGTTATGAATCACTTCTGCTGCTAACTCTACCTTATCGCCCTATTGTGATTTACTCATTATGTTGCAAAACACGATGCCTACGGCGGCAAGCTACGCACTTTTACTTTTTGTAGATTGAAGCGCGATCGCTCTTTAATTTAAACTCTAACTAAATACTTATATTTCCATCTTGGTAAATATTGGCAGTAGATGCTTATACAGCCTTTATTACAAGCGAACTTGTTTCTTGGATGGAAGGGTAGTACAACCCCAGAATGCACTCAACAGGATTATTCCGACCATAAGATAGACAAAATTTAAGATCGCTAGCACACAAAATGCTTTAGTCTGTAAAGATAACTTTATTTTTTAATCTTAGTGAAATTTCTAGCTCCTTTACTTACGTGAGTCTAGTCTCACTCAGAGATTATTCGGGTATATGCAGTTTAGATGTAACAATCAAGTGACGAGAATCACACATATCGATGATTAGGATCGTCTCCCAGCGATTGGTAACTAGGCATAATTAATGACAACTGAACTCTAGCCGAGTCATTAATAGGGAACACACTTAATAGCCGACAGCCTTAATCAAGGACTGTCGGTTTTTTGTATTTGTCCTTAGTCATTAGTCATTGGTCATTAGTCAAATGCCCCATGCCCAATGCCCATATCTATAAAATTTCCCCACAACTGGTCGGTAACTTGACAGAGATTTTGCCACAGCCACTACCAAATGTGGGGAAGGTATGATCAAATTGGGGATTTTATGCCTATCGAGTGCTAATACCTCGCACTCACTCTAGTAGACCGAAACTATATTCCTAGAACCAGCACACACTTTGTCTTAAGACATCGCTTGAATGATGTAATCAAAGTAAGGTCCTGCTTCGGCAGCGTCTTCCGCACTCAGTAAGCTAAGAGAGGCTGTTTTGAGGGAATTGATCGCTTCTACCATTCCAGGCACGGGAACGCCCAATGAATTGTACATTTCCCGCACACCAATCAAACCGATTTTTTCAATTGGCTCTTTGTCACCGGCAAGTACACCATAAGTAATTAGGCGTAAGTACCAGCCAAAATCACGGATACATAGAGAACGTTGGCGTTCACCGTAAGCATTACCTCCAGGGGAGATAAAGTCAGGACGCTTCTGCCAAAGTTGTTTAGTTGCTTCTTGAACGATCTTTTTTTCGTTTTCGGCTAAGGTAGCCGCAATCCGCGTCCGTTGTACGCCGGTTTGCAAAAAGTCTTTGATATTTTTAAGTTCGCCACTGCTGGGATAACGCAGTTCGTCGTCGGCTTTGAGAATAACTTGGCTAATTACAGTCATGATGATTGAAATCACCTGAAATATTATCTGTTAGTTTAGCGAGTTGGAGGTACACAAGTGAAGGGATCGGAGTTACTTATGTATTGAATTTATCTATTTGGGGAGAGTAGGGAGCAGGGGAAGCAGGGGGAGCAAGAAAAAATAACTAATTCCCAATTCCCAATAACAAATGACAAATGACAAATGACAAATGACTAAAACAATTTGGCAACAGGGTGAATTAATCGAAGTGACGATCGCTAACCTGAGTGATACAGGCGATGGTGTAGGACGCGCTGATGATCGTGTAGTGTTTGTCCCAGATACTGTCCCAGGCGATCGCGCCCTTGTTCGCTTGGTACACGTTAAACCAAAATACGGACACGGGAAGCTCCAGGAGCTATTGTCACCATCTCCCCACCGTATCCGACCTAGTTGTATTGTGGCGGATAAGTGTGGTGGTTGTCAGTGGCAGCATATTGATTATGATTACCAGCTAGTAGCCAAGCAAAATCAAGTTATCCAAGCAATGGAGCGCATTGGCGGTTTTATCCAACCACCAGTAGATCCGGTACTTGCTGCTCCTTCTGCTCTCGGCTACCGTAACAAATCTACATATCCTTTCTCGCTATCGGCAACAGGACAGGTACAAGCTGGTTACTACCAAAAAGGTAGTCACCAATTAATTAATTTAAACCAATGTCCAGTCCAAGATGCGCGATTAAATCCCTTACTTGCCGAAGTTAAGCAGGATATTCAACAGCAAGGTTGGCAAATTTACGACGAACAGCGCCACCAAGGAAAAATTCGCCATCTCGGTTTACGCATTGGCCGACATACTGGAGAAATGTTGCTGACTTTGGTGGTAAAGGACTGGAATTTATCAGGAATTGAAACCCAAGCGCAGGAATGGTTAAAGCGTTATCCGCAGTTAGTAGGAGTGTCACTCAACCGCAATAGCGATCGCACAAATGCTATCTTTGGATCAGAAACCCGTTGCATCGCTGGAGTACCCCACCTGCGTGAAAATTTTGCTGGACTGGAATTTAAAGTACGCCCAGATACATTTTTCCAAGTGTATACCGAAACAGCAGAGGCACTATTACAGGTAATTCAATCAGAACTCAATCTTCAAGGGCATGAGTTCCTAGTTGATGCCTACTGTGGGATTGGAACTTTAACTTTACCCCTCGCCAAAAAAGTACGTATTGCTACAGGATTGGAAGTGCAAGCAGCAGCAGTAGAACAAGCAATTTTGAATGCCCACCGCAACGGAATTGATAATGTGACTTTCCTTGTCGGGGCAGTAGAGAAATTGCTTCCCCAAATGGGCACAATACCAGAAGTAGTAATACTCGATCCGCCACGTAAGGGGTGCGATCGCGCAGTCATAGATACTTTACGGCAATTGAAACCATCTCGGATCGTTTACGTCAGCTGTAAAGTAGCTACCCTCGCCCGTGACCTGAAATTGCTTTGTCAAGATGGGCAATATACCATCACACGGGTACAACCTGCTGATTTTTTTCCTCAAACTGCTCATGTTGAAACTGCCGCCTTTCTTGTGCTATCACATTTTGACAAGGGTAGTAATTCCTTCAAAAAAACTGAAATTTGAAAATTTTAGTCTAGTGCATACTAAAGATGCTAAAATTGAATTAAGCCAAAAATAAAAATTCCTTTTGTTTAAATAAATTCAAGTTGCATGGGTTCTTAAAAACATGAAGAAGATTGCGTAAATTATAAATCGGCAACTAACAAGAGTATGCCAATACTCTCTAAAATTACCAGCATATTCTTAATTTGCTGACCTCATTCTCAAATTTATTCCAGCCGATATATACCTAAACAATTCCAATTCATAGTTATAGAGCCAATGCTCCCTAGCATTTTCAAAATTTAGTTTTAAAGACGCAAGTTTGAAGGCAGCATGACCACCTCAAGTTTTATCAGGGTGACTGTAATAGCAAACTGATGTCTAGCTAACTGAAAGCTATGGGGTTTCTCTTGTGATTACTATTTCACTCCGTCCAGTTGGACGTTATTGGGGCACTATTAGTTTTGCCTCAACCCTCTACCTTTGTCCCATCTTAGATTTATTGTTGGCAGAAATTCCAGCAAGATTACAAGCAGAACTGCGGCTAGGACTTCAAGAAGCCCTAGTCAACGCAGCTAAACATGGTAATAATCTCGATCCGAGTAAAACAGTCGTAGTTCGTTTTTCCGTAATAGATAATCAATATTGGTGGATAATATCAGACCAAGGTAGTGGGTTTACTCCTTCATCTACTAGTAATGAAGAACCAACAGACTATCTTCCACCAGATGAGTCAGAAAATGGTCGTGGTTTATGTCTTCTGCATCAAATTTTTGATCAGGTAGAGTGGAACCGTAAAGGCACAGAATTGAGACTTTGTAAACAAATGGAAAATCGCCGGGGATTATCTCTGCGGCGATGATGTAGTTAGGAGTTAGGAGTTAAAAGTTAGGAGTTGAATAATATTCATAACTCCTAACTTTTCCCGTGAGTTGGACAGGGAGGGGCAGAAATAGACCGATCTAACCAACCAATTGCCTGTTCTAATCTAGCTTGAGCTTCTTGTGGCTGATTCTTTAAAAGATAGACAATAGCTGCTGCCACTTGTTCATTAGCGCGGGAATTGCGGTTAGACTTGAGGCGATGCCAATCGTTAGGGGAAATGCTTAGTCTTTCCATGAGGGCTTGAGCAAGTTCTAGAGTACTAAGTTCATTCAGTTGACTGGTTTTCGGCAGCTGGGTAGATTGGGACATAACTATTGGCACATTTGCATTTACTTCTACTTTACTACTTGTAAATGAAGCCGCCTAAACAATCACAGCCGTCAGCAGAAAATCCCGAACCAGATTTTGAACAAGAACTAGAGGAAGTAGAGCGATCGCTCTTATCCTTAAGAGAACGTTACGATCAAGTGCAACGCGATCGCCAACAACAGGCACAATGGCAACAGCGCCGGGATCAACTAAAGCACAATAAATCTCAGACACCAGAAATCAAAGCAGAGTTACGGCAAATTCAACAGCAGTTGGAAAGGCTAGAAGTGAACTTAGAAAGCCAGTTATTTTCTTGGCGTAGCCTCAAAAAACCTTTCTGGCAAGTCGTCCGCTTTGGTGGAATGGGCGTTATCATAGGCTGGATATTAAAGTCTTATGCTGGGTAAATATGGTAAATCGACGGATTGCAGAAATATTGCGAAGTGGTCAACCTGATGAGTCCCTCCAAGTTCAAGGTTGGGTGCGGACGAAGCGCGAGTCCAAAGGGTTTGCTTTTATTGAAGTCAATGACGGCTCATCGCTAGCTAATTTGCAAGTCGTCATTAATCAGGATTTGCCAGATTATGAAGCTATATTGAAAAAACTGAATACAGGTGCTGCTGTCGAAACGACAGGGGTACTAGTGGCTTCTCTAGGTAAAGGACAACGGATTGAGTTGAAAGCCGAGACAGTGAAAGTTTTCGGTGAAGCTGATCCCGATACATATCCTCTGCAAAAGAAACGCCATTCCTTTGAGTTTCTGCGAACCATTGGACATTTGCGATCGCGCACTAATTCCTTTGGTGCAGTTTTCCGCGTCAGAAATGCTTGTTCGACAGCAATTCACCAATTTTTCCAACAAAGAGGCTTTTTGTGGGTACACACACCCATAATTACCGCTAGCGACTGCGAAGGCGCGGGTGAACTATTTAGCGTTACCAGTTTGGATTTAAAGAATATTCCCCGCACAGAAAATCAAGCAGTAGATTACAGCCAAGACTTTTTTGCTAAACCCACATATTTAACAGTTAGCGGCCAGTTGGAAGCGGAAGTGATGGCGATGGCGTTTAGCAACGTCTACACCTTTGGCCCTACCTTCCGTGCAGAAAATTCCAACACCTCCCGCCACTTAGCAGAATTTTGGATGGTTGAGCCAGAAATGGCTTTTTGTGACTTAGAAGGCGATATGGATTTAGCTGAGGCATTTCTCAAACACATTTTTAAATATGTGTTGGAAACTTGCCCAGAAGATATGGAATTTTTCAATGAACGCATTGATAAATCTGTATTGGCAACAGCCGAGAATATTATTAATAATCAGTTTGAACGGTTAACTTATACAGAAGCGATCGCACTTTTAGAAAAAGCTGATGTTAAATTTGAATATCCTGTGAGTTGGGGTTTAGATTTACAATCAGAACACGAACGCTACCTAGCTGAACAACAGTTTAAAAAGCCAGTAATTGTCACAGATTACCCAGCGCAAATCAAAGCTTTTTATATGCGCTTGAACGACGATGAAAAAACCGTCCGCGCAATGGATATTCTCGCACCAAAAATTGGCGAAATTGTCGGCGGTTCCCAGCGTGAAGAACGCCTAGAAGTATTAGAACGCCGCGTGTTAGCGCAAGGGTTAAAGCCAGAAGACTTGTGGTGGTATATGGATTTGCGTCGTTATGGTACTGTTCCACACGCTGGTTTTGGGTTGGGTTTTGAAAGACTCGTGCAATTTATAACTGGTATGGGAAATATTCGTGATGTGATTCCCTTCCCGCGTACACCACAAAGTGCTGAGTTTTAGGTTAAATTTTAGACCTGTTATCGCGTCTATACAAACCAATTCCGTCTGCGCGGATTAATAAAAACTTTGAAACCCGCATTCGCGGGTTTTATTTGTATAGCCACGTATTTTTTAAAGCGATTAATTAAAATTAAGAATTTTGAATCTCCTGTTGTAAAACTTGAATTTGTTCAAGAGATAATTCAGTAACTTGAGCAATCTGTTCTAAACTCATGCCAATTCGCAACAAATTTAAAGCCAACTTTCTTCTTGTTTCTGCTTCACCTTTAGCTTCGCCTTCTTCTAGGATTTGTTGATAAATGACTGATTCGCGCATAATCTCACTCCTTAAAATCTTGCTAATTACATCTTTTTTTAATACCAGACCTGCTAAGATGCCACTGGCAGCAGCTATATTTCTTTGTAGCTGGCGATGCCTGCGGCGGGCTAGCCTACGCTAATTGCTTCAATCGCTTTGGCTACTTGGGTTAATACCATTGTAGGATCGTTTGTCTGACTTAGCACGGCAAAGGGTAATAACCCTGGAATGCTCATAAACCTGTCTGTCGGTTGTTCCCACAAGCGTATTACCTCAAACTGATGGTAAGTGTTATTTAATCTAAAAGTGTTTTCACTGACTAATTGTGAATTTGTCTTTCTCAAATAGATTACTATTTGACGCATTTCTTTGTTAGGAAAGCGGCGATAAACCCTAACTCGATAATCTAACATCCGAAAGGGAATATCTTCGTCAGGATCGGTTTGAAATTCGGTATGTAGAACTAAATCATTAGATTGCAATAATATTAATGAATCGGCGCGAATTGGTTCGCTTGATAATTCCGTAGGGCTAAGTTCTGTTAATTTAATCGGTGAACCTAGTAACCAAGTTGCCAAGTCATCTTTGAAGTTTTCAGCAATGAATTTACAGATATTGTCATACATGGCAACTTTAAAAAATGGGTATCACGTATTGCTGATAAAAATTAAATTTGTTAGTGTTGGGTTTCCTTGCATTAACCCAACCTACTATTACTACACATTATAGGCGTTTTGCATAGTCTATAAGTAATACAAAAGCTAGCACTGGAGATGAAAATTAGTGTTAATGTTACTTCTCAACATTGGAAATGAGCGATATGCCATAGAAAGCCGACAGGTTATAGAAGTAATACCACTTGTTGTACTCAAAACTTTGCCCCAGCAGCCTGAGCATATTGCTGGTGTTTTTAACTATCGGGGACGGATTGTACCAGTAATCGATTTATGTCAGTTGATGCGTGGTAAACCTTCCAGTGAGTACCTGAGTACTAGAATTGTCCTAGTCAATTATTGGGGGAGTAATAATACAGAACTTCAGGCTCCCTATATTTTGGGTTTGATGACAGAGCAAGTTGTAGAAACATTACATAAATCTGAGTCTGAATTTGTTAATCCCAATATCCAGATAGATACAGCGCCATATTTGGGCAAAATGATTGTAGATGATCGAGGGATGATTCAGTGCCTTCGCATTGAGTACTTGTTGTCAGAAGCGCAGCAAGTCAATCTCTTGCCAGAAAGTCATCACAATACTAGATTTTAGATTGGTCTGAAGACTCTATAAATGGCACAATCTGTTATTGAAGCTTTACTAAAAAGCAAGATTGGTTTAGATGCAAATTCTATTGGTGCTGATGCGATCGCTAGCGCAATTTATCAACGCATGGCAGATTGTGGCATCACGGATATTGCTCACTACCTGGGAAAGTTACAGGTATCTACTCAGGAATGGGAAGCACTGATTGACAGTGTAATTGTTCCAGAAACTTGGTTTTTTCGAGAACCAGAGTCTTTTGCATTTCTGAAGCATTACGTATTATCTGAATGGTTGCCAAAAAATCCCCAGAGTGTACTGCGGGTTTTGAGTGTACCGTGTGCAACGGGTGAAGAACCATATTCCATTGCGATCGCTCTCTTGGAAGCAGGATTGAACCCTGCGAACATTCACATCGATGCTGTTGATATTAGCAACAAGTGCCTACTAAAAGCTCAACGAGCAATCTACCATCAATACTCGTTTCGTAGCAATAGCCAATCTTTTCAAGAGCGCTATTTTCAGCCAACTGAGGCAGGATATCACTTATGTGAACAGGTGAAATGCATGGTGAATTTTTTGCACGGTAACTTAGTAGATACCGATTTTTTATTGGGTACGCCGCCCTACGATATTGTCTTTTGCCGTAACTTGCTGATTTACTTTGATAGTGTCACCAAGGTACATACTATTAGAGTTCTAGAAAGGTTGGTAAACCCACAAGGTTTGCTATTTGTTGGACATGCTGAAGCTTGGTTATTATTTAAAACTCAATTTGTTTCAGTTCGTCAAGATTCAGTAGTTGTTCATCGAAAGTCCCCAAGGTGCGAAAATATTCGTAAAAATCATCATCCCAATCTTCAGAAACAAGACTTTACAAGCAAAAATATCGATGTTCTCAACAAGCGACAACTACCGAACAAAAACCATTCCAAGTTTGCCGCACAAGCGAGATTGAATCTTCCTCCTCAAAACCCCATATTACCAAAAGACCTGAAGATAAATTTGTTAGAAACAGCCAGAAACTTAGCTAATCAAGGTCAGTTGAATGAGGCTGCTAAATTATGCAACGACTATCTTAATCAAAATCAGGTCAGTATTGAAGCGTATCTTCTACTTGGTCAAGTGCAGCAAGCAATGGCACAAAATGAGCAGGCAGAACAATCTTTTCAAAAAGCAATATACCTGCAACCTACCCATGAAGAGGCACTTATTCATTTGGCATTACTCAGAGAACATCAAGGAAAGACTGGTAGCGCAAATATCCTTTGGCAGCGAATTCACCGATTAAAGAAAAAATGAAATAGAGATATATAGCAATACTGCTCGGTTAAGCATTTTAAATTAGAATTGGGTTTGGGGAAAAGGTTAAAGGGTAAAGGTTAAAGGTTTTTTCTTTCCCCTTTCCCCTTCCCCTTTTCCCATTAACCGAGAAGTATTGAGATATATAGTACTTTTTAAATGTTGAGAAAATAATAGTTATTCATACCAATTCTGTATGAAGATGCACCAAACTATATAAGGAACGTAGACGCAAAGCGGCTTGGCGCAGGCTACCGCAAAAGGCGCAAAGAAAGAAAATTTGGCGTAGCCTCACAAATAAATAGTATCAGCAATTTTTTGGTGAGAAAGTGCTTAATAATTTGTTTCAAAATTGAATATGTGAACTGTTAATCCGGTTCATTATTTGGGAACTCTAGGAATTGCAAGTGTTTCCAAAGAATTTTGATATCATATTCAAAAATCTTTACAACAAATGAATTGGCTGTAATTGCGTAAATCTGTATGCCCCTATCCATATAAGCTTCACTGGCTTCTTGCAAAACTTACTTTTGCAAAAAATCTAATTGGCTAATTTAGCAAACCTAAAGTAATTTCTATCTATCCAGAAACATACATTAAGGACAGCGTGGGAAAAATAGCTATCTAGTTTAAAAAGCAATACGTTCAGATAAGACTAAAACACTTGTAAAGACGGCGATTTATCGCGTCTCTAAAAACCAAGCGTATTGTTTTAAAAAACTGATGAAATAAGTAATATTTCTTCTATCTTCTAAATTTTTGCCATAGTACACCTATTTATAAAAAGTAAAATCTCAAAAGTATATGCAACAAGGAATCAGAATTAACCAATTTGTCATGGGTGGATTTGGAATCATTGTAATATTAACAGGCATTGCTAGTTTTTTCGCCAAATCAGCAAACGATTCTTTAACTGATTCTAATGCTTTAGTAACGCATACTTATTCAGTACAATTGGATTTAAAAGAAATTGAAAAAATCTTGGTTGATGCCGAAACTGGACAAAGAGGATTTATTATTACAAACAAACCAGAATATTTAGAACCTTATGAAGTTGCTAAAAATAAAATTAAGGATAAATTTAAAGAATTAAGAAAAAAGATTTCAGACAATGAGAAACAAATCAATAATTTAGATGAGTTTGATAGATTATCCCAAGAAAAAGTGAGTGAGCTAGAAGCAACAATAGCTCTCAAGAAGGCTGGCAAAGAACAAGAACTACTAGCCCTGATTATTTCAGATAAAGGCAAAAAAATTATGGATGCAATCAGGCAAAATCTGAATGAAATGCTGCAAATAGAAGAGCAACTTTTAGAAGAGAGGCAAAAGCAAACAAGTCAATTTCAGGCATTTGCTAATTTTGTTAATTTCGCTACTTTCTTCTGTATTATGATTGTTGCATTCGTTGTATCACTAATTATTGTCCGCGTCCTCAGTCTTTCCTTGAGTCGCTCTTTACAGTCGGCATTTAGTCTAGCAGAGCAGGTTTCTGCGGGTGATTTGACAACCCAGGTTGAAGTTACCTCAGATGATGAAATTGGCAAGTTAATGGCTGCGCTGAAAAATATGATTTCTAACCTGAATAACCTCATACTTCAGGTGCAAAATTCAGGTATTCAGGTAACTACTTCGGCTACTCAAATTGCCGCTTCTGGTAAACAATTAGAAGCGACAATTTCCGAACAAGTAGCCTCTACGAATGAGGTAACTGCTACTGCTAAAGAAATTGCAGCTACTTCCAGGGAACTGGTAAATACTATGGAACAAGTTGTAACTACTTCACAAATCACGACGACGGCTGCTAGCACTAGCCAAAAAGATTTAGTTCGCATGGAAGCCACTATGCGGCAGTTGGCAGAAGCTACCAATGCCATTGCAGCTCGACTGGGAGTAATTAGTGAAAAGGCGAATAATATCAACAATATTGTTGTCACGATTACGAAAGTGGCAGATCAAACAAATCTACTGTCGTTAAATGCTGCTATTGAAGCAGAAAAAGCTGGAGAATACGGTTTGGGTTTTGCGGTTGTTGCTAGAGAAATCCGCCGACTGGCAGATCAAACTGCTGTTGCAACCCTTGACATTGAACAGATGGTAAAACAGATGCAATCGTCAGTCTCTACAGGTGTGATGGAGATGGACAAGTTTGCTGCTGAAGTCGGACGGAGTGTAGAAGATGTTGCCAGCATTAGTTCTCAAGTTGGGCAAATTATCCAACAAGTGCAAGACATGGCACCTCACTTTGAGTCTGTGAACCAAGGTATGGAAATCCAGTCGGTGGGAGCGCAACAAATTAGTGATGCGATGGTGCAGTTGAGTAGCACTTCAGTACAAACGGCGGATTCTCTGCGAGAAATTAATCATGCCATAGCTCAACTTAATCAAGTGGCGCAGGGATTGCGTCAAGAAATTGCCCGCTTTCAAGTGAAAAAAGAATATTCCGATTTAACTCGTCAGCAATAAATCTAATTAAAAAATAAACCAAATTATATTATCCCAATTATGTATAAAGATACACATAATAATACCCCACGGCGATCGCTGGGGGGTTATATGCAGTTTCCCAAAAAAAACGGTATTACGCAACGTAAATAGGCTTAAATAATTTGTTTCAAAATAAAAATGCAGACTGTTGATCTTGTTTGTAATTTGGGAATTTTAAGAGATGAACGCGTTTTACAGCAACAGAGGAACAATAGGATATCTAATGTTCAAAAACATCACCTTGCAAACACGGTTGATCGGTTCATTTTTATTCATAGGACTGATTGTATTCGTAATGGCTTTGCTGGCATGGTTCGTTACCAACGAGTTAAATCAGTCAATTAACTCACTAACCTTAAATAACATCCCCAGCTTGTCTGGGGTATGGAAGATTAAGGAAGGTCAGACACAAATTCAATCCGCAGAACGATTATTATTTAATCCGGAAATTACTGTTAGTGAAAGAGAGAGTGTAATCACTGAAATTCAGAACGCTTGGAAACAGATTAACGAAGGTATTGCACAGTACGACGCAACTCCATCCACTGAAGAAGAATTAAAAATATATAATTTACTTAAAGAACACTTGGAAGATTGGAAAAAAGTCCATGAAAAAGTATTAGAAATTGAAGAAAGGATAAATCAAAATGGAATTAAGAATCCTTGGAGGAAACAACTGGAACTAATTCTTCAAGGGCAAGTAAAAGCTATTCCAGCCAATATAAAAAAGGGATTTGAATTACGTAATGAAATTGATTCTGAGACAAAAAAGCTGGAAGAAAAATTATTTAAAGCAACTATAGAACAGGCAAAAAAACTTTTAAGTTTCAATGAAGGCTTCATATCAGATACACAAAAAGAAGTCGAACAGAATGTGGCTCGCAGTATTTTCTGGATTTCTGTAGGAATTGCCATTGGCCCGATAACTGCGATTACTCTTGGGTTTGTAATCTCTCGACAAATTACTTCTCAGATTTTTAGTGTTATTAGAGTTGCAGAGCAAATTTCTCTGGGAAACTTAACAACTAAAATTGCGGCTGACTCTAACAGCAAAGATGAAATGAATAGACTATTAAGTGCTTTCCAAACTATGACTCAGAATCTGAACACTCTGATTCGTCAGGTACAGCATTCAGGCATACAGGTTACTTCCTCAGCGACTCAAATAGCAGCTTCGGGTAAACAATTAGAAGGGACGCTTATTGAGCAAGTAGCTTCTACGAATGAAGTAGCTGCCGCTACCAAAGAAATTTCCGCTACCTCTAGGGAATTAGTAAGTGCAATGGAACAAGTTGCAACCATTTCCCAAATCACAACTACAGCAGCGAATGATAGTCAAAAAGATATAGTGCGGATGGAAACCACTATGCGGCAGTTAGCAGAAGCCACTAATGCGATCGCTGCCCGATTGGGAGTAATTAGCGAAAAGGCAAATAACATTAATACTATCGTCGTCACAATTACCAAGGTGGCAGACCAAACGAATCTGCTGTCGTTAAATGCTGCGATCGAAGCCGAAAAAGCTGGAGAGTATGGCTTGGGCTTTGCTGTGGTTGCTAGAGAAATTCGCCGACTGGCAGATCAAACCGCCGTTGCTACCCTCGATATTGAGCAGATGGTGAAGCAGATGCAATCGTCAGTCTCTACAGGTGTGATGGAAATGGACAAGTTTGCCGCAGAAGTTGGGCGGAATATAGAAGATGTTGCCAGTATTAGTACACAGGTTGGGCAAATTATCCAGCAAGTGCAAGACCTGAATCCGCGATTTGAGTTTGTCAACCAGGGTATGGAAACCCAATCTGTGGGAGCGCAACAAATTAGTGAAACGATGGTGCAGTTGAGCAGTACCTCTGTGCAAAGTACGGATTCTTTGCGGGAAATTAATCATGCCATAGCCCAACTTAACCAAGTGGCGCAGGGATTGCGTCAAGAAATTGCCCGCTTTCAGGTGCAAGCAGAAAACGTTATACCCCTGCACCAATTCTCTTGAGCAGCCCTTATGAACCTCGCTACGCCATTAAATATTGAACGTTGTTGGAATTTTATCGGCATTGAGGGCGATCGCTCTTGTCCGCAATTAGCCACCTATACCCATTGCCGCAATTGCCCCGTTTACTCTACTGCTGGACGCTATCTACTAGAGCGCTCCATACCTGAAGATTATCGCCATCAGTGGACTGACTTACTAGCTAAATCTAGAACTGATGAAAATTCCCAGATATCCGCTACTTTAGCCACCACTCAAATCACAGTTGTGATTTTTCGTCTGCAACGAGAATGGTTGGCACTTTCTGCCCAAATCTTCAAAGAAATTTCCCCTCCCAGCGTGGTTCATACCCTACCGCATCGCAGCAACCAAATCTTGCGGGGATTGGTAAGTATCCGAGGCGAATTGCGATTGTGTATTTCTTTGAGCGATCTGTTGAATCTGGAAACTGCCGATACAGAAGTACAAACGCTCAGTTCAGTGGTGTATTCGCGCATGGTGGTGCTGGAAAAAGCAGATAAAACTTGGGTGTTTGGTGTAGATGAACTTTATGGAGTACACCGATTTCACCGGGATGAGTTACAAGATCCGCCTAAGAGTCTGACTCAAACTTATACAAAAGGGTTATTTCACTGGCAACCTAGCGGATCGCAAATGGAGCGATCTGTCAGCTATTTGGATGATGAATTGTTATTCACCACCTTAGCTAGGAAGGTGCTGTAATCAAATTACCCCCTTAATCCCCCCTTATAAAGGGGGGAAACAGGAATCTAGTTCCCTCCCCTTTCCAAGGGGAGGGTTAGGGTGGGGTAAAACTGACGCGAAAAACCAGGTGAGTAAACTATTTCAGACTTGTGTGTACACCGTAGCCTCGTAGGAGAGGGGTAGGGGGAGAGGTTCTTCCAGGATTAATGAATCGGTGTGTCTAGGAAGGTGCAGTAATGTTAGAAGAATTTGATGTCAGCAATCTTTCCTTGTTTGATTTATTCAACATGGAAGTAAAAGCTCAAGTTGTGGTATTGAACGATCGCCTGTTGGCACTGGAAACTAAGCCCGATCCCCAACCAGAATTGGCAGCTTTAATGCGGGCAGCCCATTGCATTAAAGGCGCTGCCCGAATTGTCCAAATCGATCCGGCTGTCAACCTTGCCCATGTCATGGAAGACTGCTTTGTGGCAGCTCAAGAGGGAAAAGTTACCTTAACTGCCGATCGCATTGATGTATTGTTGCAAGGGGTAGATATGCTCTTGCGTATAGCTCAAAGGGTTACAGCCAACCCAAATTTGCAGGTGTTAGAAGATGTTGGCATTCAATCGTTAGTGAGTGCGATCGCTAATATCCTAACTCTAGAGGCAACCTCTACAGAAATTCATCCCCTAGTGACAACAGCGCAGTTAGAAGATAACCAACAGACAACCCTTATTTCCCCATCCCCGTTAGAAGAACTAGGCATCACCCAAAATCGGGCGGTGCGAATGAGTACTGAAAATCTGAATCGCTTGATGGGTTTAGCAGGAGAGTCTTTAGTTGAGGCGAATTTATTAGAACCATTTGCTAACTCTTTGCTGAAACTAAGAAGCAATCAGGGGGAATTGTCCAATCTGCTGGAGAAGTTGCAGGAGTTATTGGGCAACTATCATCTAAATGGGCAAATTAAAGAAACCTTGAGTGCAACTCATCAAAAAGCTAACGAATGTTACCAGATGATGAGCGATCGCCAAAACGAACTAGAACAATTTTCTCAGCGTTCTGCTAACCTTGCCCAGCGCCTATATCAAGAAGTTATCGCTACTCGAATGTGTTCCTTTGCGGATGGCGGACAGGGATTTCCCCGGATGGTGCGCGACTTAGCGAGACAATTGAGTAAACGGGTGAAACTGGAAATCGTTGGTAAGTCTACTTTGGTAGATCGAGATATTTTAGAACGTCTGGAAGCTCCGTTGACTCATATCTTGCGGAATGCGATCGATCATGGGATTGAACTACCCCAGGATCGTTTAGCAGCAGGAAAGCCAGAAGAAGGAATTATTCGTATTGAAGTTACCCATCGCGCCGGAATGCTGTTTATCACCGTTGCAGATGATGGACGGGGAATCGATATCGAGTTTTTGCGCCAAGCAGTCATCAGCAAACAACTGACAAACCCGGAAATGGCAGCCCAACTTACCGAAGTTGAGTTGATGGAGTTTTTGTTTTTACCTGGTTTCTCCACAACCCAAACTGTAACTGAAATTTCGGGTAGAGGTGTGGGGCTGGATATCGCCCATAGTACAGTGCGGGAAGTTGGCGGTACGCTGCGGGCGGTTTCTGTGTTGGGAAGGGGTATGACCTTTCACTTGCAGTTACCGTTGACACTATCTGTGATTCGCACCCTGTTGGTGGAAATTGCTGGCGAACCTTATGCTTTTGGACTCACACGCATTGAACAGGTGTTGATATTATCGAAGTCTAAGATTGCTGTATCGGAAAATCGCCCATTTTTCGTCATAAATAATCAACCTGTGGAGTTGATTTTAGCAAGTCAAGTTTTAGAGTTAGCCTCGCCTGCGGTGAATATAGAATCGCTATCAGTGATTGTAATTAGCGATCGCCTCAATCGTTATGGATTAGTTGTAGATCGGTTTCTCGGCGAGTGCAGCTTGGTTGTCCGCCCCTTAGATCCCCGCCTTGGTAAAGTCCCCAACATTAGCGCCGCCGCCCTCATGGATGATGGTTCCCCAGTGTTGATTGTCGATGTTGAAGATTTGGTACGTTCCATTGCGAAGGTATTTTCCACCGGACAACTTTCTCAGGTAAATCAGTCTACTCATCAGGCAGTTACCAAAACTTACAAGCGAGTGTTAGTGGTAGATGATTCGATCACTGTGCGCGAAATGGAGCGCAAACTCTTAGAAAACAACGGTTACAAAGCTGAAGTGGCGGTTAATGGTATTGATGGTTGGAATGCAATCCGCAGCGGCGATTATGACTTGGTGGTGACAGATATTGATATGCCCCGGATGAACGGCTTTGAACTTACCAGCCAGATAAAAACTCATGCCAAGTTGAAGCAAATACCTGTAATTATCGTTTCTTACAAAGACCGGGAAGAAGACCGACTGCAAGGGTTAGAAGCAGGTGCAGACTACTACTTAACTAAGAGCAGCTTTCATGATGACACTCTGTTAAAAGCGGTGATTGATTTAATTGGAGAAGCATAAACCAATTTTAGATTTTAGATTTGGGATTTTGGATTAAAAATCTTTCTTTTCAGACAATACTATTCAATACTTCTCGGGTTTTACATTTTTAATTCCGAATCAGATTTTAGGAAAAAGTTAAAAAGTAAGAGTTAAAGGTATTTTTGATGAAAATTATAGATCCAAATCTTTTGTAGAGACGGCGATTTATCGCGTCTCTTGCCTTAACCGATAGTTATTGTGTCAACTTTAAATTGAGAAATCAAGGAACCAACCACAAAGAAAATTAGCAATAAACCTTTGACAATCCCAAATGGTATAGCCTGTGAGAATTGCGATCGCTAACGATATGTTCATGGCTGTAGAGGTACTGCGGCGGGCTGTGGTAAAAATACCAGGTTACAAGCTGGCGTGGGTTGCCTACGATGGTGCGGAAGCTGTGAGTAAGTGTGCGGCTGATACTCCTGACTTGATTTTGATGGATGTGCTGATGCCCAGTATGGATGGAGTAGAAGCTACACGGCATATCATGAGGCAATCTCCCTGCGCGATTGTGATGGTAACAGCTAGCGTTAATCGCTATGCTGCCAAGATTTTTGAAGCAATGGGCTATGGAGCCTTGGATGCCATCAATACGCCAATTTTAGGTGATGATGGGCTACTAAATAAAATTGCCACGATCGCCCGTTTAATTGGCAAATCTTCACATCGGCGATCGCTGCCTGTCCATCACTCAAAATCACTTCCACCCCTAATTGTTATCGGGGCTTCCACTGGTGGGCCCCAGGCATTGACAACTATTCTCTGCCAATTTCCCCAAGACTTTTCGGCGGCTGTGGTTATTGTTCAGCATATAGATGCCCAATTTGTCCAAGGTTTTGCCGCCTGGTTGAACGAGCAAATTCCTATGCCTGTGCAACTAGCGATCGCAGGTTCTACACCACAGCCTGGTAAAGTTCTGCTTGCTGGCACAAATCTTCATTTAGTGATGCGTCCCGACCTCACCTTTGGCTATGACAAAGAACCACTACATTTTTCCTATCGTCCATCAGTTGATGTTTTCTTCAACAGTGTGGCTAAAAATTGGACTGAAAAAGGGGTTGGGGCGTTGCTGACGGGGATGGGTGGAGATGGCGCTCAAGGCTTAAAACAATTGCGCGAAGCAGGTTGGCATACTATTGCTCAAGACCGCAAAACTTGCGTTGTTTATGGTATGCCGAAAGTAGCCGTAGAATTAAAAGCTGTGGTGGAGGTTTTGCCAGTTGAGGCGATCGCATCAGCCTGCATCAAGTTTACGGCATAATACTTAATTAAATAGTGTTTTATTATACTTCTAATCGCAAGATGTGCATGAAAGCAAATACTTAAACTACCTTTACGAAGTATTGCAAAACACTAACAATTTAAATTACTGAGATATGATTGCGACAATTACAGACTAGTATATTTAACTGACTAGTTTGTAGTATTGAAAACAAAGACCTATTTAGAGGTGCTAAATGAGCCTGCAAGAAACAGCACTCTTAGAAATATCTCCAAAGACAGTAAAATTATCACCAAACTGGAGTCAACCACAAACTCCACAAGCTGCGCCATTTATTCTGGATGCTAAAATATCCACAGTGAGGCTTTTGCTAATTGACGATCAAGTAATTATCAGCGAAGCCTTCCGTCGGATGGTTGCGACAGAAACAGATATTTCCCTTCATTACACAAGCAATCCAGCTAAAGCTATTCAAGATGCGATCGCCATAGAACCAACGGTAATCTTCTTGGATATGATCATGCCAGATATCGATGGATTAATGTTACTGCGTTGGTTTCGCTCTCATCCAGTAACTCGTGATATTCCGATCGTCATGCTATCCAGTAAAGAAGAAGCAAAGCTCAAAGCAGAAGCTTTTACTGAAGGTGCCAATGACTACCTAATTAAATTACCCGATCCAGTTGAGTTAATAGCCCGCATTCGTTATCATTCCAAAGCTTACAATAACCTCAAAGCACTCACTACTGCAACTGCTACTGCCCAACTTCAAGCACAACAGTTAGAAAATACCTTACGAGAATTACAAACTACCCAAGTTCAATTGATCCAGACAGAGAAAATGTCTAGCTTGGGTCGGATGGTTGCAGGTTTAGCGCACGAAATTAATAATCCTGTTAATTTTATTCACGGGAATTTTAATCATCTTAATAACCATGTAAACTGTCTTTTAAATTTAATCCAACTATATCAACAAGAACATCCAGATTCGTATTCTTTATTTGAAGAAAAAATTGGTGACTTTAATCTTGATTTTATCGTCGATGATTTACCAAAAATTCTTTCATCCATGAGGATAGGAACCGATCGGATTCGTGACATCGTGCTATCCCTAAAAAACTTTTCTCGACTCGATCAGTCCGAGAAAAAAGCTGTTAATATTCATGAAGGAATTGAAAGTACTTTATTACTTTTAAATCATCGACTACAACCAAAAATTGAGATTATTAAAAAATATGGAAATCTCCCACCAGTTCAATGTTATCCAGCACAACTAAACCAAGTATTCATGAATATCCTTAGTAATAGCATTGATGCTTTACTAGAGCTAGATCGTCAGATCCAAAAGCAAATAGTGATTCAGACTGAAGTAACTAAATTAGAAACAGTCATAATTACATTTAGAGATAACGGTGACGGAATAGATTCCGAGATTCAAAGCAAGATATTCGATCCTTTTTTTACAACTAAACCTATCAACAAAGGAACGGGACTAGGTTTAGCAATTAGCCATCAAATTATTGAGAAACATCAGGGAAATATCCAGCTAAAGTCTGAACTTGCTCATGGAACGGAATTTACGATCGAAATTCCAATAGCATTAGCTGTTAATCATAAAAGTAAAACTTGAATTAAGACTTCGCCGGAGAATTATTCCTTAAGACTTGATTCATCTTTCAACAAAGATTTACTTATAAGTTAATAAATTTATAATCTACTTAGATGCGATCGCACTTGTTTATCGGAATCGAGAATTCATATCATCGAATCTTGATGATGAATTATGAATCATTTGCTACCGTTTGCGTGTATGGGATGAGTAACGCTAGTCTTAAAAGAAGTCGTGCAAAGCCAAACCCTCATCCAAGAAGTCAAATAGGAAGCTGTAATGGCAATTCCAAATAAACAAGTAAAATATAATACTAATAATACTGTTATCACTCTTAAACTATTGATAACTACTCTTATTATGAGAATTGCTGGTATATACATTTGAGGTTGTTTTCTGGCTACCATCCGCAAATTCAAGGCAAAGAAGTTCAGAAATGAATCGGATTGCTATAGTATGTTCTTCTATGGGGTCAAGCGCTTATAAGTGGCGAACTCATCAGATTTGAGCCATCAATGTTTATATTTAATTACAGATGCCTTAGAGGAAATTTATATGTTTGGACTAGGATGGCCAGAAATAGCTGTAATCACCATAGTCGCTGTTCTAATTTTTGGGCCAAAAAAAATTCCCGAACTGGGAACCGCACTAGGCAAAACCTTACGAGGTTTTAAAGAGGAGATGAAAACTCCCAGTGAGGAAACCAATCAGGAAGAAGAAAAACAATAATAAAAGTAGTCAGAATACAAGAGTCAGCGCACTGACTCCTCCTGACTACAGCAAGGTATTAACAACAGAAGAAGGTGCGATCCCATTTTGGGAATCGATGACAGTTGTGCCGGGATTTTGTTGGTGTGTCTCTTCCTTCGCTAAACCACGCAGCTTAATTAACTTAATAGCCCTAGTAACACTTTCTGGCAAAATTACCACCAGACTGTTATCAGGAGCCATGTCTAAGCCTTTATTGATCGCTTGGGTTTCATCTAGAATTGATTCATAACGGCTATCAGGCTTAACTTCCGTGATGCCTTGAATAATCAACTGGGCAGCTGATCCCCGTAGTCTTCCCCGTGTATCATCGTCTTCTTTGATGATGATGTAATCAAAAATTTGCGCTGCTAATTTACCTAAAGTAACAAAATCTTCGTCGCGGCGATCGCCTGGGCCGCCAATTACGCCAATTCGTTGTCCTGTAGTCCAGTTCCGCACAAAGGAACCTACCGCTTCGTAACTAGCGGCGTTGTGGGCATAGTCCACCAAGGCGTGGTAGTTACCTAAATTAAATAGATTCATTCGTCCCGGTGTTTGGCTAACTGAAGCCCGGAAGGTCTTCAAACCAGCACGAATCTGCTCAATTGTGACGTTTTGCACAAACGCTGCCAAACTTGCTGCTAAAGCGTTGGCAATCATAAACGGCGCACGTCCGCCCATTGTTAAAGGTATATTTTCGGCTCTTTCTATGCGGTGTGTCCAATCACCTTTAACAATTGACAAATAGCCATTTTCATATACTGCCGCTACTCCACCCTTTTGGATATGCTTTCGCACTAATTCCGAATCAGGATTCATGGTGAAGTAAGCAATATTAGCCTTAGTTTTTTCTGACATAGCGGCGACGCGGCGATCGTCGGCATTAAGTACCGCATAGCCATCAGGGAATACAGCTTCTGCCACTACACTTTTGAGGTTAGCTAACTGCTCAATGGTATCTATATCGCCTATTCCTAAATGGTCTGCGGCTACATTCAATACTACTCCTACATTGGCGGCTTCAAAGCCCAATCCAGAGCGGAGAATGCCACCGCGAGCTGTTTCTAGTACTGCTACTTCTACTGTGGGATCTTGGAGGATGACGTGGGCACTTTGAGGGCCTGTATTATCGCCAGATTCTACTAAGTAATCACCGATATATGTACCATCGGTAGTAGTATAACCCACTACTTTCCCAGTCTGTTTATAAATATGTGCTAGTAGTCGAGTAGTGGTGGTTTTGCCATTAGTACCCGTGATACTAAGGATGGGAATTTGGCTAGATTGCTCGTTAGGAAACAGCATATCCATCACTGCACCAGCGACGTTGCGAGGAATACCCACGCTTGGGGCAACGTGCATCCGAAAACCGGGAGCGGCGTTAACTTCGACAATCACGCCATCCACTTCCCGTAGAGGACGGCTAATATCTGTGGTGACGATATCGAGTCCGGCGATATCCAAACCGATTATCTTGACTACTCGTTGTGCTAACCAGAGATTTTCTGGGTGAATTTCATCGGTACGGTCAACGGCACTACCACCTGTACTCAAGTTGGCTGTTGCCCTGAGATAACAAATAGTACCCTTGGGTGGCACGCTATTTAGGGTATAACCTTGCCTTTCTAGCAACTGGTAGCTGGTGCGGTCTAGTTCAATCTTGGTCAGGACGTTATCATGTCCTTCACCGCGATTTGGATCGAGGTTTGTTTCTTCAATCAGTTCGGCAATAGTGGATCTGCCGTTGCCAATAACATGAGCCGGGACGCGTTCGGCTACTGCTACTACTTTTCCATTTACCACTAGTACCCTGTGGTCGCGCCCAACGTAATATCTTTCGACAATAATTGACCGAGAAACTTGTCTGGCAGCTTCATACCCAGCTTCAGCTTCTTCCCAAGTTCTAATATCAATGGTGATCCCACGCCCATGATTGCCATCTAAGGGCTTGATGACGATGGGATAGCCACCAACGAATTCAATGGCTTGTTCTAAATCGTCTAAAAAGTTGATTACTGTACCTCTGGGTACTGGCGCACCAGCAGCAGCGAGGATACGTTTAGTGGCTTCTTTATCGCAAGCTAGTTCTACACCCAGAATGCTGGTGTTGTCCGTCATTGTCGCCTGCATCCGCTTCTGGTTCACGCCGTAGCCTAGCTGAATCAAAAAGCGGGCTTCCAGCGCCATCCAGGGAATACCTCTTTTTTCTGCTTCTTTAACGATCGCTTCCGTAGAAGGCCCTAAAGAAGCATCACGGATAAAGTCTTTCAGGTCTTGGATATCTTGCTCTAGTTCTGCCTTGGGATAACGGCCTCGATCGACGATACTCTGGCATAGCCGTACTGCGGCTCGTCCAGCGTAGCGTCCCGCTTCCTCATTCAGGTACTCGATTACTACTTGATAAATTCCGGGTGTGGCAGTTTCGCGGGTACGACCAAAGCCGACATGCATACCAGCTAATTCTTGCAGTTCTAAGGCTACGTGTTCCACTATGTGGCCAATCATAGTGCCTTCTTTGACCCGCATCAGAAAACCACCGCGACAGCCAGGCGAACAATAGTGACCCTCCAGACTCGGCAGCGCCTCAACTAATCCTTCATAAAAGCCGGGGATTTCATTCGAGGGCGTCTCGGCAAGGGTTTCTAGATCGAGGCGCATGACGATCAGTTTGTGGCGTCGAATGCTCCAATAGTTTGGGCCGCGTAATGTCTGGATCTTGAGGATTCTCATGGGAATAGGTAGATGGAGATTCGGAACCAAAATTCTAGTTTCTTACTGGAATTGACCGCTAAACTGTTCATTAAAAACAGTTTTTTCTTTTTACATGGTATTCTTATCATTTTTGTACGGTAAGAAATAATAAATGTGCGGCCAACTCAGTGTAACCTCAGATACTCTATCCCGTCAGCTGGAGATTCGGTGTACAGCAGGCAATACAGTCCGCTGGTACAAGTGGAAGCGATCGCCGTAGCTGAGGATATGGAGACGTAAATTATGTACGGTTAAAGGTTCATTAGCACCGACATGGGGTTCGTTGGTGTGGGTCAACTCAGTGGGATCGACAATGGTGACACTGCCTTTACCCATAACTTGTAGCCAACCATCACGTTCAAACACAGCACAAGTATCTTCGTCAATGCCAATACCTAAGCGATCGGGATGAGCTGAGATCGCACTAATTAATCGCCCCATCCGATTACGGTTGTGAAAGTGTTGGTCGACGATTACTTCCGGAATAAACCCCAAACCCGTTGCCATATCCACTAGGGAACGATTGGGCGTCTCTCCACTACCGCCGCCAGCAATCATGTGATGCCCCATCACTGCCGCTCCTGCACTGGTGCCTGCTAACGTTAGTTGCCCTGCCCTCACCCGCTGACGAATAATTTCCATTGCTGGCGTATCTGCCAATACGCCACAAAGACGCAGTTGGTCTCCTCCTGTCAAAAATACCCCACTACAGGCTTCTAAGGATGCTTTGATCTGGGAGGCTTCACACTGTTCTCGTTCGCGGATGTCTAAAATCTCTACCTTCTGGGCACCCATTTCTTCAAAAATGCGAATATACCGACCACCGATGATGGCAGGTTCGCGAGAGGCAGATGGAATAATTGTAATATAAGCCTTACTAGCACCGGCGCGTCCAAAAAAAGTTCGTAGGATTTCGCGCCCATGAACTTTATCTTCTGCACCTCCGATAACCAGAACGGCGGTTTTAGTTGCTTGGGGTGTCCTCATTTCTAGCGATTTAGCTTGTAATTGCGGCATTTTGGTTCTCCTGTCAACAACTTCAGGTGAATTTAACAAGGTTCAGTTGCCTGATAATTTTTGCGCTTTGCATCTTTGAGAGGACACTTTTTAGAAGTTTGGAACTGGGGAAAGCCACTCTCCAAATTCTCGCTTAACGCTCGCGTTGCCTCAGTCTAAACGTGTTTGTTCCCATTCCTCAAAGCCAGCGCCTTGTTTTTCACCTGTCCACTTGCAGCAGGGCAAAATAGTCTTTAAGTGGCTAGATTCCCCCTTTATAGTTGGGGAAGAGCAATTAAGACTACGCTTTTTTCTGAGGCTGGCTCGATGCATCCTGGAAGTTGTTAACTTGATATGATTATTAATTTAAATGTAGTTGTGACAACATTTAAACATAAATTAAGTAATTAGAAAAACTTTTGATCCCATCTAAAATCCAGGAGGTCTGGTAGTTTTAGATACTATTGATAAAGTTTAACTGGAGTTTAACCCGACCTTGGCTTGCTGGTGTTTGCTAGACATTCAAATTTAAGATTAGTGTCCTCGAATACGAATAACTGTGCGCTTTGATATAGTTACGCTTTTTCCTGACTGTTTTAACTCTGTTCTCAATTCTGGGCTGCTAGGTAAAGCCTTAGCCAAACAGATTGCCGAAGTGCATCTGATTAATCCACGGGACTTTACCACTGACAAACACCGAAAGGTAGACGATGAACCCTACGGCGGCGGCGTTGGGATGCTAATGAAGCCAGAACCTATTTTTACCGCTGTGGAGTCGCTGCCGATTCTACCCCGAAGAGAAGTAATTTTGATGAGTCCACAAGGTCAAACAATTAATCAACCTCTTTTGAAAGAATTGGCGACAAATTATGACCAGTTAGTAGTGATTTGCGGGCATTACGAAGGAGTGGATGAGAGGGTACTGCATTTGGTAACTCGTGAAGTATCTTTAGGCGATTTTATTCTGACTGGTGGGGAAATTCCAGCAATGGCCTTAATTAATGGTGTAGTGCGGTTAATACCAGGGACTGTGGCCAAAACGGAGTCCTTAACAGCAGAAAGTTTTGAGGAGGGGTTATTGGATTATCCCCAATATACTCGTCCTGCCAATTTTCGCGGTTTGAAAGTGCCTGATGTCTTGCTCAGTGGAAATCACGCCGCGATCGCCCGGTGGCGTTACGAACAACAAATTCAAAAAACCCGCGATCGCCGCCCCGATCTCCTGAAGAAATTGCAGCAGGGGGAGCAGGACAAGCAGGGAAGCAAGGGAGCAGGGGAGCAGGGAGAGGAGAATAATTTCTAACTCCACACAAATGACAACTGAACAAATGGCAAATGAACAAATGACAAAAATTCGTATTGGTAATGGTTACGATATTCACCAACTGGTGAGCGATCGCCCTTTGATTTTAGGTGGAATTCAAATTCCCCATGAACTGGGTTTGTTGGGGCACAGTGACGCTGATGTGCTGACCCACGCGATTATGGATGCCATGCTTGGGGCATTATCCTTGGGGGATATTGGTCATTATTTTCCGCCTAGCGATCCCAAATGGGCGGGAGCAGATAGTTTAGTACTATTAACTCAAGTAGCTCGACTGATTCAGGATCGAGGCTGGCAGGTGGGAAATATTGATTCGGTGGTAGTAGCAGAACGTCCAAAATTAAAACCGCATATTCACAACATGCGCGACAAACTAGCGGCGGTTTTAAAATTAGAACCAAATCAAATTGCCATCAAAGCTACCACTAACGAAAAATTAGGCCCTGTTGGACGTGAAGAAGGTATATGTGCTTATGCTGTTATCTTGCTAGTTGCTTCAGAATAACTTTTCTTTTAACCTCTGATAAAGATATTCAAGACTGATGAGGATGCAAATAAATTTGAAACTATGAAATTTTTTAGAAAAATATTTCTGGCAATTAAACATTTTTGGTTGCCAATAATTTTGACTTCAATAACAGCACTTACACTTACCGCCTGCAACCCAGCTAACTTCAAAAGTGCATCTGCTCAAGTTCCGCAATTGGTAAGTAGCATTCTTAGCGATCCCAAAACTTTCAACTACCCTCTGAGTCAAGAGTTTCCCAATGTTTTTCCTCTAATTTACGAGGGGTTAATTACCCAAAACCCAATCACTGCTAAAGTCGAGCCAGCATTAGCAGAATCTTGGCAAATTTCCGATGATAAATTAAAGATTGTTTTTACCCTACGCCAAGGGTTGAAATGGTCTGATGGTCAGCCACTAACAGTAGATGATGTGGTATTTACCTACAATGATATTTACTTAAACGAAGCAATTCCTACAGATGTGAGAGACGGCTTGAGAGTTGGTGAAAGTCGGAAACTGCCCACTGTGCGAAAATTGGATGAACGCCGGGTTGAGTTTAGCGTACCAGAACCCTTTAGACCTTTTCTACTGAGTACAGGTTCACCAATTTTGCCCGCCCACATATTGCAAAAATCGGTAAAAACGAAAGACCAAGATGGGAAGCCGATTTTTCTGACACAATGGGGCGTTGATACTCCTCCCGACCAAATTATTGTCAACGGCCCTTACAAAATAGAGCGCTACGATACAAGTCAGCGTGTCGTCTTCCGGCGTAATCCCTACTACTGGCGCAAGGATGCTCAAGGCAATTCCCAGCCTTATATTGAACGAGTAATTTGGCAAATTGTGGAATCAACAGATACCTCGTTGCTGCAATTTCGTTCTGGCGGTTTAGATACTGTAGGAGTGTCACCAGATTACTTTTCTTTGCTAAAGGTGCAAGAAAAGCAGGGTAATTTCACAATTTATAATGGTGGGCCAACATCCGCTACATCGTTTGTTTGGTTTAATCTCAACAAAGGTAAAAGGGACGGAAAACCACTGGTCGATCCAGTTAAGTCTCGGTGGTTCAATAATGTGCAATTTCGGCAAGCTATAGCTTATGCAATTGACCGCCAAACAATGATTAATAACACTTTTCGCGGCTTGGGTGTGCCACAAGATTCACCGATTTCTGTGCAAAGCCCCTATTACCTTTCCCCTAAAGAAGGGTTAAAAGTTTACGATTACAATCAGCAAAAAGCAAAGGAACTGCTGCTAAAAGCAGGATTTAAGTACAACAACAATCAGTTAGTAGACGATCGCGGAAATCGCGTCCGTTTCTCTTTGCTTACCAATGCTGGAAATAAAATCCGTGAAGCAATGGGATCGCAGATTAAACAAGACTTGAGCAAAATCGGCATTCAAGTTGATTTCACTCCGTTGGCATGGAATACTTTTACTGATAAAACTTCTAACTCCTTAGATTGGGAAGCTTCTTTGATGGGTTTGACTGGTGGATTAGAACCGAATGACGGTGCTAATGTCTGGGCACCTGAAGGCGGATTACACATGTTTAATCAGAAACCCCAAGCAGGACAAAAGCCGATTCAGGGTTGGGAGGTTGCTCCTTGGGAAGCAGAAATAGGGAATCTTTACATTCAAGCTGCACGAGAATTGGACGAAGCTAAAGTTAAAGCGATTTATGCCGAAACACAGCGGATTACTCAGGAAAATTTACCTTTTATTTACTTGGTTAATCCTTATTCAATGTCAGCGGTGCGTAATCGTTTTGAAGGAATTAAATTCTCTGCTCTTGGTGGCGCATTCTGGAATATCGAACAAATTAAAGTAACGGATTAGTCATTAGTTAGTAATTAGTTAGTAATTAGTGCCATCTAACAACTGACAACTGACAACTGATAAGTAACAAAGGACAAATGACCAATGACAAATGACAAAACTTTGCGTAGTTTACCGCCGTAGGCATCGCTCTTAGAAGCGGTTGCCAATGGTAAAGTTACTCTAGATATAGAATTAGACGCACTTGAATCTTTGTCCTATAAACCTGCGGGTGAATTTATTGACCATAATTAGACAGAATTCCAGTAAATTTCATTCTATGAAATCACCCTCCATCTTTTTTGCAATTAGGCATTTTTGGTTGCCAATAATTCTGACTTCAGCAATAGCACTTACACTTACCGCCTGCAACCCAGCGAACTTTAAAAGCGCAGCTGCTCAAATACCGCAACTCGTCACCGCTGTTTTGAGTGAGCCTTCAACTTTTAACTATGCTTTAAATGAATCAGCATATAGCGTTTTTAGCTTCATCTATGACTCATTGATTAATGAGAATCCCCTAACTACAAAACTAGAGCCTGCTTTAGCAGAAGCCTGGGAAGTTTCTGAAGATGGTCAACGGATTGCGATCGCTCTGCGAGAAGGAATTAAGTGGTCAGATGGTCAGCCAATAACTGCTGATGATGTTGTCTTTACTTATAACGAAATCTATCTCAACCCCAAAATTCCCACCTCTACCAAGGATGCCCTAAGAATTGGTGATAAGGGCACTTTGCCAAAGGTCAAAAAAATCGATGAGCGCCGAGTTGAATTCAGTATATTAGAACCTTTTGCTCCTTTTTTAAGATATGTAGGTCGTATCCCAATTATGCCAGCCCATGCTCTACAGAAAGCAATTCGCACAGTTGGATCTGATGGAAATCCTAAGTTTCTCTCAATGTGGGGAACAGGCACTGATCCGAAACAAATTGTTGGTAACGGCCCATATATCATGGAAAGTTACGTTTCCAGTCAGCGAATTATATTTCGGCGTAATCCATATTACTGGCGCAAAGATGCTCAGGGTAATTCTCAGCCTTACATTGAGCGTATTATTTGGCAAATTATTGAATCTACTGAAAACCAGTTGATTAGTTTTCGCTCTGGGCAGTTGGATAATTTAGAAGTTCCTCCTGAAGGTTTCAGTTTGCTGAAGCGAGAAGAAAAACGGGCGAAGTTTAAAATTTATAACGGTGGGCCAAGTACAAGTACGAGTTTTATTGCTTTCAATCTAATTAAAGCAAAGAATTCTCAGGGTAAACCTTTTGTAGACCCAATTAAATCTATATGGTTTAATAAAAAGGAATTCAGGCAGGCTATAGCCTACGCCCTCGACCGCGAAACGATGAAAACAAATGTTTATCGGGGACTGGGTGAACTGCAAAATTCATTTGTTTATGTCAAAAGTCCCTATTTCCTGACTCCAGAAAAAGGGCTAAAGGTATATAATTACGAACCAGATAAATCGAAAAAATTATTGTTACAAGCTGGTTTCAAATATAATGACCAAAATCAGCTTTTAGATACTGATGGTAATAGAGTCAGATTTACACTCTTAACGAATTCGGAAAGAAAAGTTAGAGGAGATATGGCATCCCAAATCAGGCGGGATCTCGCTAACATTGGAGTTCAAGTAGATTTGCAAATTCTCAGCTTCAATTCCTATCTAGAAAAACTCAAAGTTACGCATAATTGGGATTGTTACCTTGGAGGATTTACTGAAGGCGGTATTGAACCCCACGATGCTAGCAAGATATGGAGAATTACTGGTGCATCCCACGCATTTAATTTGGGGCCACAACCGGGAGATCCACCCATAATTGGCTGGGAAGTTTCCGACTGGGAAAAGGAAATTGACAGGCTTTACATTAAAGGCGCACAGGTATTGGATGAAAACAAGCGCAAGGAAATTTATGATGAATATCAGCGCATTGCCTCAGAACAGTTGCCGTTTATTCATTTAGTGGAGAGGTTGAATCTGCAAGCAGTGCGCGATCGCTTCCAAGGAATTAAATATACTGCTCTTGGTGGCCCATTTTGGAATCTCTATGAACTAAAAGTAACTGATTAGGTATTGGGCATGGGGCATTGGTTATTCGCAGAGTAAGAATGACAAGTGACAATTGATAAAGAACAAAGGACAAATAACCAATGACCAATGAAAAAACTTTGCGATCGCTACTCGTTGCGGTTGCCAATGGTAAAGTTACGCCAGATAAGGCATTAGACTCACTCAAAGACTTAACTTATGAATCTGTAGGTGAATTTGCCAAAATTGACCACCATCGCCAGATCAGAACTGGTTTCCCAGAGGTGATTTGGGGCCCTGGTAAGACTCCCGATCAAATTGCTCAAATTATGGAAGTGATGCGCCTCCGTAATCCTGTAGTCATGGCAACCCGCATTGAACCAGCAGTTTATGCCGCGCTGCAATCAAAAGTTAGTGGTTTGCGATATTACGAATCGGCGCGAATTTGTGCGATCGCTCCCCCTACCATCGAACCACAATTTGCGGGTGAAATTGGCATTCTGTCTGCTGGTACCGCTGATTTACCCGTTGCTGAAGAAGCAGCTGTCACTGCTGAACTTTCTGGTTTTTGCGTCCAACGCCTCTGGGATGTTGGCGTTGCTGGGATTCACCGCTTATTAAGTAACCGTCACCTGATTGAGTCAGCATCAGTGTTGATTGTCGTGGCGGGGATGGAAGGCGCTTTACCCAGCGTTGTCGCTGGTTTAGCGAGTTGTCCCGTGATTGCCGTACCCACCAGCATTGGTTATGGCGCAAGTTTTGGTGGTTTAGCACCTTTATTGACAATGCTTAACTCTTGTGCTGCGGGAGTAGGCGTAGTAAATATCGATAATGGTTTTGGTGCAGCAGTTTTGGCGGGACAGATTTTGCGGACTGCCGAGAAATTGCGGTTGGCATCGGCTGCATCTTGAGTTAAGACATTGAAGTTATATCTAATATTTCAGTAAATATCAGTACTTAATGTAAAAAATAAACTGATACTGGAATTTTTCAGCCCTAACTTCTTAACTACCAAATATGAGCCATTACAGCGATTTGACATCTCAGTTACTTTGGCATTTGCCTGTAAATTTGACAGCACTAGCACAAACAATCACCGATCCAAACGTTATGGGTCAGATGCAAAAAGCTTGGAGCCACTTTATACAAACAGGTCAAGTGTGGGCATTGTTGATTGGTTTAGTTATTGGCTATATGATTCGGAATCTAACTAGCTACGGTTAAAGAAATTTTAGATTTTGGATTTTAGATTTTAGATTAATCCAAAATCTAAAATCCAAAATTGATGCCCTCCCCTGATAATTTATGACCAAAAAAGAAACTTGGAGCCAGCGGTTTGAATCAGCGTTACATCCAGCGATCGCTCGTTTTAATGCCAGTATAAGTTTTGATATTGAATTAATCGAATATGACCTCACTGGTTCTCAAGCTCATGCCAAAATGCTTGCTCACACAGGCATCATCTCCCCAGAAGAAGGAGAGCACCTGGTTGCCGGTTTAGAACAAATTCGCCAAGAGTACCGCCAGGGGAAATTTCAGCCTGGTGTCGATGCTGAAGATGTGCATTTTGCAGTTGAACGCCGACTGACAGAAATTGTTGGCGATGTGGGTAAAAAGGTGCATACAGCGCGATCGCGTAATGACCAAGTTGGCACCGACACCAGACTCTACCTCCGCGACCAAATCCAACAAATTAAAAGCGAATTGCGAGAATTTCAAGGTGTTTTACTAGATATAGCTGAAAAGCACGTTGAAACCCTGATTCCTGGCTATACTCACCTCCAACGCGCCCAACCCCTGAGTTTAGCTCATCACCTCTTGGCATACTTTCAAATGGCGCAACGTGACTGGGAACGTTTAGGAGATGTTTCTCGCCGTGTGAATATTTCACCTTTGGGATGTGGGGCTTTAGCAGGAACTACTTTCCCTATCGATCGCCACTACACAGCCAAACTCTTGAATTTTGACGATATTTATGCTAACAGCCTCGATGGAGTGAGCGATCGCGATTTTGCGATCGAATTCTTGTGCGCTGCTAGCTTGATTATGGTTCACCTCAGCCGCCTTGCAGAAGAAGTTATTCTTTGGTCATCTGAAGAATTTCGCTTCGTCACCCTCAAAGATAGCTGTGCTACAGGTTCCAGTATCATGCCCCAAAAGAAAAACCCCGATGTCCCAGAATTGGTGCGGGGGAAAACAGGACGTGTATTCGGTCATCTCCAGGCGATGTTAGTCATCATGAAAGGGCTACCCCTGGCATACAACAAAGACTTACAAGAAGATAAAGAAGGTCTATTTGATAGCGTCAACACAGTCAAAGCCTCTCTAGAAGCGATGACGATTTTGCTCAGGGAAGGCTTAGAATTTCGTACCCAGCGGTTAGCATCAGCTGTGGCAGAAGATTTTTCTAATGCTACCGATGTAGCAGATTATCTGGCAGCACGGGGCGTTCCTTTTCGGGAAGCTTACAACCTTGTAGGTAAGGTGGTAAAAACTAGTATTGCCGCAGGTAAACTCTTAAAAGATTTGAAATTGGAAGAGTGGCAACAACTACACCCAGCATTTGCAGCAGATATTTATGAGGCGATTTCCCCTCGTCAAGTTGTTGCTGCGCGTAACAGTTACGGTGGCACTGGCTTTGCACAGGTAAACAAAGCACTCACAGCCGCCCGTGCTCAAATTGCTCAATAGAGGGATTGGGGAGTGGGGGATAAGGGAGACAAGGGGAATTATTGAATAAATCTCTCCCTTGTCTTTTCTCTATACCCATTGGTGTCAACTTAACGTGAAACCGCTTGTCCGCCGGGAATTGAAATTCCCGTCTCATAGCTAAAGTCATCTGAAGATGACTAAATATCGCCAAAAATCTCCAGTCTACTTCAGTAGACTTAAGCTATTAGCCCGAAAATTTATTGACGGGCGGGCATGGAAGCCAACAGATAAGCTATTTCCAGCTTAAGTTGACACCAATGCTCTATACCCAATGCCCATTTGCCCCATGCCCAAAAATAAACCAAAAATAAATAAGGGCGTACAAATAGATGTGCGCCCTAAAAGGTAAATAACCCAAACAATAAGGATTTAGGCAGGCAACTTATTCAGTGTCAGCTGCTGCTGCGCCTTCTTCTTCCTCACTCTTTGGTGGTCTTTGTTGGAACCTTCTCTGCATTCTTCCTGTCGTAGTTCGTTTACGAAACTTTCTGGCATACGCCTGGTTACGTAGCGCCTTTTCTTTTTTCGGGTTACGGCGCTTGGCCATGTTCACCTCTATTAATAAACAACAAAAAAGTAGCAACTAGGCATCACGTAGGCAATATTAGCTACCAATGTTATTGATATAATTTTAGCCTAGTGCAGCAATGAATACGCTTTAAACAGTGTACTAGTCTATCGCATTAGACCTAACTTTGTCAATAAAAATTCTGAATTATCCCCGCCAGTAAGACGAAAAATATCTTTTCTGAGATTCCAATCTGTCAACTGATTGTAAATTATAGGAATCCGGTTTGATTCCTGAATTTACTTGCGTGGACAGGTAACAGGAAAAAAGGCATAGATCCGTACTGAGTCTTGTTCAAAAATCAAATAGGAGTCTTATAGCTCTTTAGTGGTTGTTCTTGAAAATAACTAATATTATTAAAAAATAATTCAAGAGTGGGTCATCAAAACTCAGGAGGCATAGCTAAGTTTAAGCATAGAGTCTAATTTTTGATTTAGTGGTCTTTAATTAATTGTAGGTTTTAAACCTTACTTAAGTGCCTATTATAAATTCAGAATTGAGAATTTGGAATTTTGACTTATTATTCGTATTATTTTTTTAATATATTCTAAAAATCTATTATTAACAGTTAGTTTCAGCAACACTAACGCTAGCTATGAACTGAAAATTTACCTGCTTCAAAAAATATCATGTATATATAAATACAGTGCTTCTCATGAAACTTGATGTTAGAATTGATAATATTCTACGTAAATCGTGAGAATAAAATCTCAATCCACAAACATTTTTGTATAAAACAAAACTCAACAAAATTTTTATTAGTTGAGCAGATGTAAGTGGTAGGGAACTATAGAATACAACACAAAACTTTGAAGATTGAACGTTATTGCTTTTTTTCCGGCAGCTGTAGAGTCCACACGTAGCTTATGGCGTCTTGGACAAACAGTATTGGGTATAATATTTCGTCATCCCATTACTGGCACTAGTATCATCCCAATTTTACCCGATGGTCGGATTGTACTGATCCGACGGCGCGACAATGGTCTTTGGTCATTGCCTGGAGGGATTGTAGATTGGGGAGAAGATATTCCCAATACAGTGCGCCGGGAATTAATGGAGGAAACCGGGCTAGAATTGGTGAAAATTAACCGTTTAGTAGGAGTTTACTCTGCACCAGACCGCGATCCCAGAATCCATTCAATTTGTATTGTGGTTGAAGCCGAGGTGCATGGGACAATGGAGATTCAAGACACTTTAGAAGTCATGGAAATCCAAGCTTTCTCTCCCAGTTTACTACCTTCAGGAAAGATGTCTCACGACCATACTCGGCAGTTGCAAGACTACTTGAATGGCTTGACAACACTGGCTTAATAATATTTTGTCATTTGTCATTCGTCATTTGTCATTGGTTATTTGCCACCAAAGTTATATTTAAGGAATCCTTTCTTCTCTACGAGAGGCTTCCCCAAGGAGATGCTAAACGAATCGCACCACACCTTTGTGTTTGTAATTTAACTAATGACTAATGACTAATGACTAATAACTAATGACTATTTATTATGATGCTAAAAGTTAACTACTAAATAAAATGGATACACTATTCCGTAACTCCCGGAGAAAGCTCTCTCAAGGGCTACTTTTCTGGCGTGAAGTCGGTGAAAAAACTCCTATAATTTTTTTACATGGTGCTTGGAATGAGAGCAGTCAATGGTTATCTGTGATGGAATCCCTGGCACAAGATTTCCATTGTTTTGCACCTGATTTATTAGGGTTTGGTGAATCAGAAAATCCTAATATCCACCATTCGATAGATTTACAAGTTGAGTGTCTAGCTGAATTTTTGCAAGCTGTGAAGCTAGAAAAAGTATATTTAGTAGGACATTCTCTTGGGGGTTGGATTGCTGCTAGCTATGCTTTAAAGTATCCAGAGAAAGTTGATGGTGTGGTACTGCTAGCACCAGAGGGTGTAGAAATAGCAGGACAAGAAGAGTATTGCCAGAAGATGCGGCGATTATTGAATTATCCACCACTAGTAGTTAAATTGTTGCGATCGCTCAGTCCTTTGACTAAAATCCTGGGTTGGCATGAAAAAATTGCACAAGACTTGCAGTTGCGTCAATCGCTATTGCCGTATCCTATAGGTTGCCAGTTACTTTTCAAACGGCGACAAGTAGAAATTGAGGCGGAATTACTGCAAAAGCAGCTTTATATGATAGATGTCCCAGTTTTTATTTTACAGGGTGGGCAAGATACACCAGATGCTTTAGCCAGAAGCCGTGTTTATGCTCAACTGATACCGAAAGTCGAGTTGAAAATGATTGCCCATGCGGGAAATGACTTGCCAGAATCTTGTGCTGAGGTTGTGGCGAGCGAAATTCGGGACTTTATTCAAGGTATTTTAAAAAGTCATAATTTCAACGAATTAAACTAGCTCATTCAGGGTTTGTTGCCAATCTACTACACATATTCCTTCGCTCTGAAACCGTGATATATGTTTCAAGTTTGTTGTTACAATTATGACTTGAGCAAAACTCTTCAATTGGAGAATTGCCTGAGCAGCAAGAATTACATCACCATCCAAACTTTCATTGCTTGCTGTAGGTTTTCCCTGGTTTCTTACCCATGCCCATAATTCGGCTGTTTTTCGCATCGTTTCGGGAGTCATGGGTAAACTTCTCTCTTCATTTTATTCCATCTGTGCTATCATCCATTACTATTTCGCGCATTCCCCAGAAAATCAAATTTGCTTCCATAATTAAAATATCTGCAATTTCAGGATGTAAGGCTTGCAGATAATTTAGTAATAAAGTGCGATCGCCCCCTTTAATCGCAATCTTAGCATCAGGAAATAAATCCCACCACGCCTCCATAAAATCTTCGATTCCAGCTAATACTGTGTAAATAACTCCGCTTTGAATTGCTTCTGTAGTATTCAGCGCAAAACGTGGTGGTAGAGACGGAAAGCTTTGGATTTCTACTAATGGTAATTGTCCTGTTTGTTGACCGAGAGTTGCAAATTGCAAACCTAATCCCGGCAAAATTGCACCTCCAACTAGACACTGATTAGTATCCACAGCCGTGAAAGTTAGCGCTGTCCCAGCATCAATTACCAACATTGGAAAACCCCAAGTTTTCGCCGCACCCCACAAAGCTAAAGCGCGGTCAATTCCTAGTGTGGGATACACGCCTTTTAGTGGTATTTGCTCTAAGGTAATAATGCGAACGTTTGGGTAAGTTTGCCAAATAGCAGTTTGGCTGGGAACTACCGAGGCAAGGAGAAGAGGGCACGGAGGCAGAGAGACAAAAGCGCAAAGGCGTGGAGTATTTGTGAGAAAATTACTTTGTTGATGGCTTGGAGAAATTGCCAGTAATAAATCATCTAGGGTTTGACAGTCAGCTAGATGTTGTATGACAGACTCAGAAAAATAGTCGGTATCCCAAGCTGAGTAAAGTGTCTCGCCAATAAACAATGCCCAATGCAGCCGCGAATTACCAATTTCCAAGGCTAGCCAAATTTCCTCTCTGTGGCTCTGTGGTTTCACACTTTTAACTTTTTTAAGTCAACTATAGATTTTTTCATAAAAATTAACATTAAAGCCGTGTAACAATAAAAGAAGAGGAAGAAATACTCATTGTGTCAAGGAGGGAGTTATGGTAGCGCTCACCGAAAAAACTGAAAAACGGCTCACCATACAGACTGTAGAGATTGCTCAAGAGACGACGGCAATTCGTTCTTTGGATTGGGATCGCGATCGCTTCGATATTGAGTTTGGTCTGCAAAACGGTACTACTTATAACTCGTTTCTCATTCGTGGGGAGCAGACTGCCTTAGTTGATACCTCCCATGAAAAGTTTCGTCAACTATACTTTGATACGCTCACTGGACTAATCAACCCAACAGAGATTGATTATTTAATTATCAGCCACACGGAACCAGACCACAGCGGTTTAGTTAAAGATTTGCTGCAAATGGCTCCAGAAATAACCGTTGTTGGTTCTAAAGTGGCGATTCAGTTTCTTGAAGATTTGGTACATCAGCCATTTAAGCGGCGGATTGTGAAAAATGGCGATCGCTTAGATTTGGGCAATGGGCATGAATTTGAATTCGTGATTGCTCCCAATTTACATTGGCCGGATACCATCTTCAGTTTCGACCACAAAACCAAAACTCTCTACACCTGCGATGCTTTTGGGTTGCACTACTGCTCAGATAGCACTTTTGATGAAGACTTGGCAGCGATCGAAGAAGATTTTCATTACTACTACGATTGCTTAATGGGGCCGAATGCCCGCTCGGTTTTGTCTGCCCTGAAGCGGATGGCGGAGCTGAAAACCATCGACACGATCGCTACAGGGCACGGGCCATTATTATCTCACCATGTTGAAGAACTAGTTGGACGTTACCGCACTTGGAGCCAAAGCCAAACCAAGGCAGAAACAACAATTGGGATATTTTACGTTTCTGAATACGGATATAGCGATCGCCTCGCGCAAGCAATTGCCAACGGTATCGGTAAAACCGGTGTCGCAGTGGAAATTGTCGATTTGGGATCGGAAGTCGATTTACAAGAACTGCGGGAACTAGTTAGCCGCTGTGCTGGACTAGTCGTTGGATTACCTCCGGCTTCTGGCGCTGCGAATATCCAAGCTGCACTCAGCACAGTTTTAGGATCTGCCAAAGAAAAGCAAGCTATCGGCGTATTTGAAACCGGTGGTGGCGATGATGAGCCAATAGATCCTTTGGTGAGTAAATTCCGCAATTTGGGTTTGACAACAGTTTTTCCAGCGATTCGGATTAAACAAACGCCTACGGAAAATACCTACAAGTTGTGTGAAGAAGCGGGTACAGACTTAGCTCAATGGGTAACACGCGATCGCAACATCAAAGCCATGAAATCTCTTGGTGCTGACTTAGATAAAGCACTAGGTAGAATTAGCGGCGGGTTATATATTATAACTGCCAAAAAAGGCGATGTATCCAGTGCGATGTTAGCCTCCTGGGTTGCTCAAGCTAGCTTCAAACCCTTGGGATTTTCCATTGCAGTCGCCAAAGATCGGGCAATTGAATCACTTATGCAAGTAGGCGATCGCTTTGTTCTCAACGTTTTAGAAGAAGGCAATTTCCAACCATTAATGAAACACTTTTTGAAACGGTTCGCCCCTGGGGCCGATCGTTTTGAAGGTGTGAGAACTCAGCCAGCCGAAAATGGTGCGCCCATCCTCAACGATGCCCTCGCCTACATGGAGTGTGAAGTCATCAGCAGAATGGATTGCGGCGACCATTGGGCAGTATACAGCACAGTCTACGCCGGACGGGTTTCTAAGCCAGATGCTTTGACTGCTGTGCATCACCGTAAAGTTGGCAACCACTATTAATTTTGGATTTTGGATTTTGGATTTAAGATTAATAATCCAAAATCCAAAAATACTCAATAAAGCATTTGTGCAATATAGCCCTTCCTACTTAATATATATCCCGAATTTAGATGTTGAATTAATAATCCAAAATCTAAAATCTAAAATCTAAAATTGTTTCAGCCATGTCAAAAAATAAACCCCGTGACGTTCAAGTTTTCCCCATTGCTACAGATACGAGAATACTGCGATCGCGTAGTTGGTCAAGGCTGAGATTTGAAATTGAATATGCTCTTGCTAAGGGTACAACTGCTAATTCTTATTTAATTGAAAGTGAGAAAAGCGCTATTATCGATCCTCCAGGGGAAACCTTTACGCAAATTTATTTAGAAGCTTTGCAACAACGTTTCCATCTCGAAGATTTAGATTATGTAATTTTGGGACATGTAAATCCTAACCGGGCTACAACTTTAAAAGCTTTGTTAGAAATTGCCCCGCAAATCACCTTTGTGTGTTCTAATCCAGGGGCGAGAAATTTACGTGCGGCGCTGGAAAATCCAGATTTGCAAATTCTTGTCATGCGTGGCGAAGAAACTCTAGATTTGGGTAACGGGCATAATTTACAATTTATTCCCACCCCCAATCCCCGTTATGCAGATCAACTTTGTACCTACGACCCGCAAACAGAAATTCTGTACACAGATAAGTTATTCGGGGCGCACGTTTGTGGAGATCAGGTATTTGATGAAGGCTGGGAAGTATATAACGAGGATCGGCGCTATTATTTTGATTGCCTCATGGCTCCCCACGCCCGTCAAGTTGAGACAGCGCTGGATAAAATTGCTGATTTTCCCGTGCGAATGTATGCCAATGGACACGGGCCTTTGGTGCGCTATGGCTTAATCGACCTAACCAAAGCTTATCGGGAATGGAGTCAACAGCAAACTTCTGCTGACTTGACAGTAGCGCTAATTTATGCATCAGCTTATGGGAATACGGCAACATTAGCTCAAGCGATCGCTCGTGGTATTACAAAAGCTGGCGTTGCCGTAGAATCGATTAACTGCGAATTTACTGAACCAGAAGAAATCCGGGCGGCTGTGGAAAAAGCCGGTGGTTTCATCATCGGTTCTCCTACTCTCGGCGGTCATGCACCGACACCTGTACAAACAGCTTTAGGAATTGTCTTATCCACCGCTACTAACAATAAACTCGCTGGTGCTTTTGGTTCCTTTGGCTGGAGTGGGGAAGCGGTTGATTTAATTGAGAGTAAATTAAAAGATGCTGGCTATCGGTTTGGTTTTGATACCATCCGCGTAAAATTCAAACCCGACGATGCCACCTTACAATTATGTGAAGAAGCTGGAACCGACTTTGCCCAAGCGCTGAAGAAAGCGAGAAAAGTGCGATCGCCAAGTCAACCTGCGACAACTGTAGAACAAGCAGTTGGTCGGATTGTCGGTTCTCTTTGCGTTCTCACAGCCAAAGAAGGCGATCGCTCCAGTGCCATGTTAGCTTCTTGGGTATCTCAAGCTAGCTTTAATCCACCTGGTTTAACGATCGCTGTTGCCAAAGACCGCGCAGTAGAAACACTGACGCATACAGGAAATAAATTTGTCCTTAACATCCTCAAAGAAGGGAATCACTTGGGATTGATGAAGCACTTCCTTAAACCTTTTGGCCCAGGACAAGACCGATTTGCTGATGTCGCCGCCGAAGAAGCTGAAAGCGGTTCTCCCATACTTACCGATGCCCTAGCATATCTCGAATGTTCTGTACAAAATCGAATGGAATCTGGCGACCACTGGCTGGTTTATGCGACTGTTGAGAGCGGCAAATTGCTAGATACTGATGGCGTTACAGCCGTGCATCATCGCAAGTCGGCAACTCATTATTAATTGGGAATGGGGAATGGGTATTAGTAAATTCTTCCCCAGTCTCTAGAAATGAAGTTTCGACATCTCAGCATTCAGATTTCTGAGCTTAAAGTGTCAAATCTTATTATTAGTGTGCCTATTTTTCCACTGAAAACTCAAAGTTTGGAAAGCGATCGCATATCATTTTGTTTTCACGAATCGTCTATTGGTAAGCTTGTCTGGAGAGATGCGATCGCTAAGTTAAAGAATTTATTTGCGACTGTATCTTTTAGAGTCTTTTGAGTGAAAAGGGATGCAGCCTTTCAGATTTGCTCATAAGCAGACAAAAAATCCTCTCTTGAGATCCCCGATTGAGTACAGATGGATCTCAACGTTAAACGCTGAAAAGTTCGGGGAGAATGTAAGACTTACACACAATAAATCCTGCAACCCCTTAAAAAGTTGGCTTTTAGGGTTGTGGCTATTTGCTAAAGCTGTAAATTTGTTGCGTCTCCAAGCGATCGCTAATTGAAGAAGGCAGTGTACCATCCGCAAATGTCTGCCGATCTAGTTGGACTTGTAAATTACTTAAAGGATCGCAACCAGAGGAAATCAGAAATTCTAATTTCTGGATGTAAGGCACAGTTGCGAGATTGTCCAGAATTTGGAAGATCGCCTGTATATAAGGATGACCATCCTGGCGATACCAATCACAGCTAGCAACTTTTGCCTGATCGAAACCCAAGTGTACTGTTAAAGATGGCTCGTCAAATATAGCGATCGCTAAGGGACGCGCTTCTTCCTGTAACAATAGATCGTTACTTCTGGCTAAGTGTCGCAGTTTTTCTAAGCGTTCATAACGTTCCGTCACAGCTTCTGGGTCATCTTGCCAGTGGATTGCTACTGTTACTAGATAAGTTTGTAACAGCATGTGACCCAGCTTTTTCGCCTTTGTCGCTAGATAATAGGAATTGTAGTCGTTTGCCTCAATTAACAATGGCACGCGATCGACTACTTCCAACCCATAACCCTTAACTCCAGCAATTTTACGGGGATTGTTAGTAATTAAACGAATCTTTTTAATGCCCAAATCCATGAGCATTTGTGCCCCCATACCGTAGTCTCGCAAGTCAGCTGGAAATCCCAAACGCTCATTTGCCTCTACTGTATCTAGTCCCATATCCTGCAACGAGTAGGCTTTCAGCTTGTTAATCAACCCGATTCCCCGCCCTTCTTGACGCAGGTATACAACTACACCTTGACCAGCAGACTCAATCATTTTCAGTGCAGCTACCAGCTGCATCCGACAGTCGCAGCGCAAAGAACCCAAGGCGTCACCAGTTAGGCATTCTGAGTGCATCCGCACCATCACTGGCTCATCTTTAAAATTAGCTGGATCGCCCTTGACAATTGCAACGTGTTCTGTATTATCCAGAGTATGACGATAGGCGTAAATTTCAAACTGACCGAATTGACTAGGCAATTTAGTAATAACTTCACGATAGACTAGGCGATCGTGCTGTAAGCGATAGCTGATTAAATCCGCAATACTAATAATTTTTAAATTGTGACGTTTAGCGTATTCAACCAACTGCTGCAACCGCGCCATTGAACCATCAGAGTTTTGAATTTCACAAATTACCCCCGCCGGGTATAGCCCTGCTAGCCTAGCTAAGTCCACAGCCGCTTCTGTATGTCCTGCGCGTTTGAGTACGCCTCCAACCTTAGCCCGAATCGGAAAAATATGACCAGGACGACGTAAATCGGTGGGTTTTGTCGCTGGATTGAGAGTGACCTGGATAGTCCGAGCGCGATCTTCTGCTGAAATGCCTGTGGAGACACCTAATTCTGGCCCAGCATCAATACTGACAGTGAAGGCAGTTTGGTTAGTATCTGTAATGTTGCTTACCATCAAGGGTAAGTCTAGCTCGTCTAGGCGATCGCCTGTCATTGCCAAACAAATTAGTCCTCTTGCTTCCACCGCCATAAAATTAATCATGTCGGGTGTGGCAAATTGGGCAGCACAAATTAAGTCGCCTTCATTTTCTCTATTTTCATCATCTACCACTACAATGACGCGACCAGCTTTTAGGTCTGCTAAAGCGGCATCAATCGAATCAAATTTAAAAGCTTGGGTAGGATTAGGCTGTGACACAGAAAGATTTCCAGCTATAAACGTAAATTTTTTTAACAATTTCTTCTTTTAGATTGTAGCTCCTTTATAAGGCAGAGAAGTAGACTAGCAATGATTTGATAAGGGGGCGAAAATTTTTGCCATTAAAAATGGCGGTAAAGTGCAGCGACAGTCAAGGATGAAGGGGATGAGGAATAATAATCATTTGTTTGCTCCCCCATTTTCTCAGAACAAAGTAGAGGGGTTTAAGACCTTTTGTGCGCTGCGCGTCTGGTCGCTGATATTGTTGATAGCTGAGAACGAATTAACCATTCATGGGATAAGGATTTCAGATCATGGGCAAATTTAGACGCGTACCCGTTGGGATTGTTGGCGCGTCGGGCTATGGTGGAGTGCAGTTAGTACGACTACTGATGGATCACCCAGAAGTCGAAATGGTTTATTTAGGAGGTGAGACTAGTATTGGGAAATCCTTTGGGGATCTCTACCCGCATCTGGCTCATGCAACTAACTTGCTAATAGAGGCAGTAGAACCAGAAATAATTGCTCACCGCTGTGAAGTAGTTTTCCTGTCTTTACCAAATGGTCTGGCTTGCCAAATCGCACCCAAACTGTTGGAAAAAGGATGTAAAGTACTAGATTTGAGTGCAGACTATCGGTTTAGTGATTTGACAACTTATACCAATTGGTATGGTATGGAGAGAAGCGATCGCACAATTGCAGCGACAGCAGTTTATGGATTACCAGAACTTTATCGCGATCGCATTTCTGAAGCTCAACTCATTGGCTGTCCTGGTTCCTATCCCACTGCCAGTCTCCTTGCACTTTCGCCACTTTTAAAGCAAGGCTTAATCAGACCAGAAACAGCCATTATCGATGCCAAGTCTGGCACATCTAGCAGTGGACGGCAGGCTCAAACCAACTTATTACTAGCTGAAGCCGACAACTCCATAGCCGCTTTCAATATTGGTTGTCACCGTCACACCCCAGAAATTGAGCAAATTTGCAGTGACTTAGCCGGTCACGAACTCATGATTCAATTTACACCGCACCTTGTCCCAATGGTACGCGGTATTTTGGCAACAGTATATGCCACAATGAGCGACCCCGGTTTAGTGCGAGATGACTTAATCACAATTTTCTCAGCCTTCTACCGCAACTCTCCTTGGATAAGAGTCTGCGGTAGCGGCGTTTACCCCCAAACCAAGTGGGCTAACGGCAGCAATCTTTGTTACATCGGTGTAGAAGTTGACCCACGCACAGGTCGCGTAATTGTTATGTCAGCAATTGACAATCTAATTAAAGGACAGGCGGGCCAAGCTATTCAGTGTCTAAACCTGATGATGGGCTGGGATGAAACCTTGGGGTTGCCCAAGTTGGGATTTTATCCGTAAATCAGTTAGGAGTTAAAAGTGATGAATTATGAATTAAAAACTCCTAACTCCTAACTCCTAACTCTACTTCGGTCCTAACCCTACAGCACCAGCATAAACGGCGCGATCGCCTAGTTCATCTTCAATTCGCAGCAAGCGATTATATTTTGCTACGCGTTCGCTGCGACATAGAGAACCTGTTTTGATTTGACCGGCACGGGTTGCTACAGCTAAATCAGCGATCGTTGTGTCTTCTGTTTCACCAGAACGATGGCTAATTACTGAACGGATACTGTTGCGAGTTGCCAAATCAATCGTTTCCAAGGTTTCAGTGAGCGAACCAATTTGATTGAGTTTAATCAAAATGGCATTAGCGGCTTTTTCCTGGATGCCTCTTTGCAAGCGAGTAACGTTAGTCACAAATAAATCATCCCCTACCAATTGCACCCGCGAACCTAACTTTTGGGTCAGTAATTGCCAACTCTGCCAATCTTCTTCGTGCAAGCCATCCTCAATTGACACAATTGGGTATTGGTCAACTAGTTGTCCTAAATAATCAATAAATTCAGCCGGGGCGTGAGGTTTACCATCGTAAACATACTGACCATTCTTGTAAAATTCGCTAGCCGCCACATCCAACGCCAAAGCTACTTGTTCCCCTGGCTTGTAACCAGCTTTCTTAATGGCAGCAACCAGCAATTCCAAAGCCACCTGGTTAGATTCTAGGTTAGGGGCAAAGCCGCCTTCATCGCCGACACCAGTAAGTAAACCCTTCTCATCTAACACCTGGCTGAGGGTAGCAAACACCTCTGCACCCCAGCGCAATGCTTCCCGGAAGGAAGTTGCGCCAATTGGGACAATCATAAACTCTTGAAAGTCCACATTATTTGAAGCGTGTGCGCCACCGTTAATCACGTTCATCAACGGCACTGGGAGCAAATTCGCTAAAGGGCCACCCAAATAGCGATATAGAGGAATATCTAGAGATTCAGCACTTGCTTTCGCCGCTGCTAAGGAAACCCCCAAAATTGCATTCGCACCCAAACTGGATTTGTTAGGAGAACCATCTATGGCAATCATTGTCCGGTCTAGGAGTTCTTGGTTGAGGGCATCCAAGCCTAGTAATTTTGGTGCAAGTGCTTCTCTGACGTTTTGTACTGCCTTGAGTACCCCTTTGCCCCCGTAACGGCTTTTATCGCCATCACGCAGTTCGTGGGCTTCAAAAGTGCCAGTAGAAGCACCACTGGGAACTTGCGCCAGTCCGACAACACCGTTAGCTAAATGCACTTCGGCTTCAATTGTCGGTCTACCGCGAGAATCAAGAATTTCACGGGCTGCGATCGCCTCAATGGCAGTATCTAGAAATTTACTCATCTGTACTTTATCCTTTATTCGAGTGTGTTACGCATCCAGTCCAGTTGCCTAACCCAATCGCTAGCATAGGCGGTTAAGAGACTTTCTCGGCTGAGATTAAAGAAGATTTCCATTATAAGGATCGGGAGCAATGCCAAAAATGGGTAATTGTTTATCCTGTCCTTTCGGCTTTTAATTCGTTCTGTGACGGCATTTTTCCCTTAAGACTTTGAGCTAGGTAAAATGTTTGCAGAGAATAACACTAAATCAATTACAGAGAAAAGGTCAATATGCGATTACTACACACAATGCTGCGAGTGGGCAACCTTGAAGAATCCTTAAAGTTCTACTGTGAAATTCTCAAAATGAAACTGCTGCGCCGAAAAGATTATCCGGGCGGAGAATTTACCCTGGCTTTTGTTGGCTATGGCGACGAAAGCGACAACTCGGTAATCGAACTCACCTACAACTGGGGTGTGGAAAAGTACGAATTGGGTAATGCTTACGGTCACATTGCTCTTGGCGTTGATGATATTTACGCTACGTGTGAAGAAATCCGCAATCAAGGCGGTAAAGTTGTGCGCGAACCAGGGGCGATGAAACATGGTTCGACGGTAATTGCTTTTGTGGAAGACCCAGATGGGTATAAAATTGAACTAATTCAACTGGGAACTCAAGGATCGGCAGTCAAACAGGAATCACAAGAGCAACTTGTGAGTCAGTAATTTTTATCAGGGATTTCCAAAAAATAAATTGTCCGTAGGGTGGAATGTCATTTATTTAAGCTGGATTCAGCTCCTCGACTTCTGCAAGAAGCCGGGAATCTGGACAGCAACTTGTGCTTAAGAGCCATAGGAAAATCCACGCTGATGTCTTAAAAAGTTGAGCTAGAGAGATTGATTCTTTCCGTGTAGTCTCGTGTCAGTAAACCCAGACGCGCGAGACTTTTGCCTTTTTAGGCGGGTTAGGGGATCTCCTCTACGTAAATCTTATTAGTATCACCCCAATACGGTCGGTTAAAGGGGAAAGGGTAAAGGGGAAAGGTTTTGAATACATCCTTTCTCCTTTACCCGCAAACACATTCCCCAGACCACAAGGAAAGTGAAAAATGCTTATCCGAACCGTATTGAATACTGCCCTTGATGAGCAACACTAATAGCGACGCCGATAGCGAAGCGTAAAGCCTTCTCTACGAGAGGCTTTGCCAACGGCATGGCTTCGCTTAGAGCGAGTCCGCGTACCTTTACAGGGAAGCAAGCTACGCGTAGCGTCTCGTAGAGAGCGTCATATCCCGTCGTAGACATCGCTCCAATAACACCGTCAGGGAAAGTCTGCTCATAACAGTATTTTCGTTTTAAATTAGGAAATAGGCAATGGATTAAACTATCATCAATTGCCAATCCAAAATTGCCACTGGAGATACACGCGGATATACGCTGAGAATGTTTGGATAATTATCTGGGTATTAAGGAGTAGCATTACAACCACTCCCTACTCCCTTTAATAATCCCCAATCCTTAAACTAAAAATTCAAATTCCAAAATTCTAAAGATGCAACCTACAGATCCCAATAAATTTACTGATAAAGCCTGGGAAGCAATTGTTAAATCTCAGGATATAGTCCGTGCTTATCAACAACAGCAACTAGATGTTGAACATTTAATTATTGCCCTATTAGAAGAACCCACTAGTCTAGCAATACGTATCCTGGCTCGATCTGAGGTCGATCCGATCCGCTTGCAGCAGCAGTTAGAAGCCTTTACCCAACGCCAGCCCAAAGTTGGTAAAAGCGATCAGCTTTACCTTAGCCGCAATTTAGATATTTTACTAGACCGAGCCGAGGAAGCTAGAGCCAGGATGAAAGATTCCTACATTTCCGTGGAACACATACTTTTGGCCTTTGCTGAAGACGATCGCATTGGACGAAAAATACTCAAAGGCTTTAATGCGGATGCACCTAAACTCGAAGCTACGATCAAAACTATTCGCGGTAGCCAAAAAGTCACAGATCAAACCCCAGAATCCCGCTATGACGCCTTACAAAAATTTGGCAGAGATTTGACAGAACAGGCAAAAGCGGGAAAACTCGACCCGGTAATTGGGCGGGATGACGAAATTCGGCGGGTAATTCAAGTATTATCTCGTCGTAGCAAAAATAACCCCGTACTCATTGGCGAACCTGGGGTAGGTAAAACAGCGATCGCCGAAGCATTAGCACAACGGATGGTAAATGGTGATGTTCCAGAATCTCTGAAAAACCGCCAACTCATCTCTTTAGACATCGGTAGTTTAATTGCTGGGGCAAAATTGCGAGGAGAATTTGAAGAACGCCTAAAAGCTGTCCTCAAAGAAGTTACGGAATCTAACGGTCAAATTGTCTTGTTTATTGACGAACTACATACCGTAGTCGGTACAGGTTCCAGCCAGCAAGGGGCAATGGACGCGGGAAATCTGCTCAAACCAATGCTGGCGCGAGGAGAACTACGTTGTATTGGCGCAACTACCCTCGACGAATTCCGCAAACACATTGAGAAAGATGCTGCCCTAGAACGCCGTTTTCAGCAAGTATTTGTCGATCAGCCAAGTGTAGAAAATACTATTTCCATTCTGCGGGGGTTGAAAGAACGCTATGAAGTGCATCACAACGTCAAAATTTCTGATTCGGCTTTGGTAGCAGCAGCAACCTTGTCAGCGCGTTATATCAGCGATCGCTTCTTACCAGATAAAGCCATTGACTTAGTAGATGAAGCAGCAGCACAGTTGAAAATGGAGATTACCTCCAAACCAGCCGAATTGGAAACCATCGATCGCCGTCTCATGCAGTTAGAAATGGAAAAGCTGTCATTAGCTGGCGAAGAAAAGGGTACTCCCCAAACGAAAGAACGTTTGCAGCGCATTGAACAAGAAATCGCCAATTTAACGGAAAAACAGCAAATATTTAATGAACAATGGCAAGGCGAAAAGCAACTATTGGAGGCGATAAGCGCCTTAAAGAAAGAAGAAGATGCGCTGCGAGTGCAAATTGAACAGGCAGAACGCGCCTACGATCTAAACAAAGCTGCCCAACTAAAGTATGGCAAATTGGAGGGAGTGCAGCACGAGCGCGAAGCTAAAGAAGCGAGCCTTTTAGAAATTCAAAACCAAGGTTCAACGTTGCTGAGAGAACAAGTCACCGAATCCGATATTGCCGAAATCGTCGCCAAGTGGACAGGAATCCCCGTCAATCGCCTGTTGGAATCGGAACGACAAAAATTGCTGCAATTAGAAAGTCATTTGCATCAACGAGTCATTGGGCAAGAAGAGGCTGTAGAAGCAGTAGCCGCCGCAATTCGCCGCGCCCGTGCGGGGATGAAAGATCCCTCTCGTCCTATTGGTTCATTTTTGTTCATGGGCCCGACAGGCGTAGGCAAAACCGAACTCGCCCGTGCTTTAGCTCAGTTTCTCTTTGATTCTGATGATGCATTGGTGCGCTTAGATATGTCTGAGTATATGGAAAAACACTCAGTTTCTCGTCTTGTGGGAGCGCCTCCAGGATATGTAGGCTATGAAGAAGGCGGTCAACTTTCCGAGGCAATTCGCCGCCGTCCTTACTCAGTGGTGCTGTTGGATGAAGTGGAAAAAGCGCACCCCGATGTGTTCAATATTTTGTTACAGGTGTTGGATGATGGGAGAATTACTGATTCTCAGGGAAGAACGGTAGATTTTCGTAACAGCGTTATTGTGATGACCAGTAACATTGGTAGCGAACATATTTTGGATATATCTGGTGATGATTCCAAGTATGAGACAATGCGGGTTAGGGTAATGGAAGCATTGCGATCGCATTTCCGCCCCGAATTTCTCAACCGCGTCGATGATATTATTCTCTTCCATACCCTAAATCGCACAGAAATGCGGCAGATCATCCGCATTCAACTCAAACGGGTAGAAAATCTCCTCCGCGAGCAAAAAATCTTCTTTGAGATATCCCAATCTGCCTGCGATCACCTTGTCGAATCAGGCTATGACCCAGTTTACGGTGCCCGCCCACTCAAACGAGCAATTCAGCGAGAAGTAGAAAACCCCCTTGCCACCAAGTTATTGGAAAATACTTTTATCTCTGGGGACACGATTATCATCGACAAAAATGAAAATGGTCTGTCTTTTAGCAAAAAAGTGCTGGTGAAGGTGTCAGTACCACAGATTGCTACATAACACCTGGTGTCTCCCCTTCATTCAACGGGACGTACCCAAAAGGCTGTAGGGAGAAGACCAAACTTTGGATACACAAACAAAGTATAAGAATAATTGAGGGTTTGAAACCCACGAATGTGAGTAAACCCCGTATAGTTGGGATTTACTCGCATTTTTGTAACATTAATGTAACCGTGTGTTGCATCTATGATCCTTACTAGCTTCTGCCACAAGGTACCAAAAATCAGTACCCTGTGGCAGAAGCTTGTCTTGCCTTTAAAGGTGGTAATGAGATTTACGCCAAGGTGTACTGTACTAGTGAGTAATTAGTAATTAATCAAAGCAATGTCAACAACAAGATTCCTGACTTCTTTAATTAAAAAGTCGGGAATCTAAGCCGCACATCTGATGATTTTGCACCTAACTGATATCTTTCCTTTAACAGATGGGTATTATAAGCCTACTCTGCTGACAACATCTTCATAAATTTGTCTTCAAATAAAACACATTTACGCAATTCTACTGTGAACTAATGCTCTTATTATTTCTCAGCCTCGAACTAAATAATTCTGAAAAAATCAGTGTTTACCGGAGCAAATGAACAATTCATAAATGATATAACTTTAATAAATTATCTTTTTTATAGCTACTTTAGTTTGGAAGTTAGTAAAGCAAAATGTAGTCGTTAGATAAATATCGTCTCATGTCATGCCTGTAACAATACTTGATAGGCATGACTGAAAACTTTGAAAAAATAGAAAATTCGCTATAATCCACTTGACCAGGAAGCAGATATGTCTAGAAAACGTCAGCTATTCAAGGTAATTCAAAAAACCTTCAGACAAATTAGCAAGCAGCTTTTATCTGCAATTAATAAGCAACTTATTTGGCTTTTGCGAACTATCTCTGGTACTCAAAGAAGACGCAGTTCGGTTAATTCTGGCTTTGTATTGCCAACAGTGGCGATGGTGGTTTTGGTAGTTGTACTATTAACAACTGCAATTCTATTTCGGTCTTTTGAGCGTTCCAAAAATGCTAGTAATGTCCGCGTAAATGAAGCGACAATGCAAGCCGCCACCCCTGCTTTAGACAGGGCTAAAGCCAAAATAAGTGCACTGTTCGCCGACCCAACTTTACCACGTTCTGTACCATCAAATCTAACACTATACAATACCTTAGTTAATAAACTTTCTATCTATACATTTGGTGATGAAACTCCTATATCCCTGGCTTATAACCTTAATAAAAGTACTTCAACTCCGATGATTGAAGCAAGTAGTAGTATGGCTTTAGAAAATCAAGAAAGCATACAAACAGCCTGGAAATTTCCTGCCGATACAGATAATAACGGTAAATTTGATAGCTTTATTCTCTATGGTATCTACTTCCGTACTCCCCCCCAAACTGGTACACTGCGAAATAGAAGCCCACTAGATGCTAGAACCCCTCCGATGCTACCAGCTAAGGCAGGTGGAGCTTGTGACGTAGCTGGTGATACTAGTGCCAGCTTAGTAGGAAGTTCGGGTTGGTATAAACTACCAACTGGCGAATTGAAAAAAAGCTTTTTCGTATATGCAGTAACGGTTCCCATTAGTGATATTGCTCAAGCTACTTCTCTTGATACAACCAAATATGAGAAGTATCGAGGTAATAAGGGCTTTTCCGCATTAGAAATGCAACAAGATCGTAGCCAAGTTTCTATTACTAATAATGCCGTTGTTTATGAAGATGACTTAGATATTACACCAGGGCCTCGATTCCGTCTCAATGGACGCATCTTTACCAACAGTAACTTATTTACTGCTAAAACTAGTCAAGATATAACCCTATTTCAGGTCAGTAGTAGATATTCATGTTACTACGAACGAGAAAATAGCAAGATAGTTGTTGGCGGCAATATTGCAACTAGTAGTCCAATCAGTACAAGTAATACAGGTGGAACATACGTAGATTTATTTGTAGAAAATGGTGCGCCTACTACAAATAAAACTTTAGCACCTACTAATAAAACTACCTCAAATAACTCAAATGACATTGCCTATAACACTCAGGCTTATGCTCAACGCATAGACTTATTAGTGAAGGCACAACTTAACAATGCTGCTACTACAGATCCTCAAGACATCAGAACTAATATAACTAACCGGATTCTAAACGATCCAAGCTTAGATTCCACTAAAGTACGTAAGGAAGAATTAGAAAACTGGTTCCGTAAGCGTACTAGGCGTGTACCATTTAAAGAAGTTCCTTATGGTACTTCTGCTATTATAAAAACTGGCACTACTGATTACGACTATATAACAGATGCAGCAACCTTTATGAAAGGTTCTGTTAATACGCTACGTCCAATGGATGCCTGGATTTATCCAACAGATACTAATACAACACTAACACTAAATACAGCGCAACTACCTACCAGAGATCCAGACGTTGTAGATAATACTCCTGTAATAGAAACAGAATTAGGCGATCGCATCGTAGTAGGCAACAACCTACCTGAACTTATATGGGACAACACAAAAGGAGACTTTGTAGGAGACGATGAACCTCAAGCCATCACTCCTGCTGTGAAGTGGACAAGTAGTACTACCAAAGATCGAACACGTACCACTCGCGTCAGACAGTTATCAGATTTAGGGGTAACAGGACGTGACGGTTTTTGGGAAATTTCAGCCGCTTCACCCCGATCTAATCCCCTTGATGTAGTTGGTGGACTGAGGGTAATTACAGGTGCTGGAGTATATACACCTACAGGTTCTGGACTAAGAACACTCGTCCAACCTACTCTTCCAACACGAGGAGGAAAGCCCGAACTGGTTGACGATCCAAGCACGTCGGGAATCAACGAAAGTTATGGCACTGTAGTCTGGCCTGATACTATGCCTATGGTTGTATCCGATCCGACCGATCCTCTGAATGCAAGTAAACAAAAACGTGGTGATTTGGTAATGCGTGCAACGGTAGTGTATCACTACAAGTTTGATTCTTACAATCCTCAGGCGAGTACGCCAGACGATTATCAAACACCCATGGCCTGTGTAAGTAGCTACTACAACCCTACTAATCAGACAACAGCAACTACAAACACTTATGATCCCCTTACTTCGACAACAGTAGCAGCATCTAACAATGGGCTTGTTTATGCTGCTCCTGCTACTGCATCTGATGGTATAACTAGAGGACAAACAGTAGATACCAATGGTTTTTTTACACCTGGGGCTAATGCTGATGATGTGACTAACACTGGTGTAACTTTGCTAAATCGCTTGAAGTATCAAGCTAACTTGGTATTTCCCAATGGCCGCCTTGTAAATCCTCTACTACGGCAAGCACTGGCCAAAGCAACTACCAGTAAACTCACTCTCTCTGAGCAATCAGCAATTGACTCTACTATCTGTGCAATACAGATTGCTGATGGCACTCTGAGTCGGAGTACTACCTACATTCCTGATGGCGCAATCAAAGAAACTGCATTTCTTGATGCCCGACAAATTAAAGCTATAGATAAAGGTGGTACATTAACTGGCAACTACAATTTAGAAGTTGAACAGCGTCAGCCTCTAGAAATTCGTGCCACTAGCATAAATTTAGGTCAGCTTCGCACACAAGCAATCGGCGCTGCATCGGATAACGAATATCTATTGCCCAATAGCGGCATTATCTATGCCTCTCGTGATGATGCTCAAAAAGATCGTAGTAACCCAACTAGTGAAAATATCAGCGCTAGTGACTACAATCTCGATCCAGAACGGCGACCTAACGCCATTATGTTGATAAATGGCAGTAACTTGAGTCGCCAGACTAATTACAGAGCAGAAGAAAAAGGCTTAATTTTAGCAACTGAGCTACCAGTGTATGTTAAAGGCGATTTTAATCTGCACACTAAACAAGAATTCAAAACCCCGGATCTTTTACCTGCTCCCAGCGCTGCTACCTACGATACTAAATTTTACACTCGTGCTGCGGCAAATCGCGATCCTGACTTTGCTTGTCGGCCTAGTGACCCTAGACTACCCAATTGCACAACAGGCGAAACTTGGCGACCAGCATCAGTAATTGCCGATGCTGTTACCTTGCTCTCTAGTAACTTCCGTGAAGGTTTCCGCAATGAGGGTGATTACGATTTGCGAAATAACCAAGGGAGCGATCCTAACGTCATACTCAGCCGACTGAAGGTAGGTTTCTGGAATAACAACTTTCTCACTTCATCTAAATTCTTGACTGACTCTGGTGGTGATACCTACTACACAGGTACTCCCGCTGCTGCCGACTCAGTAAACAATAACAGTTCTTACGTGAACAACTTCGTCACGCCCATTCAGCGTCGAGGAAGTTTCCCAGAGTATGTAATGGAGATGTGCTTCAAGATACCAGTTTCAGAGTGTCAACCGGGTGACTGGTATGTAGGTTTAGATAGTGATAGTAATACAGGCAATGCTTTAGACCTAAACACAGAAATCCTAAAAAGGTCTAGTGAAGTAGTAGGTGTAACCGATCTTACCAGACTCTTAGCTGGTACAACTGCGCGATCGCCAAGGGCTGGTTTTGAAGGATTTGCTCGTAGGGTTGCGTTCAAACGGAAATATAATGTAGCAACGACTAATGCTGATTTTGCCAAGCTTGTTGATATTAGTAATAATGCCATAATTTTTACTAATGCTACTCCCATTCCACTAGGTATTAAATTAGGTATAGTAGCAGAATTGCCGCTAATTATCACAGGCACTGGAGCAAGTGCAGTAGTCAGCCCACTTAGTATACCTGACTTAAATTCTAATGCTCTATGGTTTGCAACCACAATAAATACTTCTACTAGCCCACCACCGTCCCCCATAAACGAGATCAAATACAACAATACTAATCGTGTATTCTACAGATACCCCAAACTACCGGCTTCTGGTTCGCTGAGGGATTTTCCTGGAGCCACAGACGCGTCACTATTCAACCCTGCTTCACCCGCCAGAGATGCGTCATACCAGCCGCTATTTGAACCTGTATTGCAATTACAAGTAACAACCGCAGCACCATCTGATACTCTAAATTACGCCGCTTTAGCAGGAGCATCTAGTGTCGTTAAAAACACTAGATGGTTGTCTCAGGCAAGTGCAACCAATTTTAATCTAGTAGTTGCGGGTGGTGATACTCCGGCTCGTGTGAGTTCAAGTACCTACGAAATCAATGGGGGTTTGCATAACTTTGTGCGCTTCTTAGAAAACTGGGATGGGATTGATGCCAATATCAACGGTTCATTCATCCAATTTAAACGCAGTATCTATGCTACTGCACCATTCCAAGCTCTTGTCAGACCAGGACCCACAACTCCTGCTGCAACCACTTCTGACCCTAATAATACTGATGCTGCTAGCCTTGCCAAGAATAACAGTATCTTTTTCAGAGTTCTGTATTCTGACAGACCTGGTTACACATCAGATAGTACTTACATTACTAATCCTAGTGGTGAAGCGCCGTATTATATGCCTCCTAATCGTAACTGGGGTTTTGATGTGGCGTTATTAGCGCAAAACCCCGACTTGTTTGCCCAACGCTTTGTAACTCCAGCAGCAGATCCCCCGAATGAATACTTCAGAGAAGTGGGTCGCGATGACCTTTGGGTGAAAACTCTGTTATGTAGTGTACAAACTCAAACATCAGATGGGTTTGATACTGCGGACACTACTTACTTTGGTAACGGTTTCAAATTTGCACTACCAGCAACTGAACGTCCTACTAGCTGCCAACTCCAACCATCCTAAAGTGTTTGAATGAGAGTTTTTAGATCACTTTTCGGGTGAACAGATCGCGTTAACAGAGCTAGCCTAGCCCCCTCTTCCCGAATGGAGAAGAGGGGAAAATTTAAAGCCTCTCCCCCATTAGGTTACGAGTGTATTACACCCGATCGCAAATTACTTTAAAACATAGCCTTATTAAGAAATTGAGTATGAACCCACGCCAACTACAAGAATTATCTGCTCAGTCCAACGATTCTGGTTTTACGATCATTGAGTCGCTTGTGGCGATCCTCGTAGTTGCCATTTTGCTGGTAGCGATCGCACCCGTTCTAGTAATGTCAACAGCAACTCGCGTGCAAGCTAAACGAGTCGAATTGGCGACAGGAGCGGCTAAAGCCTTTATTGATGCTATTAAGTCTAAAACAATCTCAGAAAATCAAGTATCAAATACTACTTCACTTAGTGCTGCAACTGCTGCTGCACCTAGAACAGTATCAAGCTCAACTACCAGTGGCGACTATTTAATTAGTAGTGCGGCTGTTCCCGCAGACGCAACTAGTTTGTATTGCTTTCACAATGATGGCAAAATAAATCTACCAAGCGACTGTACAACCTACAAAACAACCAGTCCTGTCCAGTTTTACATCCAGGCTTTTGGCAATGCAGTTGGAACTATCAGCACAAGTAGCGCTCAAATTGATAGCGGTCAAAGCTATCGTTTGGGAGTTCGGGTATACCGTTCAGATGCCTTCATCGGTACTGGTAGCTTGAAAAAAAGTAGTGATAGCAATGGAAAAACAGCAGCAACATTCACCGGGGGACTAGGCGATCGCAAAGCACCCCTAGTAGAAATGACAACTGAAATTGTTAGGGGTCAAAGCTCCTATAACGCTTTGTGCGATCGCCTTGGTGGTTGTCAACCATAATTAACTCGTTAAATATAAATAATTTTATGACTCAGTATCGGTCATTAAGGAGAACCTGTAGCAAAATGAATATATTGAGGTGGCTGTTAAGTACTCAGCTAAAACCCTCTCACAAGCAAAATAAAAATAGTGGTTTTACCCTGATTGAATTATTGGTGGCTATGCTGATTGCATTTTTAGTAATTACGCCGTTACTAAGTTTTATGATTAGTATTTTAAACACTGATGGTCAGGAACAAGCCAAAGCAAACTCTGAGCAAGAAATTAAAGCTGCACTAGATTATATTACTCGCGATCTCCAACAAGCAATATATATTTATGATGCTACTGGAATTGCTTGTCTAAGCGGTACTGTTGATGCTAGTACCGATAACACTTGCCCAAATGCAGGTACAACTGGAAATCAACTACCTAACGGAACAGATAAAGTTCCTGTGCTTGTTTTTTGGAAACGAGAATTAATTAATCAAGCAATTACAATTACAGGCACTCAAAAAGATGATACTTTTGTTTACTCATTAGTTGCCTACTATTTAATTAAAGATACTAATACTACTTGGTCTAACGCTGCACGTATCGCTAGATGGGAAATTAAAGATGGCGTTCCAAATAGTACTAGTAGTGCTAGAACTGATTGTCCTGGATTTACTACAGCCGACAAATATCTCCCATGTCCAGATAAAGGTTTTAAACCATTTGACTTGTCACAAAAGGGCATAACATTACAAGCAAAAATGAATAGTTGGGCAGGAGGGGGGAGTTACGATCAAGTTCCTGTGGTGTTGGTTGATTTTATAGATCAAACAACAACAGCACAAGAAACCCCAACAGCTACAGCAACAGTGACTTGTTCTACTGGCTTTAGTCAAGTTCCAGCAGTCGCAAACCTTGCTAGAAGAGGCTTTTATGCTTGTGTAGATTCAGTTAGCGCAGATAATAGGAGTGCTGCGGAAGTTTATTTAAGGGGTAATGCACAAGCTCGTTTAATACAAGATGAAACTAAAGCACGTTACGCGCAGAGTAAATCTAGTTATTTTCCGAGTGCAAACATTAAGGTTCAAGGAAGTAGCTTTATCTTTACCAAATAGCTTCTATCTTTGACAAATATTAATAAAAGCAGGATAGTATGGCGAATATTCTTAGTTTAAGACTATTAAATTATTTCCAGTTGCACAGCCGAAAAACAAAACTAAAGCAGCAATATTTAGCAAATAGACCCTTCACTAATGGCTACAAGCAACAAGATGCTGGATTTAGTCTTATAGAGTTAATAGTAGTACTGCTGCTAGTAGGAATTTTAGCAGCGATCGCAGCTCCTGGTTGGGCTGCCTTTGTAAATCGGCAGCGAATAAATAAAGTTAACGACGCCGTTTTCGCCGCACTGCAAGAAGCACAGCGCGAAGCTAAAATCAAAAAACTTAGCTACAGTGTCAGTTTTCGGAAAAATAGCACAACCCAAGAGGTTGCTATTTATCGTACCGATATTGGAATCAGCACATGGAAGCCTTTAGGAACGGATGTAAGTGTTAGCTCTGATAAATTTTTGCTAGGTACAAACCTAAATAGCACTACTGAAAACACTGCTGATAATGTATCCTATTCTTTAAATCCATCAGCAAAAATTACTTTTGACTATATGGGAACTTTACCCAATGCAAGTCTTGGAACATCTGGGTTACAAATAGTGGTAGCTGTACCAAGCTCTGCAAATCCTACATTGGCTAGTAGCATAAAGCGATGTGTCATTGTGAAAACTCTCTTAGGCTCAATGGTGACAGCAAAAGATAATAATTGCAATTAAGTAATTTAAATACCAAGATTTGTTTAAAAATACGTAATATTGCTGAACATAAAACTGCACGTTGATAGCAAAATTGAAACATCATGTGCAGTTTTAATGTTTGATAGAGTTATTTAAGAGCCATTGATAAATTAGCCATTGCCTGAACATAATAAAGAGCGTCATCATCAAAATATACTTTTCTGAAAATGACTGAGAACCTTGACTTTACTGTAGCTATCCCAACTTATAACGGTGAAAGTCGTTTGCCTGAACTACTAGAACGACTAAAAAACCAACTTCACACCGAAAATTTATCTTGGGAAATTATAGTTGTAGACAATAACAGCACTGATAATACAGCTAAAGTTGTTCAAACTTATCAAAAAGATTGGCGATGTCCTTATCCTCTAAAGTATTGCTTTGAAGCAAAACAAGGCGCAGCTTATGCTCGAAAAAAGGCAGTTTTAGAAGCTAAAGGTAAATTGATAGGTTTTTTAGATGATGACAACTACCCAGTATCAAATTGGGTAGTTGCAGCTTATACTTTTGGTGAAAAACATCCTAAAGCTGGAGCATATGGCAGCCAAATTCATCCAGACTGGGAAGTAGAACCACCGGAAAACTTTAAGCGAATTGCTCCATTCTTAGCAATTACAGAACGGGGAAATTTACCACTATTATATGAAGCGTCTAAAAAACTACTACCCCCTTCCGCCGGACTTGTTGTCCGTAAACAAGCATGGTTAGAAAGTGTACCAGATAAGTCGATTTTAACTGGTAGAGTTAAAGGCAATATGCTTACCAGTGAAGATTTAGAAATGTTGTCTTACGTCCAAAAATCAGGATGGGAAATCTGGTACAACCCAGAAATGGAAATATCACATAAAATACCTAAATTACGTTTGCAAAAAGATTATTTGATCCCATTTTTTAGAGGGATTGGACTTAGCCGTTGTGTAACTAGAATGATAAATATAAAACAAATATATAGACCATTTGCGCTTTTATCTTATATGATAAATGACTTGCGTAAAATCACGTTACACTTACTCAAATATCGAACTAATCTGAAAGATGATTTGGTAGCTGCTTGTGAAATGGAACTTTTTTTAAGTAGTTTCATTAGTCCTTTTTATCTTTGGAAAAATGGATACTTTAAAAAATAAATTATTAAAACATTAAGAATTATGACTGAATTAACAGCTGAAAGTTTAGATATTAGCGTAGCCATTCCTGCATACAATGGAGCAACCCGTTTACCTAAAATTTTGGATAAGCTATTAACCCAGACAGGAGTAGAACAACTTAGCTGGGAAATTATTATTGTGGATAATAATAGTTCTGATAATACGTATGAAATAATTCAAAATTACCAAAAAATATATAATGGATATAATGGAAACTGTCATTTAAGATATTTTTTAGAACGCGAACAGGGAGCAGCTTTTGCCAGATTACGAGCAGTACGTGAAGCCAAAGGGCAGCTAATCGCATTTTTAGATGATGATAATTTACCTGCTCCTGATTGGTTATCAGAAGCATATACCTTTGGGTTAGAGCATCCTCAAGCAGGTGCTTGGAGTGGACAGATTCATGGTGATTTTGAAGTAAACCCACCAGAAAATTTTGAAAGAATTCAAGCTTTTTTAGCTATTAGAGAACATGGTTCAAATCCATATTTGTTTGACGCAGATAACTTAAGACTTCCTCCTGGTGCAGCGCTTGTTGTTCGGAAACAGGTATGGCGTGAAAATGTACCACAGCGTCCTAATTTAAGTGGGAAGTTGCCTGGTATTTTGGTACAGGGTGATGACTATGAACCATTGCTTTATATACATTATGCAGGCTGGCAGATTTGGTATAATCCTACCATGCACACTTATCATCAAATACCACGCTGGCGACTTGAGAGAGATTATCTCTTAACTCTGGCACGCGGTTGTGGCTTGTGTATTTTCCAGTTAAGCTTGATAAATACTAAAAATTGGCAAAAACCAATAGTGTTTATAAAAACTATTTTAGGGAATTTACGCCGAGTATTAAAGCACCGTATTCACTATAGAGGTGAATTGAAAAATAATTTAATTGCACTTTTTGAAATGGAATTTTACTTGGCTAGTATGATGAGTCCTTTTTACTACTTAAAATCTAATTTGCGCAAAGGATTAAAAAATAAATTAGCCCTATAAAATGATTAACTCTAGTCAACATTTGCCGAAAACTTCTGTAATTATCCCCGCTTATAATAGTGAAAACACTATTGCTCAAACAATTCAATCTGTTCTAAATCAAACTTCGAGTGACCTAGAATTAATTGTAATTAATGATGGTTCAGCAGACTCAACTTTAGATGTTGTTACACAAATTAAAGATCCCCGAATAAAAATATTTTCCTATACCAATGCTGGCGGAAACGTTAGTCGTAACCGAGGTTTACAGCTTGCAGTTGGAGAATTTGTCAGTTTCTTAGATGCGGACGATCTTTGGACACCAGATAAGCTTCAATCTCAGTTACAGGCTTTACAAGAAAATGCTACTGCGGCAGTTGCTTACAGTTGGACTGATTATATCGATGAAAATGGTGAAATAGTACTCTCTGGTACACACGTTACAGCCAATGGAGACGTTTATGAAAAGTTATTGTTGACAAACTTTTTAGAGAATGGCTCCAATCCTTTGATTCGTAGAGAAGCTTTAATCAAATTAGGTGGATTTGATGAATCTCTAAGTGCTGCTCAAGATTGGGATATGTGGTTGCGATTAGCTTGCCAGTTTGATTTTGTATGCGTACCATCTGTACAAATATTGTACAGAATAAGTGCTAATTCAGTTTCTGCTAATCTTATAAGGCAAGAAAAAGCTTGCTTGCAGGTGCTTGAAAGAGCATATAAGGAAAGACCTTTAGCACTTAAGAGTACTTGGAATCTAAGTCTGACAAATTTATATAAATACTTAACATGCAAAGCCCTACAAAAGCCATTTAATCGACAAAAAGCTTTAACTGGGGCTAAATTTTTATGTAATTATGTTCTGAATAATTCTTCAAGACTTCAGCGGATAAATTTTACTTTAAAATTATTATTAAAAATTTTCATAATGATTTTGATGCCTACGTTGCTCGAAAATATTACTAACCAGCGCGAAGTAAAAAACTAAACTAATTGAAAATTGTTTAACGGCTAAGTAGCTGAAAAACTCTCAGAATAAAAATGGATAGCCTAGTGCATCTACCATCTTTAGTTTATGCAAAAAATTTCTTGAAGAATAATCATTCCAACAGTGGTTTTACCTTACCAGAGATGTTAGTAGTTATTGTATTAATTGGTATATTAGCTACGATCGGAATATCCAATTGGCTGGCTTTTGTGGAAACTCGCCGTCTCAACGCTACCCAAAAAGAGGTTTATTATGCTATGCGCCAAGCGCAAAGCCAAGCTACTAAAGATAAATTAACCAGGCAAACCAGTTTTCGCATACAAAATGGTGTCGTGCAATGGGCAGTTCATCAAGCGGAGGCAGGACAATTTATTTCTGATGCTGTTAAAAATAATAGCAACCTATGGCATAACCTTGAGCCAAACATTGGCATTGATGAAGAGGAAAACAATAAAGGAAAAAAGGAGACAACTTTACAAAAACATACTTCACAGCAAATGTGGCGAGTTTTATTTAACTATCACGGTTGTCCTATCTCTGAAATTGGAAATCAGTGTACAGTAGGCGGATTAGGGCAGATAACATTCTACAGTTTGAATGGTGGTAAAGCTAGACGTTGTGTCTATGTTTCTACAATTTTGGGGGCTATGCGAACGGGAAAAGATCATACTAGAGCTAACGAAAACGACAAGTATTGCTATTAAGATATTTTTAGTTAATTCAAATAAGGTATTTTGTGCTGAATTTACCAGCAAGCCCAAAACAGCACCTGATTATTTTCACCCGTTATCCAGAACCAGGTAGGACAAAAACCCGATTGATACCTGCTTTGGGAAATGTTGGTGCTGCCAATCTTCAACGGGAAATGACTGAGCATACAATATTTCAGGTTCAAGAATTGCAAAAAGCCACTGACATATCTGTGGAAGTGCGTTTTACAGGTGGGGATTCGCAACTCATGCAAGACTGGCTGGGGTTGGATTTGGTTTACCAGTCTCAAGGTGAAGGGGATCTAGGTTTGCGGATGGCGCGATCGCTTTTTGATGCTTTTCAATTTGGTGCAGAAAAAGTAATTATCATTGGTACAGATTGCCCTGGAGTGAATGCCCAGATTTTAGCAACAGCTTTTGAGAAGTTACACGCCTTTGACCTCGTACTTGGGCCTGCGATCGATGGTGGATATTACTTAATTGGTTTGCGCCAACCCATCCCGGAGCTATTCGTTAACATCGAGTGGGGAACTGATCAAGTATTCCAGAAAACCGTGGATATTGCCCAGAAACTTAAATTATCATACGCGGACTTGTTGTCCTTAGCTGATGTTGACCGACCGGAGGATCTGCCAATTTGGGAACAAGTCCTTGCAGGGAAGATAGAGCGATCGCTTTAAGGAGCAAAATCAAGGGGCGAATTGAAAAAGTGCATAGGTAGAGCCATAAGAATCACTTTTCCATAAAGATGCGATCTGACGATCTTGAAGATGAGAATTAAGAGACAGAAGCAATAAAATTCTGTGGAATATCAGCACTGCTGAAATAACTCCTTAAAGCTTTTTGAGGCTGCTTCAGGTTTGGCAATAATTTCGACAATTTTATTGCGTGCATCTGCTTCAAACAGCGCCTCAACAGCAACTTGGGCGACTTTCTGTCTGGGAATACTACCATCAAACAGCGTATCTGCACTCTGCATCACGATGCGGTCGGAGTTGTCTTCATTCTTCAACCCACCAGGCCGGACAATCGTATAAGTAAGACCACTTTTCTGAATATACTCTTCAGCTTGTTTTTTCCACAACAAAATTAGCCAAAACAAGTTCAGCGGATGGAAAAGCCGGGAAGTACACAAAGAAGAAATTAAGATAAGATGCTCAATTCCCTTAGCCTTAGCAGCATCTACTAAATTTTTAGTCCCTTCAAAATCCACTTTATAGGGGCCAGTAGGGTCAAAGCTAGGTTTTGCCCCAGTCGCAATCAACAGAACTGTGCTATCTCCCAACGCAGCAGTTAAACTTTCTGGTTGTAACACATCGCCTACCACTAATTCGGCTTCAGGAGACAGAATACCCCTAGCTTTCTCTATATCCCGCACCAAGGCTCGGACGGGAATATTCCGCGCGATCAATTCTTGCACAATCCGGCGACCTGTTTCACCTGTTGCCCCTGCTACAAATGCTTTCATGATAAATGCTATCCTGGGAAACTATTGTGTGCTTGTTCAGTTCTTTATTTTAGTAATTCTATGGAGTTACTCGCAGATTAATGAGGTTTCGGTCAAAATGGGATCTGAATGCGAAATGACCCAGGTGTGTGGGGAATCATTAATATAGACTAACGCCAAAATATAGAGTAATGCATTTATGCTTTCAAGAAAAGGCGAATATAAATCCTGGGAAATAACAGAAGCAGTTTTACCTGTAGTGTCCACCCAAGAAGCCGAGGACACATTAACAGAACCAAATGTAGCGACGCTGACAAAATTTTACGGTCGTTATCAAGATTTTATGGAAATGGCTGCCCCAGTAGAGAAGGTTGCTGAGTATCTCAATTCTCACGCCTCATGGTTTTCGCGCTGCGCTGAACCCATGAAGGTACAATCACTTGGGGAAAATGGCTATGCTTTAACAATTGGTCGTTTTGGTTCTTTTGGTTATGAAGTAGAACCGAAAATAGGTTTGGAATTGTTGCCCCCAGAAGAGGGTATTTACCGCATCCGTACAATTCCCATTCCTGACTACCAACCGCCTGGTTATGACGTAGACTATCACGCATCTCTAGAGTTAAAAGAAGCCGATGTTTCCACTAGCATTGGTAAGGTTACAAGAGTTGAATGGGAATTGGATTTGATCGTTTATCTTCACTTTCCCCGGTTTATTCAGCGATTACCCAAGTCTATAATTCAATCTACAGGCGATCGCTTACTTAATCAAATTGTCCGCCAAGTCTCCCGCCGCTTAACTCGCAAAGTTCAGGAAGATTTTCATAAATCTTTGGGAATACCGTTTCCTGCTAATTTTAAGCAAAAGCGTTGATAGGGATTTCTAAAAAATCAATAATTCTAAATTATTTGTACGTTTGTAGGGTAGCACAGCTGTGCTACCCTACTTTGCTAACTATGCTTGAGTGAGAATTTTTTGGACAATTTGCACGCCAGTAACAGCCTGCCAAGCAAAAAGTCCCAAAAGGGTGAAATTTATTAAAATATGAGTTGCACGTGCCCAATTTGCTCCTTTTTGCATATAAGGGGACAAGGCAGCAGAAAATGCAATCAAACCTGTCATACCCAGTCCTGCTAGTAGGTGAGGCCCGACAAATAACTTTTGGTTATTAATGTAAGTGACAGCCATCCCTCCGATCGCACCTGCTACCATCAAAGCTAGGAGTATAGATCCGATTTGGTAATGTCTGACGTTATATCTACCTTTAATCAATTCTTTTTTTTCTTCCCCCTGAGCATTTCTAGTACGCTGCAATTGCAGTCCTAAATAGGCAGCATAAATTGAGAGTACTAATAGCGCCCACATGAGCACCGGATGGAAGAAGTTCAGCCAATATTTCACCGACGTAGAAAGTTCCAGACTCATCGTGTTCTCGCCTAATAATTAAATCTTCATAAAAATTAGCATAACTCTATTTTCTGTGCTTAAATTTGCACAAATTAAAAGAGGCTCCCCCGACTATTTTCCTTTGCCCTCTTGCCAAAGTGGATAAACAATCTCAGACTAAATTTTGAGGGTAGACGAACAAAACCCCCTGTGTGGGATCTGATCCATGACTGAAAACAACGATACTTTGCTGCTCAAAGCTGCTAAAAGTGGTGATATTAAGGATCTGTGTGCGCTATTGGCTGCTGGTGCGAGGGTGGACGCGTGCGATCGCCAAGGTACCACGGCGTTAATGTTTGCTGCCAATTTAGGCTACACCGAAATTGTGCGATCGCTGCTGGATGCTGGGGCAAATATCAACTTGCCCAGAAAACTCTATGGTTTAACGGCTTTGATGTTGGCGGCTAGTGCCAAACAGCTTGACATTTTGCAACTTTTATTATCCAAAGGTGCAGATGTCAATGCCACTAATGAAGATGGCAGTACAGCATTAATGGCAGCAGTCCTCAAAGGTTATATCGATGTAGTGCGAGTTTTATTGGCTGCTGGTGCCCAAGTTAATATTGCTGATAAAGATAATGATACGGCGTTGAAACTTGCCGTTAAGCAGGGAAAAATAGAAGTTTTACAAGCAATTCTGCAAACTGGTGTCGATGTCAATATCCCAGATGAGGAGGGTGAGACACTTTTAATGCTAGCGGCAGATTTGGGACATCTGGAGATTGTGGAAGCACTGCTAGCAGCAGGGGCTGATGTGAATGTGAAAAACGCTGATGGTGGAACTGCCCTATCGGCAGCAGCAGCGGCTGGACACAGTGCGATCGTAGCAGCTTTACTAGATAGAGGTGCCCAGATTAATCTTCAAGATCGAGATGGTGAAACTGCCTTACACCTTGCCGTTGTGGAAGGCTACATTGATGTCGTGCAAATCTTACTTAACAGGGGTGCAGATGTCCAAATAAAGAACCACTTGGGCGATACACCACTGCTTGTAGCAGCATTGCAGGGACATAGCCAAATTGTCGAGGCACTACTACGTTCTGGCGGAGATATAAATGGGAAAAATCTTGGTGAAGTACCTTTGACGTTGGCTGCATCACAAGGACACACCCAAACGGTGCAAGTGTTGTTAGACTATGGTGCTGATGTCAACATTCCAGGGGATGATGGCAAAACTGCTTTGATCGAGGCAACCGAACGCAAACACAAAGAGATCGTACATTTGCTGCTAGCAAAGGGGGCAGATGTGAATTTTCAAGACTCAGCGAGGGCCACATCATTGATGTGGGCGGCTTCAGCAGGTTATGACGAAATTGTGCAGTTGTTACTCCAAGCTGGGGCAGATGTAAATTTGAAAAACCGTGGCGGTTATACTGCTTTGATGATTGCAGAATTTAATGGTTATAAAAATGTGGTGCGGAGTCTGCAAAAAGCTGGGGCGCAAGAATAGCAATCTCAATTCTTCATCTAAAATATTTTCAGAAATATCTTGACAAATCATTAAAGGAAGTTTAAAAAAATCCAAATCTGGGACGAAGAAACAAAGAAAGCAAAACTCCGTCGTAGCTGTTGTGAACTTGCTACGGCGGAGAAAGGAAAAATTAAAACGCCAAAAGGGAGCAGACCAAATGCTTGCGTCACAAGGATAGAAAGAAAGCAAAAATGAAGAAGTAAATTTACCTTTTACTTTTTACCTTGTACATTTTACCTTTTACCTGCTCTCCCCCTTGGCGTTTCCTACTGTGCTAGATGTGCAAAATATATAGTTTTTAATTGAACAGAAAAGTATTCTAACGATCATTTTTTATGTATTATCCTAAAGGCTAAATACAAACAAGTTACCAAAAAAGGTTGATGTACAACCATTTGGGCGATCGCTACGAAAATTCAAATAAAAATAAATAAAAAATTAAATTTAGTGGAATCACTGTGGTGAATCCTCTGTCACCATAAACTCAAGCATTGACCAATGGACTCGATCGAGTATAAATAGCCAATAATTATAAAATTTGCAGAACAACTAGTGTCATATCATCAGTGTTTTGTTTATCAGCACCGATGAATTGCTGAACTTGGTCAAAGAGGTAATCCACAATCTCCTCTGGCCCATTGCAGTATTTACAAGCCGTATTGAAGCCAGTAACAAAATTGTCTTCATCGAAGCGATCGCCACCAGCAGCAGCGGCATCAGTCAAGCCATCTGTATAGTAAATAATTGTGTCCCCAGGCTCTAACTGTGCCTGTGCATCTTCATATTGGCTGTTAGCATCCAAACCGATTAACATTCCCAAAGTATCTAAACGGGTGACAGTTTTTGTCGCTGCGTGCCACCACAAGGGAGGATTGTGCGCTGCATTGCTATAAGACAGAATTCGGCTGTGGGGGTTATATTCTGAGTAAAATAGCGTTACAAAGCGGTGGGAATTTTCCAAATCCGCATACATAACCCTATTTAAGTTTTGTAGAATTCCGGCTGGGGAATTACCATGTAACACTTCTCCTCGTAGCATTCCCCGCATCATCGTCATAATCAGTCCAGCAGGGACACCTTTGCCCATGACATCTCCAATAACCAAACCCCAGCGACTAGTTTCGCTGCCACCTTTGATCTTGGGCTGAATCTTATTATGATTGGTAGCAATAAAGTCGTAGTAGTCTCCACCGACGCGATTGGCAGGTTTACACCGTGCCGCTAGGACTGCACCAGGGATTGTAGGGCATTGACGTGGTAGAAGTCGCCGTTGAATTTCTGCGCCAATTTCTAATTCTTGGTCTAGGCGTTCTTTTTTTCTTAGTTCTACAGCTAGTTCATCGTTTTCGATCGCTACTGCTGTTTGGTCTGCCACTAACCTAACTAACTTTTGTCTGGTTTCTGTCCAACTATATTCTGGATCGCGGCTCAAGACATAGAGCCATCCCCGTTCTGTATGCTTTACCAGAATTGCCGTACCAAAAATTTGCACATCTGGCCCCAAATACCGATGCATCTGGTCATCCAAAATCCCCGTAGCATTCGCTAGGGGGGCACTATTGGGCAAAAGCGTAATTTGACTACTGGCTATTTCTAGCGCTTTGCGGATATTTTTGCGCTGGCCACTATCTTGCCAGTGTAATTGTTCTAACCTGACTTGACCATTAGGTTTGTAGAGAAACAGGGCGCTACCGTCTGCATCTGTCACTCTTGTTGCCATCAGCGGAATCAGTTCTAAAAACTGATTCAAATTATTGAAACTTCTCAGGGCAAATCCTAAAGAACTTAGCAAATCTTGAATTTTGTTCTGTTCCCGGTGCAACCTTGCCACGAGTTCTTTGAGTGCCACGACTGGTGTGACATCCGTCGCGGCGCTACTATTATTATCAGTGGGTTGAGAGGGCAGTTGAGACACAGGCACGGGTATTATTGCACTTTATATTGGCAGATTTTAGATGACTTATAAATCTTTTGGCTTTGGCATTGCTAAACCATATTTAGACAAGACTTGCCATTTTAGCAAGAGTATAAAGACGTAACAGGCAAATTTTATAAGTATTTTATTTGCTTATTGTATTTCTGATGGAATATTGGTAATTTCAAATCATGTATTTTTAGTCCAAATTCTACCCGTAAAAATTACTATTTTTGCTGATATATTAGAAAGGTTTTCATTTTTTCATAACTTAATTACCAAAGCATATCTCTAAAGTCATAAAAATACTTTATTCAAAGAATAATTTATAACGCTTTCAGAGGGGCAGTTTGGGCAGAAGCAACTAGGAGACTATAAGTCTTTTGAGTGAAAACCTCTATAAGCGCTCAAATCGAGCTTAATTTGCTAAAAAACAGATTGATGCTCCTTCCCAAACCTGAGAATATGTAAATAAGTTTTCAAATATTTAATTTGTATACCATAATTGCTGGGATAATCGCCAAGATTTAGCTTTTCCATTTTTAATTTCTCGTTTTGTGAATTTTGAGTTGCTGAATACGCAAAATTTAAACCCACAAAAACGAGATAAAAATAGAGTAACTCTATCTTGTTAGCCAGATGTAGCAGAGTTAAAGCATTCGCCTGTAATTTATTTTAGGTGTGAGTCATTTGGTAAGTGTAAGATATGAATAGAAGAGATGACACTAAAAATAGAAGAAATATCCTCTAAAAACTTTTAAGTCAAAAGCCAGAAAGAGTTTTTTCATTTAACCATCAGAATTCAAACCTCTTAAGAGACGTTGCACGAGTAAGTCGCCATAGCCAACACCAAACACCTATGGAGGAAAAACCTCCCGCGCTGGTTCCCCAAAGCACTGCTCACCACTGAGATTGCTATCCATCCCACAATAGAGTTGTATTTGTGGGATAGATAGTAGTCTCGATTCCCTTTTCAATTGCTGCAATATGCAAGTCTAGGGGCTTTTGTATGTAATAACTAATACCAATTTGAAAAATGATTGCGACACATGGAAAACTGAAACACTTATCCAATGGATGTTTCACAATCCAAAATCTAAAATCTAAAATCCAAAATGGTATAAATACCGTGCTGCTACATTTAAAAAGCCCATTTAAGACTTCAAAAAGGGCATTAGCTAGAAATTTTAGCAAAAGTCACTAATTTATTGTGACAAATTCATAATTTTAGGACTTGAGCTGTTTCTAGTTAGTTCAAGTGATAATACCAGATCGGTCATCCCTAAATTTCTCAGTTTTAGGACTTATGCAAAAATAGCTAAAAAGCTTAATTTATCGAATTTCCTTCTCTGTCAGAGGCTGACGCCAACACGCAGCGTCTCCCAGAGAAGAATCATACAGTATTACGTAAGTCCTAAGTTTGTTAAAAAAAATTTTTAACTCGAAATTTTTCAACTAACCACTCAAGAGAGCTTCGACAAACTCATAGCTCGAAAAAGGGCGTAGGTCTTCAATTCCTTCGCCAGCACCAATAAAGCGAATGGGTAAACCTAGCTGTTGCACAACGGCAAGGGCAACGCCGCCTTTGGCAGTGCCATCTAGCTTGGTTAAGACAACACCACTGAGTTGGGCAGCTTGGGAAAAAACTTCGGCTTGCCGCAGTCCATTTTGGCCTAAAGTGGCATCTAGAACCAAAAGTGATTCTACTTTGGCATCTGGGGCTTTTTTGTCGATAATTCGCCGGATTTTACCGAGTTCATCCATTAAATTTTTCTTGTTTTGCAGTCGCCCAGCTGTATCTACGAGAAGTAATTCGGTTTGACGCGCTTGGGCGGCTGCGATCGCATCAAATACAACTGCTGCCGGATCTGTATTTTTTCCCGGATTGGCAATTACATCGACGCCACTTCTACTACCCCAAACCTTCACCTGTTCCACGGCGGCGGCACGGAAGGTGTCTGCTGCGCCAATCAAGCATTTATAACCAGATTTTTGTCCCAAGTGGGCAATTTTGCCGATGGTAGTGGTTTTACCGGCACCATTTACCCCAGTGATTAACCAAATATTTAAGGTTTCTTTTTCTGGGGTAAAGGTAGTTTTGTGAGATGTTTTGCTCGGTGCATCCAGCATATCCCGAAGGATTTTTTTCAGGAAAGCGATCGCTTCTTCAGGTGCGGTAACTTCTTCTCGCAGTTTTGTTTGTAGGGCATTGATAATAAAGTCTGTTGCCTCTACACCCACATCAGCTTGTAAAAGCAATGCCTCAATTTCCGTTACAGCAGCTTGGTTTAGCGGCCCTTGACCAACGATCGCCTTCAGTTGGTTAAGAATACTACGGCGAGTTTTGTCTAATCCTTGCCGGAGTTTTTTCAGCCAGGTAATTTCTTCAATAGAAACGTCTTCTGCACTCCTACCTTGAGCTGCTAGAACTTTCGCCGACCAGACAAACCCATCATCAAATAACAGTCCGGGAATTTCCTCTCCTGTTTCTGAGGTTGTCGCTACTGGCTGTACTACTTCCGGTTCTGGAACTTCAATGGCAGTGGCTATTAGTTGTTCTAGCTTGGCTTGCCGTTCTGCCGCCGCTCGTTCTAAAAAGGATAAGTTAGCTGGTGCTATTGGCTGTGTTGCCTCTGGCGTAGCTAATTGTTCGGTGGGTGTTGGTTCAACTTCACTTGCAGTGAGTTCTGTGGTGGAAACATCTGGCTGTTCAGCAATTGCTGCCACAGAAGAATCTTCTATAATTTCTTCCTCACTAGCAGCTTGGATAACTTCTGGCTGTGCCGTTTCTACGGTTGTACTAACAGGTTCCTCAGTTGCTTCAGGTTCAGCTATTGCCGCAGTTACCGTTTCTGCGGTTTCAGGTTGTATTGATGATGCTAAGGTATCTGCTGAATCAGGTGGGGTTTCTACTACCTCAACTTGCTGTTTTTGCTGAATATTTTTGTAGGCAGCTTTCGCAAATGCTAATAAATCTGCTGTTGTGTCTGGTGCAGTCTCAGCAGTTGGTGTTGAGGTTTCGGCTGGCTCTGGTTGGGGTTCTTGTGCAGGAGGAGTTTCTTCCTGTTTCTTATCAGAGGGAGTATTAGAGGAATCGTTATGTTGACGACGGAACCAATTAAAAACCATTGCAGCAGTATTGTTTATATGAGTTATGAGTTATGAATTATGAGTTTAATTTAACTTTGCACTTTTTCTTGGGGTGAAAACTTCCGAGTTATCCTCACCTTTCAAGGCCAGTTCTAGGAGAATCGTGACAACAGAGAGCTTTTTACGTTCTCACAGCGTTTCCCCTTACTCCTAAAGGGAGAGGTTCCGCTTGGAGGAAGCCGCAAAAGCGGCTACAGACTTTTCTCCACGGCAGTATAAAAATTATTAATTCCGCAGCAGTACTACGCAGTTTTTTTCTGCTCAGTGACTCGGCGCAAAACACCGTTAATAAACCGATGACCATCGTCTCCACTGTAGCGTTTGGCTAGCTCCACAGCTTCGTTGATGGCGATACTGTCTGGTACTCCTAAGAACTTCATTTCTGCCACGGCGATTTGCAAAATATCGCGGTCAATTTGGGCGAGGCGAGTTACTTGCCAATCTACTAAGGCAGCAGAAATTAGTTCATCTATAATGTGTCGATTTTCGTTGACGGTAATCACAAGCTCTTTAGCGTAATTCCGAACTCCCTTGTCCTGATTGGCTAACTGAATCAATACTGGGAAATCAACTGCTGTACCCAACTGATTGATTGCTGTCTGAGTGCAGGCGATCGCTTCTTGAAGCATTGTTCTGGCAGTATTGAGGTCGGAGGCCCGAGTTTGGCTACTTAAGAGGCGATCGTTACTGCGTTGCAGTTCACCTGCGGCATTATCGAGGGTATCTTGTACTTCTGAGGTCAGAGTGCGTACTGCTCCTAGCACCAACTTGGATACTAGTTGATCGTCTTCCAATTTATCTAATTTTTTTGGGTTGACTGGCAATTGGCTAAGACTTAAAAGCGCCAATTCACGAGCAATTTGCTGGGGTTTACGAGGTTGCATAAAACTGAGGGGTGATTGTGCGAGAACTGAATTAACTAGGCAAAACAAACTTATAAGCCTATCAATTTTGGCACAGTTAAACAACAACATTACGCATTTGCTTGTGACTATGCCAGATTGATTCCAGAGAGGCAGAGTGCAGGAGAAATACACTCCTATATCTCTTGTCGCAACCAGAGCTTTTCCTTGGAGTTTAAGTCAAGATACCAAAATTTCTGAGTTAGTGGCTTGGAATTAGATGGGGTGTAAGCCACTATTCTTTATTGAACCTCCTGCCTCCTGCCTCTTGCCTCCTGCCTTCTGCCTTCTTCACGTTTCTTCAACGGGAATAACCTGCTGCTTGATTTCTTCGTGTTTCACTTCCAATGTGGACTCTTTGGGGAAAACCAAAGGCGTATTGGAGGCGACAATGCCACCTGATACAACTATTTTAAAGGCGTCTTCAATCGACATCGAGAGGTTCACCACCTCGTCTTCAGGAACGACTGCGTACCATCCGGTAGTTGGATTTGGAGTGGTGGGGATAAAAACACTTAGCACGGGGCGAGACATCTGGGCTTGAATATCACTGCTGATTGCACCAGTAACAAAAGCGATCGCCCAAATTCCTCGGCGAGGATACTCCACCAAAATTACCCGGCGAAACTTGCCATTAGAATCTTTCAGTATTGTTTCTAAAAGCTGTTTGAGAGTTTTGTATACCTGCCCTGCTAAAGGAATTGCCTGTAATAATCGCTCACCAAAATCTAACAACCACCGCCCAGCTATATTTCGAGCCATCAAGCCCATTAGCAATATACTTAGTAGTGGTACAGCCAAGCCTACTAATAAATTAAGTATATTTACTAAAAATGGGTTTAACCCATCAAAGGGATTCAATTGTTTGGGAATTTGGGTGAGGAAGTTGATTACCCAACTTGCAATGGTAATTGTCAGCCAGATTGTGGTTGCTAGGGGAATTATTACCAACAAACCAGCAATCAGGTCGTTTTTTAAGTCCTGTTTTAGGCGATCGATTACCAAGCCCCGATTCTCCTGTTTTAAGCTAGAGGAACTTTTGTTATTCGTATCCATACCAGCAGATTCGTCAAATTCCGAAGGCTTTAACTTTGGCAGATTCTGCCGCAAGTAACTGTCTAAAGCGCTAGCAAGTTGCCTGCTGCTGAAAATCAGCTATTTTCCTATAAGCATACACATAGACATTAACCAATCCGATGACGACTGATTATTCTTAGAGGATGTTACTTTTCTTTATAAGACTTGTAAATGATTGTTGCAAGTTCTTAGATATTATTAATCTACCGTTCTTAATCAAAAGCTGCTCATGATTGTGAAAGTACTACAGGGTAAACTAATAAATTATTTTATCTGGTCAGTTATTCACTTTTGAGCAGGGGTGGCTTTTATGAAAAGTCTCTTTATATCTAGCCTTAAATTATGAAAAACAAAACCCCTGACAACTTTTACAAAGTCAGGGATCTGTGTAGTATATCTGTGTGCCCTATGATTTTGCGTAGTTTACCGCCGTAGGCATCGCTATACAAGAAATCCTTCTAATCTCTAGCCCTCTTCACGCCGCATCAACCTGTGTAGTTTCAGAATCCGCGCCCTGCAACTGTTGCGTACTCTCTTGTACCAAAATTGCTGTTGTATCTAAATTAGGTTTTGGCAGATACTTCATTTCCCAGACTTTGAGCAAAATCAGGTATTCGTAGAATGCCTGTAATGTACACCAAGCCACTCCGGCGCGTCCATCTAAACATCCGCCTAAGATAAAATACATATATATAAACCGTAGCAACGGTCTGGCGGGCAAACGTAAAGACAAATCTTTCAGGGCACGCCGTCTTTCGACTTCCGATTTGCCAAAGAACAAATCTTGCCAGTTAACCTTTCCCTGTTCTAGCTGATACAAGGTTTCTTGAGCTTCATCCGTAGAATAACGGTTATGCTTGTCAATCCAGCGGCTCAAACCTTTGCTACAAGTGTAGTGTGGGTATGTTTCTTTTAAAAAGCTAGTTGCACCCTCACAAACTTCTCGCTCAGTATGGCCGTAGTCTGTAAACCATACTTTACCATGGCGGAAGAGTCGCATTTGGTAACGGGGATACTGTGTGCTGTAGCGAATCCAACGATTCATGAACATGACGCGTTCAGCCACGTAGTAACCAATGTAGTCTGGATTCTGACTTGCCTTTTCACATTCCGCAAATAGTTCTGGTGTCATACGCTCGTCAGCTTCGAGAATATAAACCCATTGATGCTTCGGGAGGATAGACTCTAACATCCAGGTGCGTTGGCGTCCGTGGCTTTCAAAAGCGTGTTGGACAACGCGGATGGGATAGCGACTGGCGATTTCCACAGTGCGATCGCTACTGCATGAATCCACAACAATGATGTCATCTGATAACATCGCCGATTCGATACAAGCAGCAATATCTAGTTCTTCGTTATATGTCAGTATGTAAATTGAGAACATTACTCAAGTTTTATAGCGATTTTACTCAGTGATAATTGTCTTGTTATTAGTTATTAGCTATTAGACGCATGGCAGTATCAGCCGTCAATAATTTTTGGATACTTCTTACTGCCATGCCAATAGTGGATTAGCGTGCGGCAGTTCTAGGTTTACCACCTTGTACAGCACCACTACCTCTTAGGCTTGTCCAGCCGATGATAATGTAACCAATGGACAATAGCAAACTGCTAATACCAATCCGCAGTCCAGACTTCCAAGCAGTATCTTTAGCTTGTTGCAGTGCTTCGTCTCGACGCTGGCGAACTTGGCTCAGTTGTTGAGTTTGCAGCGTTTGAACATCTGTTTGTTGTTCGATAGCTTTGTCAAGTACTTGGGGATTTGTTTTAGCCTTCTTCAGTAACTCTTTGATATTTGCGGGAATTTGAGGGCTTTCAATTGCTTGCTTATATTTTTGGTCATCTTTGAGGATTTCACTAAACTGAGCTTTGGTTTGGTTTCGCAACTGTTCTAGTTGCGCTTTTCCTTGGTCAGTATTCAGTTGTGCTTGCAATTGCGATAACCGAGTGTTTAGTTGAGTTTCTGCTTGGTCTGCTTCTTGGGTAATTCGGTTGAGTGTTTGAGTCTTGGCTTGATTGACGTTATTTAGGTGCAGGGGAAAAATCAGCAAGAACATCAACCCTAAAATACTGGAGATAATCGCGGCGGGAAATCTTAAATCGATACCTTGGGGGCGATCGCTTGCTGAATCGGCATTTTCAATCCAATAGGCAGCAAACAGAAGCCCCAAACCGACTAGAGGAACAATTCCTCGATCGACGAGCGCTGTTGCCAAATTGATTTGCCATACCCGATCGGTGGGTTGAAAGGGTAACAACAGAATCAAAAAGTCAACGAAAAAGGACAAAATGCAGATTATTCCAACGACCTTAAGTGTGAGAGCAGTACTCACGGAAGTAAAACGGTTAACCATAGTTTTTCAAACTGGTGGAGAATACGAGTGATTTTCATATTTCAAGCTACTTGAATATTGTGCCCATGACTATGACTATTGTGTAAAAACACAAAGCAGATTCAATATTGGTAAAGGCTATCTGCCTCTTGGTTTTCAACTAGCCCACAGTAACATTTGTTATCTACAGTGTCTTCAGGAAAATCCTGGTATTTTAAGATACGAAGTTGATGCGGGGCTAGAAGAACAGACTTATTAATTACCCAATCACCCTGATTACAGTTCTCAATCGGTCGTAATACAGACCTTTTGTAAGGGTTCACAGATGTGCATTGGTGTCAATACTTTTCGGATAAACCCAACAATCTCTCTTTTGGTTTGGGGGAAAGGTAAAAGGGGAAGGGGTAAAGGTAAATTCAAACCCTTTCCCCTTTTACCCTTAACCGACAAGTATTGGAATCGGTGTCAACTTAAATCGAAACCTTTGCAATGAGGTTGTATCGACTTATCAACCCAATTTGAGCAAGAAAGCAATTATTACTGAGAGTAAATACTACTAGAAGTGATTGAGTTTATACTTGTCCGGGATTTTTACGAATATCTCACTTGTTATACTGAAAATAGTTTGCTTTTGCATGGAGTACAAAGCTACGGGTTTTGAGGCAGAAGGTAGAAACTCTTTATATCTGATGCGTGAGTTCTTGCATTCTGTACCTCAGTTACTTGCCAGCTCCTGTATTTATACTCTTTTTTGCTAATTCCTAATAAAAATGAGCAAATCGGAAATAATAACTAACAATCAGGTGTGAACTTTACTCGAATCAGTTCGTCGGTGATTTTTGTTAGCAAAAAGAGTGAATTTGAAGGAGTTAGACTCTGAAAGGCTTTGAATTCAAAGGTGTTGAAAAACTTATCGGGCCAATAGCCGCGCTTCTCGGATTTGTGTATTTGTTGCAATGGTATATTGGAGACTTGCGATCGCCTTCCGATCCCATCTTTGAAAATAAACAGCCGCCTTTGGTGATGAAAGAGGGCGACCCTTATATCCGCGCTTTAATGCGAACCATCTCGGCAAGTGAGGCTAGTGGAAACCGTCCCTATTCGCTGTTATATGGTGGGCAGCAAGTCAACGACCTTAGCCGACATCCTGAGATATGCGTCACAATTGTCACAGGCCCCAACACAGGTAATTGTTCTACCGCTGCTGGCAGATATCAAATTATCAACATTACTTGGTATCGTTTAGCCCCTCTTTATCACCCAAAGCCGATGCGAATGATGTTTTGGACTACTTATAGTTTTGAAGCAGAATATCAAGATGTAGTAGTTTACCGTTGGTTAAATGATTCTAAAGTTTGGGGAACTAGTATTTCTCAACTGTTGCGTCAGGGAAAGTTAAATGATGTTTTGCGGCGGCTCTCTCCCACTTGGACAAGTCTGGGATATGGCATAGAAACTAATTCTGTTAGTAACTCTTTGCCCAAGGTTTATCAAAAAATGTTGCAAGAAGAATTAACCGCAGCTAAACAACCGACAGCCCCGATGCCACCATCCCCAACTCCTTCTAGCAAGGCAGTAAAGAAGTAGTGAAGTTATCCTAATTTTTAACTTGCTGCGGATAAAAAGCTTTTGAGATTTTCCACAAATGCTAAGGTATTTTCAAAGTGGATATTGTGTGCAGCATTACTAATTATTTTTATCTGAGTAAATTCACATATTTTAGCCATTTCTGTATTAATAGATATAAATTTTTGATCGTATTCACCCACTAGTAAAAGCATGGGAATTGTATTTAATTGTAGCTTTTCCCACAAAGAAGGCTGACATCCAGTACCCATAAAGCGCAGTGATTTATCTAATTCCTTTGGATTGTTCTGCAACCGACTTTCAACCATGCGATCGTATTCTAGATGATTTTTTATATAACCAAAAATCGGTTGATTATACCAATTTGATATAAAAGTGGCAAAATCACTTTTTTGAAGACTTCTTGTTAATTTTCTGCCGATTTGAGTATCAAGTTTAATGCGTTCTAATCGTTCTGCTTCTGTCGGCAAACCTGGCGAAGCTGACTCTAGAACAACTTTATGAAAGCGTTCTGGAAAATGCAGGGCTAGGTATAAAGCCAATCTTCCACCCATTGAATAACCAACTAAAAAGCACTTGGCAATTTTTAACTCATCTAGTAAGTTGATTAAAGCATGAGCAGTGTTTGCCATTGTATAGTATTTGTCCTCACCCAAAACTTGGGTTTTGCCATGTCCGGGAAGGTCAAGTGTTAAATAGGAAAATTCATTGAATAGTAATTTGAAGGCTTCATCAAATTCATTAATGTTACCCATGAAGCCATGTAAAAAAAGAATTAGTGGTTTATCTAGAGTGCCAATTAAAGAATAATGAAATTGATAATTTTCTAGGATCATAGTCTAGGTAAAAATCATCATTTCACAACGGATTGTCTGATGGAATAAGTTTTTCCCTCGTTGCCTCTTGGAAAAAGTGAATAAAGGAAAGTTTATAAAAATAGATTGTCTACCAGTTGGCAATATGATGTTGTTAGAGTGAATGGCAGTATGCACTATTGAATTTTGATACATCGCTGCTAGTGCATTATTAATTTTGCGGACGCATTTTAGATTATTTTTCTAATTTTTAAGGTAAAAATCGATCTAAAGCAGCTTTTAACTGTTTAATTTCAACGTCAATATTACCCTCTTGTGCGGCTCTAGCAATACACTCAGTTAAATGTTCATCCAAAACAATTCGCGCTACCTTATCCAATGCGCCCCGCACTGCGGCAATTTGCAGTAGAACATCAGGACAAGGGCTATTTTGCTGCACCATTGTTTTAATACCACGAACATGTCCTTCTATACGCGATAATCGATTGGCAATTCGCCGTAATGACTCTTCGCTATGGACGTGAGGATGAGCCAACTCTCCAGTTCCATGAGTCCGATCTGTATGCTCGTGGTCTGTATCGTGATAGTGGGAATGTTCTACTTGCTGGGATGTTGGCAGGGATTCCTTACTTAATCGGTTTGATCCATTCATGGGCTATGAAAAGGCTTGTATTACTAAGATCCTAGTCTAGTACTCTGCCAACCCAAAAATGCTGGGTGAGGGCTGGGGAAAGGGGAAAGGGTAAAGGGTAAGGGATTTAAACCCTTTCCCCCTTTCCCCTTGCCCTTTACCCCGCCAAGTTCGCTTGGCGAACTACTAGTACTCGACCAACCCAAAACTTATGGGTGAGAAGGCAGGCCCCATTCACCCTAACTTTACTGCTGACGATTGGCTCTTTCTTGGGGAATAATCTCCGTTACTACCCTACCGCTAGAACTACCACCTTTGACAACAATATTTTCTGTTTGCAGATTACCAACTGCTGTTTCACCCACAAAATTTAATGGTGGGTCAACTTGCCGATAAACAACATTTCCCTGAGCTTCAACTAACTTATTATCTAAATACCAAGTTAGTGTATTGGATCTTAGAGACTGGCGACGCTGACCAACGGCGTTAACGTTACCTTTTAAGTAAACGGTTTTTTGCGGTATTTTCATTTCACCTTGATTGGCTGTCACTGTAACATTTTCGGCACGCTGGAACATTCGCGTAGGTGAGTTTGTAGTGACAGTTTCAGCGTTCATGTTCCAGGTCATAGAGTTACTAGCTATTTGCATTGGTGGGTCTAGTAAGTCTAGTTGAGCATTCTTTTGGACAGTAGCAATTTTTGTTTTTAAGTTGACTTCAGCAGAATTTCCCTTACCGCGATCGCTAATTTTATTATCTTTGTAGCGGTCAATTTCTAGAGGGCGATCGCCAATCAGTTTTTCTTCTTTAATATTCCAGATTAAATGTTCAGTTCTCAGTTGCATCTGGGGATCGATAGAATTTGCTACTACTCCTCCAGAAAATTCCATCCGTTGTTCGCGGGTTTTAACTCGGACTTCCTGTGCTACTGCTTGTAGTTGTTTATGAGTGCCGTTAATCTTGTTACGAACAATCAACAAATCTTCTTTGGGACGCCATTCTAATTCATTACCTTGCAACACAATCCCATTGCTAGGATCTGTGGCAAATATCTTACCTTTTAGAAACAACTGCTTCCCATCTTGTTCAATGTCTGCTACATCAGCCTTAATTTGGTAAACAATTTTGCCATCTTGATATAATTCACCATAAGGACTTTCAGCCTGACCAATTTGTTTTTCTTTGGTGTATTTTGCGGTTTTAGCTCTGACTGCCCAAATTGGCCTTCCCACTTCATCTGCTTGTTCTAGGGTGACATCAAAGAAAGTCAAATTGCTATCTTTATTAGATGAATCCGCAGTATTTTGTTGCGAAGTTGTGGGGGATTTGCCACCGCAGCCAACTAAACCAAATACCAAGAAAAAAGTCAAAGGTAAAATAAGAAAGGAGGGAGTGGGGGAGAAATTTTGAATTTTTCTCTTTCCCCATCTCCCTCTTTTATGAAATTGATACGCCATTATTCTTGAATTTCTAGGTGTCCATCACTAGTTCTGGGGTCTTCCAAAAAACCGATCCCAGATAACGGCCGGTATGGATAGCTTTGGCGAGGAGTTTTTTGAATATCTTCTTTGATGGCTTCTAAATCAATGTAGCGATCGCTTACATTAATTAAGCTGTCGCTGGTCATGGAACGCAAGCTGACAACTTCTACCCGCACGCCACGATAGCTGACTGAATTTACCGCATAAGCTAAATCTCCATCACCGCTAACTAAAACTGCGGTATCATAAGAATCTACTAACGCCATCATGTCTACTGCTATTTCTACATCCAGGTTAGCTTTTTTAGAGCCATCTGGTAGCTGGACTAAATCCTTAGCAATGACTCGATAGCCATTGCGACGCATCCACAGCAGAAAACCCTGTTGTTTCTCGTTTGTCCGGTCTACACCAGTGTAGAAAAAAGAACGCAGTAATCTAGAACCTCCTGTTAATCGACATAATAACTTCGTGTAATCGATTTCAATCCCTAGTTGCAGTGCAGCGTAAAATAAATTTGAGCCATCAATAAATATGGCGACCCTACCCCGATTCTCCAAAACTTGTTCTGGCGTAAATATTGAATCGTTTTCCAAATTATTCAACATTGTTGTGATACCTCAATTTTTATCCCTGTTATTTTTGATACAAATTACCAACTTTTAGATGCTAGTCACAGCGGCTTATGATAATGTTCCGCGGCTAATTTAAATTGAGCCACGATAAATTTTGTGAGAAAATAAAAAATTGAACAAAATCAGAGTTTGATAAGGACTAATCGTTTTTCGGGGGTTCTATTCGCTTAAAAATCGGTTGAGGTGTACCCAACTGTTGTTTGCTCGATAGTAGCCCCCATTTAGCATGGATGGCAAAAGGAGCGGTAACTGAACTTTGTTTTTGATCGTTAAAATTTATTCTGAAGCCTAGCTGCTGATAAATATCGCTACTAATGTTCGGAATAATTGGGGATAGCAGATAAGCTGCTAGTCTAACTGATTCTAGAACTGCGTAGAGAACCTTTTCCACCGATTCCTGCTGTCCCTGTTTATATAATGACCAAGGAGCTTGTTCATCAATAAATTTATTACTGGCTTGCGCCAGTGAAAGGATAGCCTCACAAGCTTGACTGAAAGCTTGCTCCTGGTATGCTTGTTTCACCTGTTCCCCTAAACGTAAACCAATTGCTTTCAAAGGATTTTCGTCAGGAATCCCTTCATTGCCGATTGATGGGACATTATTCTCAGCACAGTACTTTTTCACCATGCTCAAAGTGCGATTGAGCAAATTACCTAAATCATTTGCCAAATCTGCATTCAAAACATTAATGAACCTAACTTCATTAAAATCTCCATCTTTGCCAAATTCGATTTCCTTAAGGAAGTAATAACGAACGGCATCACTACCATAGCTTTTAACTAATGCCACAGGATCGAGGGTGTTACCCAGACTTTTGCCCATCTTCTGCCCATCTTTAGTCAAAAAGCCATGTCCAAATACTCTCTCTGGCAAGGGTAAGCCTGCCGATAACAGCATTGCTGGCCAGTAAACTGCATGGAAGCGCAGAATATCTTTACCAATTAGGTGCAGGTTGATTGGCCACCATGTTTCTAATGCATTTGCTAAAGTCGGTTCTGCATCTGGTTCTAGTAATGCTGTGACATAACCTAGCAGCGCATCAAACCAGACATAGAGAGTGTGCTTGGGATCGACTGGTACGGGAAAACCCCAATCTAGATTCACTCGTGAAATAGAAAAATCTTGTAGCCCTTGATTGACAAAGCTGAGAACTTCATTACGCCGACTTTCTGGTTGAATAAAATCCGGTTTAGATTGATAAAATTCTGTCAGCTTAGTTTGATATTTGGATAAGCGGAAAAAATAGTTTTGTTCGTCTCGCCACTCCACTTCTTTGTTAGTATGAATTGGGCAACGGTGTCCTTCTAGCAGATCCCGTTCTTCTTTGAATTCTTCACAGGATACGCAGTACCAGCCTTGTTGTTGTCCCTGGTAAATGTCACCAGATTCCCAGACTCGCTCAAAGAATTCTTTAACGATCGCTTGATGATGAGGCGCAGTAGTCCGACTAAAGCGATCGTATTGAATATCTAATAATTGCCATAAACTCACGAAACTAGGGACAATTTCATCACAAAATTCTTGTGGCGCTTTCCCTAAACTTTCTGCCGATCGCTGAATTTTTTGCCCATGTTCATCTGTACCTGTAATTAGTAATACTTGATGTCCCAGTAATCTCTGAAATCGCGCCACTACATCGGCTGCGATCGTCGTGTAAGCACTGCCTATATGAGGGACATCGTTTACATAATATAGGGGTGTGGTTAGTGCAAATGTCTTTTTTGTTTTATTCACTAGATTCATGCAAAATAAAAATTAACTTATTAAAACGTTTTATCTCTTAGCTTTCAGCGGCAAAACCACGCAATTATACAATATTATTCCTATTTTTTCCAATAACGTCTTCATACTAGCAAATTTATCAAGTCCAGAATTGTTTTTTAATATGCATCAATTAAATTCATTTTTACCTAAAAAATGGAAATTAACTAATCATAATTTTTTCGAATAGTTTATATTAGATATCATTGTGATCGAGAATACATAATCGAGAATACGGAAAATCTAATTACTTTTGGAGATTAGATATTTCTATCTTAAGACGGTCATGGCAATAGTAAAGAAATGTAAAAATTAAATTAAGACAAATTGTCATATTTACCGGAAAATATATTGATTAGGTATGAGTGGAAATAGCCCCCTAGAGATTTCTCGCGCTTTGGTGGCGGCATTCTCAACGCAAATGTTCCGCTATTACGAAGACCGCATTCCCCAGGATGCGAGCGTCTTGGTAGTCAGCAATCACCGCAGCTTTATGGATGCACTGATTTTAATGGCGGCGTTATCGAGTCCGATTCGTTTTGCTTGCCATCACTACATGGGACAAGTTCCAGTCATGCGAGAGATTGTCACCGGTCAATTGGGGTGTTTTCCCTTGGAAGATACTCAAAACCGCCAGCAAAGCTTTTTTTCGCAGTCACAGGTGCTATTGCAGTCTAAGCAGATGGTGGGAGTATTTCCAGAAGGGACTGCACCAATGGTGAAATTTACTCAGCCAAACCAGGTGGGTGAGTTTCAGCGGGGATTTGCCCATTTAGCATTGCGAGCGAATGTGCAGGATTTAGCTATTTTGCCGATCGCGATCGCTTCCTTAGAAGAAGTCAACACCAATGGCTTCCCATTAAGACTTTTAAGTGTATTCGACCCTTCAGAACCCTTATTTAATCAAAATGGTTGGCATCCCTTGGTAATTTATCGTCGAGTTGCGGTGTTAATCGGTCGTCCTTATTGGATTACGCCCCAACATCATAAAAAATATCATGGCAAACACGCCAGAACTGTTGTGGCTGAACTGACAGAACACTGTCAGGGCGAAATTAGCAATTTACTGCGTCAAGGTTGCTATTAGAGCCATTCGATTTTGGACTTTCCTGCGGAACGCTACGCGTAGCTTGCTTCTTTGAAGGAGTACGGCTTTGCTCAGTCGAACAATTTTGGATTGTTATTAATGACTTTCAATGTTTGCTCTAAAAGGACATTTGTTTTAGGTAAGAAGCACCGAACTTTACTTGAAAGCAACAATCAACAGTACAAAAGTTTTATACCATTGACCAATGACCAATGACTAATGACTAATGACCAATGACTATCACAGAAGTTGAGCTAAACCCTTGTTTTCTAACTCCTAAACGAGTACAGCCAGAGTATCCGCTATTGGTGTATTTGCCAGGAATGGATGGAACTGGTCAACTATTGCGATCGCAAACCGCAGGATTAGAAACTGGCTTTGATGTGCGCTCTTTGGCCCTCCCTCGGAAAGACCTTAACACTTGGGATGCCCTAACTAAGAGTGTATTGGACTTGATCGACGCCGAATTAGAAAAAAGCTCTCAGAGGCCAGTTTACTTGTGTGGCGAGTCCTTTGGTGGTTGCTTGGCAATGAAAGTGGCGATCCAAGCACCCGATTTATTTAAGCGAATCATCCTAATTAACCCAGCTTCGTCCTTTCATCTTCGCCCTTGGTTAAGTTGGGCATCCCAGCTAACTTACTTGGTACCAACAGGATTATATGATATTGGCGCACTAGGCTTGTTGCCATTTTTAGCATCTTTGTCACGCATTTCTCGGAGCGATCGCCACGATTTGCTAAAAACGATGCGTTCTGTCCCAGCAGAAACCGTTCTTTGGCGGTTGTCTTTATTGCGAGAGTTTGATGTTGATGAGGAAAAGTTAAGGCGTTTAACTCAACCAGTTTTGCTGATTGCTGGTGCTAGCGATCGCCTTTTGCCTTCTGTAAGCGAAGTCAACCGGATAGGGAAAATCTTACCAAATAACAAGATTGTAGTGTTACCCCATTGTGGACACGCTTGTTTGCTAGAGCAAGATACTAATCTCTATGAAATTCTTAAAGATAATGACTTTTTAGAAAGTAAAACTGATACAAATAGAGTTAAAAAGTAAAAAGTTTCATACACATAAATTCATGCGGTTCACAACCATTCTTTCTTTTGCTTTTTAACTTTTGCCTAGTTCGGTGAGAAGATAGGGAAATCTAATATCTCATCACCTTCAAACAATACTTGCGTCCTCAAAGACGTTAACCATGTATTTTTGGAGACTTTCAAATGGTTGCTCTCCAAGACTTCCTTGGACAAGAATTAGACAAATTGAATGAAGAACAACTTAAACAAGTTAGTGATTTTATTGCCTTCCTTAAATTCCGTAGCAGATAATATTAGCTGGCAAATAGATAAAAATGAAGAAAGGGAAATGGGAAAGGGTAAAGGGAACCAGTAACTTAAAAGCAGGGGTTTCAAATATAGATACCGCTAAGTTATCGCACTACGTGCCTTAAAAATCTTCTTTTTTATTCTCCATATTTAAAAATAGGGGCTTCATACCAAGAAGGGAAAAAGTTCTTTGTGTATTGCCCTTTACCCTTTTCCCCTTCCCCTTTTCCCTTCTTAGTCATCCATCTTATGTCTATAGTTAAAGCTCAGAATAATTCCTATTTGCTCTGACGAATTGTACTTATCGAGAGATGTCAAAGCCACTCAAACTTCGCTACAACCAAAAGAGAGAGGCTTTACAAGATGGTGTCAAGCAATGGCAGACAAACCCCAAAAAATAGAGGTGAATAAATTAGTTAATTCACCCAGAGAAACTTCAGAAGTAAAAATTCAGGCTCAATCATCAATAGAAAATGAACCGTCTGTATTAGAGTCTTTTGTTGAAACTGTTATTCAGACTGGACAAGCAGTTTTAGATACAGCAGTAGGGGTGGGAGAAGCAACGGCAAAAGAAACACATAAGTTTATTGAGCAAACAACTCAAACCAGCGGTCAGGTTGTGAATCGCCTCAGCGAAAATTGGCTGATTAGAAAACTATCTGGAGTATTAAATCTTAATTGGCTAATTACTGATAATAACCTTGTTGATTTGGAAAAAGCAGAAGCGGCGGTAAACAAGCTTAAAAAACAGTATCCAAATGAATCACCTAGCCAGATAGCTCACCGAATCATGGTGGAAAAAGCAACTCAAGCAGGGACAGTCGGATTAGCCACTAGTATTTTGCCAGGAATAGCAGTTGCATTGTTGGCAATTGATTTAACAGCCACAACAAAATTGCAGTCAGAAATGCTTTATCAAATTGCATCTGTCTACGGGCTAGATTTAAAAGATCCTGCTCGTAAAGGTGAAATTTTAGCAATTTTTGGGTTGGCTTTGGGTGGAGGGCGTTTGTTGAAAGCTGCGGGATTAGGCTTGCTGCGAAATGTGCCCTTGGCGGGTGCAGTGATTGGAGCTAGTTCAAATGCGACGATGATCTATTCATTGGGGTATGCTGCTTGTAGATTTTACGAAACCAAGCTGGATGAATCCACTTCCTTAGCATCGCCACAGACATTAGCAACATTAAAAGCCGAAAGTGAAAAGTATCTAGAAAGTGCGATCGCTCAAGAAGCCGTCATGGATCAAATCTTAGTTCACATGATTTTGGCTAGCCATCCAGATAAGACTTTGGAAGAAATTTTGCCAGAATTACAAGCTGTAAAACTCAGTCCTACCTCGTTGGATGCCATTGCCCAAAATATCAAATCACCTAAGTCTTTAAATATACTGCTCAATCAGCTGAATCGTGATTTTGCTATACCCTTGCTCGTTCAGTGTGAAAAAATTGCCCAGCTTGACAATAAGACTACACCACTTGAGCAAGAAATAATCGCAGCGATCGCCAGCAAATTTGACATTGACCCAAATAAAATTGGGGTAGTATAGGCAATACTGTTCGGTTAAGCATTTTTAACTTGAAATTGGGTTTGGGGAAAAGGTTAAGGGGTAAAGGTTAAAGGTTTTTCTTTTCCCTTTTCCCCTTAACCGAAAGGTATTGGGGGTATAGGGCATTGGGCATGGGGCAGGAAATATAAAGAGTATAGTGGATAACTTCATTAACGAGTAGCAAAGACTCATTAACGGAGTTCTGAGGTGGATTAACGAGGATCGAAGACTCATTAACGGAGTTCTGAGGTGGATTAATGAGGATCAAAGACTCGTTAACGGAGTTCTGAGGTGGATTCACGAGGATCGAAGACTCGTTAACGGAGTTCTGAGGTGGATTGACGAGGATCAAAGACTCGTTAACGGAGTTCTGAGGTGGATTAATGAGGATCAAAGACTCGTTAACGGAGTTCTGAGGTGGATTAATGAGTATCAAAGACTCGTTAACGGAGTTCTGAGGTGGATTAATGAGTATCAAAGACTCGTTAACGGAGTTCTGAGGTGGATTAATGAGGATCAAAGACTCGTTAACGGAGTTCTGAGGTGGATTCACGAGGAGCGAAGACTCATTAGACTTCTTGGCATTTGTCGGGAAAAGGGGAAAGGGGAAGGGGAAAAGGTTCTGTATTGTCCCTTTCCCCTTTAACCTTTACCCTTTTCCCCAAGAGTGCAAAAAGCACTTTTGCAAGAGGTCTATTAATGAGTACTATTTATACTAACTGGCTAAGTTATGGCTACTGACCCCTTCTTACCCATGCCCAATACCCACTCCCCTCACCATGAAACCAGAATTTTGAGCAATACTGGTACAAGAAGGAATATTTACGCAAAATCCCAAAATGAAAATTCAACCTAGTGATAAGCCTTTACTAGAGTGGGCAGGCGATAGTTTGGCAATTGGATTATTTGAAGATGCAGTAGAGTTAACCGGAGAACTAGCTACTTTAGATCAAAAGTTTTCTGGGGTATTAAAAGAACTGATTACTGAAGAAGAATTTAAAGGTAAAGCCAACAGCACAATCTTCACCCGTGTAAATGCTGGTAGCCCAGTGCGGAAATTGATTTTGGTCGGTTTAGGTAAACCAGATGCACTAAAACTAGATACTCTGCGTCGCGCTGCTGCGGCTGTAGCCAGGGTAGGAAAAAAGCAGAAAAGCAAAATTCTGGGTTTTAGTTTTCCATTATGGAACAACGATCCAGCAGCCAGTGCCCAAGCGATCGCAGAAGGTGTGGAATTAGCACTTTACCAAGATATTCGCTTTAAATCCGAACCAGAAGATAAAGGTTCACAAATAGAAAGTGTAGATTTACTGGGTTTCAGTGGACAAGAACCTGCCATTACCCGCGCCAATCAAATTGTTTCTGGGGTAAATTTGGCACGGCAATTAGTGGCAGCACCAGCCAACGCAGTCACACCAATTACCTTAGCCGAAACTGCTCAAGCGATCGCCAAGGAATACGGTTTACAACTAGAAATTCTGGAACGAGAAGATTGTGAAAAGTTGGGTATGGGTGCATTTTTGGGAGTAGCCCTAGCTTCCGACTTGCCACCGAAATTCATTCACTTAACTTACAAGCCAGAAGGTACACCCAAAAAGAAATTAGCAATTATTGGTAAAGGTTTAACCTTCGACTCCGGCGGACTTAACATTAAAGGTGCTGGTAGCGGCATCGAAACCATGAAAATTGACATGGGGGGTGCAGCTGCCACCTTGGGCGCAGCCAAAGCAATTGCTCAAATTAAGCCAGATTCGGAAGTTCACTTCATCTCAGCAGCGACCGAAAACATGATTAGCGGTCACGCCATGCACCCTGGAGACGTTCTCACAGCATCAAATGGCAAAACAATTGAAGTCAACAACACTGATGCAGAAGGACGTTTGACCTTAGCAGATGCTTTGGTGTATGCCGACAAATTGGGCTTAGATGCGATCGTTGATTTAGCCACCCTGACTGGTGCCAACGTCATTGCCTTGGGTGAAGATATTGCTGGTTTGTACACTCCCGATGAAGCTGTCGCTTCCCAAATTGAAAAAGCTGCTCAAACTTCGGGAGAAAAGATTTGGCGGATGCCAATGGAAGAAAAATATTTTGAAGGGTTAAAGTCTGGTATAGCGGACATGAAAAATACAGGGCCGCGTCCAGGTGGTGCAATCACCGCAGCCCTTTTCCTCAAGCAATTTGTCAAACAAACCCCTTGGGCGCACATAGATATTGCCGGCCCAGTGTGGACAGATAAAGAAAATGGCTACAACAGCGCAGGGGCAACTGGCTACGGCGTTCGGACGCTAGTTGATTGGGTGCTGGGAAGCGGGGAATAGGAGTAAGGGAGCAGGGGAGAAGTTGCAGTAAGTTTTTCCCCTCTGCCCCTCTGCCCCTCTGCCTCTTGTACCCAATGCCCAATACTCAACAATTCGTGCTATCTTGAGCTTGCCAGTAAAAATTGTTGCAATAGTAACAGAATTAATTTGGCGGTCAGAAAATTAAGCTTTTTCGGGCATTGCCATCTGGTAAAATTTGTAAGGTTTCTAGAAGCTGTGAGCAATGGGATCGACTCGCGTACGGATCGCAATTGACGCAATGGGAGGGGATCATGCACCCGGTGAAATCGTTGCTGGCGCATTGCGAGCAAGAGAAGAATTGGGTGTAGATGTATTGTTAGTTGGCGATCCCCAACAAATAGAAGCTGCCTTGCCATCAAAAACAAGTTTAGGGCAGGTGGAGATCGTGACTGCTGAAGAAGCGATCGCAATGGATGAGGAGCCTCTAAATGCAGTTAGACGCAAACGCAAGGCTTCTATCAATGTGGCGATGGATTTAGTCAAGCAGCAAAAGGCAGATGCCGTATTTTCTGCGGGTCACTCTGGAGCCGCTATGGCATCAGCTTTGCTCCGCTTAGGACGATTGCCAGGAATCGATCGCCCAGCGATCGGGACAGTTTTTCCCACAATTATTGCTGGTAAGCCAGTGCTGGTACTTGATGTTGGCGCAAATGTAGATTGTCGCCCCAAGTTTTTAGAGCAGTTTGGCGTTATGGGATCGGCTTACAGTAAGTATGTCTTGGGTACAGCTGAACCGAAAGTGGGTTTGCTGAATATCGGTGAAGAAGACTCCAAAGGCAATGATGCAGCCGTCCGCGCCCACCAACTGCTACGCGAAAATTCTCAAATTAATTTTATTGGCAATGCTGAAGGGCGTGATGTGCTTTCCGGTCGCTTTGATGTAATTGTCTGCGATGGCTTTGTAGGCAATGTATTGTTAAAATTTGCCGAAGCCGTTGGAGAAGTGATTCTGCAAATTCTGCGGGAAGAATTACCCCAAGGATTGCACGGTCAAATCGGTTCCGCACTCTTAAAACCCAACTTGAAGCGGATTAAGCAGCGAATGGATCACGCAGAACATGGTGGTGCTTTGCTCTTAGGCGTGGCGGGAGTCTGTTTTATCGGTCACGGTAGCTCCCAAGCACCTTCAATTTTTAATGCAATTCGCATGGCAAAAGAAGCTGTTGACAACGAGGTGATACAACGAATTCAGTCCCAATATATCCTAGAGCGCGAGAGCGGTTAGTCATTGGTCATTAGTCATTAGTCATTAGTCATTGGTCATTCGTCATTCGTCATTTGTAAAGGACAACTGACAACTGACAAAGGACAACTGACATAGACGCCCGGAGGGCGGCTTCCCGAAGGGTAGGACAATTGACAAAGGACAAAGGACAAAAGACAAAAAGCTGATAGCTTGGGAGATTAAGAGTGCAAAACTTAGGCGTAGCAATCACCGGAAGCGGCTCGGCAGTACCAGCAACTTCCCTACACAACGAGACATTGAGCGAACTAGTTGAAACATCAGATGAGTGGATCGCGACAAGAACGGGAATTCGTCAGCGTCGATTAGCTCTGCCATCTGAGTCCTTGAGTGCACTCGCTACTGCCGCCAGCAGTCAGGCGATCGCATCTGCGGGAATTAAACCAGAAGACCTAGACCTGATTCTGCTAGCGACTTCTACCCCTGATGATTTGTTTGGTACTGCTTGTCAAGTACAGGCTAAATTGGGAGCTACCAACGCAGTCGCCTTTGACTTGACCGCTGCCTGCTCCGGCTTTGTGTTTGGTTTGGTTACAGCAGCCCAATACATTAGAACTGGCGCCTATAGAAACGTACTATTGATCGGGGCAGATATACTCTCTCGCTGGGTAGATTGGGAAGATCGTCGGACTTGTGTATTGTTTGGTGATGGAGCCGGGGCAGTGGTGTTACAGGCTGCCAAAAGCGATCGCTTATTAGGATTTGCACTTAAAAGTGATGGTACGCAAAACCATTACCTCAACCTTGCTTATACAGGTATTTCCCAAGAACTGGTGACTGATGTAAATATCACCAAAGGCACTTACCAACCGATTACGATGAACGGCAAAGAAGTCTACCGCTTTGCCGTGCAAAAAGTGCCAGAAATAATTGATAAAGCCTTGTTTCAAGCCAACATCAGCGTTGACCAGATAGATTGGCTGATATTGCATCAAGCCAATCAGCGGATTATCGATGCCGTTGCCCAACGCTTGAATATCCCAGAACATAAAGTTATCAGTAATCTCGCCCAGTATGGCAATACCTCAGCTGCTTCCATCCCCTTAGCTTTAGATGAAGCAGTACGACAAGGTAAAATTAAATCCAATGACATCGTTGCGACATCCGGCTTTGGTGCCGGTCTTACCTGGGGCGCAGCAATCTTTCAATGGGGAAGATAATATATTGTCCTTTGTCATTAGTCCTTTGTCCTTTGTTATTCACTAATGACCAACGACAAATGACCAATGACAAATGACCAATGACCACTGACTATTGACAAATGACAAAAACTGCATGGGTGTTTCCCGGACAAGGTTCCCAAACGCTGGGAATGGGAATGGATTTACTAGATATACCGTCTGCTAAAGACAAGCTTGCCAAAGCTGAGGATATTTTGGGTTGGTCTGTAACTGAAATTTGTCAAACTCAAGAAGAGAAGTTATCACAGACGCTGTATACTCAGCCAAGTCTTTATGCGATCGAAAGCATCCTTGCTGACCTGCTTCGAGAACGAGGATATCAGCCAGATTTAGTTGCTGGCCACAGTTTGGGAGAATACACTGCTCTTTATGTAGCGGGTGTCTTTGAGTGGTCGGCTGGTTTATATTTGGTGAAGCGTCGTGCAGAACTTATGGATAGTTCCGTCGGTGGGATGATGGCGGCTTTGATGAACTTTGACCGCGAACAGTTAGAAAAAGTCATTGCTCAAACGCCTGATGTGGTGATAGCAAATGATAATAGTTCGGCTCAGGTGGTAATTTCAGGTACGACTGAGGCTGTACAAGCGGTGATGACTCAAGTTAAAGCAAAGCGTGCTATTCCCTTAAAAGTTTCTGGAGCATTTCATTCACATTTAATAGCACCAGCAGCAACGGAATTCCAAGACATTTTAGAATCTGTGGAATTTCAACCCGCGATTGTGCCAGTGGTGTCTAATGTCGAACCAATTCCGTCCATTGATGCTGAGATTTTAAAGCAACGCCTGAACAAACAAATGACTGGTTCTGTAAGATGGCGAGAAATTTGTCTGCAATTACCAGCTAACGGTATCGAGCGAGTAGTAGAAATTGGTCCTGGTAAAGTACTAACTGGCTTAGTTAAACGTAATAGCCCTGATTTAATATTAGAAAACATCCAAAGTGCTGCTGATTTACCCGTTTAACTTTTTTAGATTATTGAAAAATGTAGTAATCCTTGCTTTCAGGGATTACTCAGAGTAATAACAATACTTCTAAATTTTTGAAAGAGCACTTTTTATTAAGGATTTGTCTAACTTGGGTAAGCATGAAGTGGCAGAGATAAGTATTGAGGCTGAAGATTTACTGAAAGTCCCTATGGATGTGCAGACGGATATACATACTACATCGGTAGCTGGATCGCAAATTCAGTACCTTCGCCTGGTCTAGAATCTACCTCAATTACTCCGCCATGTTTTTCTACAACAATTTGACGAGCGATCGCTAATCCTAACCCCGTACCTTTACCCACGCCTTTGGTAGTAAATAAGTGGTCAAAAATCTTTTCTTTCACTTCTTCATTGATTCCCTGACCATTATCCGCGATCGCAATTTTCACGCTTTCATTGTCTACTGAGGTTTTAATTGTAATTCGGTTGGGATTGTCTTTAATTTCCTCAAAAGTCCGTCCTGTATTTGATTCATCTAGCGCATCAATAGCATTGGCGATAATATTCATAAATACTTGATTTAATTGCCCAGGAAAACATTCAACCTGAGGTAAATTACCGTAATCAGTTACCACTTTAATTTCTGGACGTTCTTCATTAGCTTTCAAACGATGTTTGAGAATTAGAATCGTGCTGTCGATACCTTCGTGAATATTAAATGGCACTTTGTAATCTCGATCGGTACGGGAGAAAGAGCGAAGACTGGTGCTGATATTGCGGAGGCGATCGCACGCCATCGTCATAGAATCAATTATCTTGGGTAAGTCTGATAAACTATAATTTAAGTCAATATCTTCAGCATGATATTTGATTTCATCGCTGGGATTTGGTATACTTTCTTGATATAGTTTTAAGTGTTCAATAATATCTGCAATAGTGGGTTTAGCTTGTTGGAGACTGGCAGCAATAAAGCCCAAAGGATTGTTCATTTCATGAGCTACCCCAGCAACCAAATTACCCAATGCAGACATTTTCTCACTTTGGACAACTTGTAATTGTGCTTGTTGTAAGTCTTGTAATGCTTGCCCAGCTTGTTGATATAGCCGAGCATTCTCTAGAGATATTGCAGCTTGAGATGAAAGAAGGTTAATTACGCTGAGGCGATCGCTATTGAAAACTCCTTGAGTTAACCTATTTTCTAGGTAGAGAATTCCTAGCAAATGTCCTTGATTAATAATCGGGATACACAATACACTTTGAGGTTGATATTCCAACATATATTTCCCAATTAAACCAGGGATATCTGTTTTACAATTGTCAATAACAATTGTTTGTTGGGTATTTTTTACATAATGAATAATATTTACAGGAATGTCTTGACAATTGTCTAGCAATTGTGATTGTGAAATAGTTTGTATTTCCTTATGCTTAACAAAGGTAATTGCTTGTACTTGCCAAGTATCTTCTTTGGGAAGAACCAGTACAGCTTTTTTTGCACCAGAGTTTTCTAAGATAATACGAGTAAGACTGGCAATGAGTTGATCTAATTCCAGAGAACTGGAAATAGCTTGAGCCGCTTTGAGGACAGAGGTAAAATCTAGAACATCAAAAATACTAGTGCTACCAGTGCTACTCGTGCGAGTAGATGAGGAAGTCCCACGAAAAGCAATGGTTTCTAAGGGATTGAGGTTGATTCGTTGCTGTTGCAGGATAGGTTGGAGTAGCTGGGAATAGCGCTTTTCTAAATCCTCCACTTTGGTTTTTGCACCCCAACGAGCGTAGCAATAGTATGCTTCTTGCATATATGCTTGAGCGACTTTTTCTTTACCCCAGTCGAGATAGAATTTGGCTGCTAATTCATTGCTAAGTGCTTCTTCTTGGATATAGCCGTTGGCTTTAGCGAGGGAGATGGCGCGATCGTAATATTCCATCGCCTTGAGCTTATCTCCCGTTACTCGTGCTGTTTCTGCCTCAACTAAGTCATATTTGTGCTGAAAATTAACAGGAGCATAGCCAGCCCAGTAGTGCATAAGTTTTTGGTTGGTAACTACCCGATCTAGCCAACATTCTTGCCGATCCTGTTGGCGATCGCAGCTAGAATACTTTGCAAGTAAGCACAAAGAGTAGTAAAAGTTATGTGCCACAACTAACAGTAGACCAAAGGCTCCATCTACATATTCGGTGGCTTTTTCTGCATGGCTTGCAGCCTGTTCATACTGGTTAAAGGTATAAAGGATAGCTGTTTTGGCAACATAAATGGCAAATAGTGACTGATGATTATGGGTGTTATGAAAATGCGGCAGCATTTCTGTCTCATCAAAATTAATACCAGTCAGGTAATATTGGTGAGAAGATCGACCGAGTAAGTTTAAGGTGACTTGCCTCCAAATCTGGGCATAATCAACACAATGTTTTTGTTTGAGTTTTAAAAGTAGATCGATATATTTTGCTTGCCTTTCTTCAACAGCATCTAGAGTTTCTCCAACTAAGAATAAATGCGTACACTCAGCCATCATTGAATAGCTAGCGTGTTCGATATCTCCAACTTCTAACCCACACTGGATACTTTCCCGTAAAGCTATGAGTGTATTTCGGCCATGCTCCTTGTAAGCACAGATAAAAACACCAAAAATCATATAAATTTTTGAACTGATTTCTTTACTGTGGTATTGCTCTAATAGCTTTAAAGATATCTGACCTGAGTGATAACCTGTATCGATATCTCCGATTACAGCACATAGAAATACACCATAACTTCCATAGGCAAAAGCAGCCAAGGATGAATGTCCTTGTTCAAGACAAAGATGGAGCTTTGTTAATGCTACTGACGGAAACATATCCGGTTTGACATGATGAACAGGAGGTGTAATGCTAATCAGCAACCGCAATGCAGCCAAAGATTCCAGATTGGTCATTTCTGGAATATTAGCTAAGTTTGTTAAAGTTGGTAGTTGAGCTAAACGATTCTCCTGTTCTACATCAAGCGATATCAAAGGAATTTTTAACTGCTCCAGTGCTTTTAACCCTGTTTCAATAGCTTTAACTTGCCGATCTTGAGCAATATAAATCTGAACTTTCAGTTCATAAGCTTTAACCCTATCCAACATCTGCGTAGTTTGTTGCAAGATCGAGTCTGTCAGTTTGATAGCTTGTTCAAAGTTGGTGTTTAAGTATTCTGCTTTTGCTGCATCTTCATACAGCGCTAGGGTAAGATCGTACTGACTTTGCCAGCTATCTGTTGTTAGCAGTTCCATTCCCAGCGTTAGATAATCAATCGCAGCAGTGTAGGCAGTCGCAGCCATAGCTTTCCGTCCAGCTAACAGATTTAACCGAGCTATTTGCTCTCGTTGTGTCTGTTGAGTAATTAACCTTAACCCCAGGTTGAATTGACTAACAATTTGAAATATGTTCTCTTCTTGCTCGGTTGCAGAAATATTATTTAACAGTAGTTGTCCCAGTTTTAAGTGAGTAGTCTGTTTCTGATCTTCTGGAATCAAAGAATAAGCAGCTTGTTGGACGCGATCGTGTAAAAATTTATAGATGGGTACTTGGAAATTTGAATTGAAAGGCTTTGAATCAGAATCCTGTCCGCTATGTTGAAATAATTTATAAATATCACCAGTAGGTAAAATTAATCCTTCTTCTAAAGCCTTCCACAAATCAGCAGCAGTTTCGATTTCCGATGATTCCGAAACAACTGCCAAAGTAGCTAAATTAAACTGATTACCAATACAAGCAGCTAACTGCAAGATGTTTTGAGTTGATTGCGGCAGTCTTTGTATTTGAAATGCCATAAAGGCAACAACATCATCTGTAACCGCTTGCTGATTCACTTCTGCAATGTCACATTCCCAACAGCCTGACTCAAAGTTAAATTGAATCAGCTTATCTTGATATAATGCTTTGAGAAACTGTGTAGCGAAAAATGGATTGCCTTGAGTTTTCTGAAATATAAGTTGGGAAAGAGGCAACCCTAAATCCTCAGAACACTTAAGTGTGTCAGCAACTAACTGATTCACATGTCTTTGACTTAATGGTGCTAATGTAATCGTATTAATCGTTGCTTGTGTTTTTTGAATTTCACTCAAAGTCAACATTAACGGATGTGCTCTTTCGACTTCGTTATCACGGTATGCACCAATTAATAAAAGATGTCCTGTATCAGCCATTAATAACTGCATTAACTTCAATGATGCTGAATCTGCCCATTGTAAATCATCTAAAAACATCACTAATGGATGTTCTACACTGGTAAAGACTTGAGCAAACTTTTGGAATATTAAATTAAATCTGATTTGTGCTGCATTGCCTGATAATTCTGGAACTGATGGTTGTTGACCAATAATTTTTTCTAATTCCGGAATAAATTCAATAATTACTTGCCCATTTTTACCTACAGCTTCTAATATTTTGCTTTTCCATTGCTGAACTTTTGGATCGCTTTCTGTTAATAGTTGCTCTATTAAATCTCGAAATGCTTGCACCAATGCACTTAAAGGAATATTCCGTTGAAATTGGTCAAATTTCCCTTTGATAAAGTAACCACATTGGCGCACGATCGGTTTATGAACTTCGTTAATAACCGCAGTTTTCCCAATCCCTGAAAAACCAGCTACCAGCATCATTTCAGTTGCACCCACGCTAACTCGCTCAAATGCTTGGAGTAAGGTTTCTACTTCTGTTTCTCGTCCATAGAGTTTATCGGGGATAAGAAAGCGATCGCACACATCTCTTTGGGCAATTTCAAAGTTCTCAATCCTACCAGTTGTTTGAAGTTGAGTTAAGCAATTTTCTAAATCAAATTTAATTCCTAATACACTCTGATAGCGGTCTTCAGCATTTTTCGCCATCAGTTTCATCACGATATCACAGAGAACTTCAGGAACCTCTTCCCTATTTCCTAAAAGTGGTGGAAGTTTTGCAATATGACAATGAACTAACTCCATCACATCGTTTGATTGAAAGGGTAATTCTCCTGCAAGTAATTCATAGAAAGTGATACCTAAAGAATAAAAATCAGTCCGGTAGTCAATCCCCCGATTCATTCTTCCTGTCTGTTCTGGAGAAATATAAGCGAGTGTCCCTTCTAATACATTTAGACTCACCAGCGTTTGAGTTTCTCGTGGCAGTAAAGATGCAATACTAAAGTCAATTAATTTAACTTGTTTGGTTTCGGGATTAATTAGAATATTGGCGGGTTTGATATCTTTATGAATAATCCGTTCGCGGTAGAGTATATCTAAGGTATTGCACAGTGCGATCGCAATTCTTAAAAACTCTTGGAGAAAAGGGATATGTCGCCTCTGTACAGAGGTGAAATAATCTTTAAGAGAAATCCCGCCAAAATCTTCCATTACCAACACATAGCCATTCTGATACGATTCCAAGCTGTAGGTTTGGATGATTAGAGGTGAGTTTAAATTTTTAGCTATGGCGTACTGATTACGAAACGATAAGAGTTCGCTGAAACTCGGATAAGGATTTTTCAGCAATTTAATCACTACAGGTAAAGAGTCAGTTTCTCGATAACCACGATAAACCAGGGTTCGAGAACCGTTGTAGAGTTGTTCGCTAACCTTGTATCCAGGAATACTGACTGTAGTGAGAAACATACTGTTAAATTCTAAAGATTTCTAGATTTAGTGTTCCCAGATGGGTGAAGTAATTCATATCTATAGCTTTTTCGCGTTTGATCTGGGTGTTGCGATCGCGTATGCTAAATTCAGTTTGATTTGCATTATCTTCTGTGGACAAAAACCGCGAACCGTTGATCAGTCTGGCACTTTACCACGCCTTTAAATGGTCAGTCGTCAGCCCCATGCTTCACGCTTACTTTCGGGGCCAGATTTATGGTGCGGAAAATGTCCCCCAATCAGGGCCTCTATTAGTAGTAAGTAATCACGCTAGTTACTTTGACCCGCCGATTGTTTCTAATTGTGTACGTCGTCCAGTGGCGTACATGGCTAAAGAAGAGTTATTTAATATTCCCATTTTGGCGCAAGCGATTAAACTGTATGGTGCTTACCCAGTAAGTCGGGGAAATGCCGATCGCAATGCCATCCGTTCCGCCCTAGAATATCTCAATAAAGGTTGGGCTGTCGGTGTTTTCTTGCAAGGTACTCGCACCCCAGATGGTCGAATTACAGACCCCAAAAGAGGCGCACTACTGCTGGCGGCGAAAGCAAAAGCCCCAATATTACCAGTAAGTGTTTGGGGTACTGAGAAGATTTTACAAAAAGGCTCGTCCCTACCTCACGCAGTTCCCATCACCGTTAGAATTGGTAACTTGATTGATGCTCCTAGTTCCAGTAATAAAGAAGAATTGGAAACGTTGACACAAAAGTGTGCCAAAGTAATTAACGAAATGCATGATTTAGGACGATGAATCTAGAGATACTACAGATATATGCTTTAGGGAGGTAGCGATCGCTATTCGATTACTCTAATCTTAAACTTTATTCCTCTAGCAATAAAGTAAAGGAATTACAACTAATAACTCTCAATCTTACAGGGCAGCTAACTCGATCGCCCTAAACAACTAGCGTTTTTATTGCTTAATTACGAATTACGAATTATGAATTATTATGAGCGGCTTTGAAGCCAAGAATTTTTGGGAGCGATTAAATAATCTAGCATTAGTTAGATTTTTGCTTTTAGTTGCTTCTGGCTGGGCAATTGTACAACTTTTAGCTTATTTTGAATCGGTCATTGTTATTTTTACATTTGCAGCAATTTTAGCTTTTTTGCTCAGTTATCCTGTACAAGGGCTGAGGCGTTTTTTGCCTCACGGTCTAGCTGTTGGTGTAGTTTTCTTGCTCAGTATTGTGATTATAGGCGGTCTGATAATTACTGTGAGCTTAACAGTTTTATCTCAAGGACAACAATTAATTAATAGTATTACTGCATTTTTAAATTCTTTAGTACCTTTATTAGAGGGAATAGAAGGATTTTTACGTAACCGTAATTTACAGATAGATTTAAGTTTTATTGAAGAACAATTGCGCAATCAAGCTGTATCCACTCTTGTTACTAGTTTGGCTATTATACAAGGGTTTATGACGAACTTTGTAACTTTTATATTGATTGCAGTTGTAGCTTTTTTCATGCTATTAGATGGAGATAAATTGTGGAATTTTATTTTAAAAGTAGTACCAAAACAACGTCGTAATAGATTTACAAATATAATCAGAAAGTCTTTTTTAGGATTTTTTAGAGGTCAGTTGCTATTAAGTGGATTTTTAACAATTTCGACGTTCCTAGTTTTTGTAATATTAAAAGTGCCTTTTGCTTTGATATTGTCAATAATAGTCGGAATTGTTGATATAATTCCTGGCATAGGGGCGACATTAGGAGTAAGCACAGTGACTCTATTTGTGTTGTCTCAAGGTGTTTGGTTAGCAGTAAAAGTATTAATAGCTTGTATTGTGCTCCAGCAGATACAAGACAACTTGATTGCTCCCAGAATTATGCAAGGCGCGCTGAATCTTAATCCTGTAGTGGTGTTTTTTGCTTTACTAGTAGGGGCTAGAGTAGCAGGATTATTAGGTGTTTTTATATCTATTCCCATCGCTGGAGTAATTGTGTCTTTATTTGAAATAGATGAAATGAAATCTGAAGTTTAATTATTAGTCATTTGTCAGGAACTCGGAACTAGTGAATAATGTAAAAATAGCCATTTACAAATAAACATTGGGAAGTAATGTCGGATTTAAGAGCGGAATTAACAGAAATTTTGGATGAGGCAGAGTGGGAATGGTTAATTCCTCATGTACAACGAGATGCAGTAATTTTGGTAGCGCTTGAGCTAGACTTGGTGGATGTTGGAGTAGCGATCGCCAGCGATCACATTCCATCAGTGGAACAGTGGATTGATAAACAATTAATTACCAAACCCACAACAGTACAAGTGGGAGAATGGAATGGCGATCGCAGTAAGCGATTTAATACTCTCATCGTTCAGCCTTACGTTCTGGCACAAGAAATAGTTGCTGCCTAATTCGTTTCTGTATTGTTTTCGATGGCAGTTAGTGTTGGGATACTTTCTCAGAAAAGATGTTTAATGTGCCAGTTATTACTTGACTATTGCCACAGACTAGCTGGCTGATTGAATTAAAGCAAAATTTTCTCCTTTAAGATTTATCCATCTAGCAGCTAGAATTGTTACCATAATTTCAGATTAGATGTTGAAACCTTGATCCAATCTGAAACCTTAGAATTATTAGAATGGCATCGCCTGTGCCAGCACCTTGCCACTTTTGCCGCAACGAAGCTGGGGGCGACAGCTGCGCGTCATCTGAAAATACCTGATTCTCAGACCCAAAGCGAACTGTTGTTAGAGCAAACCAAAGAAATCTACCAACTGGAAAGTCGCCTGACCACGGGACTATCATTTGAAGGAATTCAAGATATTGGCGATTCCTTAGAACGAGCAGAACGCAGTGGAGTTTTGGCAGGGGAAGAACTGTTAGCGATCGCTACTACCCTTGCTGGTGCGAGAAATTTGCGCCGTGTCATCGACAATCAAGAAGATTTGCCGATATTGACTGATTTGGTTGCCGATTTGCGAACTTATCCCGAACTAGAACAAGAAATTCACCGCTGTATTGATGAACGGGCCCAGGTAACTGACCGCGCGAGTCAAAAACTGGGAGAAATTCGCACAGACTTGCGGCGAGTACGCAGCCAAATTACCCAAAAGCTGCAAAATATCTTACAGGCAAAATCTGGCGCAGTTCAAGAACAGCTGATTACGCAACGCAGCGATCGCTTTGTTATCCCTGTAAAAGCACCCCAAAAAGATGCCATCCCCGGTATAGTTCACGATACCTCTACCAGTGGTGCCACCCTGTATGTAGAACCGAATTCAGTAGTACCTTTAGGCAACCAACTGCGGCAGATTATCAGGAGAGAGCAAGCTGAAGAAGAAACGATTCGCCGCATTTTGACGGAACAAGTAGCCGCAGTCAAACCAGATTTAGAGAGGTTGTTAGCGATCGCTACTACTTTGGATTTGGCAACCGCTAGATCGCGATATAGTTTCTGGTTAGGAGCCAATCCCCCGCGATTTATCCAGCGCGAAGACAGGGAAATGATTACCTTGCGGAACTTACGACATCCTCTGTTAGTGTGGCAACAACAGCACGAACAAGGGCAACCAGTAGTTCCTGTAGATTTGTTGATTAGTCCGCAAATTCGGGTAGTGACAATTACCGGGCCCAATACTGGCGGTAAAACTGTAACCTTAAAAACTTTGGGGTTAGCAGCATTAATGGCCAAAGTGGGTTTATTTGTTCCCGCCCGCGAACCAGTAGAAATACCTTGGTTTGATAAAGTGCTAGCAGATATTGGCGATGAACAATCCTTACAGCAAAGCTTATCCACATTCTCTGGACACATCCGCCGCATTAGTCGGATTTTAGAAGCATTGGGGAATGGCGAAGCAGAGGAGCAGGGGAGCAAAGGAGCAGAGGAGCAGGAGACTGGAGTTATCTTTCCATCACTCAGCACTCAGGACTCAGGACTCAGCACTCAGCACTCAGCACTCGTTTTACTTGATGAAGTCGGCGCAGGAACCGATCCAGTGGAAGGTAGTGCTTTAGCGATCGCCTTGTTGCAATATCTTGCCAATCATTCCCAGTTAACGATCGCCACCACTCACTTCGGGGAACTGAAAGCCCTGAAATACGAAGACGATCGGTTTGAAAATGCCTCTGTAGAATTTGACGAAAGTACTCTTTCGCCTACTTACCGTCTGCTGTGGGGCATCCCCGGACGTTCTAATGCCTTAACCATTGCCCTGCGCTTGGGATTAAAACCAGAAGTAGTACAACAGGCAAAAACCCAAGTGGGAGAGGCCACAGATGAAGTTAACCAGGTGATTGCTGGCTTAGAAGCGCAACGCCGCCGCCAGGAAACCAAAGCCGCGGAAGCCCAAGTTTTGTTGCAGCAAGCGGAACGTTTATATAAAGAAGTATCTGCAAAAGCCGCAAGTTTGGAAGAAAGGGAAAGCAGTTTGCGGGCTTCACAGGAAATAGCAGTGCAACAAGCGATCGCTCAGGCAAAAGGTGAAATTGCCCAAGTAATTCGCCGTTTGCAGAAAGGTACGCCCACAGCCCAAGAAGCCCAGCAAGCTACCAATGCTTTAAATCAAATTGGCCAGCAATATCAGCCACCAACGCCAGCAAAACCAAAAGTTGGGTTTATGCCCAAAATTGGCGATCGCGTCCGCATTCCAAAATTGGGACAGATAGCAGATGTGATCGCCGCCCCCGATGAAGATGGCGAGTTAAGCGTTCGGTTTGGGCTAATGAAGATGAACGTGAAGTTGCAAGATGTAGAATCTCTAGATGGTCAAAAACCCGAACCAGTTGTTAAAGCCAAACCAGCCCCAGCAGCAGTAACCCCGCCACCGCCAGTTGTCCCAGAAATTCGGACTTCCAAAAATACCATCGATTTGCGTGGTAAACGGGTGGCTGATGCCGAATACATTTTAGATAAAGCCATTTCGGAAGCTACAGGTCCAGTCTGGATTATTCATGGTTACGGTACTGGGAAACTGCGACAAGGAGTTCACGCATTTTTGCAACAGCATCCCAGAGTGAACAACTACGAACCAGCAGAACAAGCAGATGGCGGCACTGGTGTTACCGTTGCTCACATAAAATAAAGTTCACTTGCAAATGGTAATTCTCACAATAGTTAGAGAAAATACCAACCAACGTTTACTGTTTGCAAGCCTCTTTCTTAAAAAGTTAGTACGACTGTCCACTTCTTGTGCATTTCCCATTTTTACTCTTAGCAGTAAAATCGGATACCAGCAAGTAAATGACACTAGTACCTACTAACAGGCCAAATATTGAATCCGATTCTGGAACTGCTACGACTTTACCAGAACCACTGATTGTATTTGTAAAACCACCAAAGTCATTTACCCGACGACCAGTTGTAACTAAAAAGTAATTTCGTTGAGTGGTTAATTGCCGCCTGAATGCAGAACTACCATCATTGGGAGTAGTATTTGCTACTAGGACATTGGTCAATTGGTTATTGGGATTGAAACTATCCTGATATAAAACTAAAAAATTATCCCAGGCTCCATTAGTAGATGTCGTAGCTCCAGGTACAGCACTTGCAAATGTATATAAACTGGATTGTTCGACTGTAAACTGAAAAACGCTATAGGGTACAATCATACCCTTTGTCCCATCTTTTTCACCACTTACTAGATCGGGAGGATCTCCCGGTGCAGTACGCCGCCAAGTTTGTTGATTTGTTGTATTACCTTGATAAGTTAATACGAAAGCTCTAGAGGGAGTAGCGGTACAAAGAGTAGTTAATCCTAGCCCCAGAGCAATAATTAGTTGCTTTGTAAAAAATCTTGCTTTCAACATCAAATTTTTTCTTAAATATGAATTAGGACAAATGTATTTACTTATGAGCTATCACCTCTATTGATAATTTCATCATCACCTAAAGTGATGATGAAATATATAGTAATCATTGGCGATTTTTACGTAATTTATATACCATGAGACAAGATGAACTAACTAGCAATAAACCTGAAATTGATGGTTCTGGAACTTTGGTGATTACTAACGAAAGGTTATCGGCATAGCCATCATTCACGCGCCCACGAACATAGTTCATATCTAGAGCAACATTAATTTGTCTTGCACCGATAGGAACAAAACCCTTTGTAGACTGGAATAATAAACCTGTAGTGTTATTTCTTTCGTCTGGAATGGGCGAAGTAATGAATGCTGTGTTTAAAGATTGACCATCTTGATTGAGGAAATTAAGACTAAACTTCACATTATCTAAATCAGTGCCGTAGCCACCTAACCAGGCGCTCAAATCGTATGTTCCTTGCCCAGCATCAATTATGGAAGCAAGGTTAGCTATATCAATTAGTTGAGAAGCACTTGAGGAACTTCTATTAGCACCACCAAAAAAGAGATTTTTACCACGTATATTTGGCCCTGAACTATTAGCATCAGGAAGTCCACTAACAGCGACTATATTACCCAAAGGGTTAGTAAATTCAAAGCCAGTTGCTCCATATTGCAGGACACTAAAACTATCAGTTGGAATCCAACCAGGGATGGAGGGAATATCAGTTCCAACAGCATTACCAATGGGATCTCCTTGTCCTTGTTCTGCATCCCCATTAACAATAAGATTTTGACCAAAGGTAGCTGCATGGGTAGGGCTAGTAAGCAAAATGCTCGATGACATTAATGCTATCAAAGCTATACCTGCTTTTACTATTTTTTGAGAGTAAAAAGTAAATGTATTGAGCTTATTCATATTTGACTTTGTTGTTAAAGGTGCTATCAGGTTGACTTAGAACAAGATTAGATTAGGAAGTTTTCTACCTATCTTGGTCTATTTTTATTAATTGCTTTTTGACTAATTTTTTATTCAAGATAAAAGCTACCCCTACCGCCAGTAAAATTCCACCCGCATCTTGATGTTCGGGAATAGAAGTCGAAGGTGCGCTAAATCCATACTTTGCTAAAATTTCTTGCCCTTTTTGTGACAGGATATATTCAGCCAATTTTTCACCATCAGGATCGGCATTTTTCAGTGTAGTTAGTCCATAATTAGCTTTCGTTGCTAAATACTCGGGTAACTCTACTATTTGCAGATTTTCACCACCTTCTGTTGCTTGGGCAGTCTTGCCACTGGTGTAATAAGCTAAAAATATATCTGCCTGTTTTGTTTCTTCTAAAAAGTAGACTAAATTATTTTTGCCATTAGGAACTATAGGAGCATTAGGATTACCACCTACTAACTGTAAAGCTTTATTTTTCAGAATTTGGGAATTACCAGGCGTAACCCGATCGGACTTGTCAAATATCTCCCATGCATAGTTACCAGATGGATCTGCTATAGGCGTTGAAGTTCCCAATTTGATTTCAGGTTTTAACAAAAAGTCCAACAAATTATCTGACGTGATACCAAGTCCCGATCTGACAACAGCAGTCATGCGGTTGCTAGTGAAGTTCACTACAGGTTCACTCAAACCTTTTTCAAACAATGTTTGAGGGTTATCAATATCTGCACTGGCAAAAACATCTGCGGATTTTCCAGTTTCAGAAAATTCTTGTTCTATCAATTCTCGTGTCAAACCAGACGGGCCAAATCGCGTTTCTACTGGAATTCCATATTTTTCGTTAAAAGATTCAGCTACTTCTGTAAGACTATCGCGCAAACTTCCAGCACCATATAGCTTAACTGCAAATGCCTGAGTTGGCAGAGTCACACCGACAGCACAAGCTATCAGTGAAAAGGCAAAAAAATGCTTTTTCATAGTTGTTATATTATTGCGTTGCTATTCCTATTAAATGAATTATCTGTAACCCATACTAAAGCATGGGTTTTGGTAAATATCTAAACTATTACCTCTGCCCATTAACTTTATAAATGAGTTCTGATATGTGCGTGGTTTGCGGTTAGAGTTATAGTACCAACTTAGTTGGAATAAATCAATTACCCAACATCTTCAAACGCTGACTTTATCAAATTTTTAAGTTTGTCATCAGTTTTATTCATAGGGGCGTCAATCGTCCTGATGTTGCCCAGCCTATACTGAAATAACAGGCTGCACACAACTAAAACTCAGTTGGGGTAATGTCCAGCAGCAAAAAGTGCCTTTAGCAAACAGGAAAAATATTTGTAGAGTAGTTATGTATATATTAAGACCAAGTAATAAATATCAAGAAATTTCAAAATTTAAAAATGCAAACAAATTAGGAGGTATTCTACATAATTACTTAGCGATCGTTAGCGGTTAGCATTTAAAACAATAGTTTATTTATACTCTGATACGGAGCTAACAGCGAAAGTCGGGTAAACCTTAATCAGAATTGATAATTTTTTACTTTGTCGAAAATAAATTTTCATCTAGAGTAAGACAAAGATACCTACTGTTTACCAGATAAAAAAGCTAGCTGAAGCCTCTGGCTCATAGCTATCTATGGGAAACCAAGCTTGATTCTTAAGAGTCTGGTTTCAAAATGGGTAACAGCAACATCCCCTATCAGCTCGATCACCTATGCTAAAAGTTATGCACTCGGCCGCCAACTCAGCCACTCCAAATTCCCAGTGGGAGGATTTAATCAAGCTTCCAGCCCCAAACACAGTTCAATGGGACAATATCAAAACCCAATTAGACTTGGTGCTGTTAGCGCTAGAAACCTTAACTGGGATTGGTTCAGAGGCAATGCTTTCGGCGGCAACCGATCTGAATTTAGAGTCAAGAGTGCCAGACCGCGTAGCTTTATGGCGATTGCGCCAATCAAATCCTCTACGCAAAGGTCAAGGAGGGCGAAAAAAGCTAGATGTCGAAGAAGCGCGATCGCTTGTTTTGATCGTCTGCTACCTAGCCAAACAGCATCAGGAATTGATTCGCCGCGCTGTTGGTCTGTTAGAACAAATGGCAGAAAATAACCGGGAACCTCACCAGGCTGCTTTACTTGGAGACTATATTGATGCTTTTTGCAACACCTACCAAGAGCGGATGGAAGAGGACGAGCAAATCTCAACGGATTTACTAACTAACCTGGCTCTAAAACTGCTTGTAGATTTACTTTTTTACAGCGCTCCTGGTGGGCATCGCCGTCTTTGGCTAGCACTTATAGACCGTTCAACAAAATTTTAAATTTTAGATTTGAAATTCCTCAACCAAAATTCGTTTTCAAAAGTTTGCTAGGTAAGGATTCCTTTTTGATGGTCATTAGTTCTTGAGCGATGCACTATCAACAATGCTTCCTCCTTGCACGCCAGTTTGCATAACAGAAGGAACCTGACAAATTTCTGAGTGGAAGAATCCACCGTTCCAACTTTTCTTTGCAAGCAACTGGCTCAATTTTTGCAAAATCCCAATATAGTCTTCTTCGTAGTTCCTGTCATGCCTCTATCAAATTCAGTTATTCGTTGCTATACACCACCGACTTGCACGCTAGAAGTATTCGCGCAAAGCTCACCTCTGTCCCGTTGGATGGGGAAAACTGTCCTCAAACATCTGAGCTTTGAGCTACGTTTTGACGATCCCCGACTACCAGAAGAACAAAGAGTTCCAATTCGGGGCGATCGCGAGCAACTCGAAGCTTTATGTGATGCTGTCACCAACTATGTACAGCAATTCCTCCAACAATCTCCAGAAAGCTTTTGGGTCAGTTTCTCCAGTACCCAAGAGTCAAGCACAGCACTGGACGATCCGGAATTAAAGTCTTCAACAAAAACATTAAATGCTTTTAGTAACCAGATTCCAGGGGCAAATATCCACTTAGAACCAAGCAGCTATTTAACTCATAATCTATTTCTTGGTTCTCTGGCCAACTATTCATCTGGCCCCGTAATTCAACTCAGTTTGCTGCAACTATTCGATTTGGCAAGTGCTTTAGATGAATACTCAACTGATGTCATGGCACTTCCAACTCTCAACAGCACAGGTTCGACTCTGAGGTTTCCTGCTTGGGCGCCTGTTGCCGCAGTATTAGTATTAGGTGTAGGTTTTTTACCAGTTACTTGGCAATATGCTAACAATATTAGAGAAAAGCAACAGCAGACAGCCAAAACATCAAATTCAGAAGCAGTAAAGGCTGCTCTAGAACCTTCATCCTCACTAAACTTTCCCACCCCTGAACCTGGGCTAACCCCTCCATCAAATAATTTGCTAGGTTCCACCCCTCCACTTTCCACATCCACTTTACCCCAAGCACCTCTAACAGCCCCTAGTTCTAGTAGTTTCTCTGCACCGCCACCAAATACATTGACAATACCTCAAGGGAGGACTGCAACCCTTCCTAGTAATCGAGCGATCGCACCATCCAGCAAAATCCCAGGCCAGGAAATTGCCATATTACCAAATCTGGCACAGAATCAAACTGGGTCAAGTTCCCAACCCGGTGCTATCCCTCAACTGCGGAATTTGCCACCCAGACTATCTTCTAACGCCAATAGCTTACCAACTAATATTTCACCAGTCCTCCCTCCATCTCTTGACACCATACCCAATAAGAATCGTGTCAATACCCCAACCCAACCCTCCCCACTAACCTCACAACAACTAGACGAAACAATCAGTTCCTTACAGCAATCTTCTGCTGGAGAGAAACCTACTTCACAACTTCCCTCTTCTAGAACTGCTGCTAATAATCCATTTATCGATCAATTAGGGGACGCAGGTAAAAACCCCACATCCAGAGAAGTAGCTACTGGCACATTATTTGACACACCTCAAGTAGCAGAAGCTAGACAATACCTAACGAAGCGTTGGCAACCACCTACTGGACTGGGACAAACATTAGAGTACAGTTTGATAGTTGGTGTTGACGGCACAATTGAACGAATTTTCCCCCTTAATAAGGCAGCAAGAGAATTCGTTGATAACGCTGGGATGCCTGAAGTTGGCAAACCTTTTGTTTCCGCTAATAAAAATGGACAAAATGTCAGAATTCGAGTTGTTCTCAGTCCTGATGGCAAGGTACAAACTTTTCCAGATGAATAACTAAACTCATCTTTTTAATGCCACTTGTAAAACTGGTACAAATCTTGTGCCAGTTTCTACTTACTCCAATTGCTCTTAAGCTTACCTTTTGAAGTCCAGTTACGAAACTGGTCTTACTATTAATTATCAGTAAACCTACCAAGAAATATAATTACTGTTAATACCAATTCTCCAAAAATAAACTATAGATACAAGTCTGGAAACCCAGATTAAATCTTACGCTTCTTAATTAGGAATTAATAATTGGTATTAATAACTCATATCAAAGGTAGAAAATATGCAAACAATTGGTACCCAAAAAGATAGTGCAGCTTGGGTTATTCAAACTTGGGCAGCTTTTGTGATTTCTATTTCTATGACCAGCTTCGGTATTGTAAACTTACCTGTAAATGGCTGGGTGAAAGGCTTTATAGGTATGGGTATGGCTTTCTCTGTTGGCTCAACTTTTACTTTGGCAAAAACTACTAGAGACTTGCACGAAACTAGAAGATTAACGGCTAGGTTAGACGAGGCAAAAGTAGAAAAATTGCTTTCACAACACGATCCTCTAAATTTTAAATGAAGAGAGTTAGCTCTTACAGGGAATTCAAAATTATCCTTACATTAGAAATTAACTACATAACGAAAACAAAAGGACTGGATATACCAGTCCTTTATTATATTAATTTAACGTTTTTATCTTAATAACGGGATTTTTTGGTTTTTAACTTTTGCTTTTTACGCCGACGTTCGCTAGCAGCAACTGCCTGTTCTACAGGATAACCCACTAAAGGAATTACCTGATATTTGCGCTCGTCTTCTAATTTTTTCAGTTCAGTGTAATCAACCCAATGAATGCAATCAACGGGACAAGTGTCAATTGCTTCTTGAATAATTTCCTCAGCATCCCCATCTTGCCGAACTACGCGCGATCGCCCGTAATCTGGTTCAATATAAAAGGTATTACGCGCAACATGAGCGCAATGCTTACAGCCAATACAGGTGATTTCGTCAACATAAACACCATTTTGGCGCAACATACCACCCAATTCCGGTTCTAAACCAGAACGTTCTGGGGCATCCCGTAAAAAACCCCCTAGTTCTGGTTCCAAACCGGAACGGTTATCTTCTTGTTCTTCCGGCGACGGCAGAAAATCAGCCATTACGCACTCCAGCGCTGTACTACCAGGCGAATTGAACCATCTTCATTTTTTTGTTGTTCAGAAACTTGAAAACCAACACGAGCGGTTTCTTTCAGAACTGTTTGATAAGCATAGCGCTGTGTTACTTGGCGCAAAAATCCATCTACAGACAAATCTTGCTGCCAATATTGCAAGTCAGCCACCAATTCATATTCTTTGCCATTCCATCTAAAACCGATGTCATAGCCATTTTCCTGCTCAATACTAACTTCAGCAGGATGGGTTTGACCGCGATAGCCACGGACTTCGCGTGGGCCGGGTTTCCAGTCTACGCCCAATTCAGTCAAAGCATCTTTCAAAGAATCAAGGTTACGGATTTGAGTCTTAATTTGGCTAAAGTGTGACATGGTGGTTGTGAATTAATAACACTAAACTACTGTGAAAACTTACCAATCGCTGTAAGTGGTGTGTGTATTCGCCACATTAGATTGCTGCACCTTGGCGGCGAAATATTCTGAGGTTGGCTCATGATTAAGTACTTGCCCCAGCTGCGCCTCTATTGCTGCTGTAACTTCAGCGCAAGAATTACCCACAATGCCAGTGACTTTCTCTTGTACCCGACCGTCTGGATAGATTATGAACTCTAATGTCTCCATTCTTTTGGCCAACCAGGATAAGTACGCTTAAATTGTACTGCCTTAGCAGAAGGCTAAAAATATAGCCGTAGGAACATATTTAGATACAAACTCGCCATTTGTTAACTAATGTTCCATGTTTCAACATATATATCTCAGAATCTTTACAAAACTTATTAGTATTATAAGCACATACATCAGTATTTAGTTAGTTTCTCTTAACCTCTTTGATTCGTCAAGGTAACTACTGGAGCTAGCTAAGTAAGCTGCAAAAGTCCTAAAAATAAGCATTAGAGGTAGTATAAGCAGCAAGACAATTCACAAAAATATAAAATTTATTGAAAAACTTTATTCTTACCATTCAACCTATCTTATTTTTTTCCAGGTAGGTTGGATGCAGTACAGTATCAGTCTAAAGCAAGATAATAGGGTATACGTAGGTATTGTATTAGGTCTTTGATATAGTTACTCTAGCTGGCATCGGCTATAGAGAGATTTTTAAACTGCGATCGCTGAAAGCGTTGGCGCAGCCATCGCTATTTTCTGCTATTGGTGAGATTTACCAACCTTGACTCAAATATGTACAAGTTTGCCCCAGCTTGCGAGAAAGAGCAAATAGTCTTTGGTGCTGCGCGGCCTGGATACACTGACAAGAATGTTCAGGATTGGATAGAGTTCATGAAGCGCCAAGATATCAAGCGTGTTTGCTGTCTTCTTGATGAACAACAGCTAGGTTTTTACTCTAATCTTCTAAACATATACAAACAAGAATTTGGGAATCAGCTAGTTTGCTGGGCACCAATTGCAGATTTCCATTTATCTGATTTAGAAACCCTCACACAGAAAATACTTCCTTTCTTAATAGAAGCTGATAAACAAAAAGAGAAAGTTGTTGTACACTGTTCTGGTGGAATTGGACGTACTGGACATGTGTTAGCGGCATGGCTAGTTAGTGTCCGAGGATTATCAAATCAGGCTGCAATAAATGCTGTCAAAGGAACAGGTAGAAATCCTTATGAAGCTGCGATCGCTGCTGTATTTATAGGTAGAAATCCCTTGACAGTTTTAAAAGAACTTAACGTGCTTCTGAATGATTGCCGTCTAGCAGTAGATAAAACATTTTGAGTTTACTATTATCTTGTTTAATCAGTCATTTGCGAGGGAAATTATATGGCAATGGTTCTAGATAAAGTAGTTCCTTTTGGGAGGTCAATGGATGAATATATAAAAATATTCAATTTAACAAATGCTGATTTAAATAAAAGAATCATTGGGATTGGGGATGGGCCAGCAAGCTTCAATGCAGAAATGACACGTCAGGGTAAAAGTGTAGTTTCTGTTGATCCACTATACCAATTCTCCAGTGATGAAATATTGCAAAGATTTAATGAAGTAGTAGATAATATTATTAATCAAGTCAAGGCTACAACGAATGATTGGGTATGGAGCTATCATAAATCACCAGATGATTTGCGACATAATAGGGTGAAAGTTATTCAAGAATTTCTATATGATTATGACGCTGGCAAAAAAAGCAACAGATACACAATCGGTAAATTGCCAAAATTGGCATTTAATAATCAAGAATTTGACATAGCGCTTTGTTCACATTTACTGTTTTTATATTCAGACCATCTCGATTACGATTTTCACCTAGATTCTGTAGGTGAGATGTTGCGTATTGCTAAAGAAGTCCGAATATTCCCCCTCATAACTTTAATGTGGAAACATTCACAGCATTTAGATGAAATTGTCAAATATTACACTTTAAAAGGTTACAAAATAGATATTGAAAAGGTTGAATACGAACTACAGCCTGGTGGAAATAAAATGTTGAAGATAACCAGAGATTTTATATAATTCGTATTCATCGCGCTCAGTTTTTCAATAATTTTTAATGCGATCGCGCTTTTAGGTATATATCTAATATGCGTAGGCGTAACCTAAATTAGATATCGCTTTTTAAACTAATTTGCTCTGGGCATAAACCGACAGATTCATAAGTGCGGCCAGAGCGATCGCTAAATTCAACCTCAAATGCAGCACCACCAGCTAATAATCCTACTACTGTGCCAACTTGACCACGGTACAGGTTGTATTCAGGCAGATCAACTGTCAGCGCTACTACATCTAGCAAGCCAATTCTAATTTTATTCATACTTCATCGCTATCGCTTTCGTGGAGGCAAGGAACCCCTGAAATCTCCACCGTCCCAATCAGATCCATCAAGCCAGCCATCATCTTCAGCATCCTACAACAACATATCGCTCTTTTATGACTCTGATGAAAGAAAAAATGTAGGTTGGGTTGAACAAAGTGAAACCCAACAAAACCAAGGATTTTTCGTGTTGGGTTTCGTCCCTCAACCCAACCTACTCGTAAATTTATCAAAGCCTTAAAAATCAAGGGTTATGAATTTTTATTTAACGAGAGTAATAGATTTGATTGATGAACGTCGTGGTCGCATGATTGCAGCTAGGCTAAATCTTGGTTACACAGGAATGTTAGGGATCTTGGTTGAATCTAAAAGTCAAAGGCTGATTTCTGCTGTGAAACCTTTGTTAGATGCTTTGATTAACCAAGCAGGATTCTGGGTGGCGGAACCTTTATACAAGAGGGTTTTGCAGCTTGTTGATGAAAATTAATTTTTGATACTCCACAATAACGCAAATCAATTTCACAGATCAATCTTGGTCTTTCGGCTCCAATGCTGTGTTAAACGGCTGGTTGCTACCATTTCTTGCAGCTTCTAACTTTTGACGAATAGCGACCTGAACTTTTTCATCAAAATCAGGGTCGTTGAGAGATGCAATAATTCTAAGTGGACGTTGGTTAATTCTGTTTAAGTACGCCTGAAATGCAGCTTCATCTTTACGATGTTTGAGAAAATACTCTCTCAACTCGGCATTAGACATTGCATCATAGTTAACGCGGCTCATCAGCAAACTCCCCGTTGGGTAGAATTTGAAACTCCAGTTCTTCGCTATAACCAGCTAATAAATACACATTGCGAGTACGATTATCAACGCAAACTAGATGTATGGGCTGAAGCATAACATAGGTCAGTTGATAGGCGATGCGGTATAGACTCTCTAGCTGGGCAGCAGTAGGCATTCTGAACATTTCCTCACCTATTGGCTATCTTAGCAAGTCTTTGCGCTTAATTTTTCAGTAAAACTTCACCCATCGATAACCTCGCCGCCACTCTACTGAGTGTCTTTTTACTCTGATTCAAATTTATGCCATTCGTCTATTGACTTCTGGCAAATCTATTGAGAAGCTAATAGTTAGATTTACTAATTAATAGAAGTGCATCAAACTTGTGACAATACTGACGGGCAAAATAAATCGATCGCAACCTGCTAGCGAACCAAAACCGTTGATTTTGGAAACTCAGGGACTCACACGCCGTTTTGGTAAGTTCACCGCAGTTAATAACCTGAGCATATCTGTGGAACAAGGCGAAATATTTGGGCTGCTTGGCCCCAATGGAGCAGGAAAAAGTACAGTTCTTAAGATGTTGACAACCTTACTGCCTATCAGTGCAGGGAAAGCAACCTTAGCTGGCTATGACGTGGCTCGTCAATCTAATCCAGTGAGACGGGCTATCGGCTATGTACCCCAGGCACTCTCTGCTGATGGTAGCCTCACTGGTTACGAAAATCTCTTAATCTTCGCCAAGTTGTATGGAATACCTGCCAAAGGACGCGATCGCCGCATCTATGAAATTCTAGAATACATGGGTTTGCAAGATGCGGCGAAACGCTTGGTACGAAACTACTCTGGTGGGATGATCCGCAAACTGGAAATCGGCATATCAGTTTTACATCAACCCCAAATCTTGTTTCTTGATGAGCCGACTGTTGGACTAGATCCCATCGCTCGAACTCAGGTATGGCAACTTGTACTACAACTCTGTGCTGATTACGGCACAACTATATTTTTAACAACCCACTTTTTAGAAGAAGCAGATAGCTTATGTAACCGAGTGGCGATTATGCAACAAGGTGAAGTCGTTACCACAGGTTCACCAAGCGACTTAAAAGCTTCTTTAGATAACCCAAATGCAACTTTGGATGATGTCTTTATTCACTATACAGGCGACCAGTTAACATCAGGAGTCAACTACCGTGACACAGCAAGAACCAGACGTACTGCTCAACGGTTGGGTTAAAGCACCACCCACTGTCCGAGTAAATTCGATCTCTGCAATTAAAGAGCTAGTTACGAAAACCCTGGCGATCGCAGAATTAGAAATACGTAAACTCCGCCACGATCCCACTGATTTAATAGTTCGAGCTGTGCAACCAGCATTATGGCTACTAATTTTTGGGCAAGTTTTCACCCGAACTCGCGCGATTCCTACAGGGAACTTACCCTATTTAGACTTCATTTCTGCTGGCATCTTGGCTCAGAGTATTCTGTTTGTGGCAATTTTTAGTGGTGGAATGACGCTAATCTGGGAGCGAGATTTAGGGATTGTCCATAAATTTTTAGCTAGTCCTACGCCTCGCGTGGCGATGGTGTTGGGCAAAGCCCTGGCGTGTGGGGTGAGGTGCTTATCTCAGGTAATATTCATTTACGGATTAGCATTTTTATTAGGTGTCAAACTAAATCTTTATCCCCTAGCTATTCTCCAAGTACTGCTGCTAGTCATAATAGGGGCGGGAACATTTTGTATTTTTTCATTAATTATTGGCTGTTTGGTGAAAAGCCGAGAAAGGATGACGGGTATCGGACAATTGTTAACCATGCCGTTATTTTTTGCGAGCAATGCCATCTATCCAATTTCTTTGATGCCCAGTTGGTTAAAGTTCATTTCTCATTTAAATCCGTTGACTTATCTGGTTGACGGGTTACGTAGCACCATGCTGTTAAACGGCACTAGCATCTATGGCTTTGGTCTGGATTGTACAATTCTCTTATTCACATTAATAATTTTGGCCATCCTTGGTGGAAAACTTTATCCACGGGTGGCTATGTAACTAGGAGAACAACAAGCCCATGACCTTGGATAAACCTAATCAAGGTGCAACTTCCGAAGAATGTGCCGCTAGAGTAATGGAAACAGTTCCATTAGTGATGCGGTTTATCCGAGCGGATATGCGTGCCCATAGTGCCGCTTTTTTATCTATACCTCAATTGCGATCGCTAGCATTTATCAACCGTAATCCTGGTGCTTCATTATCTGACTTAGCAGAGCATTTAGGTGTCACCTCTGCCACGGCATCAGCAACCATAGAACGCTTGGTACAACGCGACTTCGTGAAACGGATTGCTCATCCTCAAGAGCGGCGGCGGGTGCTGCTCAATTTAACTGAAGATGGAAAACATCATCTCAAGCAATCCCAAGATCAAACTCGCGCTCATATTACCGACTTGCTAAAAGGTCTTTCAGAAGACCAAATTTCCAACATTGAAGAAGGCTTAACTCTACTAAAAAATGTCTTCGAGAAAACAGAACTCAAAGCCCCATAACTTTGAGGTTGCACAACACGATCCCTTTGCAGCCTTTAAGTTTCGAGACTATCGGCTATTTACCATTGGACGGCTGGTGCTGTTCGTGGGGTCGCAAATGCAAACTGTAGCGATTGGCTGGGAACTCTATGAGCGAACTAACTCAGCGATCGCTTTAGGTGGTGTAGGACTGGCGCAAGTCCTACCGATGATTATTCTCACCTTAATTGCCGGAGATGTTGCCGATCGCCGCGATCGCAAAGTGACCATGTTACTCTCGGTAATGTTGCTAGCCCTCTGCTCCCTAGCTTTAGGGGTACTTTCCTATACTCAGGGTGCAATTTTTCTAATTTACGCCTGTTTGGTATTAACGGGTGTAGCGAGGGCATTTCTTAAACCTGCCAGTGATGCTCTAATGTGGCAATTAATACCTGTCAGTGCTTTTACCAATGCAGCTACTTGGAATAGTAGTAGCTTTCAGTTAGCCGCAGTTATTGGCCCAGCCTTGGGGGGATTTGGAATTGCGCTGTTAGGAAGTGCTACAGGAGTTTATGTAGTAGCAGCGATCGCGGCTTTACTGTGTTTTATTTTAACGCTGGCGATCAAACAGCAAAAAGTCACTCGCGCAACCGAGCCAATTTCATTTAAAGCACTTGCAGCCGGTGCTCAATTTGTTTGGCAGAATCAGTTGATTTTAGCCGCGATTACATTAGATATGTTTGCAGTATTGTTGGGTGGTGCGATCGCGCTTCTCCCGATTTTTGCCAAAGATATTTTACACGTGGGGCCAGTGGAGTTGGGATATCTCCAAGCAGCTCACTCCATCGGTGCTTTGACTATGGCCATTACCCTGGCGTATTTACCACCATTACGTAAAGCAGGCCCAGCCTTATTGTGGTCAGTAGTTGGCTTTGGGGTTGTAACAATTATTTTTGGACTTTCTCGTTCCTTTTGGCTGTCTATGTTGATGCTGATCCTTGGTGGCGCACTAGATAGTATTAGCGTTGTGATTCGCCACACATTAGTTCAAATCAGAACACCAGATCATTTGCGTGGTCGAGTTGCTGCTATTAATAGCGTGTTTATTAGTGCCTCGAATGAATTAGGGGGCTTTGAATCAGGCTTGACTGCGGCTTTATTTGGCCCAATGATTTCCGTTGTGGGTGGTGGAATTGGCACAATTTTAGTAGTGATTGCTACAGCTATGATTTGGCCAGGAATTCGTAAGTTAGGAGCTTTGCAAGAGTATAAATAAATTTAAAATGGCAGTATTAGATGATGGAGTTATATCTACTAAGTCTTCCATAGATAATAAAAACCCCACCCTATGCAAAAGCTACAAAATTATAATTGTTATCTCTTGCTAGGATGGGATTTTTGTTTAGTGAAAGTTGCACATCACGTAATTAAAAGATAGATCAACCCAGACTTTTGAAATTATGTATAACTTGAATTTGCCCTTCAAGTTATATAATTGCCACTAAGCAGTTGGGCCACCACCAAAACTTGGTATACTGCCTCCGCTTGGAATACCATACTGAGAAGGATTGAAGCTATCAGCCGTTGGAATACCATACTTAGAAGGGTCGAAGCTATCAGCCGTTGGGATGCTAGAGCTACCTAAACTAAAGCTGCCTTCTTTTGGAATTCCATACTTATCAAAATCGAAGCTGTCAGCCGTTGGGATGCCAAAAGCGCCTCCAGATGCGAAAGGATCGCTGGGGTTGCTAGCCTGACCACCACTATTAACGGTATTACCAAAAACAGAATTTGAATCAGATGCCATTAGAGTTAATTCTCCTATTAGGACATAAATTTTGCTTCATTAATAAATATCAAAAAGCATAATTAAGCTTCATATATAGCTTTTTTATTCGTTTTTTAAATTGCTAATTTTGAGCTTTTTGGACTAAGCTACAGAGTGTTTTTATGAAATTTACTAACTTTAAAAAACACTAATCTAATAATTAATGCTATTTACCTAAAAAATATATAAAAAATCACCGATCTATACAATGAAAAATCTTTAGATGCTTATGTCAAATTTTTAGATGCTTTTTGTATTTAAATTTGCAGGGTAAACTCATTTAAATTTGTATAGATTGGACTTGACAAATGGGCTTCATGAATAGAAAGAGTATAATGCTGTATTTGAAAATTTCAAAGAACAGATTGCTCGTATACTTGGAAAGTTACCTAGAGTGGAAGGGCAACAAAGCTGTTCCTTGCCTGCTAAGTACAGCGTCTTGCTCAGAAGAATACAAAGAGACAAGCTACGTAGTACCTTTCATCGGGAATAAAAAGAAGAGATAAGTTAAGAATTATTCGACGCAAGTTTAGAGACAGTTAGTATTCTTAGTTACTATAATTGCCTTGCGGGTGTTTGAGATTAGCTCAAAGCATTTGAGTATAATAGTAGATATAAACATAAACCCTGTTTTTTGAATAAATATTATAAATTGTTTTTATAGGTAAGTATTATGAACAATAACCTTTCATTAGATCCTAGAAAAGGTTTTAACTTAGCTGAAACTTCAATGAATAAGGAGTCGCCTTTTGTAGAAAATGATGGATTGCTATTGTATAAAGATGGGTACAAGACTCCAGAATTTTTAAGCTCATCTTTTTGTATACATTTATTTGGTGAACGAGTGATCGTAGATCACTATGTACTATTGTTTCCTGATTCAGAAACTCTTACAGATTATGCTAAATCTCTGATTAACTATGATGCCAAAATCACTGAAGGCCCAGGAAAATGGCCTGATGATTTTTGTCCTGAGCAAAACCTATTGCCCGAAGATGCAAGTATGTACTTTCTCTCAGCCTTAATGCCGTCAGGAATGATTTTGGTACTCCTTGCGCCTAACGCCCCAAATGAACAGATTGCTAGCTTATTCCAGGAGCAAGGTTTTAATACTGTCCATCACGTTGCCATTCTTGTTGATGATATCTATACAGCAGCAGAAGTATGGCAGAAGAAAGGCTTTATTCCTCTGTCTCTAACTCCTCAAGAAGATGATTCCTTGTGCCAATGGTTTTTCCGTAACCGGGCAGGTCAAATTATAGAGCTAATCTGTCGGCGATGTATGGGTAAAGAGACTTTTTCCTGTGAGAATATTGCTGGTTTACGTCTTTCAGAATTGGCAGCCTAAATTTGTAATTCGTAATTCGTAATTATTTGGTTAAGTATGCTTCGCGCGACGGTGGTTAGCAGCTTGTAATAATAGAGATTCTGCAAAAGCGATCGCATCAGTTGCAGATTTACCACCAGCCAATTGCGCTAGTTCTTCCCGACGGGTGTTTAAGTTATCCAAGGTAGTAACTCTAACAACAGTACGCTGTTCGGCATTATCATTGTTAGCTTTTTTACCTTTGCCTTGATTAATAGTTTGCTTATCTACACGAAAATGCCGATCGGCCATTGCCGCAACTAAAGGTTGATGGGTAACACATAACACCTGGTTGCGTTGACTTAGCTGATATAATTTTTCCGCGATCGCTTGGGCGACTCTTCCCGAAACCCCGACATCAATTTCATCAAAAACCATTGTCCCAGCCACATCAACCTGAGAAAAACAAGCTTTCAGCGCCAGTAAAAAGCGGCTCATTTCCCCGCCAGAGGCAACCTCTGTTAAAGGTTGCAGTGGTTCTCCAGGGTTGGAACTAAACATAAAGGTAATTTTATCTGCTCCCATCGCAGTTGGGAAAGCTGGTAATATTTCAACCAGAAATTTCACCTTTTCCATCGCTAGGGGCTTGAGTTCAGCTATCAAACGTGATTCTAAATTGGCCGCCGCCTTACTCCGCAATTGAGTTAACTGATTACTTGCTTGGGTAAGTTTCTCAAAACAAGCCTTTTCTTGCTGTTCTAACTTTTCGATAGATTGTTCGCTGTCGTTAAGTTGGGCTAATTCTGCTTGGATACGTTGGTAGTAAGCGATCGCTTCTGTAAGTGTCGGCCCATACTTGCGGCAAATTTGCTTTAACTCCTGAATTCGTTCTTCTACCTCTTCCAATCGGTGCGGATCTGCTTCCAATCCATCCCCATAAGCATTAATCTGCCTTCCCACTTCCATTACGGCAGCTTGCGCGTCCCGTACCAATTCTAATAGGGGTTGTAGTTGGGTATCGTATTCCACCATGTCATTTAATATCGCCTCACTGTCTCCCAATAAATCACCTGCGGCGGGAGTTTCATGATCGTTTTGATACAAAGCTTGATAAACCTTGTAACTCATCTGTTGCAAATCGACGACATGATTCAGGCGTTCTCGTTCTTGTCCCAACTGTTCCAATTCATTAGGTTCGCTGATATTGGCTGCTCCCAATTCTTGCACTTGATAAGTGAGCAAGTCTAGTTGTTGCAACCGTTCCCGTTCTGATGTTCGGCGTTTTTCTAGTGCTAAATGCGCCTGTTGGTAATTACTAAAGCTCGTGGCGACTTTATGACGCTGCTGCATCAAGGAGTCGCCGCCATACAAATCTAACCAGTCCCGGACTTGGGCAGATTGTCCCACTTGCACAGTTTGACCTTGGGCGGTAATTTCCACCAAGCGATCGCGCATTCCTGCCATGATCTGCCGATTCACCAACACACCATTCACCCGCGATCGACTACGGACATTACTCGCAGTGGCTGTGATTTCTCGGCTAATGACTACAGAATTTTCATCAAGTAAATCTATTTCTTGTTCAGTCAACCAAGCTGCTAGGGGAGCGTTTGAGGTGAAAGTAGCTTCTACCATCGCCCGACTTGTCCCCGTGCGAATGACTCGACTAGAGACTTTACCGCCCAAAGCGGCATCAATGGCATCCAAGATAATCGATTTTCCAGCGCCGGTTTCACCTGTTAACACATTTAGTCCCGCGCCAAATTCTAATTCCAGTTGGTCAATGAGGGCAAAGTTTTCAATTCGCAGGCAAAGCAACATCAAGCCAAATTCTCCATGAGGGCAGATGCCAGATACTTCTAACTTACAAGACAATAAGTACGATCTTTCAGCAACTAGCAATACCTACTACTATTGAACTAGTATGCCCGTTTAAGTGTAGCAGACCTATTAGTACGAGGGAGCAGGAGAAGATGAGGAAGAAATAACCAATGCTCCATTTCCAATTCCCAATTTCTAAACATATTGTTACAATACTTAATGTGATCGTTCTGACTGGTGGCCTTCTTCATGATTGTTAAGACACTTCCCCCTAGTTCCCAACCGATTCAGGAGGACAGTCGCAACGGCACCAATCGCCGAGGCGACGAACCGGACGTTATTGATGTAGTGCCAGAAGATGCTACACCAAGCTTAGTTGTACGCTCGCCAAGACTTTTAGCAGCCCAAAAGGTGAGAATAGCATCCCAGCCTGAGACGCTTTACGATCCCGTGGGCATAGCGGCGCATTACCAAAATAGAAAAGTACAAGTTTTACGGCGGATTTTTGCCGTGTTGGGGCCAACTCTATCCTTTGTTTTTGGATTGTGGTCGGATAGTAAACGGGGAATTGTCGTCAAAAATGACCGCCGCCGAGCCACTCAGCTACGAGTATTGCTGACCCAATTAGGCCCAGCTTACATCAAAATTGGACAAGCTTTATCCACCAGACCCGATCTAGTTCCTCCCGTATACCTAGAAGAATTAACTAAACTACAAGACCAATTACCGCCTTTTCCCAACGAAATTGCTTACCAGTTTATCAAAGAAGAATTAGGCGCACCTCCAGAAGAGGTTTATGCCGAACTCTCAGCCCAGCCAATTGCTGCGGCTTCATTGGGGCAAGTGTATAAAGGCAAGCTAAAAACTGGTGAAGAAGTTGCTGTTAAAGTTCAACGCCCCGACTTAAGAGAGGGGATCACCATTGACTTGTATATCTTGCGTAACCTCGCGGCTTGGGTGCAGAAAAAGGTTAAAAAGGTAAGAAGTGACTTAGTTGGGATTCTCGATGAATTAGGCGATCGCATTTTTGAAGAGATGGATTACATCCATGAAGGTGAAAATGCGGAGCGATTTTTTGAGTTATACGGTCATATAAAAGACGTATACGTACCGAAAATTTACTGGGAATACACCAATCGCCGCGTCTTGACGATGGAGTGGATTAACGGCACTAAATTAACCCAGACAGAAGAAATTAGCGCCCAAGGGATAGATGCTCGTTATCTCATTGAAGTGGGTGTGCAGTGTTCCTTGCGCCAGCTGCTAGAACATGGATTTTTCCATGCAGATCCCCATCCTGGTAATTTGTTAGCGACAACCGATGGTAAGTTAGCTTATCTCGACTTTGGGATGATGAGCGAGATTAAGCCACCACAGCGTTATGGTTTGATCGAAGCGATCGTCCACGTAGTCAACCGCGACTTTGAAGGATTAGCAAAAGACTACGTGAAGTTAGATTTCTTATCACCAGAAACCGATTTAACACCAATTATCCCAGCTTTTGCCAGAGTTTTTGCTGATGCCCAAGGAGCCAGCGTTGCCGAACTCAACATTAAAAGCATTACCGATGAACTATCAGCTTTGATGTATGAGTATCCTTTCCGCGTACCGCCCTACTACGCCTTAATTATTCGTTCCCTTGTGACGCTTGAAGGTATTGCGATATATATAGATCCAAACTTTAAAGTTCTCAGCGAAGCTTATCCCTACGTTTCTAAACGCCTGTTAACAGATCCAGCACCGCAATTAAGAGCATCATTGCAAGATTTGCTATTTAAAGATGGCAGATTTCGCTGGAATCGCTTAGAAAACTTGTTAAAAAATGCGCGTAATAGTCAAGACTACGACTTTAATTTAGTGCTAAATCAGGGGATAGAATTTCTGTCATCTGAACGCGGTGCTTTTATTCGTGACAAGCTAGTAGATGAATCTGTTAACGGACTCGATGCTTTAGGTAAAAATGTTTTGCATAACTTTACCTCCTTGTTACGAGAACGGGTAGGATTGACAGCAGTTAATAAAACTCCAGCAGCTACAGTTGAGCAACAACAAACCTTGGAGCATATCAAACGTATATTAGGTATTCTCCGAGAAACAAGAGGCTTTGACCCAGTGCAAATTACATCCCAAATTGCTCAGTTATTGGTAAATTCAGATGTACAACGTTTAGGTCAACAAATTGCCAACCGCTTCACGCAGAAAGCTGTGGCCAGGTTAATTCGGCAATTATTGGCATCTTAGTAAAAGTTATGAGTTAAAAACTTTATTTAACTCATAAATCATTCATTCTAGCAACTATATAACCCAACTCTTCTAGCTTTTCTAAAACCTTAGTTGCACTTTGAGCAACGCTTTCCTGGTTAGTTTTGCATTCGACTTCAGGACAGAGTGGTATTTCATAAGGATCGTCAATACCAGTAAAGTGCTTAATTTCTCCTGCTCTTGCTTTTTTATATAACCCTTTTACGTCTCGCTGTTCACAAACTGCCAATGATGCGTTGACATAAACTTCAATGAAAAATGGAGTCATTTGGCGCACTTCTTCCCGAATCTCGCGGTATGGTGAAATAGCCGAAACCAATACAATGACATTATTTCTGGCAAGAAGTTGAGCTACAAAACCAATGCGCCGAATATTCTCCTCTCGATCCTCTTTACTGAAACCCAATCCTTTGCATAGGTTTTGACGCACCGCATCACCGTCTAGAACTTCAACTCTGTATCCCTGTATCCGCAGTTCCTTCTCCACAAATTGACAGATAGTAGTTTTACCAGCACCACTCAGACCAGTGAACCATACTGTCACACCACACTCTTGTTGTCTCATCCTACTTTCGTCGTAAATTTTAAATGGCACACTAAAAAAGCTTTTTTATGTAATTGTGGGTCAAATAGTAATTTTATTTTTATAATCCTTTTGTAGCAGGAATTTCAGCAATTGCAAGGCACTTTATGTCAACCTTGCTACTTTTACCTCTACTGATTTCAAGTGAAAAATCGCATAGTTATACGTATTTCGGCTAAATATTTAATACGAAGAATGGCAATGTATACGACGGGCTACATCTACGCATTTTCTCTACTTTAACAACGCAATTTGCCGTTATAGTAACAAAACTTGCCGATCGAGTTTTTAAATTATTGAAGTTTTAACTAATTTTTACATTCAGTATATATACAGTTTATTTTTAAATAGAAAAGTCTTTATTATAACAGTAGATTACCAAACAATATTTACCGCTAGGACATTATAAAAAACTAAGTTCAAAATATCCGCAAAGTTAGATCCAGTGCAGCTTTATGGCGGCACGACCTATTTTCTGGGGTCGATTCCTTCAGGTACTGTTTCTGGTACAAGCTTGTTTATTGACAATGATGGCACACTTAGTTGTCTATGTCATCAATTCTGAAAGTTTCGTAGTGAACGATTTATTAGTCAATTTCAAGGGTTTTAGCCCTGACTACAAACTTTCACAACTCATCAAAACTAATGGCATCAATCACTAGTACACTCTGGCATAAATTTGTTCACCTTTAATCAGTTGCTCAGAGCAACTTGTCTACTTATTGATGTGATACCTGGATTTACGCCATGCTGTACTAGTGCTTTGTGCCAGCAATTTTCGGGGTTCGTAGTTGGTGATTTACAGCTCAATTTTAAGGGCTGGAGCCACTGAGTATATTTTGTATTTAACTAAGTCTAAAGTTCCTCAACAAAATTTGAAATTTATTTCAACTGATTTATGTTGTCCACTTTTCCTACTACTGCGCCAGAAGAGAATAACTTAATTCAATGTGATGCTGATGGGGGATTTATTTCCTGGCTAAGTCAAGCCGGAGGTTCAATTGCCATCACCACCTACCAAGCTGGAAAACTGGCACTAGTAGGCTGGAATGGGGAACAGATAACCATGCTGTTACGCCAATTTTCTAAACCAATGGGATTGGCAGTGAATGGTTCACGACTGGCACTGGCTACCCATCACGAAGTCTGTTTATTAGCAAATGCCCCCGCCTTAGCTTATGAGTTTTTAGAAGACCAGCCTGGACGCTACGATGCCCTTTATCTGCCACGGATGACATATTTTACAGGCGACCTTAATATTCACGACCTGGAATTTGGCAGAGAAGGGCTGTGGATTGTCAACACCCGCTTTTCGTGTCTTTCTGCTTTGAGTCCAGACTTTAGCTTTGTACCGCGCTGGCATCCGAAATTTATTTCTGAAGTAGTGCCAGAAGACCGATGTCACCTGAATGGATTAGCGATGGTGGATGGCAAACCCAAGTATGTGACTGCCCTCGGTGCGACAGATACCGTTGGGGGATGGCGTCCGGGTAAAGCCAACGGTGGAGTCTTAGTGGAAGTAGAGAGCAGTGAAATTATTGTAAATGGATTATCAATGCCCCATTCCCCGATTTGGCATGACGGGTTTTTGTGGTTACTCAACTCTGGTGCAGGGGAAATATGGCGCATTCATCCAGAATCAGGAGACCAACAAGTAGTTTGTGTACTACCTGGATTTCTGCGGGGGTTGTGCTGCGTCGGGTATTACGCTCTAGTCGGACTATGCCAGATTCGGGAACGGCATATTTTCGGAGGGTTGCCCATAACCCAAAGGTTTGAGAAGTTGCTCTGTGGCGTGGCAGTTGTGGATTTACGAAATGGGCAACAGGTGGGAATGCTGAAGTTCACCGCAGGCTGTCAAGAACTTTATGATGTACAGTTTCTTGCTGGTGTACAGCGTCCGATGGTTTTGAATCAGGAACGAAAAGAAATCCGCCAAGCATTTACTGCACCAGAGTTGAATTATTGGCTGCGACCGAGTGCAGTGATTCCTAATGACTAAGAAATCTGTTTAATCAGGCCGTAATTGTTGAAATCAAATTTTTAGTTTTTTCAGAGGTTTTTTCATGAATGAATTCAAAGTCAATACTTACACCAACAATAATCAAATTAATCCCGCAGTCGCAATGGATGCTGATGGGGACTTCATCATTTCTTGGACTAGCAATGGTCAAGATGGGTTTGGCGATGAGATATATGCCCAACGGTACAACAAGACTGGGGAGGCTCAAGGAAACGAATTCCGAGTCAATTCCAATATCAACGGCAATCAATCTAACTCTACAGTAGCGATCGATGCCACTGGGGACTTTGTTATTTCCTGGCAAAGCCAAGACGCGTCTGGCTCTGGCATATATGCCCAACGCTACAACAGTTCTGGGACAGCTATTGGGGGCGAATTTCAGGTCAATGCCTCCACTAACAATAAGCGAATTAACCCCACAGTAGCGATGGATGGAGCGGGGGACTTTGTTATTTCCTGGCAAAGCGATGGTCAGGACGGGTCTGGTTATGGGATATATGCCCAACGTTACAACAGTGCTGGGGTGGCTGTTGGAGGCGAATTTCAGGTCAATACCTACACCAGTGGCTATCAAAATAACCCCACAATAGCGATGGATGCAGCAGGAGACTTTGTTATTTCCTGGCAAAGCTATTATCAGGATGGGGGGGATGGCTATGGGATATATGCCCAACGCTACAACAGTTCTGGGGCAGTTGGGGGGGAATTTCAGGTCAATACCTACACCACCAGCAGTCAATCTAACCCTACAGTAGCGATGGATGCAGCAGGGGACTTTGTTATTTCCTGGCAAAGCGATGGTCAGGACGGCTCTAGCAGTGGGATATATGCCCAACGCTACAGCAGTGCTGGGGTGGCTCAAGGAAACGAATTCCAAGTCAATTTCAATACCAACGGCAATCAATCTAACCCCACAGTAGCAATAGATGCCACAGGGAACTTTGTCATTTCCTGGACTAGCAATGACGATGGTCAGGACGGGTCTAGCAGTGGGATATATGCCCAACGCTACAACAGTGCTGGGGTGGCTGTTGGGGGCGAATTTCAGGTCAATACCTACATCACCAACACTCAAAAAAACCCTACAGTAGCGATGGATGCAGGGGGGGACTTTGTAATTTCTTGGCAAAGTGATGGCCAGGACAAGTCTGGTTATGGGATATATGCCCAACTAAACAACAACAGTGGGGCTCCCCCGACAATCACCCCTAGTTCTGCCTCTGCCCTAACATACACTGAAAACGCCACCACAGCCATTGACTCAGGCATCACCGTCAGCGACACAGACTCCCCTAACCTGGCTAGTGCCATCGTCAGGATTACCAGTGGTTTTGTCTCTGCTCAAGACATCCTCGCCTTCACTAACCAAAATGGGATTACGGGCAGCTACAACAGCACCACAGGTGTTTTAACCTTAACTGGCAGTTCCACTGTTGCTAACTATCAAGCAGCACTACGTTCTATTACTTATACCAACAACAGTGATAACCCCAGTACTACACCTCGTACCATCAGCTTTATAGTTAATGATGGGACTGCTAATAGTACTGCCGTTACCCGGAATATTAATATTACCGCAGTGAATGATGCACCTGTTGCTACTGCCACCAACTCTGCCCTGGCATACACCGAGAAGGCCACTACAGTCATTGACTCAGGCATCACCGTCAGCGACTTAGACTCCTCCAACCTAGCTAGTGCCACCGTCAGCATTACCAGTGGTTTCGCCTCTGCTGAAGACATCCTCGCCTTCACTAACCAAAATGGAATTACGGGCAGCTACAACAGCACCACAGGTGTTTTAACCTTAACTGGCAGTTCCACCGTTGCTAACTATCAAGCAGCACTACGTTCTATTACTTATACCAACAACAGTGATAACCCCAATACTACACCTCGTACCATCAGCTTTATAGTTAATGATGGCGCTGCTAATAGTACTGCCGTTACCCGGAATATTAATATTACGGCAGTGAATGATGCACCTGTTGCTACTGCAACCAACTCTGCCCTGGCATACACTGAAAACGCCACTACAGTCATTGACTCAGGTATCACCGTCAGCGACTTAGACTCCTCCAACCTAGCTAGTGCCACCGTCAGGATTACCAGTGGTTTTGTCTCTGCTCAAGACATCCTCGCCTTTACTAACCAAAATGGGATTACGGGCAGCTACAACAGCACCACAGGTGTTTTAACCTTAACTGGCAGTTCCACTGTTGCTAACTATCAAGCAGCACTACGTTCTATTACTTATACCAACAACAGTGATAACCCCAGTCTTACACCTCGCACCGTCAGCTTTGTAGTTAATGATGGTACGGCTAATAGTACTGCCGTTAGCCGCAATATTAATATTACGGCAGTAAATGATGCGCCTGTTGCTGTTAACGATAATATCACCACAAACAAAAACACACCTATCATCATTAATGCTACGACTTTGTTGAGCAATGATACAGATGCGGACAATGACGTATTGAGCATTACTGGTTTTACCCAACCTAGCCAAGGAAGCTTAGTTAACAACGCTGATGGTACTTACACTTATACTCCTGCCGAAAACTATTATGGCTCTGACGGCTTTACTTATACTATAAGCGATGGTCACGGAGGCAGTAGTGCTGCTACCGTCAACTTAACCATTAATCAATACAACCTAATTAATGGTACTTCAGGTGCAGACAGCCTGAATGGTACAGCGATCATGGATATTATCTCAGGATTGCTAGGCAATGATACGCTCAACGGACTAGGTGATAACGACACGCTTGATGGCGGCGATGGAAATGATTTCTTAGATGGTGGTACAGGTAACGATAGTCTCATTGGTGGTAAAGGCAATGACACTTATATTGTGGACACCATTAGCGACACTATTATTGAATCTACTAGTGCAGGTACGGATTTAGTCAAGTCTTCGGTGAGTTGGGTATTGGGAAATAATCTGGAAAACTTGACTCTGACTGGAACCGACGCAATTAATGGTACTGGTAACAGCCTTAATAACATCTTGATTGGAAATACTGGTGCGAACATCTTGAGCGGAGAAGGTGGTAATGACACCTTATTGGGTGATGCAGGTAATGACACTTTGTTAGGCGGTGCAGGTAATGACACCTTGGATGGAGGTTTGGGAGCTGATAGTCTCATTGGTGGAGCCGGCAATGATATCTACACCGTAGACAACCTCAGCGATATTATTGTCGAAGGTTTAAATGCAGGCACTGATTTAGTTAAGTCTTCCGTGAGTTTTGTGTTAGCAGATAACGTGGAAAACTTGACCCTGACTGGAACCGACGCTATCGATGGTACTGGTAACAGCCTTAATAACATCCTGCTTGGAAATACTGGTGCTAATAAGTTGAGCGGAGGAGATGGTAACGATAGTCTCTTTGGTAGCTCAGGCAATGACACATTATTGGGTGGTGCAGGTAATGACACCTTGGATGGAGGTTTAGGATCTGACAGTTTTGATGGTGGAGTAGGCAATGACATTTATACTGTAGATAACCTGAACGATTCTATTACTGAAGGCTTAAATGCAGGCATAGATTTAGTTAAGTCTTCGGTGAGTTGGGTGTTGGCAGATAACGTGGAAAACTTGACCCTGACTGGAACCGGAGCTATCGATGGTACTGGTAACAGCCTTAATAACATCCTGATTGGAAATACTGGTGCTAATAAGTTGAGCGGGGGAGATGGTAACGATAGCCTCTTTGGTAGTTCAGGTAATGACAGCTTGTTAGGCGGTGCAGGCGATGATACTTTGGATGGTGGTGTAGGAATTGATACTCTCAATGGTGGAGTTGGCAATGACATTTACATCGTAGATAATCTCGGCGATATTATTATTGCCGAAGGCTTAAATTTAGGCACAGATTTAGTCAAGTCTGCTGTGAATTGGGTATTAGGAGAGAACTTTGAGAACTTGACCCTGACTGGAAGCGCGACAATTGGTACTGGTAACAGCCTTGATAACATCCTGGTCGGAAATGCTGCTGCGAACACCTTGACCGGAGGAGATGGTAACGATAGCCTTTTTGGTAGCTCAGGCAATGATACCTTGTTGGGTGGTACAGGCGATGACACCTTGGATGGAGGTACAGGAATTGATAGTCTCAATGGTGGAGTCGGCAATGACACTTATACCGTAGACAGTGTTAGCGATATTATTGTTGAAGGCTTAAATGCAGGCACAGATTTAGTTAACTCTTCGGTAAATTGGGTCTTGGGAGATAACCTAGAGAATTTGACCCTGATTGGAACTGGGGCAATCACTGCTACTGGTAACGGCCTTAATAACATCTTGATTGGAAATACTGGTGCTAATACGTTATCAGGAGGAGATGGTAATGATAACCTCTTTGGTAGTTCAGGTAATGACAGCTTATTAGGCGGTGTAGGAAACGATAGCCTCTTTGGTGGAATTGGTAAAGATACGCTGACTGGTGGAGCTGGACAAGATAGCTTATATCTGACTGATACCCGCACTGGAGGCTATGATACCATTACTGATTTTACTGTTGGAGATGATACTATCTTCATTTCTAAGGCGGAATTTGGACTGAGCCAATCTCAGGATACGACACTCGATCCGGGCTTGTTCCGACTTGGTACGATCGCTACAGCTGCAAGCGATCGCTTCATCTACGATCAAACTACGGGGAACCTATTCTTTGATAAAGATGGGATTGGTAGCGTTGCAAAAGTTCAGATAGCCCTGTTCTCAAATAAAGCAGTGCTTAGTAGTGCAAATATTACTGTGATTGCTTAACTAAAGCTAGCTATAGCTAGCATTAGTAAATTACCCAGTAAGAGATAAATCAACTCTTGCTGGGTAATTTGTCATAAATACACACTTGAGTGCAACATCACTGCAAACTTTTAACTTTCCTCTTGGGAATAACTATTTTTCTCGCGTTTGAGGCTTTCTTCTAAGGCTTGAATTTGTTCGCGTCTGGCTTCCAACTCTAAGGAACGTCTTGCTAAGTCTTGGTTTTGCAACGTCAGGGATTGTCGCCAATGTTCTGCTCGTTCAGCCTCATGCTGCAAAAATTCTGGGGTAATGCCGATGGTGAGGTAGCTTTGTACCAGATGCAGTACCCAGTTAGTGGCGTCTTCTAGTCTTTCAATATCGCCTGTAGCAGAAAGTTCGACTAGAACAAGCAAGTTCTCACTCATGATCTTTCCCTTTCCCAGCAGAATGAAAGCTTCTTCGGGAATTATCGCCCACAAGTTATCAGCTTCTTGACGCGCCAATAAGCGTAACTGGTGCTGGTCTAAAAAATCGTTTTTACGCACCTGGGCTAGATATAGCATGAGGGTCGCTTCGCTCCAATTCAAAATTCAAAATTCAAAAAATTTTAATAAAAAATAAGTGCCAGAACGGATATTTGGATCTTGTTAATTGGTAATGGGTAATTGGGAATTATTAACACTTCCATTACCCATTACAGTTATCCTAAGCCACGCAGGCTATGCCTACATTAACCCCTTAAGGCGATCGCGCAAAATTTCAGCTTGCTTCTGTGCTTCTGCTAAGGCATCACGCGCCCCTTGTACCACGTCAGCCCTAGCTCTATCTACGAAACTAGGATTGTTTAATCTGGTACTCAGGGATTGAACTTCGGCTTCAGCTTTACTCAAGCTTTTTTCTAGCTTGGCACGCACAGCTTCAATATCTACCACACCGCTTAGAGGAATTAGCACCTGTATTGTACCAATTACACCTGCGATCGCATTTTCTGATTCTTGTGGTTGTTCTAATTCTGTCTGCGGGAAAAAGCGTCTCCATAAACTTTGTCTTGCTTGAGCAGTGAGTAAATTTTGGCTAACAAACCACGCTGTGTAACCAAAACCAACTAATTCAAAGAAAGTTCCGGCGATTGGAATGTCATCAATGGCATTTCCCGCAGCTAAAGCCACTCTACCAAAGACAATGGCCACGATAATTAAGCCAATTGTCTTCAAACCTCTTTGAGGTTTTTTCGCAGTAACAGTTTGGTTTTCTTGTTTGTCGGTAATAGTTAAAGTCTCAACCTTAGCCAAATCTTTAATATAAGACTGTCCAGCAGTGAGAATTTCCCGCTCCTTTTCACTTTCAGTTTGCAAATTCGCTGTCACTTTTACCCCTGGCTTAATATCCGCTTCTGCGCGCAAATTCCGAATTGTGCGGATAGTAGCAACCAGTAATTCAAACTGTTCTTCTAAAGCTTGATCAATTAGGTTTGCATCTATCTGGGGATATAGTTGCAATGGTAAAGTTTGCAGTGAATCTGCTGGTTGTTGGGTGAGAGTTTGCCAAATTTCTTCGGTAATATGAGGCATCAACGGATGAAGCAGTTTTAAAATTCCTTCCAATATATAGCCGAGAGTTTGCTGTGCTACCCGCCGTGATACTGGGTCGGCATCTGCTTGCAATCTAGATTTCACTAGTTCAATATACTGGTCGCAGAAATCACCCCAGATAAACTCATAGAGTCCTTTTGCTGCTTCGCCTAAACCGTAATTATCAATGTAATTCGTGGTTTGTTTAATAACTTGATGATACCGCGAGATAATCCAGCGATCGCTCAATTCTGTGGCTACTGGATTTCCCAATTGTTGCGGCGTCTGTCCATCCAAATTCATCATTACAAACCGGGCAGCATTCCACAACTTATTTGCAAAGTTGCGGGATGCCTCTACAGATGCTGATTCATCCTTTTTGCGATCGTATTCTAAGCGGATATCTTGACCAGCGCCAGCTACTTCTCTAATTAAGGTATACCGCAGGGCATCAGTACCATATTTGTCAATTAATAACAATGGGTCAATGCCATTACCTTTGGTCTTTGACATCTTCTGACCTTTTTCATCCAGCACTAAGCCATGAATGTAAACTGTTTGAAAAGGCATTTGCTGCGTAAAATGCCCAGCCATCATGGTCATTCTGGCTACCCAGAAAAAGATGATATCAAAGCCTGTCACCAAAGTAGTAGTCGGGTAGTAAGTTGCTAAATCTTGAGTTTGTTCTGGCCAGCCCAAAGTCGAAAACGGCCAAAGTCCAGAAGAAAACCAAGTATCCAGCACATCTGGATCTTGTTCTAGCTTGACATTTTCGCCAAATTGTAATTTAGCTTTTTCCCAAGCTTCGGTTTCCGACTTTGCCACTACAAACGGCGTATTATCGGTAATTTGTCCATCCGTTTCACTGATAGCGTACCAAGCTGGAATTTGGTGTCCCCACCATAATTGGCGAGAGATACACCAATCAGTGAGTTTTACTAGCCAATCACGATAGACTTTTGTCCAGCGTTGGGGGACAAACTCTGGAGAAGTTTGCTGGTCGAGGAATTCGAGAGTGTTGTCAGCTAGAGGGCGAATTTTGACGAACCACTGAGTCGAGAGGAGGGGTTCAATAGGTACTTTACCGCGATCGCTATAGGGAACGGTATGCTTATAATCTTCGATCTTTACCAAAAAGCCATCTGCTTCTAGGCGAGAAACCACATTTTTTCTAGCAACAAAACGGTCTTGTCCTTGAAACTCCCCGGCATTGGCGTTGAGAGTGCCGTCTTTGTTCATAATGTTAATTAACGGCAGATTGTGACGCTTACCCATGTCAAAATCGTTCGGGTCATGGGCGGGAGTTATTTTCACGCAACCCGTGCCGAAAGTGGGATCAACATATTCATCGCCAATAATGGGAATTTCTCGTTGTAGAATGGGCAGAGTGAGAGTTTTGCCGATGAGATGTTTGTAGCGATCGTCATTGGGATTAACTGCTACAGCCGTATCACCCAGCATAGTTTCTGGTCGAGTTGTCGCCACTTCTACAAAACCGGAACCATCCGTGAGGGGATAGCGGAAGTGCCAGAGATTTCCATTTACTTCTTGATTTTCCACTTCTACGTCAGACACCGCCGACTGAGAAGCAGGACACCAGTTAACTAAATATTCACCACGATAAATTAAGCCTTCCTCGTAAAGACGAGTAAATGCCTCCACAACAGCCTTAGATAAACCCTCATCCAGGGTAAACCTTTCCCGTGACCAGTCCACAGAGACACCCAAGCGGCGTAGCTGATTAAGAATTGTTCCCTCAGACTCCGCCTTCCATTGCCAAGCGCGTTCTAGGAATTTTTCGCGCCCCAATTCGTAGCGAGTCTTACCCTCTTTTTTGAGTTGCTTTTCCAGCATAGTATGCACAGCAATGCTGGCGTGGTCAGTTCCGGGTAGCCATAGGGTATTGCGCCCCTGCATCCGGTGGTAGCGCACGAGGGTATCAATCAACGCACTTTCAAAAGCATGACCCATGTGCAAACTGCCAGTGACATTCGGCGGTGGAATGACGATGCAGTAGGGTTCGCCGCCTTTGTTGGGGTCAGCTTTGTAAACTTGGTTGTCTTCCCAGAATTTTTGCCACTTGGCTTCAGTGGAAAAGGGGTCGTAGAGACTGGGGAGATTGGGAATAGTTGCGGTCATGCTGGGCAAACTAACTATGGAAGGACTCTAATAAATTTTGCCACAGGGTTGGAGAGGGTTTGTTTAGCAATTCTCTAAATCGTGGATATACCCTGAAAAAATCTATCTGGAAATGCGAAATCTATTTTTGACCTTTGTAGTTATCTTGCATAAATTCCGTAACTGACATTTGTATATTCATCCAGAAAAACTCATGAAATTGAAACCAGGTTTATTTCAACTCATAGTGTTCGTTATGACTGTATCGCTACTTGCTTCTTGTGCGACAACCCCAGAAGCAAGACAGTCAGATTGCATCTCCACAACATCGCCAAACGCTAAACAACAACCCAATAACTGTTCACCCTCATCTAATGGTAGCGGCAGATCGACTGGTTACTCTGGTGGGAGTAGCATTAGAAGCTCCGGTTTTGGTGATTCATCGGAGACCGGGACTTCCAGAGGTTCTGCCAACGGCCGTAGTGGTTTTGGTAGTTTCGGTCGCGGTGGTCATGCGGGTGGATAAGAGAGTTATGAATATTTTCAACAGTCCTCAACGAAAGCGTCTATTTCAGTCGATGAAAATGGGTTGGTACAACTTTGCTCCTATTGAAGAAGGAACAGGTATACATCTGACTGACCAAGAAACACCTTACGCTCTTTATTATTGCCATCAAGTTTTACCGCAGACGATACAAGAAATTCAGCAAGCATCGGAATTAGTCGGTAGTGTTTTAACCCAAGCGTGGGAAATTATTCGCACTCTTGATGAGGATACACTACTTTACTATGGATTTCCGGAAGCTACCATCAAGTTAGTTAAATATGACTTTCTCGCACCATTTTGTATGCGTCTTGACTGGTGCTGGAATCAAGAAACGGGGATAAAAAAGGTAGTAGAAACTAATCCCCAAACTCCTAGTTTTTGGTTTGAGTGTACGGATGGCAATAATAAAGTCGCCAGACATTTTGGATTGCAACAACCAGATTTAGATGCTCAAAAAATCTTAAAAAGAACACTTAATCAGCATGTAAATAGAGCCGCATTAAATTTGGGTAAACCAGTTACAGACTGTCGCGTAGCATTTACAGCTTTGAATAATGCCGAAGATTTAGGTACTATGCGATGGCTAAGAAATTACTTAGAGTCCAAAAGTACCATTTTACCTTTAGAATATCTTGGCATCAAAGATGGTGAGTATCTATTTGACCAGAGAACAAAAAAACCAATAGATATACTCTTTATGTGGTATCCAGTGGAATGGCTAATCCATGATACTGATGAAAAAGGTGAAAGATTATGGCCGGCTCTAGAGCAACTAATTTTTGAGAATAAAATTGTGATTGTGAACTTTGGTTCTGCCTTTGCACTGCAACCAAAGAGTGTATTTGCCCTAATTACAGATTTGGGATATGACTTTTTTTCTGGCAAAGATGCTGGGACAGTCTGGGAATATTTTCCTAAAACATCGCTGAGTACAACAGCAATAGGTGATTCATACTTTGCCAAACCTATTTTAGGAAGAGAAGGTGAAGGAGGATTTGCAGTTAATTCAGGAAAAATCTCTGTGCGTAGTAGTAATAATGACCCTTGGTATACACAACAAAATTATGTCTATCAAGAGTTATTAGAATTTCCTAAATTAGAAATTGATGGCAAGTCAATGACTCAGGTTTGGGGAGCTTGGCTATATAACAATGGTAATGACAAGTTTATATCAGGAGGTGTAGGAATCCGTCTTTCTGAAGGGGAAATTACAGATAATTTATCCTATTGGTGTCCTATTGGATGCTAATTTTAATAACACCGATAATTAGAGGCAAACATGAAACCTCAAACTACTACCCCTTCGCCCTGGATATACATACCCACCCTCTACTTTGCCTCTGGCATACCTTACATCATCATCAATACAGTTTCCGTAATCTTTTACAAAAAGCTCGGAATAGATAATACTCAAATTGCCTTGTGGACAAGTTTTCTCTATCTACCTTGGGTCATAAAAATGTTTTGGGGCCCACTTGTGGATATTTATTCTACCAAACGTCAATGGATACTTTATACCCAATTTGCGATGTTCGCTTGTTTGGGTTTGATAGCTTTCTCCTTGCAACTGCCAAATTTCTTTTTCATCTCCCTTGCAACATTAACAATAGGAGCATTTATTTCTGCAACTTATGACATTGCCACAGATGGCTTTTATCTGTTGGCTTTATCTCCAGAGCAACAAGCCTTATTTGTTGGCATTCGCTCACTATTTTATCGAATGGCTGTTATTTTTGGCTCTGGAATATTAGTAGTCTTAGCAGGTCAGCTTGAAGTATCTCTGAACAACATTCCTTTAAGCTGGACTATAACTATTGGTTTCTCAGCTTTAATTTTAGCAATCCTGTTTATTTTCCATCGCCTAATTTTACCTTTACCTGAATCAGATAACCAACGACAAATAGAAGCTAGGGAAAATATACCTTTCTGGTCAATTATTAGCTCATATTTTGCTCAAGATAAAATTATAAATATTTTAGCATTTATATTGCTTTACAGACTTGGCGAAGCAATGCTTGTGAAGATAGCCTCTTTATTTTTATTAGACAAACCAGAAGTAGGAGGCTTAGGGTTATCAACATCAGATATTGGGCTAGTATACGGGACATTTGGGGTAATATCCCTAATCTGTGGAGGAATTTTAGGAGGCTTGCTAATTTCTAAATATGGATTAAAAAAATGTTTATTTCCTATGGCTTTAGCATTGAATTTACCTGATGTATTTTATGTGTATATGGCTTACACTAAGCCTTCACTAACATTAGTATATCCCTTAGTTTCCTTGGAGCAATTTGGCTATGGTTTTGGATTTACAGCTTTTAGTGTTTATTTAATGTATATTTGCCAAGGCGAATATAAAACTTCTCATTTTGCCATATCTACTGGCATTATGGCTTTAGGAATGATGTTACCAGGCTTAGTTAGTGGTTATTTACAGGAAGTACTTGGCTATCCACTATTTTTTGTCTTGATCTGTTTGCTGACCATTCCTGGAATGATTGCTCTATTTTTTATTCCTTTAAAAGAAGAACCGAAGCGTCAAAATAATTAACATTGTTACAGTTCATGAGTTATGTTTTAGGAATAGATGGCGGCGGTAGCAAGACTGTTTGTGTCTTAATGGATGATTTGCATCTAGTGCTAGGTCGCGGTGAAGCAGGGTCATCTAACTATCAAAGTATAGGTATCGAAGCCACTTTCCAATCTATTCAAATAGCAATTCACAATGCGGTTGAGGCAGCAATAATTACAAAATCTGTGAATATTGACGCGATATGTTTGGGTTTAGCTGGTGTAGGTCGTGCAACAGATATCGAAGTAGTGAAAGGTTTAGTTAAAGAGTTACAGAATAATAAATTGCCTATTAATTGGGCGTTACAGCCAGCCAATATTGTAATTTGTAACGATGCTTTAATTGCTTTAGTTGGTGGAATTGGTCAGCCTGTAGGAATTGTGGTTGCAGCCGGTACTGGTTCGATAGTTTTCGGACGAAATCATGAAGGACATACTAAGCGAGTCGGCGGCTGGGGGTATATTTTAGGAGATGAAGGTAGCGCTTATAAAATTGCGATCGCAGGCATGAACGCAGCATTAAAATCTTATGATGGACAGGAAATATCAACGAGTTTGATAGAGGGTTTCAAACAGCATCTTGATTTGGAAAGTATAGAAGATTTAATAGAAGTAGTATATCGCCGACAATGGGGAGTTAAACAGATAGCTGCTTTAGCACCAATTGTAGATTTTGCAGCAGCGTCAGGCGATATTGTAGCGAATATCATAATTGATAATGCTGTAAAAGAGTTAGTAAAAGCTACATCTACAGTAATTGATGCAATTTTTAGTGTTGACTCAGTTTTAGAAGTAGTCACAACAGGAAGTGTATGGTGTGGTAGATGCAATATCCATGAAAGATTTGCAGCATCTCTTGTTAAGAAGTTTCTTAATGTAAAGGTGATTTTTCCGAGGTATGAGCCTGCTTACGGTGCTGGGTTATTAGCGTTGCAGACAACTCACAATTGACGCGAAGAAAGCAATAAATAATATAAGTTTTTAGTCTGCAAATATGCGCCCCAAGAAAGTTACTATTTCAGACCAAGCTGCGGTGCTAGCACTAGAATCATAACGATAACCGTCGTCGCGCATGAATGTATGTTCTGCTTCATACAAGAAAACTTGGTGAGGTATGTTAGCGTTCTCAATTGCTTTTATTATGGTTTGGCGATCGCTCTCTGGTATATGAGGGTCAAGAGTACCGAACACCATTAGCATCTCGCCTTTGATTTCACTTACCCTCTGGATTGTATCGGCTACCTCTTTACCCAATTTACCACTGGGAATACCAGTAGGATAACAGCAAACGGCAGCCCGAATTTCGCTTTGAAATGCTGCGCGGAATGCTAAATGTCCACCAATACAAAAGCCGAGAGTGCCTATTTTATTTCGAGAAACCGCACTCTCTGTTTTCAGAAATTCAATCACAGCAAGGCAATCGGCATCATAATCAGCTACCGAGGTTCGACGCGCATCGTCATTACCGCGCATCCTTCCTAGATCGTCTGGCTCAATTACTAAACCAACTGGCTCGATTCGGTGAAAAATTTCTGGGGCTGCTACTACATAGCCGTATCCTGCTAAGTAGTTAGCTAGACGAATCATTGGATCGCCTAATTGATAAATATCACTGTAGAAGACAATACCAGGGTATTTTCCTGCTGCTTTGGGAGATGCTACATAAACACGCATTAAGCTGCCATCTACTCTTAATTCAACATTGCGCTTAGTGATTTGCACTTTTTTTCTCCGTGTTACGCTTGCTGTCATTAGCTTCTACACTGTAGCGCCGCAGCATCCGGTTACTTTCAATCCGCAATTTGGCGTTTTTCTGCCATGATTGCGATCGTTTAATATGCCTAGTGAAAGTTTGTTGGCGTTGCATAGGTTAGCAGTGGAAGAGGGAATTTGAGCGTGCTGCACGTCTACGCATTTTTTCAGAACCGCAGAGGTGCAAATAAAACAGAGATTTAGGTTAGAAAATTACTATATTTCAGCACTAGCTGCTTAATGGTCAAGTCAGCTACACTGAAAGTACAAGTGATTTAAATAACCCTAATCTTATTACATTAGACAGTCATATAGTATGAGTATAGGTGGAAAACCAAAAAGAATTTTTTCCGAATTTACTTTTGATTTGATAGAACGATGCTATGTAGAATACGGTGGCTTTGCTGATGTTATTTGTGAATCTAATGATTATGATAACTTTCTCAAGTATGTAGAAGAACCCTTCACTCAATTATGTCAAGAAATCTCTACAAAATTGCCAGTATGTCTTGCATTTAAACCACTAAATAATAGTTTAATAGTGAAGAATGCCTCTATGGTAGAAAAACTTCTTATTGATACAGATCATGTTGAAGATTATGAATTTTGCTTACAGGCTGATTTTAGCGAAATTAAGTTACTATATATCCAAATAACACAATGGGGTATTAGAGGTGGCGTTCGTGAGGAAATATATCAAAATCTCCTACATGAAGTTACTCAAAAAAAGCCTAAAGCTATGATGGAACTTATTTTATATAAACCATCTATTCTTAACCCAGAAAAATATCTACTTATTGAGAAATCAGAAATTTTACCTTATTTAGGATTTAGCCCTTTAGTGTACGAAGTGGCAAAATGGTTTAAACAGTATCTTCCTTTACTTATACTTGCAAGCGCTGATGATCCAATACCAGTGATTCACCAATACTTAAGTGAACCAAAAGAACCAGATTTTGACTCTTGGAAAGACAAAACTGGTTTGGAAGAAACAGAACTCGAATGCTGGTTAAACACAATCAATCGTAAAGGACAAGCAATTATATGCGGTTCACCTGGAACAGGAAAAACGTTCTTAGCTGAGAAAATTGCTGAATATTTAATCGGTGATTATGGTTTTTCAGAACTTGTACAATTTCATCCAGCATACTCTTATGAAGACTTTATCCAAGGTATCCGTCCCCAAAGTCAAGAAGGAAAATTAACATATCCATTGGTTCCAGGGCGTTTTTTAGAATTTTGCAAAAAAGCAGAGTCTTATCAAGATACTTGTGTTTTAATCATTGATGAAATAAACCGTGCTAATCTTGCACAAGTCTTTGGTGAATTAATGTACTTACTTGAGTACAGAGATAGAGAAATTCCATTAGCTGGCGGTAATAGGTTTCGCATCCCGAAAAATGTCCGCATTATTGGAACAATGAACACAGCAGATAGGTCTATCGCCAATATAGATCATGCGTTACGCCGCCGCTTTGCATTTATTGAACTTCGCACAAACTATGAGGTGCTGCGACGTTATCACCGAAAAAGAGGTTTTATAGTAGACGGATTAATTAATATTTTACAGCAATTAAATCAGGCGATCGCAGATAAAAATTATGAAATTGGTATTTCATTCTTTTTAACAGACAACCTACGTGAAGATATAGAAGATATATGGTGCATGGAAATTGAGCCATATTTAGAAGAGTACTTTTTTAACCAGCTACAAAGAGTAGATGAGTTTCGCTGGAAGAAAATCAAGGATCAGCTATGCATACAAACCCAGCACAACCAATAATTATTCAACTTACAGAATACGAAAATCAATCATTTCAGCGTGATGAAATACCCGATTCAGCCGCAGTCGAGTTATATGAAAAATACAAAACACAAGTAGATATAGAATTTCCTACCTATACAACGAGAGATCGTTGGAAACTGAAAGCTAAAGGATGGGTAGGTTACATTCCTGTAACTCCTGAATTGCATCTAAAAATAAATCCGAAAGTGCCTATCCAAAACCTCTTCGGAATGCTGGAATATGCCTACAATTTAAAAGGGTTTCGCTTTCTCAAAGGGCTGATGGATTGTGAATCTCTAGAGGACTTTTATAATAATCTGGCTCATATCCTAGCCGATAAAGTTTTAGAGCGATACCGCAAGGGATTATATCGTACTTACTTGCCTAAAACACAGCAGCTTTCTTATGTGCGGGGAAGGCTAGATGTGCAACAGGTAATTCAAAAGCCGTGGAATATTAAACTTAAATGCAGTTACGAAGAACATACGGCTGATGTTAAAGAAAATCAAATACTAGCATGGACACTTTATATCATTGGTCGTAGTAGTTTATGTTCAGAAAGGGTATCACCAACAATACGAAAAGCTTATCACGCTCTACAAGGATTAGTAACGCTGCAACCTTGTAGCGCAGAAGATTGTATGGCTAGACAGTATAATCGCCTCAATCCAGACTATCAACTATTACATAATTTATGTCAATTATTTTTAGAAAATAGTAGTCCCAGTCATGAAAGGGGAAATTACAAAACCCTACCCTTTCTCGTCGATATGGCACATTTATATGAACTTTTTGTTGCAGAATGGCTTAAGAAAAATACGCCGCAAGGTTATTTTTTCAAACAGCAACATCCAATAGAAATTAGTCAAAATCGGCACTTCAATATAGATATATTACTGTGTGAGATTGATACTGGCAAAACAATAGCAGTTTTGGATACAAAGTATAAAGCCCCTGAACAGGCAGGATATACAGATATTCATCAAATGATCAGCTACGCTAACACAACAAAATGCACGCAAGCCTTTTTGATATACCCCAAAGGCTTGACACAGCCACTAGATATTAAAAGCGATCAAATTCGAGTCCGTAGCCTCACCTTTTCCCTAGATGATAATCTCGATCGCGCAGGTCAAACCTTCTTAAAAAATCTTTTTCTCCTAATCCCTCAGAACTCACACTGATAATTAATAAAGCGGACAGATGACATTCGGTTGCTGCGAAGCACCCATCCCCGAATACTGCCCAGATCGCGAACCTGGAATATATAATCCGGTATCTAATCATCCCAGTATCAGCCGAGATATGTTGATTGTCACTGAGATAGATACTGATTTAGAAGATATTTACCGAAAGATGCGCTGTTGATTAACCCATGCAAAAATTCTACTGGATTTTTTGGGCGTGGTGACAAGCGTGGGGGTAGATTGGGATCGTTAATCGGAAAGCGATCGCTTTAATACACTGTAGCCTTTTAGGAGAGAGATTTTCCAAATACGGTGAGAAGTCAGGTTGAGCTTTTGGCAATTCTATAAAAGGCGATTATTACGAAAATTATGGTTTTGTTGATGAAAAGGGTGTATCATCCAAGACAGTTCGGTTAAGGAAAGAGACGCGATAAATCCACGTCTCTACAAAGGGGTAATTCTTAACTAAACTGTTCAATAATTCCGCCACCTAACACTTTCTCTCCGTCGTACCATACCGCCGCTTGTCCAGGGGTGATACTGATTTGGGGTTCATCAAACACCAAACGCACACGGGAGTTTTCCAACGGAATTACTGTCACTGGTGTAGCCGTTGAACGATAACGAATTTGCACTTCGGCATGAATTGGGGTGGATGGTTCGGCAATGGAAACCCAATTTACCCGATTTACAGTGCATTCTGGCTGAGTTACCTTAGTGCGATCGCCTACTACTACTTTATTATTTTCTGCATCTAATTCAATTACATACAGCGGTTCGGCAGCAGCAATCCCCAAGCCTTTACGCTGCCCAATGGTGTAGTGATGCACACCATCATGCTGTCCCAAAACTTTGCCTGTCACATCGACAATATCACCTGTTTTGGGAGCTAAATATTTATCCAAAAATGCCCGCATTGAACCGTTACTTTCCACTAAGCATAAGTCTTGACTTTCTGGTTTATCAGCAGTTTTCAGTCCGTATTCAGTTGCAATCCGGCGCGTGTCAGTTTTTTCCAATTCGCCCAGAGGAAATATAGTTGCTGCAAGTAAATCTTGAGACAAATCATAGAGAAAGTATGACTGGTCTTTGTTGCAGTCAATAGCCCTTAATAATTGGTAACGTCCAGTTGCTTCGTCATAGCGAATTCGGGCATAATGACCAGTGGCAATGCGATCGCATCCCAATTCTTCACGAGCATATTGCACCATTGGCCCAAACTTCACCGTTTTATTGCACTGGGAGCAAGGCAAAGGTGTAATTCCCGCACTGTAACCAGTCACCAGGTAATCGACAATATGCGTCTGAAAGACATCCCGAATATCTACAACCTGATGGGGAACGCCCAGTTGTTCACAGAGTTCAGCCGCGTCGATCATACCTTCAGAGCAACATTGACCTTTGCCTTTCATTAGCCAAAGAGTCAAACCAATCACTTCATAGCCCTGATGGTGCAGGATAGCTGCGGCGGTGGAACTGTCAACGCCACCAGAAAGACCAACGACGACTTTTTTCATACAAAGCACGACACGATAGCTGCGTGGTTGTCCAATTGTAGCACACACTCTTCAAAGCCTTGCTACTAAAGCGCTTCAGTTTTAAAGGCAGGGGGCAGGAGGCAGGAGGCAGGAGGCAGTGTTTCGACTACGCGGCAGTTGAGCGTAGTCGAAACTCAACAACCAGGCAGGAGAATTTGACTCTTTCATGCATAACGGAAGTAAGCGTGTCAGTAAACAGCTTTCATCTAAGATTAATTACAGATGTATTTTTTGCCACGCAGATGAGCTAACTTTACGTTAACGCTATATAGTTGCTACAACGGTGAACTAATTAGTTCTTGATGGAAATTACCTAAAAATACTTTGACTACTTTCTAACTATTATGTCGAGAGGAATATCAAGTAAATTTATCCCATTTCAGATGTTGCGTCGAGGTTTTGAGGGTTGGAAGCCCACTATTAGACTTCTGTTTTTGTTAGTGGGAGGATGGTTAGTACTGATTCCCGACTCTACCCTAGCAGAAGCACAAATCTCCAACAGCAATGTGCTACTGGCTCAAGAAACTGGTGAGTTTTTACCGCCACCGCCAATTCCCTTTGGTCAACAGCCATCACCGCAGTTACAACCAAGTCAAGCACAGGATTTCAATCAACCGGAAGTTAACTTTCAGCCTACCCAAACAGTACAAAATACTCAATTTGAGCAGAATTTTCAGCCTTCCCAACCATTACCGAACAATCAATTTGAGCAGAACTTTCAGCCCTCTCAACCATTACCGAACAATCAATTTGAGCAAAATTTTCAGCCCTCTCAACCCCCACAGTTTAGTCAATATAACCAGAACTTTGAGCGCTATTTAGTTTATGTTGATGGTAGTGATTTTCAGACATTACAAGCAATACGTCAGATTGAACCTAGTGCTTACATTCGCCAGTTCCAAGGCCGAACTGTAATTCAGTCAGGAGTTTTTAACAGAGTAGCCAACGCCCAACAACGGGTGAATGAGCTACAGTCACGAGGCATATATAACGCCCGAATTATCAGCTTTGGTAACGGACAGGAAATAAATGCAGACAATGGCAACTATAACTATAGAGACGATCGCAATAATATAAATGCTAATAGGCGAGTCTCTAGATATTATGTCGCCATTCCCACCACTTCCGAACAGTTACCTGCGATCGCAGCACAAGTTAGGCAGAATTTAGGCGGATTGACCCAAGATTTAGGACGATCTGGCGGAGTCCTCGAAAGGACGCAACCACGAGGGCCACACGTAGCGGTAGGGCCTTTTCCGAATCGATTCCAAGCTGAGGAATGGAACAGGTATATGCGAAAGCTCGGATACGGTAATGCCAGAGTTTACTACGGAAAGTAAATAAGTGGGGAGTTAGGAGTGAGAGAGGAAATACCCCAACGGCAAGCGCTCCAATGTAAGTATCATAGAATTTTAGGCAAATCAGTTGTAAATCATGCTACAGCTATAAGCCAAAATTTTTATAGAGACTCACACAAGTACAGTCAAAATGGATATAAAGAATGGCTTTGTTGGCGCTGTTGGCAATACCCCTTTAATTCGCTTAAACAGTTTTAGCGAAGAAACAGGGTGTGAAATCCTTGCGAAAGCAGAATTTCTCAATCCTGGGGGTTCTGTCAAAGACCGCGCTGCACTTTACATCATCGAAGATGCGGAAAAGAAAGGTCTACTTAAACCTGGTGGCACGGTTGTAGAAGGAACTGCTGGTAATACTGGCATTGGACTAGCACATATTTGCAACGCCAAAGGCTACAAATGCCTAATTATTATTCCCGATACCCAGTCACAAGAAAAGATAGACGCACTGACAGCACTAGGAGCAGAAGTTCGTCCCGTCCCCGCCGTACCCTACAAAGACCCTAACAACTACGTCAAGCTATCTGGTAGAGTAGCTGCTGAGTTGGAAAATGCCATTTGGGCAAATCAGTTTGATAATTTAGCCAACCGCCTCGCCCACTACGAAACCACAGGGCCGGAAATTTGGACGCAGACAGATGGTAAAATAGATGTATGGACAGCTGCAACTGGTACTGGTGGTACTTATGCTGGTGTAGCATTGTACTTAAAAGAACAAAATCCAGCAATTAAATGTGTTGTAGCCGATCCGCTGGGTAGTGGACTTTATAGCTATGTCAAAACTGGCGAAATCAAAATAGAAGGAAATTCCATCACTGAAGGCATCGGTAACGGTCGTGTCACAGCCAATATGGAAGGCGCACCTGCTGATGATGCCATCCAAATCGATGACCAAGAAGCTTTGCGAGTAGTTTACCAACTGCTGAGGAAAGACGGGTTGTTAATGGGCGGCTCAACGGGTATTAATGTTAGGGCAGCTGTTGCCTTAGCGAAGCAATTGGGGCCAGGACATACTATTGTCACCATCTTGTGTGATAGTGGTTCCCGATATCAGTCGCGGATATTCAACGCTGAATGGCTAGCCTCGAAAGGACTTTCAATAGATTAGTTATTAGTCATTAGTCATTGGTCATTAGCTTCCGACTTTTGGCAAATGACAAATGACAAATGACAAAGGACAAATGACCAACATCATTCAACCATCAGACTTCTCAAAAATAGATCGAGACTCTGCTCCTAAATGTGTGCGAGTCTGCCAAAATCGTACTTGTAAAAAGCAAGGTGCAGCCAAGGTTTTAGCCGCTTTTACGGCTTTGCCAATCCCTGGTGTAACTGTAACGGCTAGCAGCTGTTTAGGACAATGTGGCAATGGCCCAATGGTGCTGATATTACCCGATATGGTCTGGTATAGCGGCGTTCACCCTGATGAAGTATCTCTACTGATAGAAAATCATTTGCTAGGTGGTCAAACAGTCAAACAGATGCTCTATTATCGGTTTCATCCCCAGAAATAAAGCTCTATTTTCAAGATCGAGGTCTGCAATCTTTTTGACTGAAGTGAGGCATCCAATGAATATCCAGCAGCTGCGTCAATCCTTAAAACAAAAGTGGCTTATTTACTACAAGCAAAATACTTCCTGGCTGGTCAAAATGCGAATTTGGGCCACTTATGATGGTCTGCGCCGTCCTTTGTCCGGTTTTATTTTGGCAACACTGTCTGTTTTGGAACCCCAGTTTGATGAAATACTTTCTTTTATGCTGGAGCTAAATAACGATCCAGATAAAATAGTCGCTGCTTTAGGTCTTAACTTCAATCCTGATGAAGAGTTACGTTTAATCAAATCAGACCATTCTATGGCTATAAGCCAAGTTGAAAGCGAGTCGCCAGATGAGAAGCATTCTGAGGATAAACATTTATCATCGGCTGTAACTGCCAGCAAGATTGCGCTTCATTCTCTTGCTAAGACTCTAGATTCCAACTTGTTACGCGCCGATGAACTTGTGCCATCAATTACAGCTACCACTGAAGTAGTTCGCATACACAAACCTGAGTTGATAGTAGCAAATGCAACTAAAATTGCTCCAGATACTCCGGCAAAAACGCCATCCTCCGATTTGCTAAGGAAATATCAACCAGTACGCTGGCATTCTGGTCAGTTACCTTCAGAAGCATCGGTGACAATGACCAGTCAGGTTAACAGCAAAGCCAAAACTATGCCATCTGTGGCATTAGCTACCGAAGTTAAGAGCAACGCGCCATCTAGCCGAATCCCTGTGGTAGCATCGTTGGCAATTACGACTGAGATTTCTAGTAACGGCAAAGCAGTGCGATCGCTAGCAATTACTACTGAGGTTAAAAGTAACGGCAAAGAACCGAATATTCAACCACAAGAGCTTAAAAGCAAAGTAAATTTACCAACTACAAATGCCCGTAGTATAGCTTCTTGGGTAGATGAATTTTGTTACGGCGCTAGGGAGAAAGAGAAAGATATTTTAACTTGAATTACTTACGGATATTCGTGAGAAACAAACGGAATTTCTACTATTTCACCCTCAGTTTCTCCCACTTGGACTTTTAAACCTACACCACCAGCTTTGGTGCGAATGTAACCTAGTCCAAAGTAACCATCAGCGGTTTGGGTGTAACTGGTAAGTTTGCCGACCTTTTCATCTCCAACTGCGATCGCACTTCCAACTTCCACAGGGGCACTGAGACGAATACCCAACAGGTGTTGTTTTACACCTTTATATGTGTTTAACCGAGCAATCGTTTCTTGCCCAATATAGCAACCTTTAGTAAAAGAAATTGTTTGCCACAAACCAACTTCCAGAGGATTGTAATCATCTGTAAGTTCCGCATCTGGGGCGGGGCGGCCTTGTAAGATTCGCAAAGCATCCCAAGCGCGATCGCTCATCTCTACTGCCCCAGCTTCTAACAATTTGTTCCACACCGTTTCTTTGTCAGTATAGGGGAAAGTAAAGGTGTATCCAGGCGCAGCTAACCCGCTACCCACAGCAATTCGCACTCCCTCAGCTGGAGCGATCGTGTATACTTGGTGACTACCGTAAGGTTGTCCAATGAGTTCGCTAATACCCAACTTTTCTAAAACAGCGTCGCTTCCTGGGCCAATGAGGCTGAAGGTGTTGGTGTATTGGGTAATATCAGATAATTCCACCTTATCTGCATAGAAAATATATTTATCCAGCCATTCCATGAGATATTGGCGACGGTTAGGTGAAACCAGCAAGATTACTGCATCTTCTCTAACGTAGGCGGTTACTAAATCAATTGTTCTGGCTGTGGAAGTGACAAAAACCGTATCACAACCTTGTCCTGGCTTGAGTATTTGGAAATTGTTAGTACTTTGGTTGTGTAAGAAATTGAGGCGATCGTCGCCAGCTACTTTGATACGTCCCCAGGCGGTGCGATCGCATATTGCAACCCCAACTTTGGCAGCTTCGATAGCTGCTGCGTCTTTATCGTCAAGTGTAGATGTTGGCATAGCGATGAGAAGTTGCCCTGTTTCAATGTTGTCGCACTGGAAATCTTAGCAAATAAGCGTTTGCGGCTTCAATAGCGTAGAGATGAAAGGGGTGAGGCGATGCCTACGGCGGGCTGCGCCTACGCTCTTTTTTAAGATTAGATTATTTAATGAAGAAATTAGCGATCGCCATAATGGTATCGCGCCTGAATAAAGTCAACTCGGTCATCACTTACTACGTAAACAATCCGGTCAGTTTGAGTGATTCGGCGCGACCATATATTTGCATCATAGTATCTCAATCTTTCAGGATTGCCTGTCCCTTGAAAGGGATTCCGCCTAATCTCTTCAACTAAAGATAAGACGCGGAGTGCAGTTTTTCTATTTGTCTCTACCCAGTAGGTAAGTCTTCCAGAAATCTCCGGTCAAAAACGAGATTGCGTTCTAAATTATTCTCTTGAGAAACTTCAGATTGGGGAAGTGCTTCTGGTTCTAAATTATCCGACATTGAATTTATTTACTCTTCTTCGTAGAGCGAGAACTCTTTACGCAACTCATCTATAGTTTGGGGCATATTAGTCTTAGCCTTAACACGTTGTAAAGCATCTAAAAGACGAGATGCATTCTCAGGTGATTGAAATAAGTATGCTGTTTCTATGATGCTGTTAAGTTCCGCAGTAGGAATGACGGATACACTTTCTGCACCTTCACGATTAACAATTACAGGTTCACGAGTGTTAATTGCCTCTTCGTAAATTTTTTCAAAATTATTGCAAGCTTCGGTGTAGTTTGTTTTATTAGACATTTTTTGTTCCTTAATTTATCTGTTACTCTTTGCTGGCTGTTAATTAAAGAGTTGCTTCCGCTTGAATTTCTTGAATGATGGTTAAAATTTCTTCTTTCGATTCAATGTGTCTTGCTAGAAATGGTCGTGACCCGTGATATCCCCATAACTTCCATTAGGGTCAATGGTAATATAAGCTCCACTCAAATCAACCCCGCGAAAATCTCTTTCCCCAGCAGCATAACGCTGCAACAACTCCTCAGCAGTTATCCTCATCTATATACCTGACTTTTCCCGTTAAGTCTGGAAATATTGAACGAATAAGGGTTCAAAGCCACCACCAATTCTCAACAATTTATATTTAATGATAATGGGTAACTAGAAAATAGGACTTTGATATAGGGGTAGCTTAAGCGATCGCTCCGCCAAAAAGATAACGGGAAAAGTCCGCAGTTTAATGCTGACTATTCATACTTTTCAGAATATCGCATTTCCATTAATCTGCGTACTTTGCGTATTGCGCGTATTCAAATTAGCTTTATGGATGTCCATTGCTTTGCGTATCTGCGTAATGAGCATGATATACACGAGAAGCGTTTGAATGAACCAATGGAAAATGATTCTATATTTGTTCAATTAGAAATACCAGAAATGGAGCAATTTCTTGTCCAAAATAAAACTGTCTCAGAAACAACCAAGATGACTCTACAAGCTATTACAGATATTTCGGCTAAGAGTCCAGATAATCAAATCACATTTCATCAATTAGCAATACCAGGGATGGAAGAATTTCTTGCCAAATTGAAAACACAGTCAGAACCTACCAACTCAATTGATTACAGCCACATGAGTGAAGATTTTGCTGCTTGAAGAAAAAGCGATCGCCTTACTCAATAAGCCCACTTGCGTGGGCTTAGTTTGTGTATTCTATTTTCAGGGCTTCAACCCTCTGGCAATTTAGCAAATGCCTGCTCAACCAACTCCTTGGACTTAGCATCCAAACGCAGCCAATCGACTTCACCGAATTCATCGATTAAACTAGTATCAATATCAGCAACTTCCTTCTGTGGTGTGTATTCCAGAAAACACACCTGATAACACAGTTCCCACAAATCGATACTCGCTTCTTGCTGTTGACGCTGCAAACGTAGATGATATCCTGGATGGGGCATCGGCAGACGAGCGAGAGTTCCTCTGATTTCATCTGCTTCTTGGGGCGTTGCAGTTTCCATTGCTTGCAACAGCTCAGTCACCAATGCTTTGATTTCATCAGTGGTGCTAGGCGGCCAAATCAAGACATCGTGGTAAGTTCCTGTCCAAGAAGATTCATCAAGCTGCTTGCGGATATTATCGATAACGCGAATGAAAGCAGGTTGCATGAGGATTTCAGCCTGCTGCCATGCAACTGGATTTGTTATTTTAGGTGGCATTGGTAGTAAACAGGGGCACTAAAAGAAAAATAAACAGTCTGCGTTTATAAAAAAGCTGCGTTTTTAATCTAAATCTTTTCTCAAGATAGCGGATTTCATTGAAGAAAATTTGGAGATATTTATTACCAGCTGGAAAATTAGGTAATAACTCTGGGGAGTGAACATGATAGGCAAGCTACTAGACCATCGTTACCAAGTAATTCGAGTCCTCGCGATGGGAGGATTTGGTCAAACCTACATTGCCCAAGATACTAGGCGGCCAGGCAATCCCATTTGCGTTGTCAAGCATCTCAAGCCCGGAACTGACCCCAGAGTTTTTGATACTGCTAAACGTCTGTTCAACAGCGAAGCCGAAACCTTAGAAAAACTGGGCAACCATGACCAAATACCCAGGCTGCTAGCGTACTTTGACGAAAACCAAGAATTTTATCTAGTACAAGAATATATTGAAGGGCATACCCTAGCTGAGGAACTTATACCCGGTAAGCGCTGGAGTGAAAGCCAAGTAGTTCAACTATTGCAGGAAGTTCTAGAGATTCTCGAATTTGTCCATCGCCAAGGCGTGATTCACCGCGATATTAAACCGGATAATATCATTCGCCGCGCCTCAGATAATAAGTTAGTTTTAGTAGACTTTGGGGCAGTGAAACAACTGCGTACACAACTGGTGACAGTGGGCGGACAAGCCTCTGCCACAGTGGTTATTGGCACTCCTGGCTATATGCCTACAGAACAAGGGCAAGGTAAACCTCGTCCCAACAGCGATATCTATTCCCTTGGCATTATTGCCATTCAAGCATTAACAGGATTACAGCCAACAGAATTACAAGAAGACCCGGAAACAGGGGAAATTATCTGGCGGCATTCAGTAACAGTAAATCATGAATTGGCGGCAGTGTTAACCAAGATGGTGCGTTATCACTTCAAAGACCGCTACCAAAATGCCACGGAAGCACTGCAAGCGTGTAAAGACGCGATTAATCCAGTACCTGCACTTTCCACACCTCAAGAAGCCGCCAAAAATTCCAGTTACCAAGCAGTCAAATCCCAGCCTCAAGTATCTCGGCTGCAAACTATTGCAGTTGCACCAGCAAATCCTGTCAAACCTGCGCGTAAAGACTCTAGTAAATCCGACCCCTGGCCGATATTAATTGGTATATTACTGGCGGGTGGTGCGGCTGCTTTAGTAGCAAATGTATATCCAAATGTGAAAAATTTAGCTTTAAATCTTACAGGTAAGGATACAACTTTAGTAAACAAATGCTCGGCTGTTGTCGTCGGAAATTCTAATATCCGTTCTGAACCTAGTTCGATAAATTCTAATAATATTGTGCAAACAGTTGCTGATAATACCAGTTTCGAGGTGACTGGCAAGCGGACAAAACGAGGTTGGATAGAAGTTAAGCTTAAATCTGGTCGTTTGGCTTGGGCACACTCGGATGTGGTAACTAACAATCAGGAATGGGGTTCTTGCCTACGTGAAAAGGGCATTGCAACTAGGATTGTAGATGATAGTACCTTGATTGCGACTCGAACAATTTCTCAGCCAAAACCAAAATCTAAAGATGTAGTAACTCCATTACCAGAAAAGCCGAAGAAGTCAACTGACGACGCTGGTAAATCAGTACGATCGCACCCTAATGATAACAGTGCCAATATTGTAGAAGAAGCAAAAAAGAAGTACGATTCAGGAGATATAATTGGAGCGATCGCACTTTTAAGATCGGTTCCGGCAAATGCCGCTTCTGGTATCCAAGAGACGGGCAAAATGATTGCCCAGTGGCAGGAAGATTGGGCGAAGGCGGAGGCATTATCTAATGAGATTAATAAAGCAATAGATGATGGCAAATGGGATAAAGTTTTAGATTATAGAAACCATCCAGAAAAGTTGCCTAATACTAAATACTGGCGAAACAGAATAGAACCATTATTTAAACAAGCAGCCGAAAATCTGGCAAAACAGGCACTAACTCAGGTAGAAAATCAAGGTAATCAGAAAAATACCCAACAGAAACTTCCCGATACTAAGCAACCTGCAACCACAGAAACTCCTAATAGCACAGAAACTCCTAAAACTGACTTGTAACAGTTATCAGTAAACACAGTTTATATCGTTCCCCAGCCAGAAACTGGGAGGGAGCATCTCACCTTTGCAAATATACCAGGCGATTAGAAATCGCGGCTACACAAACTAAGTCTGCCTACGCGGACTCGAAGAATTTGAAACCCACGGAGGTGGGTTTTGTTTGTATAGCCGCGAATTCCATTCGCCAGGCGTGTTTTTATTTTCCGAATTCGCAGCAGCAACCAGATAAGTATCGTTTCCAGGTATAATCTGGAAACGATATTTATCTATAGTTTTATTTTCCCTATCCGTGCATTTCGTCGTATTCTTGGGCTTCAACTCGTCTTGCTTCCATCCGCGAAGCAGGCAGAAACTCAGCACGACGGACTGGAACCAAGGGCGGCGTATTTCCTTGGTAAGGGTGAATAACTTGTACAGTACGGGCTGGACGCTGCCGTGGTGAAAACAAAGCCAATACCCCAGCGACAACAACACCACCACCAATAGTGAGAGTTGCGCCTCCCACAGCCCAAAGTACGGGTGAAGACCACCAATTATTTTGCGGCTGGAATGTTGCTGCTGTTTTTGGTTGATTATTCTGCTGGGCTAATTGCCACTGCTGTTGAGTATTGAAATTTTGAACTTGCCCCTGGAGTTGTTGATTTTGCAACTTTAGCTGTTCATTGTCGTTTTTTAAACGCTCCAGCTGCATCTGCGTGTTCAACTTCTCCATCTCTAGGCGCTGGTCATTATTAGTACCAGTTGGTGGCTGAACCTGATTGGGATACATTGGTTGACCATAAGGCCCGTAAGGATACATTTGTGGCTGCATTCCTTGGGGCGCTACTACACCTGGGATTTGCGGAGCAACAGCGAAGTTAGATTGTAGAGGGGTATTTGTACCTTTGAGCAATACGAGAGCCGCCAGCCCAGCTACGGCCACTCCGCCGATAAACGCCATACTCTCACTCATCGCCTTTGCTCCTCGATTGCGACGTAACTATAATCATTTGTGACTGACTCACTCTCACACTCATAAATTATGCCTACTTAATTTCACATAATACTCAAACTATAAGCGACTCTATCAGCTAGTTTTTTTACATCATCATATCTGATGTTAATATTCAAGACCATAATGGTCAAATTGTCTACCAAGAAAGGCTAGAAAAACTACACTGTTATACTTTTTTAATCTACTTTCTCAGTCTAATCAAGAGAACTATTTGTGCTGGTGTTGGTCGTCTTGATGGCTGCCTTGAGACTTTGGCAAAATTGGGCGATCGCCGAAAGTCCCTGCTCTGGTGTCCCTTCTGCTAACCGTTTGACAACAGCGCTACCCACGATCGCACCATCTGCGCCCCATTCCATTACCTGACGAGCCTGTTCAGCTTCAGATATTCCAAAGCCGACTGCGATCGGTTTATCAGTAACACTACGAATTTGTTTGAGTAAATCGGACACGCGGTTTTCCAGTTGCGATCGCACTCCTGTTACCCCAGTGACGCTGACTAAATAAATAAATCCTTGGGAAGAACGAGCGATCGCTTCTATCCGTTCAGCAGAACTGGTGGGAGCAACCAACAAGATTACGTCAATTCCCCTCTCACTAGCTGCTTGGAGCAAGCCTGCTGCTTCTTCCAAGGGCAAATCAGGTATTACCAATCCTGCAACCCCAGCCGCAGCAATTTGCCCAAGAAATTTTTCAATCCCCCGGTGCAAAATTGAGTTGTAATATATCAACAGAACAATGGGCGATCGCAATTTGGGAGTAATCCCTTGCAGCATTTCTAGCACCTGCTCCAATTTCGTACCCTTTTGCAAGGCACGAGTAGCAGCAGCTTGAATAACTGGCCCATCAGCCAGAGGATCGGAGTATGGTATACCCACTTCTATAATGTCGGCTCCATTACGATCTAGAACTTGCAAGGCCTTTGCTGTTGTTTCTAAATCTGGATCGCCAGCAGTGATAAACGGAATCAGAGCGCACTCACGATTGTGCCCAAGGGTTTTAAAGCAATCAGAAATCGCAGTCATTTAGTCAAGTGTCAATAGTCAGTGGTCATTGGTCAGTGGTCACTTGTACTGAGTTTCGACTGCGCAGAAACCGAGCGAAGTCGAGATTCAACTACCGCGTAGTAGAAGTATTAGTCATTGGTCATTAACTTTAGGCAAGTTACAAAGGACAAATGACAAATGACAACTAACCAATGATAACTTTACACCTGAGATTGCTCTTCTTGTTCTATTTCGGCTTGAATTCGTGCGAGTTCTTCGGGAGTAAGCTCGTCTAGCCGCTTTTGCAGAAAGTCTTGCTCATACTGTTCCCGCTGTTGGTGGTAGGTCATTTTTTGTCCCACCGCACGGAAAAAATAGGTGGCTAACCAGCCAACTAAGGCACTGACTAGCAAGACTTGGCTCCATATACCAGCTTTTTGATTATCCAAACCGACTAGCTGCAACCCTAAGTATGCCAAGCCGCCGGCAATAAAAACACCCAAGCCAATTCCAATCGCGTCAATCCGTCGCATGAGAGTTATGACCTACCAATCTCGTTAAACTTGAACTTGTCGCCGTTGGGGTCGGAAATTTGCAAACGGCGATAGAACCAACAGACCCGGAAAGAAGAAAAACACCAAAAAGTACATAAAGACACGCTCAATAGAGCTAGCTACATACCAACGCTGCTTCAGGTACAGCAAAACAGCAATGGGGATTACCAGAAGGTAAGCTCCAGCCAAAATCAGATATAGCAGGGCGACAATCATAACTTTCAAGTCTTAAGCATCTGTTTTCCATCATAGGCTGAAGAGACAGACTAAGAGAAGTATAGTCATAATGCTTTCAACATAACTGCGCCAGAATTCCTCGAAACCGCTAATAAGGAGGGGAAAGCCCAACTTTGGCGGGCTGGAGTACTTTTACTGTGGGCGATTCAACGGATTTTATGACAAAAGCTAATATCATGCTATTATGTGAATCCACTAGCAAAATGCTCTAGTCAAGCAAGATCGAAAACTCATCCAGATTATTACGAGAAAACAAAGAAAACTTCCAAATTTGGGACGCGATCGCCCCATCTGGAAAAAATATTTTCAATCTAGTTGGACAAAAGACACAATTGATGGTGGAATAGATAAGGAGGTATTTGCTACCTCTAGAAAATAACTAGTTACACTAGTTGCTAAACACCTGCGGGGGTGTGGCGGAATGGTAGACGCTACGGACTTAAATAATTGAGCCTTGAAGGAGAAATCCCTCAAGTGGAAGCTCTCAAACTCAGGGAAACCTAAATCTGGTGACAGACATGGCAATCCTGAGCCAAGCCGAAAAAATTCCTGAGTCATGAGTGTTGAGTGGTGAGTAAATTTAAAACTCATAACTGTTAACTCCTAACTCATTAACTGTTCGGAAGGTGCAGAGACCCGACGGGAGCTACCCTAACGTTAAGTCGAGGGTAAAGGGAGAGTCCAATTCTCAAAATCTGAGTTGGCTATTGTCATCAGGTAGCAGTGAAAACTGCGGGAGAATGAAAATCCGTTGACCGTAAAAGGTCGTGTGGGTTCAAGTCCCTCCACCCCCACTAAAAATTTAAAATACCGAAAGGCTTCGATTGTGACTTTACCCATAACTTTGCCGCAACGGCAAGCTTATGCTTCCAATAAAGGGTGGCAAAGTTATGGCTCCAAACAAATTTCTCTTCGCGCTGCCCTTAAAGCAGCGCGAACTTTTTTGTCGCGAAAACATCCTGGTTTAGCCAACAGCCTTGAAATAGCTGCCTCGCTAGGATAAATACCTTCAGTGTGAACTTGCCTAACAGCTTGTTTTACCTCCTCGCAACAGTGTTCAATTCGTTTGATGCGAGATTCTTTCATATACTTAACGTACTCGGCTGAAATCGCTCGGCATAGCTCTGGGAAATGCCTGTAAAGAACTCGCTTAGGATACCCAAGGCGTTTCGCCACTGCTGTCATAGGTAGCGGTTGTTCATTCGCTTGAAGCACATTTTCAAGTAATTGTTGAGTGCGATCGCTATCAAACTTTACTTCAAGCTTTTTTGTACTGCTATCTCTCACTTGATTTTGAGGCGTAGCAGGAAATTTACTAGAATTCTCCTTAAGAGTCTCTTGAGTCAAAAAATCCAGCACAGATACCTGAAGAGTAAAACAGATTTTCAAAATCACATTCAGTTCTGGCAAGACTTTTCCCATCTGCCACATCCAAACCTTGTTTTTGGGAATTTCGAGCATACGGGCAAAAGCAGCTGTGTTTCCTTCAGTAAATTGGTTTACGTACCTACAGAACGCTTGAGCAACTATTTCCCTTTTCAAAAGTTTTGGTAGGTGAGGGGTATTAGCAAGTAATTCTCCAACAGTCTTGATAACCCATGTTTGCCAAATAATCTCTTCCTTGCTCGGTGGGGTTTTATCATAAGACGGGTAATTAGCAGTAACGCCAAGCCATTTTAAGCAATAAGGGCAATAATCTGGTCTGGAATAAGAAGCCAGAGGAGACAATTGGTTTTGCACCAAGTCCTAATGCAGAGCGTAAGTTTTGTATATCTGTTTCCGTTTCAGATAATTGTCATTCGCCCTCTTGAATTTCCTTGAACATTCTCTGACACTGAGCAACTGACCAAGCACGTTTTTGTAAGTCTTTGAGAGTGACTGTTGTTGCTTGTCGATCCAGAGCATCTTTAAGAGCGCGTGTTAGCCAATTTTTCAGTATGCCAACACATCCTAATGTACGTTCATAAAAATATTCCCAATGAGTAACTAAATCTGGATGCTCTGCAAGTGGCATCTGCTGTTGAAAAGTCAACAATACACTTTTAAAAGCTTGTACATCCTCTGGATTGTCAGCACAATAACGACGGAAATGAATATCGACACTACGACGTGAGAGTTGACCGCTCAAATTACGGAATGTCAGTAATTCGTAAGTTCCTAATAGACAATGCAAGATACCTGTCATATTTGCCACAGATTTGAGGCAGTCTAATTGATCTTGTAGCTTGTATCCGCTTGCCATCTTGCCAAAATGTTGTGCTTCATCTACAAAAAATACGTCTGGATGACGATGGATGAGAGCATTTTCTAAAGCTCTGCGTAGAGCAGGTGCAACTACTTTCGACTCAACATTAATTTTTCCAAAATTATCGCGAGAGATACCACGCACGCCGTAATCAAACTTGTGATCGATTAAGGGTTCCTCTAAGGCGATTAAGGCGCGTGTGTAGTAATCTTTCCAGTTAAAGTTTCTTGATTCTGGGGCTACAGCTTCAACACCAACAACAGGAACACGACTGCGATCGCTTTCCAGTTTAGGTAATGCTAGTTCTGTTAATTTCTGCTCAACACGGAGTCGCAAAGTTGTTTTACCGATACCGCTAGGGCCATAAATAAAGATAAATGATGCCCCTGCGGGTTCAGCAATTGTTCGCATGAGAATTTCATAGACTTCTTTAAGTCGAGGATGCGCTACGGTGTAATTTTCAAAGTAGGCAAGCCTTTCTGGAGCAGGTAGTGTGAGGAGTTCAAGCGGAAATCCAGTAGCTTGTGTCATAATGAAAACTCCTCATACACTACAAGTGTTTTTGGGGCGATCGCTTCATCTTCATCCGCTTGAGAATCGGTATTGGCAAAAGTAACTTGAATAAGTTTTGGTTGTTCGTTACGGCTTGTTATCGCTTTTCCACCCTCAATTACTCTAAAGACTTCCTTAACTTCTGCATCATAAGAACGCTGTTCTAATAGAGCTTCTTGAGCTTCTACCGATGCTAAAAATTCTGCTAAATTCTTAGCCGAAACTTTAGATTGTTGTGTATGATTTGAATAGCGTTTGCGTAACTCGATACTAGCTAAATTCAGTTCTTTTTCTGAACGACCTTGGAGTTCTGCATAATATTGAGAGTTACACTCTACCCACTGTCCTCGAACAAAGGTGTAAGCGATACCAATATTAAACGGGTCGTATTTTATATGCACAGAGGTATTTTCAATTTGAGGGTCGCGGAAACTATTAGACCAGTAGTAGATGGAGTTAATTTTTACGCCGCGTCCAGCCTGAACTTTTGCTTTCCCCTTTGAAGTTGTAGGTAGGGTAAGAATCTGAAAGTTTTCATCGTAAGGAATCATGCGATGAACCCGACTGCCACCAATCGCTATACCCGCAGCAAACGCATCCCTCGGACTCTGGAAAAGTGCCGGATGTTCGTTTATATCGTAAACTTCGTAAGCCCAAGCACAAAGATATTCATACAGTAAACCAAGTGTCCATACAGCTTGATTTTTAGGATTAACGGACTTGGTGACTTGCCGGACGTTACGAGTTATTTGTGTATTACCAAGTAAGTTATGGACAAATTGAGTATTGGAAGTTCCAAATAGGCGTTCGCAAACCGCACCAAAACGAGCTTTGGCTGGAGGTCTTTGCTTTTTTGTATATTCACAAGTAGCTAGTAGTATTTCAAAATAACGGCTGTGAAACTCTGCACCGTTATCTACCACTATAATTTGGGGAAGCCTACCGTGACGCTTGACACAAATTCTTAGCACCATTAAGCAAGAACGATATGAGGGTGAGTCAAACGTTAAGTAAACTGCCAGCAATCGCCGTGAGTAAGCATCTACGAGAAATGTTGCCCAAGGTCTGCCCAGATTGCGACCTGTACGAGAGCAAACTAGCTCTACATCTAACTGAGTATGGTCGATATGGCCAATTTCAAATGGGCGATCGCCGTGTCTTGGGGTAGTTGTAGTAAGCCGCCAATAGAAGGATTCATGCTGATAAGCAGCACGACAACCTTGGCGTTTTTTAGTCTGTTCGTAACTAGGACGGCGTTTTACTTCTTTAGTAAATGCTTTGTAACTCGGAGTAATTACACCAGCTTGTTCGCAAGCTCGAACTAAAGCCCCGTAAACCTCCCACATTCTTTTTTGTTTAAGAGTTTCATAATCTTCTAAAATAAACTTCTCCATAATTGCTAAGGTGTCTTCGGGCAGCTTGCGCTGACGATTACCTTTGACACTGCGATGGGACAAAAGCCCAATGTAGCCATAGATTTGCTCTTGAATAATTAAGGTGTAGATATCGTCAGATTTAGCTCCTGTTGACCGATTGAGTAATTCTGCTAAAGTGATTCCTGGTTGAGATGACACAACTGCAAGTAATGATTGAGCGATCGCTTCTTCCACTACTAGAGATTCTGAGCGATAATAATCTTCTAAAAATTGCAGATTACGTTGCAGAACCCAATTGATTTCACGATCTGAATGAATGCGGTAATAAAGCCCAAACTGGTTAGCATAGACTTCTCCTGGCGGACAATGCCATTGATTATCTTCTTGAGAGTAAAAGTAACGATTGGGGTTTTTCTCTGCTAGTTTTTTCAAATCATGCTCAGTTTTACACTCTTCCCAACCAGCCGAATTGGTTCGGATGACAAATAAATCTGGGGTGTGTAAAACGCCTAATCTACGCCCGTTACTTGCTTGATAGTCAAGTTTAATTTGCGGTGGTTGGTCGTAGAATTCTAGAACATCTTCATCATGTTCTAACTGATAGATAATTGGCAGTTCAACCCGATGAGACTCAAATTGAATCGTGACTCCCATCTTGCGGCTAGGGTAGCGTCCCGAAACATTCTTGCTACCGCCACCAACGCGACGGGATGGCTCAGATGAGCGAACTTTCTCAATAATTTTTTGCCCTGCCTCGGATATTTGAAGGCGAGCAACCCATTGGTCAAATTGCTCTTTCATATACTCCTTAGTAAGCGCAAAGCGCTTTATTTTATGAATCTATCAAAATAAGACCATAAAGTTAAGAACTTGCTTGCCTGATGCTATACTACTTAACTTTGTAACACTTATATTGTGCAAAAGTCCACTGATAGTAGATAGATTTAATGGTGATACTGGTTCAGTATTGTTTTGTGACGCAAAAACACCCCAGTATTGAGTACCGCTTTGGCAAAGCCATTAGGCGGCGAAGGCGAGAGTTAGATTTATCCCAAGAAGAACTGGCTGAAAAGTCAGGACTTCATCGCAACTATATCTCAGGAATCGAAACCGGAGAGCGTAACCCTTCATTAAAAAATATTGTTAAGTTAGCCGCAGCTTTGGAGATATCTGTCTCCGATCTCTTTGTTAATTACGGTATCGAGGTTAAGAGTGAATCGGAAACTAATCCCTAAAATTTAGCTGTTAAAACTAAAGTACCAGCGTTTAGGTTAATCCAAGAGGGATGACTATTTACTCAGAACATTGGAGCCTAAAACCTCTAGAAATCCCGCAACGGAGTCGGTTATTCTCTCTTGAACCTATGGCGGTGGGAACTCCCTACGCAGAAAGTCTTAGTAGCTATCTCCATCGTTTGGCACAGGCGCACTGTTTAACCTCTCAGAAGCTCGTTATGGGAGAAATTGCGCCACTTATTCTCAAAGATGAGGATAAATCTGAGCTATTAGCAAAAAATCTGAGTCACGTATTGGGAAATAGCGATGCTAAACCGGCTATCAACGGAATGCGAGAAATGACAGGAAAATTAGTCACTGTCTTAGAAGAGTTAACAATGCGTCAGGATTTACGCTTTTTGACCCTTTTAAGCTGGAAAGGAATGATTTATGACAAGGGGTTATTTCGGAACTATCGCGCTTGGTGTCCTTGTTGTTGGGAAGAGTGGATGCAGGATAACAAAACTATCTATGAACCATTATTATGGTCATTTAAGGATGTAGAATTTTGTTTGATTCACAAACAGCGATTAATAGAAGAATGTCCTCATTGTGGTTCCCGTTTACCTGTGATCACGAGGTTTTCACCTGCGGGATTTTGTTCTCGTTGTTACGGGTGGTTAGGACAGTAAATTAAAGGCGAAGAAGAAATAGAGAAATATCGAGTTAATATTCAAGGAATTAGCGAATTAATTGCACTTACTCCCCAATTAGGATATAAACCCATCCCGATCGAGTTAACCCGAAGATTACAATTGATTTTGTTAGTGTTTGAACAAGCAATTGGAAAGGATGTGAAGTTATTGGGAGATTTAGGAAGAATTATGGAATCGTTGAGGATAGCCTCAAGAACAAATCAAAGTCAACCTTATCATTTGGTGAAGTTGATTATTCCTGTGTGCGAGAAGGCGAAGATTAGTGTGTTCCAGTTGTTTGGGTCAGATTTTAAGGAATTGGGCAAGATATTGTTCGGGAATTTTAGTCTGGAATTAAAGTTGTAGAAGTTTAGTATAAATAAAGATTTATGCTTAGATGAACTGCAAATTCTACAGCAGCGAGTTTATGAAAAATTTTTCAATAGTAAGCGATGTTTGATGCCTAGTTCTAGAGTAGCCCAAAATGAGCTTTGGTAATCTTTTTCTATTTATTTTTCAATAGCTCAGAGTTCACCCCACCCATCTTATTACCATAGCCCGTTCTTGTTTAAAGTTTTTTAATTCACGCAAATGATAGTGAAAAACCTTTCACAATCTTCAAAGTATCATCAACGTATTTACTGCTCTGTGCAATCAGCAAGAGCGATTATCTGCTTGCCTTCAGTTACCGACCCATGTCGCAATTCATAAATAGCTTGATGTAGTCCAGTGTGAGCATTACACCCTGCTGCGTCACCGAAGAGTCAGCCGCAGGCATCGCCCTCTCTAATACCTGTGGGTCTGGTTGGTAAGGATAATTTCACCTCGATCGGCATAAGGTAAGAAGCGATCGCTCTCACCCAAATCCTCTATTTCCGTTTCCTGTTTTAACAATACTCCGGACAATTTTTAGTTGAGGGAATAGACAAGAAAGCTATCGAGCCATTAAGGTGCTGATTAGAAAAAACTTGCACCGACTCG